>QZIR01000018.1 GCA_003604975.1 Desulforudis sp. | reverse complement strand
AAATAGGGTCTTACATGTCAAGCAAAAAGAAAAATAACTGCCCGGAAAAATGAAGAAAAAATGGTGAAAAAGGAGAAGGGAAAAAGGGTCTTACGTGAGAGGTGGGGCTAATAGCCTGTAATCAAAAGGAAAAAGCAGAAAAACTTGGCCATGCCGTTAAATTCCTGTTTGACAGTGTGGCTCTATCAAATTCGAATAGTTTCGCCAACAGCCAGACATCATAAAATCTTTCATCCGGCTGTTGCCCATCCCCAAAACAACCATCGCCTGAAATTTTTCGGCAATAACTGAATCTGTCGGATAGATTCGCAAATGGGGAGGAGATATATCCAGCAGTGTGGGATCGTCAACTTCCGAGGCATCCGGCGTCACCACATCGCCAAAACCAATATCAATCTGAATGGAAATACGCGCCTTCTCCAGATACCCAAAGAGCTACACTCTTATTCCGCCATATTCCCTCTCCTCCCGAATCGCCTCGACCCGGATGCGTTCAGGATCAAAGTGAATTCCATCACCCTCAACCTCGATTTGACTGACTTCCTTGAATAATTTTGCAATGTGCTGTTCGGAGTTGCTCCCGAAACCAAGGAAATCCGCATCCATTGTCGGGCGGGAGCTGCCTATGCCCCATATTGGATAGAGCATTGCTCCTTTCAGGATAAACTGGCTCCCATATTCGGAAGAACCGAGCCGGTAAAGAAAACGTTCTAAGCCGAATTTGGTAAGGAGAAGATTAAAATCCACCCTGTCAGCCCTTGCCTTGTTCAGCAAACGCTGGCGCGCCAATGCCGCATAATATGCAGAACTGGCACTCACGCGTTAAAAGCCTCCAGAAAAGGGCGCATCACATTGCCAACCCGGCAGATCTTTGCATACAGCCAAAGCGAATCATTGTCACATTTCCGATTGCCAAGGCATTCTTTCATCGCTTCAAGAGCCACATCCAGGCCAATCTTATTGCGATATTTAAAGCAATCGGCCACTGTTTTGGCTGGATTATATATTTGCACCGTAACACCATCGATCCTATGTTTTTCCACACCTTCCGTCAGTGCTTTGCCTGAGAAACGGACAAAACGAACCGGAATATCCTTTATTATCGTCATATGGGCCTTACGGTCTATTGCTACCCAGATCTGAAACGGAAGCTGCGTGGTCAGATCATGATAATGGAGGGACGAAAGGAGACAGATAACCCCATGAGGTATTTTCTTCGAAATTTCAGCCAGGGAACAATGCTCTGAAACCTGACCCCCGGAAAGTCGATACAGCCCCCGGGCGATCTTATCCACATACCCATCCTGATAAAGCCTGTGCAGGACCATCCTCGGAATGCCGCAGGCATCAAGGTCGCGTGGCCGCAGAACTCCATTCTTTCGAAGAAGCAAAATAACCTTTTCCCTATAATCTTTCCGCGCACTCATTCTGAAAAGCAGCCAAGTTGACAGTCAATTCCACGTGCTATGTTACAAAACATTTTCAAATGAAAATATATGCCAATAAAAAGTAACAATCAGGCGCAAATAATCTCCTGCCTCTACGTAAAGAGAAACCCTTGAAACCTGCCGCTCCGTCAACCGTCTACCGCTCACCGTAACCCGTCATACTCCTTCAGCAAACGCTCAGCCACATTTGACCAACTGAAGTCCCTCTTCGCGGTCGCTCGTCCATGACTGCCCATTTGCTTACGAAGAGAATCGTCGGCCAGAAGCTTTTCCATGGCCGCGGCGAGCGAATCAACGTCTGATTTACAGACGAGCCCCGCTCCTGTTTCTCGGATCGTTGTCGCCAGGTTCACCTGCTCACTCACCACCACGGGGCAGCCCGCCGCCATAGCCTCGGCAACGGCAATGCCAAAATTTTCCTGAAGGCTCGGGAGGACGAACAATTCTGCGGCACAATAGGCCTCCCGCACGGCAGCACCTTGGAGAAGACCCGTAAAAAATACCCGCTCCGTCAGCTTTAACTCAGCGACAAGTGCCCGCAACCGCGTCAGATACTCCGGTTCCGCCGGCCCGGCCAGCACGAGAGCCAACCTGGCATCCCTATCGCAAACCTTGCGGAAGGCCCTGATCGCTACGTCGGGCTGCTTTTTATAGTGAAGTCGGCCTAGAAAAAGGAGCAGCCGTTTGCCGTCGAGTTCGGGGTAACGGAACCAAAATGCCTCGGAGCCGGGAAGACCTTCGAAGGCAGTGGGAGGTAGGCCGTTGGGCACGACGAATTCTCTCACTCCACCGCCGGGTTTTAGGGAATTTTTCAGCTCTTCTTCTGATGTAAAATGGAGCGCGGCTGCGTTGCGAATGACCGAACCCGCCAGGAGGCGCAGATAAAGCCATTTCCGCCAGGCACTCTGCGACAGGGACCACGAATCCAGCATTCCACAGGGGCGCAGGATGTAGGGCTTACCCAGCTTCCTGCAGACTCGCGCTGCCACCCAGGCCGGATGTTCCCATATCGTATGGATATGGACAATATCGGAGGTCCTGACAACCTCCGGCAAGGCTTCTGCCAATTCGCGCGAATAGCGCCAACCGGCCAATGTGCACGGAAAGATTTTGAGTTCCACTCCCTCTATAAATAGTTCATCAGGCAGACCATAGTCAGTGGCAAGGAGCGCGACCTTATGCCCAGCAGCAGCCTCAGCGGAGGCCAGCCCCTGAACAGCGGTTACGGGGCCGCCGGTGGCAGTCGAGAGGTCACGGATAACGTGAAGAATCCTCATTGCAGTTTTCAGAATCGCCAACTCATTTTGCCATGGGGGACAATAGACAAAATGGATCAAAAAGTTCGCTTCCTCGACAGCGCCGGAAGCAGCTTCAGCAGAATTACAAACGAAAAGTACGTGAGTAATATTCCGCCAGCCATCAGGGAAAAGTTAGATTCCGCATACCAGAGGCTGAAGATGATTGAAATGCCCAGGACATATTCAATTCTTCGGCTCGGATCGACTGAAAATTTTTGTACCAAAAACCGGAATAGCAAGCCAACGCCAAACATGCCCAAAAAGACGCCCATAATTCCAAAATTAGCGTAAAATTCAATAAGCCATGGCAGGTTAAAAGAAGTTGAACTATCTTGCTGGTTCAACAAATAATAACGCTTACCAAAGATGTTGCCGATTGTCCCTACGGGTTTTCCCGGCCAGAGTATCCGGGGTATAAAACTGGTCCAGAGTGTTTCATAAGAACCCCCCATCCAGTACGGTACGACACGGGGCGTTAAATTGATAACGTAAGCAAATGTCGCTATATGAGCTAGCCGATTAACAGTACCCGGATCACTGCTGACATAATCAAAAAAACTCCCTCCTGTGTAGGTATCTATGGTCGCTTCATAGAACAAACTTATCTTATCCGTATATGATATTTCAGAACCTTGAGGACTCCACCAGGTATATTCACGATATTTGAATTTGACGGGATTAAAGATGAAAATAAAAATAACTGTCGCGGCGATAAGCTTCTTGGGCAAAACATGCCTTTTCTGCCAGAGTATTATGCCAAAAAAAATCAGGTATGCACCTGTATGCGCCAAGGACCCGGTCAATGTCCTATCGAGAAGAATAAAAACTAAAACGCAGGTAAATACAATAAATTGCTGTCGTGAAAGTCGCCCATCCAATGAAAGAGTGAGCAACAAACCCGTTGAGACGTACCCCAAAGGGGCGGTAAGCTGCCCAACCGATGGAATTTTCATAATGACGGGGGCCAGAATAAATAACAGATAGAGTACCAAAAGAATCCAGGCACTCCGTCTCTGGATGGAATCAGGCACTCCACTCAAAAATTCTATAGGTTTAATCTTTGCAAACAGAGGTCGTGAAAAATAATAACCAAGATATAGAACAAACAGCCCGCCCAGTGTCAACATAAGTGCATCATCCAAAGATGCCGAGTTGCTGCGCCATTCGGTCTTCGCCGAAAATGTCGGTAATCCAAAAGTCAGTGCATAAAAAAATCCATGCAATGGCATGAGCGGCATTAACTTAATTTCCCTGTGGCTAGTTACCCCCACGAACGCGGGAAAAAGACCAAGGACAAATATCAATAAAGCATAATCCGCCTGAGTTGTCGTCAAGGTGCCATATTGCTCAAAGGCGGCGACGATTGCGGCCAAAATAGCAGCAATCCCTAGAAAAACGTATCGGAACCGTTGCACAGCAGTGGTCTTTCGCCCAACAAATGGTTGGCGACTGCCGTAATAAGAGTTCATGAAACCAAACCCTCCAACTCTTGCATCAGTTGCCGAACCCTGCCGGCATAACTATGCGCATGCACCAGTTCCAACCCCCGCGCCCGTACCTGGTCCGCTTCATGCGGGTGGGTCAGAATATATTCGATTTTCTCCTTCAGTTCTCCCATATCTCCATACATGTAGCAGGCCTCGTTTTCAGGGAAGAACTTCTGCTGCTCCACAGTGCGGTTGGTCAGCATCAATCCACCCATGGCCGGTATTTCAAAGGTGCGCATGTTGTGTGAACCTGTATTCTGGGGACGAAGGAGATTCAGCGAAAGTGCCGAACCACCAATTACTTGAGCCAATTCCCCACCAAAAAGGTCACGAAACGCAATGTGCTGCCGCAACGGCGAAATCGTTCGCACATGACGCCAGCCATTGCCATAGACAACCAGGTTGCAGTGGACTAACCGGGATAGAATATGCTCCCGTTCCGGATCCCACGAGCCGACAAAGGAAACCAAATCCGGTGAAGGTTCTTTCAGCGAGGGTGGTTGATGAAACTCCTCATCATACCCAAAGGGAAGATACATTACGCATCTGGCCTTGCATTCACTGAGCTTGTCAACAAGGGATAGCGACCAGGTGCAGTACAAATCGTAAAAGGACAGCGCATCAAGGACATTCTGATTACTGGCGCCTGGGGAAGCAGTATTGAAAGGGTCATCGGGGTTAATATTGATCCACAGCGCCCTGCCAGCAATTTCCTTCCCCTTGTCAAGCACGACTCGAGAAAACTGCATCCCCTTGAACACGATGATGCAATCGTATGCCCTTCGGTTCTTCTCAAGATGGGCGATAAACAACTGTGATATTTTTGCATGCTGCAAGGGAAGTGTCAGGCGGTTCACGAATCTGCGCCTGCAAAATGACGGCACAAGCGGATCGAGATCAAAAAGATGGACACCGGTGAAGCCATTTCGCGCAAATGCCCGCAGATACATATTCTCCAGGGACGTACGCATGCCAGATCCTACCAGCAGGATGGAAGGCTGATCACCCTTCATGCACGCACCTCAAAGCATCCTTCAAGGCGGTCACCGTCTTATCGATACCGAAGTTGCGAGACTGGCTGCGTGCGGCCTCACCCATGGCATGCATCCTGGCACGATTGCCGCTCAGCAATATCATGGCATTGGCCAGCGAGCCGACATCGCCACACGGATAGGTATAACCTGTTTCGCCCGCCACGATCATATCCGGAGCACAGCCGCAACTGTCGGAAACGATGCAGGGAAGCCCGCACGCCATCGCCTCGTTCACCACCAGCCCCCATGTCTCGTATTCCGACGGCAAGACAAGGACGTCTGCGGCTGCATAGTAGAGAGGCAGTTCCGTCTGGTTCTTAAAACCAACAAGATGAATATTGGCACTGCCTGATTGTTTGCCCAACAACTCACATTCTCCAAACAAGGGACCATCACCGACAATGATCGTGTGGATATCCCGGCGGTGGTTGAGGGAAGCATTGGCATGGATAAGGTCTAAAGGCCGCTTCCGGTCGATAAGTTTCGCCATGAACAGAAAGACGGTATCGCCTTCCTGTATGCCTAGGTCCTGTCGCAAGAGTCGAGCTTTCTCCACAGATGCAACCGCCCTGGCGGCAAAAAACTCATTGTCAACACAGTAGGGTGCGAGAAATACCTTTTTTTCTGATACCCCGAAATGGCGATAGAGGCCGGCATTAAGACTGCCTATGGCCAGAAACGCCTTAAATTGCTTAAAAAGCAGCGGAAATAAAACGCTCTTCGCCGCCCGAACGCCCCACGCCTGGGCATGTTCCAGGTTCGACTCACCTCGCAGAATAAGAGGCAATTCATACCTTCGCCCCCACCAGATCGCCTGCCAGAACAGTACCTTATTCCAGCCGAACACCACAATCGCGTCGTAGCGTTCCTGTTCAAAGTACGTCTTCAGCTCTTTCCCGTCCAGTCGCCAATCATTGACCGATATCCCCGGCCGGCTGTTCTTCAAAAACACGTACCGGTACCCTTCAAGAAGGGGGACATCCCAGGCAAAAGTTCTGCCGAAACCAGGGTCGACTTTCGCGGACACGCCATGATTGCTGCCAAAGAATACCGTCACGTCAATATCCGGCTCAGCGGCAAGGGCACGGAAAAGCGGAGCCTGATATTGGATAGGATGACTGGTTATGATGGCAATTTTGTTTGGCATGCAGCAATCAGAGCTAAAATGCTCAGTTGTTACGCTGAGCGATAACAACGAGTTGAGAACCACTTAACATGAAGGTGCCAAGCAACGAAACAGGATACCACAAAAGCTTTTCAGATTTTGATACCGTCTTATTGGGTAGATTTAGTGCTGTCCGGAAACTGAGACCATAGTCTGTGCCTGGCTCTGCATATGTCTGCACTCGAATCACTGACATGTTGTTTCTGGCCAACAAGGCTTTCAACTGTTTTGCGCCATACAAGACAACATGCTCAGGAGGCCAGAATTGAACCCAATGTCTCCCAAAAATATGCCGCGCCCAAGAATCAAGATTCGGCGTAACAATGATCATCACGCCATTACGGGCTAACAATGGCAAAAGGATCTTGATTAACTCTGATGGTTGTTCAATATGTTCAATGACTTGATTCAACATTATTACATCAAATGTATCATACCAATCTGAAAAATCTGATTCAGGATTCCTGAATTTACCGGGATACTGTTTATTCAGTGCAGCAAGTGAAACTTCATTATATTCTGTTCCGTAAATATCCCAACCTGATCGCTCTAGCTCAATAAGCAAATGACCGTCGCCACATCCGACATCGAGCACCTTGCCTGGCTTAATACTCCGCAATTCTCTGTGATATATGGCTGAAGACAGCATTGGTAAATTATAACTCTGATTTTGAGTCGCATGCTTTATCCGCTGAATGCCATTGTACGCTTCAACGACAGCATTTGAAAATGTTTCACCCAAATAGTTATTTGCGTCTCTATAACGATTGCTGATGATAGACTTATCGATTGTTGGTGCAATATATACAGCACCACAATCGCTGCACTTATAGTAATGTTGTTCAGGAAAACCAGAAGAAGATTCTCTGTATGATGTAGCCTTAAATAACATTAACCCTGATGAGCTATGACATAAGATACAATTACTCATACAATGAAAAAATACTAATAATTTATTGATCTAATATTATTAACTAGTAACTCAGGCAGACTATCGCCATCAATATCCACAACACCTTCAAAATATTTACGGTTAACATCCACTGGTCTACTCGGCGCATGGTAGTGCTGATAATGGTGCACGACCGGGCTATCGGACAAAAATCCTGCCCATTGCCCGAAGGTACTCCCTGCTGAAGTAACAATCAGCCTGCTTTTCGACATAAGCAGCATATCCACAATATCAGAATTACGGCCAGCCAATTTCACCTGGGGTAGCGATAGAATATCAGAGAGTTCGCATTCGAAGCCGTCGGAAAATATGGTTACAGGGAGAGCCGAGCCATGTATTTCGCGAATCAAGTTGATTAAACGAGTAAAGTAGCTCAAAGGTGTACGCACCGCGCCAACTTTAGCAAAGTTCTCGCTTTGCCCAAGTTTACGAAAATCTCCCATCCGAATATGAATACCTACGACAGGGGTTTCATTTTTAGCTGCAAGCTCAAGGTATTTTTTCGAAATGATATTCAACAGGTTTACACGTACCACCTCTCTATACTCCCTGATATCCTTAAATAAGTCGGACCAATGCGGAATATTTTTGAACAGATACAATCTGCTTGCATGAATCCAGTCGATACTATTGCTAATCTCAGGCTCAACAACATGATTGAATAAATAATATATTATTTTACGTCGGCACCAACCGTTATGCTTTATGTCAAAATAACCATGGTAATTACGTTTAACTTTTTCCCCCCTCAGATAGGGGCCAATACTAAAACCAGCAAGGCCATCAACCAAAAGAGGGGTATCATGTAATTTAGAATATATAATTCCTTTTGCGAGGACAAAAAGTCGATTTCCAAGCCCAGCCCTCGGCAATTTGACGTATACATAACTACTCATTGCTGCCTTGAATCACTTGGATCATCTTAAAGTCACCCATCAATACCTGCTGTCAGCTGCTCAAGTACCCTGCTGAACTGTTGCTCATAATTCCAAGCACTTGTAATCTTCCTTCTACCCTCCTCCCCCATGCTCCTTGTCTCAGACGGATGATCGTAAAACCACAGGGCAGCTTCAGCTATACTACTGAAAATATCAGGATTGCAGGAGAGCGCATAGCCAGCGTCAACAAACATTTCATTCCAGTCTTTTAAATCTGAGACAATTAACGGAATACCGGCAGCAAGATTATCGAACGGTTTATTGGAAGCTCCGGTCATATTTAACATATTCAAGTCGTTATTCTTCATCGGCATAAAGGAGAGACCCACATCAGATTGCCTGCACCAGGAGAGAACATCACTCCTGGGCAGTGATCCAAGAAATTGAATGCGATGATATACACCAAGTTCTCTGGCCAGAGAAAGCATTTTTGCAACATAGCCAACACTGCCTACAGTTTCATAACCTATAACTCGAAGCTTGACCTGATCGGGTAACAGGGTAAGGGCCTGAACCATTGCCAGCGGCAAACGATCAGGCACAATCGACCCATGGAAGATTAACCAAAATTCATCTTTTTTATCATCATGGCTTCCCTCGGCTTCGCTCTTGGCGGGGCAGTTCCAGACAGTGAGAATCTTTTCATTTGAAATACCCGCGTCAACGGCAAATTGCCTGCCACGCTCCTCGTTAGGGAAGACAATAAGGTCTGCCCTCCTGGCAAGCCATGCACGGCATCGCATACAGATGCGGATAAAGACACTTCCCGTCTCCTTCCCTGGCGAGTCATGCTCATGATACACAACTCTACGGTGCAATAAAATCTTCAGAACGAGCGCGACCGGAGTCGAAAACAAATCTGATGCGTATATCCAACGACAATCGTAACGAATGGCAAGCCAGCAGGTATAAAGGAGAAATCGCAGGTAATGCAACTTCTGCCGCCATCCAGGCTTGCAGGCGGGGAGGACAATCGAGTGAATTCCTGCATTTATCGGGAATACAATTGATTCCTGGCCTGGCACGATGACTCCAAGCAGATACACTAACCAACCGCTATCGGTCAAAATCTGTACACTATGCTCCAGGGGAGGATATGACCCAGGATTAGCATACTGGACGTAAAGGATACGTTTCGTCACGCGCCCCGCCCTGCCAGCCGCTGATACCATGCTGCTGTTTTCCCCCACAGCTCAGACGAGGTGAGATACTCCGCCAACCTCTCTCCACCGGTACATATCCGTTCACGAACTTCAGGCCGCTCCATCTGGAGCATGGCACTGGCAAAAGAATCAGTATCAAGGGGGTCAACAATCAGGGCGGCGGCATACCTTTCCGCAAGGTCCCGCCAGCCAGTGCGTGAAGAGAGGATAACCGGGCAGCCACTCAGAAATGACTCGCCGGCAACCATGGTGAATGCTTCGAAACGTGAGCCAACTACAGTGGCAACTGCCCCGCGCCGTAGCCGTGACAACTCCTCCTTATTTATATAGCCGGCAAAGGAGACACCCGCTGATTTTGCCTCGGGAATCAATTTCTGCACGTCCGGCCTCTCAAGCACATACCGTGCCGTAGGGTACGGATCGCTCCACCCTCTGGTGCCTGCGAAAATCAGAGCGGCTTTTCCTCCCTGTCTTTTATACTCGATAAAAGCATGAAGTATGAGATCAAGTCCCTTGTGAGATACTCCATATTGCTAACAACAAGGTAATATGGTGTATCGGCAATATTGACGTTCTGCTCCTTGAGGCCTGGCTGGGCATTCCTTGAGAAAGCATGCGGTATGACCATAAACTTAT
>QZIR01000035.1 GCA_003604975.1 Desulforudis sp. | reverse complement strand
AGGGTGCGAAATATCGTTTCTTGGATAACACAAGAGCACAAACCAACAGCGTGAGCACTCCTGGAGATGTTGGATGACTTCCTGGTGGTCAAGCAGGGCCGGGACAGGGCGCTGATTAATTACCGTGGACTGGAGTGATCCGGGCCTTTAAACTTGCTGGTTTTGGCGAAGAAATATATCTGGGGTTCAACCACGTCTACCACTTCTACAAGCAGCCGAAGAAATGGCGTTTCACCACCACCCGGTACCGGGCCTGCAGGCAATGGCTATTCAGCATCTGGCGAGGCCTGCAATGTAGGCGCGAGCTTCTGTATAAATGCAGACTATTATGCATTGCTGCATAATAATTGGCTGTGTTAAGCAATTGATAATACTGGAAAGAAGGGCTTCCTGTAACACGGATTAATGATGGCATGAGATTTGCAGGAATATAGTTAGCGAGCCAGGGTCTGGTTCAAGGCGTAGATGAGAAAAGGGGACGACAAAGCAATGGCCGGGAGAAGGGAGGTGAAGACCTTTAGGGAGCGGTGAGTACAGCCTAGTTCGCTAAAGTTAAGTTCGTTGCCAGAAGCATGCAGCAGAGGAGGAAGAACAGATGTCTCAGGAAAACGTCAGAGAGGTTGTGAATTTCAACGTAGAATTGAGATGTGATCGTCGCTGCGAGAACTGCGAGCGGTTCTTCGACTGCAACGACGAGAGAAAGTATCAGATTTACCGCCGTCGGCGGATGGCCCGAGCGGTCAAGAAAATGGCTGGGATTAAACACAAGATATCTATCTCGGGCGGCAAGGGTGGAGTTGGCAAATCCACAGTCAGTGTTAATCTAGCTGCGGCGCTCGCCATGATGGGTCGAAAGGTGACAATTCTGGACCAAGACTTTGATGGCTCAAGTGTTCCGAGAATGTTGGGCCTCCAGAGAGTTAAGAGACTAAGGCATGGTCCAAGAGGGATTATTCCTGTTGAAGACTCTTTGGGGCTGGGGATGCAGGCAATTTCTCTGGCCTTGGTGTATCCAGATGAAGTTATCACCATGTTTCACGAGATGAGGAGGGGAACGACAGAAGAGTTTGTTGCCAACGTGGATTATGGAGAGAGGGATTACCTAATCGTTGATCTGCCACCGGGAACGAGTTCTGATGCCTGTAACCTGTTGCAGTATATCCCGGATCTGGACGGAACTGTAACGGTAACGGTGCCACCCAAGGTTTCACAACTGGCGGCCCGGCGCGCCACAATCCTCTCCGCCAAGGCGGGGTGCAAGGTCCTAGGTATAATTGAAAACATGAGCGGTTATATCTGTGGCGATTGTGGTAAGGGATTCGATTTTTTGAAAAGGGGTGGCGGGGAAGAGTTGGCTCAAGAGCTGGGCGTGCCGTTCCTTGGCCGGCTGCCCTTGCATCCCGAAGTAAGCCAGGCCTGTGATGAGGGGGTTCCGTTTGTTTACAAATTCCCGCAAAGTCCCGCTTCCAAGAAGATGATGGAGATTGCCCAGCAGTTGGAAGCCATAGTTGCTGGAAAAGGGGAGAGGTAAGGAATGGTTCGAGAAACCGAAATAGTAGAGCTTAACGTTATTGAAGGATGCAACAAGAAATGCGAGGATTGTGAAAGGTATTTTGAGTGTGATCTTCCATTTAAAGAGCTGTTTCAAACCAAGGGTATCCTGAGCATGATTAGGGAGAACCTGCAAAAGGTTAGGTACAAGGTAATAGTGCTCGGAGGCAAGGGTGGAGTAGGCAAATCGATGTTAGCTGTCAACCTGGCGGCTGCTCTCGCTCAGCGGGGGAGGAAGGTGTGTGTGTTGGACCAGGTGTACGATTGTCCAGCCATCCCCATGATGCTGGGTGTCCCGGCAGACGCCCGCCTGATGATCGGTGACCGGGGGCTTATCTCCTACGAAAGTAAGTGGGGTATCAAGGTCATATCCACTGGTCTGATTCTGGATCCTGATGAAGTAATAATTTGGTTTCACGACATGAAAAGGAACGCCACGGAGGAGTTGCTGTGCTCTGTGGATTATGAGGGTATTGACTACCTGGTGGTCGACATCCCTACGGGGACGAGTTCGGAAACGGTTAATATCTTGAAGTACATGCCCGATATCAACGCTTCCCTGGTTGTCACCGTTCCTTCCGGGGTGTCGCAGAACGTGGCCCGTAAGTGCCTGTATATATTGAAAAAGGCGGGTATTCCCATCACCGGAGTGGTTGAGAACATGAGCGATACAGCTTGCCCTAGCTGTAAGACGCCCGTGGCTATCATCCAGAGCGGAGCAGGGGAAAGGATGTCTAAGGAAGAAGGAGTGCCCTTTTTGGGCAAGATACCAGTTTCTTTGCGTGTCAGCACCAGCCTCGACGACGGCGAGCCCTTTGTTATCCGCTACCCGGACAGCGAGGAAGCGGCGGCCATCCAGGCCGTGGCCGATGCTGTGATTCGCCAGTGCGAGGGTGCGCTGGGCACTGAATTAAAATAAGACCAAAGAAAGGTGGGCGAGACGAATGGGTTACGACTTGAGGGATTTCCTGACCGATTTGAAGAAGGCCGGGGAACTGGTGGAAATTGACGAAGAGGTGGACTGGAACTATGAGATCTCAGCCTACGAGGTCATCAGCGGGCGGTTTGATGGCCCTGCCTTCCTGTTTAATAAGATCAAGGGTATTCAGCCGGGCCCTAGAGTAGCGGCATCGATTTTCTCTGGCAGCTTTAGGCGCCCGCATAAGCGCAACGCCATTTGCTTTGGCATAGATCCCGGCCTGGATAGGGTTGGCTGGTTTACTGAGCTTGCGCGCAGAATGAGTAGTATGTTACGGCCCGTGGAGGTAGCTACCGGTCCCTGTAAAGAAGTGGTCAAGATGGGGAAGGACGTCAACCTCCTCGAGTTCCCCTTTACTTATCACGCCATAGGGGAAGGCGGCAGGTATATTTTTTCTAACACTGTGATAATTAAGGACCCGGATTCCGGATGGATAAACAGTGGCAACTACGCTATAGAAGTCTTTTCCAGAAACCGCTTGGTCATTGCTCCTTATGCTCATACCAACTTCGTTTCGATTTACAACACCAAGTACCAGTTGCGCGGGCAGAGCATGCCGGTTGCCGTCTGCCTGGGAGGGGATCCGGCGGTGACCATGGCAGCAGGGATGATCCTGCCGCCAGGAGTTACCGAATACGATGTTGCCGGCGGCTTGCGAGGCGCCCCAATTGAACTGGTCAGGGCAGAGACCTCCGATTTACTCGTCCCGGCCAACGCCGAGGTGATTATCGAAGGAGAAATTCGCCCCTATGAGCGACTACTAGAAGGGCCAAAGATTGAGGCTTTCGGCTTTTCCACGGGTCCGCGACAACCCTTCTACGCTATACGTGTGCACTGCATCACCCACCGCAAGGATCCCATTATTCCTGACCTCCACACAGCCGTGGGGGCGGGGTGTAATGCCCTGCATGACAGCTTTGGACACATGGGCTACCTAGGCCAGATCAAGGCGTTGGGCCTACCCATCAAGTTCGGCTGTAGCGTGAGCATTCCGCGTACTGGAGCGACGGCGAGCAACGCTGTAATTAAGCAAAAGTATCCCGAGGACTACCCTGGCTTCATGAAGGACTTGTTCCAGAAGGTTCTCGGCCAGCCGGGGATGGGCGGTGTTTTAGCCTGTAATCTTTTTGTTGACGATGATGTAAACATTCTTGACTACGGGGAGTTCTATGAGGCAATGTTTACCCAGACCAATCCGGCCAGGGACGTGATCAAGTCCGCCTTCAAGTACCCCGTTATGACTCTTGAATCTTCCTGGATGGAGGAAGAAGACCGGACCAAGTTTTTTGGTCCTGGGTCCATTCTCTCCCATAAGCTGATTATTGATGCGACCACGAAGGAGGAGCCTCCGCTAGGGGTAAGGCGACTGGCTTTTGAGACCCTTTTCCCAGCCGCGGTGCAGGAGTGGGTGGTGCAGAACTGGGAAAAGCTAGGTTTTACTGAGGAGGCGAGATGGAATAAATCCTGGCTGGAAACCGAGTTCTAAGGATTACTTTATAAGGACTACTCTATAAAGAACGGCGAAGGAAAGGGGGGTTGGCAGTGGAGGCCAGATACTGGTTGTACGCCGAGGAATTTCAAAAGCACAGAGAAGCAGTGGCTGGAAGAGAACCTATACGGGTGGAAATAATGGACCAGAAGGAAAAGGTCTGGAAGCAGGCCAGGATAGTGGTTTTTGAACAGGCAGCGGAGGGAAGTGAACCGGCGGGGCTTTTAGGCCCGTTTGGGGAACCGTTTGCCCAGGGCAAGTACTATGTTAAGGTTTTAGAAGAATTGCTCTCGCCTTTAGAAGATGAGGAATAAAGCGACTTAGGAGGGGAAAAAGATGGGGGCTTTTAAGGAGTTTCTGGACGACCTTAAAAACAAGGGCGAACTAAAGGTTATTACAGAGGAAGTGGACGGGGAGCTTCAGGCCAGTGCCATTTGTACCATGTCCCAAAGAGTAGGCGGCCCAGCCGTTTGGTTTGACAACGTCAAGGGATACCCCGGAATGCCGTTGGTTGGAAGTGTGTACTGCGGGCCAGGGTTTATCGAATGGCCCCAGCAGACTAGGCGCATGCAGGGACGCATGGCCATGGCTTTGGGCTTGGAGCCAGATACCCACTACGATGAGGTGTTGGAGACGGTCATTGACCGTAAAAGTTCGCCCATTCGGGCGATCGAAGTGGAGACCGGCCCATGTCGGGATGTGGTGATGGAAGGCCCGGAGGTGGACCTTTACAGGTATCCTATCCCCAAGATCCACGATAAAGATGGCGGAAGATACTTGACTTCACACGTCGTACTTACCCGAGACGCGGAAAGCGGCTGGACTAATTTGGGCGTTTACCGGTTGATGTTGACTGGAAGGAATACGCTGGTGCAAGGTACGGCTCCACGCCTTACCCGTCCCAGGCACATACAACAGATGGTCACCAAGTATGCCCAAAAGGGGCGGCCCTTGCCGTTTGCTATTGCCATCGGGCCACCGCCCGAAATGATGATGGCCGCTTGCCTAGATACGCCGCCCGGAACCGATGAATATGCTTTGGCTGGAGGGCTGGGGCTTAGCTCACTCGCCGTGGTTAAAGCTCGGTTAAGTGATATTTTGGTGCCGGCAGACGCCGAGATAATCCTCGAAGGTCATATCTATCCCCAGGAGATGGGTGAAGAAGGGCCCT
The DNA here is from genome assembly GCA_003604975.1 of Desulforudis sp. GTDB lineage: Bacteria > Bacillota > Desulfotomaculia > Desulfotomaculales > Desulforudaceae > SURF-60. The sequence continues at coordinate 5,151 of QZIR01000035.1, read as the reverse complement.
TTGGCGGCGTATCCTTCTATACCAATAAGACCCAGGACTTCGTCTACCGGGTGGAATGTATTACCCAGTGCCAAAACCCTATTCTGCCTTTTGTCGCCGAGGGTGCCCGGTTTTCCGATACCATGTGCCTCTTCTCTCTGTTGCACTCCGCGGAGTTAACTACGTTACTGCGTAACTGCGGTGTGCCGGTGAAATGGGTGACCCTGCCGGTAGAGGCCAGACTGGTGCTGGCGGTAGTATGTTTGGCGGCTCAGCCCGTACCTGGCCTGCAGGGACGTTCCGCTGACCTGATCTTCGGCAACAGCCCCTTCGTCCGCCAGGTGATATTCGTGGACCCCGATGTGGACTCCGAAGACCTGATCTTGGCCTTGACGGACAGGGTCTACAAAGCCAATTTTATAAGGGACTATTGTATAGACCCGAAGATCGATAAACCTCTAGGCCTAACGGAGAACGGTGATTTTAACAGGCAACTCACCTCTTGCATGTATATCGATGCTACCTGGCGAATGGATAGGCCGTCGGAGACCATCCCGCGTAGGGTAACCTTTGAGTCCTGTTTCCCGGAGGAGGTTCAGGAGAAGGTAATCAAGAACTGGAACGAGAAATGGAAGTTAAGCCCGCGGGTTTGGAGGTACAAGGCAGGGACGACGGTTAAATGAACAAGCGCAAAACTTACAGAGTATTTGTCCCTGAAGATGAACTGAATAAATTTGAGAATCCGGGCGACAAACTGTTCACCGAAACGGTTATCGACGAGGATACCCAAGAAGCTTTCCGGGCCAAAATCATGGTTTCAACGTCGCTGTTAGAAGGTTACGACAGCCTTTTACTTCAAGGGCGTGGTGGGTTTTTACCGGGTCAGTGGTTTGTCAAAATAGTGGAGCGGGACGAGGAAGACGAAGACGAATCGGTAACGGTCTTTGAATCCATGCGCCTGGGAGAGCGAAGAGGGTACATGTTGCGTTCTATGATGGCGGAAACCGAAGAGAGGAAAAAGAAAAAAGAAGAAATTATGACCACGGAACTGGAGAAGAGGCTGCAAAAAAAGCGACAACTGATAGAACAACTGCTCAACAAGAAAACATAAGAATAAAAGACTTTGGCCCCGTCAGGCATTCGAGAGAGGCGCAGGAAGGAAAGAGGTCGTGCCATTGCATACTTGTTGTTTACAGCGACAAATGATAGTTGTCCCTTGGCTTAATTCCCTTTACACTATGGCCATGAGGCCCGGCCCCCTGTCCCCCCAAGGGGGCCGGGCAGGGATCGTTTGACATCTGTTCTCCCTTGGGGTAGGCCTCAAGGAGGATTAACTGCCATGTAAACTAAACTGGAAACCCAAACCCGGGCTAAACCTAGGAAGCGCTACACCAAAGAGTTCAAGCTCCGGGTGCTCGAAGAAGCTCGGGAGAAAAACCTCACGGTTGAGGAACTGTGCCGTAAGTATGGCAGCCACCAGTCGGTGTACTACTGTGGTGGCTGGCTCGTTACCGGCAAAAGGGCGAGGAGGGTTTGCGGGGCCTCCCCGGCACTCAAGAGCCCGGCCCAGGAGCCCCCGCCCTAAGACCGATAACGCTCCGGAATTCCGGCAAGAATTCCGTTTAGCCGTGGCTGTCCTGGGCCTCTTTCACCCCGACTCACCCTACTACTATGGCCCCCTTCAACGGCAAGGTGGAAAGGGTGATCAGAGAGCTAAGGGACTACCTCAAGTTCCAGCCTCCGGCCGCCACCCTGACGGAACTTGCGGCGCAGATTGCCGCCTGGGTCCATGAACACAACTTACTTGCGCTGCCACGAGGGCCTGGGCTGGCTGACCCCGGCCGAGGTCTTCCTGGAGAAAAAAGAACCAATGCTACCGGAGTACGTGGAAAGGGTGCGGGTATGCCAGGAACAAGACCGGCTTATACTCAAGTTCCGGGGCCACTGCAACCAGCCGGCGCGTCTGGAACTGGCCCTGCCGGAAGCAGCCTGAACCTGCCCGAGACCCTGATAACCATAGCGCTTAGCGATGCCCACCAGGCCAGTCTAGCCGCTAAAGGAGGTGACTACGGCCCAGAGAAGAGAAAGGAGATGGAGGGAGAAGGAGAAGGAGGGAGAAAGGAGAATGAAGGAGAAAAATAATGGGATTAAGGAGAAGAGAGGAAGGAGAATGAGAATGAGTTTCCCATTTCTATCTCTGCGAGACTGGATAGAATTTCTGGAGGAAAAGGGTGACTTGGTGCGTAACCGCGTGCCCATGGGTCTCCGCGGCGACATTGCCGCCGTGGCAAGGAAGATTGCGCTTCTGGATGGTCCGGCCGTGCTACATGAGAATATCGAAAACTATCCGGGATGGCGCATATTCAGTGATGGGCTGACAGCCAGGCGTCGGCAGTTATGGGCTCTGAACGTCCCGGCCAGGGAAACTGCCAAAGTTATTCTCGACAAATTGGAGAAGGCGGGGCCCGTTAAGCCTGAGGTCGTGCAAACTGGTTCTTGCAAGGAAGTCAAGCTCTTTGGCGAGGATGTTGATCTTCTCCAGTTGCCCGCAGCCTTTACGGGCGGGTATGAGACTACGCCTTACGTGACTGCTGGAATCAGCTTTATCAAGGATCCCGAAACAGGCTGGACTAACGCAGGCATTCGGCGCTTTCAGGTTATCGGTAGGAACAAGCTGTGTAATTTGATTCTTCCTTTCCAACACGAAGGAGTTATTTTTCACAAATACATGCAGCAACGCCGGCCTATGCCCATTGCCGTGGTTATTGGCACCGACCCTTTGACCTGCCTTCTTTCCATGATGCCCGCGCCCGAGCAGTTCGACGAAATGGATTATTGGGGTGCCTTTGCCGGCGAACCCCTACAGGTAGTCAAGTGTGAGACTAGTGACCTTCTAGTACCGGCGACGGCTGAAATCGTGATTGAAGGTGAGATAGACCCTGAAAAGCGGGCATTGGAGGGACCTTTCCCCGAGTTTCCCGGGTACTATTCCGGGAACCGGATGTGCCCGGTTATTGATGTAAAGGCTATTACTATGCGCCGCGATCCTATCTATCAGTATATGAACATGGGCAAGCCGCCTAGCGAAGGTCACAATTCCGGGGCTCTGGTATACGAAATTGAGCTATACAGACAAATTAAGCCTCTGGTACCGGAGATTGCTGACGTTGGAGTTTTATCCACCTGGACAATAACAACAGCAGTCTCAATATCGAAGAAGGCTCGCCTCCGGACACCGGGGTTGGAAAAGAAGTTGGGGTTGGCCGTCAAGGCGGTCAAAGCCGGAAGCATGGTGAAGAACGTGTTTATCGTTGACGACGATGTTGATGTTCACAATATCAATGATATACTCTGGAGTTTCTGTGTAAAGTTTCAGCCGGCCAAGGATATACAAATAGTGGAAGGCACACCGGGCATCTATCTCGATCCCTCTGAGCCTTGGGTAGGACACGGAGGTAAGTATTCGGGGCACTCTTCTTATGCGATTTACGATTGCACAGAAAAGCTGCCGCCCTACGATGAGGGATACCGTAGAGGCGTAGCCCTACCCCCGCCGGATGCAACGGAAAGGGTGGAAAGTAACTGGCAGTCCTATGGATTTGGTGCTTTCGGAAGAGGGGATGGAAATAGCGGGTGATAGTCGTCAAGAGAGGGTATAAGGGAGCATTCACGTTATTATGCACCAGCAATGAGTTAGCGGCATCCACCAGGTAGTAGCGAAGGGGGTAGTGGTTGCCCGCCTTGGTTAAGGAGCGTTCTTTGGCGTCGAAGTCGCCAGATTGATAGCGAGTCCAGGTCAGGCCGGCGTACTGGGCTAGGGCTCTCTCATCGGGGAAGCTGGATATATGGCCGATTTCCGCAATGATGCCGGCGGCAATCACCGGCCCGATGCCGGGTACGGTGGTCAAGATCTGAGGTATGGCCGCTAATTCGCTTTTTAATCTGCTGCGTTAGAAAAGCTATGTTCTGGGTGGTGAGGCTTAGGGCAACGTCTACGTAATTCTGCATTTTGGGTTGAGGCGGCAAGCCCGGGTAGCTGGCCGTTTAACGGCGCGGGCTATTTCCTGGCCGTCTTTTAAGCGGTTGTTGCCGTGGTTAAGGACAAGATTGAGCCAGCTCTTCCAGGCTGATGTCCAATAATTTCATAGGGGTAAACTCGGTTAAAACTGCCAGGGAAGCCTTGCCGAAAAGGTTAGAAAAGGGGTTGTCCCCAGGGTAAGTGGAGAACTTGAGAAAAAACAGGTTTAAAGTCCTGGCCTTTGCCGTGGCAACATCCTGCCCGGGCGCATGTACAGCCTGGTAACCTGGGATAGGGGCTGGGTTACAAGCTTGGACTGGGAAAAGGGGGTTGCCCCCCCCCAAAGCGCACGTGGTTACTGATAAAAATACTTCACAGGGAGGGGGTAACCTCCATAAAGTCAAAAATATTGTGCCACAACAGGTTCAATAAGTCTGTTAAATTTAAATAGGAGGCGAGAGCCATGGTTAAAAAGTGTCAGACACCATATCATGAGCAGATGGCCAGGCGGCTAGAGGCAAGAAATTGGCTTGAGGAGCACCTGCAGGACGTTCAGGCGGGGTACGCCGGCAAGTGGGTGGGGATTGCAGGAGGAAGGGTAATTGCCTCAGGGGAGACGACTCCGCAGGAGGTCCGACGGGGAATCAATCCGGAAATCTCCGAGCTAGAGGTGCTGATATGCAGAGTACCCGATGGCCCAATTTCCAAGCCTATATAGTAGTTTCCCCTGAAAAACAGGGAAAAGAGTAACAGGTCCCTTGACAAAGGAAATTTGTAGGAAGCAAGAAGGAGTTCCCTAGCCTGAGGTGAATGGTTTTTTAGGCAGAAAAACAATAACCTAGGAGGGAACCCCTAGGACGGATGTTCGCCACAACACCTCTTAGGAGGGAAGTTAAGCCATGATAGTTAGACCGACCATTAGTTATCAAAGAACGCTTACCAGTTAATAGGCCCAATTATCCACACGGGCTGCTAGAAGCTAAAGTGCGTTGGCCGGGCGAAAAAACTATTTTTTGTAACAGGCTCAACAAATCTAAGCGTTCACTCATAATTAAATTACCAGTTTTCAGCGCTACTCTATCAACATATGGCAAGCATAAACAGGTAAAGATAGCAAGATAAAGTGCTCGTAATATTGTTATAGAGGTTGGTTC
>QZIR01000059.1 GCA_003604975.1 Desulforudis sp. | reverse complement strand
TAAAGGTCTTTCTCCCGGCCATCACCCCGCCGATGGTGGTGAATCCGGCCGATAATTCGTCCTCGGTCTGCAGAAAGATCTTGTTGAACTTCGGCGCCAACCGCGTCCAGTAGTGCATTACCTCGTTCTGCGGGGTGATCGGGTAGCCGTACATGATCTCCGCCTGTGCGGCCACCGCGGCCCAGGCGACGACCTCGTTGCCGGTCATAAACACTCGCTTCTCACCGGTAATCGGTTTCTCGGACATTCCTTAACCTCCCAAATTCGCCACTCTTACCAAAAGGTGCGCGGCATATATCTCGTAAGCGCCCGGATCGGGTTCCCCGCCGCGTCTGTGGGACCGATCCGCCGTGCAATCTCGGTCACGGTGGTGGTGGCCACCACGGGCAGACCCAAATGCCGTGCGGCCTCGCTGACCAGGAGGGCACCTTCCTGGACCACCTCCGCGGTGGTTTCCTCGGCCAGGTGGGTATTACAGATCAATCCGTCCACGCGGCCCATCATCCGGACGTGCTCCACGATGTCGTTCACCGTCGCGGTCATCGGGCGACTCGCGTTCACCACCGCCAGGACCACGAAAGAAAGCTCCTCTTCCAGATCCTCAATCAGGTTTATAGTGCGCGCACCTTCCACTCCATATCCAATATCGAAAATGATATCGCCGGAACGTCTCAGAGCCCACCTAGCTTCACCCTTGAGAATAGTCCCGGCCTCTCCCAGACCGACCGTGTCCCGGGTTTCCCAGGCCACGACGTTGAGACCCAGAGCGGCAAGCTCCTTCTTTATCGGCCGAAGGGTATAGCAGGGTTCGACCACGTCAAGATCGACCAAGGTGACCTCCCGGCCCGACCCGGCCAAGTCCAGCGCCCTGTTTACCGCCACTTCACTCTTCCCACTGGCGTATTCACCGGTGTAGGCTTCCACAATACGGTCGCTGATTTGCTCCACCTCAGTAAATTTGGAAAATTACATTTACTATAGACCAATGTTCACCATAGCGTCAACACTATTTGTACCTGCATACTGAATACTTGAGTAATGCTCTCGGCATTGTCTTTATATAATGAAAAGTTTCATTAGTACCAGGAGACCCACTCCCGGAACCTGCAGGGCGCCGGCGGTAATGACGGTGAAGGCGTTAAGCGGGATGTGGAAACCCACGAGCGCTCCACCCAGGTTCACCACCACCAGCAGGGCCACCCCAACCAAGGCGTACCCCAACACGCGACACAGGTACCTGAACGGCGTAATCAGGAAATTCGCTATCAGGTACAGACCGCCGAGACCCAGTAAACCAAGCAGAACCAACTTCCAGTCCAATATACCCACCTCCCAGGTTTATCCTTTTGAAAAGATATGACCTGGGAGGAAAATTATACCTCTCTCCGTCCCTCAATGGCCCTGGCCAAGGTACGCCCGTCGGCGTATTCCAGGTCCGATCCTACGGGAAGACCGAACGCCAGCCGGCTGACCCTGACCCCGAGGTTCTTCAGAACTTTGGCCAGGTACAGGGCGGTGGCCTCGCCCTCGAGGCTAGCATTGGTAGCCAGGATCACTTCTTCCACCCCGCCGCCCCGGACGCGCTCCACCAGGCGGTCGATCGTCAGGCGCTCCGGGCCGACTCCTTCCATCGGCGAAAGGCTGCCGTGCAGAACGTGATACCGGCCGGAAAAGCCGTGTGCCTTCTCCAGTGCCACCACATCGCGCGGCTGTTCCACGACGCAGATGTGGCGTGCACTGCGTCTCTCGTCCCGGCACATAGCGCAGGGGTCGTCCTCGGTAATGTTGGCGCACTCGGAACAGTAACGCAGCTTCTCCCGTGCGTCCACGATAGCGGCGGCCAGGTTCGTACTGACTTCAGGCGGCGCCGTAGCCAGATGATAGGCTAACCGCTGCGCCGTCTTCGGACCGATGCCGGGTAGCTTTCCCAGTTCCTCGATCAGCCGCCTGATCGAACGTGTGTACTGCATCAGAACCGGGTGCTAAAACAGTCCGGTGGGCATGTTCAGACCACCGGTGAGTTTCCCCATCTCCGTGGAGACCATTTCCCGGGACAGGCGCAACGCCTCGTTGGTGGCCGCTAGCACAAGGTCCTGGAGCATCTCGACGTCGTCCGGATCCACGGCCTCGGGACTGATTACGACCGCCCGAATCTCCTGCTTACCGTCGGCGACCACCTTTACCACGCCGCCGCCTGCAGTAGCCTCTACCGTGCGTTCGCCGAGTTCTTCCTGTAAGCGCATCATATCAGCCTGAAGTTTCTGCACCTGTTTCATCATTTTGTTCATTCCCAAAGATTGAAAACCTCCTAATATCTAGGCTTCCCCCGGTGGATTATCCCTAACACACTTTATCCGCCATTTCACGGCCAGAACCCGGTTCAGCGCCTCTTCCAGAACGACCAGGTTCTGCGGCCGCTCAAAGACATCGAGGGTGAACGGATCGCCGCAGCCGACCACTAGGGTTATCCCGTCCAGGGCCAGCGGCCGTGTCCGTTTTAGGTACTGTTCCCGTTTACAGGCCGCTAGCACCTCGGGCCAGCGGCGCCGCACCGTCTCCAGGTCTTCGAGGGTGGTTTCGGAAACCAACGCATCCCCAGCAACTGTCGTCCTCGTGCGCCCCTGCGTTCCCGGTCGGTCAGCCTGGTTTGTAGTCGCCCGTTGGGGAGACGGTTCAGAGGCTTTTAGCCCCGATGGCAAATCGTCCCGGCCTGCTGGTGTTTCCCCGGTAACCGGCGCCTGGTGTCCAGTCCCGACATATTCCTCGAGCTTCTGAAGGCGTTGCTCCAGATCGGCCACACGGGCCTCAAAATCATCGTCCCCGCGTACAAAACGAACCACGGCCAGTTCGAGCGGCAGGCTTTGCCGCGAGGCGAAACGCATCTCCTGCTCCGCCTTCGCAAAGAGGGAGAGCAGTCGCAGGGTGCGCCCCTGATCCAGGTCTGGTTTCGTGCGTCCTTCCAGGGTTACGAACAGCAACCCCCGCAGATAGTCGGTAAATTCCCTGGCAAACAGCCGGAGGTCCTTACTGTTCTGGACCTCATGCAGCAAGCGCAGTGCGCCAGCGGCATCATTCGCATCCAGCCGGTGGGCCAGTGTCTCCAGGACATCCTGCCCGACGGTGCCGAGAATCGCGTACAAATCGACCATCGTGATCCGGTCTCCGCCCAGGGCCGACGCTTGGTCGAGGACGCTCAAGGCGTCCCGCAGGCTACCCTCGCTTACCCTGGCAATCAGCTCGAGCACCCCGTCCTCCACGGTAAGGTCAGCGAACCCGATGATCTCATCCAGCCGGTCCAGGATGTCTTCATTACTAATACGGCGAAATTCAAAACGCTGGCACCGGGAGAGAATGGTCAGGGGAACCTTGTGCACTTCGGTGGTGGCTAAGACAAAGATGACGTGCCGCGGCGGTTCCTCCAGGGTCTTCAACAGGGCGTTGAAGGCCTCCCCGGTCAGCATGTGAACCTCATCCACGATATATACCTTATAAGGAGAGGAAGCCGGGCGAAACCGGATCTGCTCGCGCAGCTCCCTGATCTCATCAATGCCGCGGTTAGAGGCGGCGTCTATTTCCAATACGTCTATGGAGACCCCGTTGTTTATCGACGTACAGCTGGGACAGCGATTGCATGGCTCCGCCCCTTCCCGTTCCGCGCAGTTAACGGCTTTGGCCAGAACCTTGGCCGTGGTGGTCTTTCCCGTGCCGCGGGGACCGGAGAACAGGTACGCGTGCGCAATCCGACCAGAGTCCACGGCGTTCACCAGTGTCCGGGTAATGTGCGCCTGGCCGGCGATCTCGCTGAACCGTTGCGGGCGCCATGCCCGATAAAGTGCCTGGTATGCCAACTATTCCCCTCCGCTTAACAGGTTAGCACAGGGCTTGAGCCAAATCAAGAAATAGCCGCCGATCGGTTGGATGGCGGCCCTAATCAGTTGATTATCGCACCTTAATCCGGCAGTGTCTGCTTGCTCACGTTCACGAACCGTCCCTTTCCTTTCATCCTACCGGCCCGGGCACGAGTGCCATAACCCTTTCGGGGTAGGTTTTCACCAGCCGGTTCTTTTTCAGGTTCTCCCGGATAATCATCTGGATATCAGGATCCTCACGTACAGCCCACTTCTCCAGCAGGGCAAAACCCTCGTCCGGCAGCGCGGCTGCGAACACGCTCAGGGCGTAGCTCATCCCCTTTACCAGCGTCCTGTAGTCCTCTGTCCTACGGGCCTCAACCGGCAAATTCGAGATGCGGCGCAGGATCTTTTCCGACAGCCGCAAGGCCGCGCGCGCCCGGTCGGGATCCTTAAGCAAATCAGGTTCGGCCAGTGTGGCCGCCACCGCCCGGTAGAAGAGCGGTGTGCCCACCTGCACCCATTTTTCGAAAAGGATCCGCACGTCGTCCCAGTGTAACCGGGACGCCCGCTGCAGCGCCATCGCTACCGCCTCCCGCATCCGCCAGCGGGGGTCTTCAGCAGCGGCGGCAAAGAGGCTGAAGATCCGGCCCATGGTCACCGGGTCGCAGCGGCTGTAAACCGCCCCGAGAGCCTGCACCGCGCAGAACGGAAGGAACTCCCGCGGCGAATCCGTGGGCGCATCCTCCAAGGAGATCCGGATCCAGGCCTGCACCACGTTCCACAATTCAAGGTCCACGTGGGTAGCAAAGTAATCCGCAAAGGCGGCGGCCAACTCCAGGTTCGCCCGCTTCCCCGGCAGGCCCGACTGTCCGGTCAAGAAACCCTCCAGTGCCCCCAATCCCTCTTCCCGGACCAGGGCCTCTATCGTTTGTACATACTGCTCACGCTTGCCCAACGCGGTCCCCAGCCTTCCCTAAAGACTCATATTCTTTGGCCGACCGATCGCCTACCATTGAGTATATCATTTCCGATCTACAACCACACTGCCATTCCCTTAGTATCTTTAATTAACCCGACGGCGTACGACTCTTACCGGGTGTGCCTATAGACACGCTTCGCAGGATCACATGCAAAAAGAGGTGGAGCTTGCCACCTCTTTCGTTGGGTATCCGTTATTTAGCCGTGCACCTGCCTCTGAACAATGACTTCCGGGCGTTACCTCCCGCAGGTTGCTCAGGTCAGGCAGCCTCGCGGCACCCGGAGGGATTCCCTTAGTGCTGCTTCCGTCAGGACCTGACACAGTTCGAGAAGCTCCGTCGCGCAAGACCCAACCGTCAACGCCCCTTACGGCGGCCGGACCCCACAAGCCAAGCCCTCGGGCAGGAATTCGATCCCGCTATAGCGGATTGCGGGTTACAGGGCACCGCTACCTCCCCATCTAGCACGGCATATTTTAGTCGCCGGTCGTTAGTCGTTTGTCATTGGTAAACCCTCGTCGGCGAAGCCGACTTCTCCTCTGTTTCCGACCTCCGACTTCTGACGACTGACTTCTGTTTTATGGCGGAGAGAGTGGGATTCGAACCCACGAGGCAGTTTCCCACCCACACGCTTTCCAGGCGTGCGCCTTAAGCCAAGCTCGGCCATCTCTCCATGATGGAAACACAGGTTGTAAAGCTTTTCGCCGCTACCGCGACTTCTCCATTCTACCATCTATTATGGTCGATTTCAAGCACCGTCGACCCTCTGCCAGCAACTGTTATTACAGGTTGAGCCCAATGTACCTGCTGGACGATAATACCAAGCGCGCAGAGTTTTTGTACGGGCATACTAGAGGTTTAAAGGAGGCTCAACAGCCATGGAAAAAGGTGAATTCTACAGGGGTGAGCGGCGGGAACGACCGGAACTGATCTTTGACGAGCATCGGCCGCCGGGTTCACCTCAGCCGCGGGAGATCAAATCCCAGAAAGCCCAGCTGGAAAGCGGACACCGGCACGAAGTTCAGAAGGACGTCCGCCTCGGGATGGAGTTCAAAACCGGGCGCAACCCGGAACATAAGGATTTGCACAAGCCGAGCTGATGGTCTGTATCCGGTCGTCCAACGCTATTGGATAGGCACAAGGGCAGGCAACGCGACATAGAGTGTGTACAAGGAATACCATCCAGTACATGCACTCTTCGATAATAGCGATACCTGCCCTTAAATATGGCCACGAGAGGGGACGACAGTGTCAGAAAAGGAAACAAACCGCAATAAGATGCGCCTGATGGCCCGAAAATGCTTCAATACTAAAGAAGGACTTCTCCTGAAGGCCCGTTCCATAATCCAGCAACGCTTAAACCTCCAAACGCCCCCCGATAAAGGCTGGATATTCAAACGCAACATTATCGAATACCTGGGCCTGTCTGCGGCGCGTCTGCAAAACCCAAACGGGAGAATCATTTTCAGCCCTTTTTCCCCGGGCATCTGCCGTATCTACCTAGAAAGTAAATACAAGAAGGAACCCTGGTTGGAGCACCATTCCTGGACGGTGGATCTTAACAAGGCCGACCAGGGTGGCTGGACCTTAAAAAGGAGCGCAGACAGGGCCGACCATCCCGGAGCTTATGCGTCAACTGACTTCATTAACTAGTACATTACCCCCTATGCCTAAATGGACCTTGGGGTATCACCAAAGCCGCTGGAGCTACACACCGTCCTCCCGCGTTCGGGAAATCGCCGCCGAGGGGTGGACGGCATCTGGTGCGACATGAATGAACCGACCACTTTCAATTGGCGGCGTACTCTTTCCCCAGGTTCCGTACATAAGCTGTCCGAAACGACATCACAGGGTGCCCTGTACCCCTACTGCCGGACCACACGCGCCAAAACACCGGAGACCAGGAACCATGGTCGTTTGGACCGGAAGTGGAGTCCAGCGCCCGCAAGGCCATCAAGTTGCGCTACAAGCTCATCCCCTACCTCTATTCCCTTCTGTATGAGACCACCCAAAGCGGTCAACCAATGATGCGGCCAATCTTTTACGATGCGCCGACAGCTGAGGCATTGCGCACGGAATTCTACGAAACGGAGTATCTGCTGGGACCTTATCTGCTGGTTGCTCCGTCTCTATCTGTGATAAATCACAATGATGCTGGAGATCTGACATAGTTCGTTCAGGGAGTTACGTCCGTGATTCATTCCGGAGTTCCTATTCTCCAGGCTAATCGTGGTATAATAGCCATAGAGGTGGATGCCGTGAATCGCCGGGAGTGGACACAGCGAAGTCAGCAGTGGCAGGGTTTCGAAGGTTGGGAGAACAACTATCGTTCTGAAGGTGATGTCTCCGTTCGCTTGCGTCAAGTCGGGGAGATGATGGACTTCTGGCGTGGCCTTAGGGAAGATGAGGACCACTTCCACGAGGCAGTCTCAACAACTGGACAAAATATACGCCGCATGCACGAAAGACTAAAAGGTACGATTGACCGTGACCGGCCTTGAGCGGACTTTGCTGCAAATTGCATCCTTTCTCGAAGAGCATTCCGTGCCCTACATGGTTATCGGCGGCATTGCAAATCTGGTATGGGGCTTGCCACGGGCGACCATTGATGTGGACGTTACCGTATGGGTCACCGAGGACGACATACCTGGACTGCTTTCATCCATCGCGGATCAGTTTAAGATACTGGTAAAGGACCCACTGCAGTTTATCCAGCAAACCCGGGTGCTGCCGGTCCAGGTACCTGACGGCTTCCGTGCCGATATCATTTTCGCCCTGTTACCTTATGAACAGTCAGCCATTGAACGTAGCGTGGGGCAAGTCATCCATGGGGTGCAAGTGCAAATTTGCAGCCCCGAAGACTTGATCATCCACAAAATTATCTCGGAGCGGCCCCAGGACCTGCAAGATGTAAAGGGAATCGTCCATCAAGTCGGCTCCAGGCTGGACCGTGGCTACCTGGATCCTTTTGTGCACGGCTTAGCCAGCGACCTCGAACGGCCTGAGATTTGGACCACTACGAGTTCCCGTGGCCGGCGGAAGACCGCCTGACCGACCAGAAATGGCGGGTTATGCTCGCCGAGGATCAGGCTCCGCCACAGCCCGGCTGGACGAAATCATATACGGTGCCGCGTGAATGAGCAAGGCCTTCAGGATACTTGTCTGTGTAGCAGTTTTGAGTATCCTAATCTCGCTGCCCGGTGCCGGAGGCTCGGCATCCCGGACTCTCACCGGGGATCTCAACGGTGACGGGGATGTCGAGCGCTACCTGCTTGCCGGGCACCGCCTCACTGTTTATGGTTTGCCTCAAGATCTCCGTATTCTAGAATCCGCTCAATAACCTGATACCAATTAGCATCTTTATCCAAAGTCCGGGCATCAGATTCCCAAAAAAATTTGTACAATGCCTCCGGCAGCATGGGTAATCACCTTCCGTTAATAATTATACCATATTTTGGTTGATTAAGACACGCGCAGATAAATGAGTCAGAGAACCGTCCCCTGACTCATTTCACAAAACCGCCCCGCTGGCAAGACAGCGGGGCGGTTTATTTTAATAGTTTTCTGCCCTGATTTCAAAGAATGCCTGGGGATGGGCGCAGGTGGGGCATTTTTCCGGGGCCTGTGTGCCGGAATGGATGTGACCGCAGTTCCGGCACTTCCATTCCATATCCTGTTCCTTCTTAAAAACCCTACCTTCCTTGAGGTTTTCCAGCAAGGCCAGGTACCTCTTTTCGTGTTCCTTCTCCACTGTCGCCACGGATGCAAAGAAATCGGCAATCTCCGTGAAGCCTTCCGCTCTGGCCACTGCCTCAAACTCTTTGTACATGGACGTCCACTCATGGTTTTCCCCCTGGGCCGCCTCCTTCAGGTTTTCCCCGGTGCTGCCAATGCCGTTTAAAAACTTAAAGATTTTCTTGGCGTGTTCCTTTTCGTTGTCTGCGGTCTCCAAAAAGATGGCTGCTATCTGTTCATAACCTTCCTTTTTGGCCACGCTGGCGAAATACGTATATTTGTTACGGGCCTGCGACTCTCCGGCAAAGGCGAACTCCAGATTTGCTTCGGTTCTACTGCCTTTAAGCTCCAAAATAAATCCCCCTTTATCGTAGTTTTACTCATCCTTTTCGAACTGGTCTTGGCCTACGCCGCAAACCGGGCAGACCCAGTCTTCCGGTTATCGAATGGTGTGCCGGGCGGGATACCAATGTTCAATCAGTCAATCAATTTGATTCAGGGCCGGCTTTTATCCCTGGCTAAACCATAGACCGTGAAGATTACAGTAACTCCGGACCGAAATGCTATCTGACTTGATCTCAAATTCTGCTGCCGGTTTTTCCCCCGGCTTGAGGTACTTCCGGTATACCTTGTCGCCGGCGATTACTTCAATCCACTCAATATAATGCTTTTCTTCCATGGGGTGCTCCACGCTGCCGACTTTAACCGTTACCCTATTGCCTGCCTTTTCGATTGCGGGAACGTGTTTTTCTTTTGATGCGTCAACCGTGTTTTCTTTCAGTAGCACCATCGGTTTGTTACAGCACGTAAGCTGCCCCGCGCCGGTATGCAGTACCTCCACAATATTGCCGCAAATGTTGCACTTGTACACCTGGTTCAATTCAGTCATAACCTAACCTCCTCCTTAATAGTCTGTCCCAGTTTTTTCCCGGTTTCTCTCACGGCCTCTAGTTCCTTGCCGTCTGGTACATATTGAAGGTTGATGACATCCGCGGGGGTTTCCCAGCCGATGGATTGCAGGGCCTCCTGTACCTGCCTCGCTCCCTGGCCACCCCAGCCGTAGGAGCCGAAGGCAAGCCCGATACGCTTCTGGGGTCTTAACTCTCGTCAAAAAGATAGTGTTTTACAGTATCAACCAACGCAATTTTGTCGTCCACAATCAAATAAGCGTTATAGGTGGTTCCCCTGGGAGTTTGGTAGCCGTGAAAATAACGCAAATCCCAGTCAATACCGCCAACCCAATAGATGTTCGGTTTGATTTCAATAGGCCTCATTGCGATCACCTTTTCAAAACATACTTATTGTTAAGCACACCAAGGTCAATTGCTCACTGGTTACTGCTTCTATCCCTTTTCCGACATCTTGGGCAAATTCCATAAAAATAAAGTGTATAATCTTTTACCAGATAGTCCCTTATGTTAAATGGAGTTTGTATTTCTAAGGGGCCGACATCTAAATCATGAATGGATTCGCAAATCCGGCACAGAAAATGGCCATGGGGGACAGGGTTTGGATCAAAATGTCTCTTCTCTGCCTTTATCCTTATCTCCTGCAACGCCCCTGCTCTGGCCAATACATCGAGGGTATTGTATACCGTCGCAAGAGACAATGAGGGATACTGGGGTTTTAACTGATTGTATATTTCCTCCGCTGACGGGTGTTTTATATTACCTTCAAGCAGATTTAGAATTGCCAGTCTTTGAGGAGTAATTTTCAGCCCCAGCTTCTTGAGCCTATTTATTATCATTATAAGTTTATATCCTATTTTATTTTATAGTCATTATAAATTGGTGATGCCGGCTTGTCAACCCGTCTTTTACTTGAGTTTGACACCAGCCCCGTAAAAAACGGTGCCACAGATGCTAGATCCCTTGAAAAACCTGAACAGACCTTCGCCAAAACCAGAAAACGCGGTGCCACAGCACCCTAGTATTTGGCTAGACAGACAGACGTTTAGTAGTACGGTATAATAATAGTG
>QZIR01000075.1 GCA_003604975.1 Desulforudis sp. | reverse complement strand
CAACAAGGTAATATGGTGTATCGGCAATATTGACGTTCTGCTCCTTGAGGCCTGGCTGGGCATTCCTTGAGAAAGCATGCGGTATGACCATAAACTTATCCGGGTGGACTCTATACATCCCTGAGGTGAGGAACTGGATATTGCTGCTGCAGGCAAGCACCCCATCAGCATGAGTCAAGTTGTACGCAACGTGGCGCGCCCGTAACCTGTGCCGGATTGCGGATGAAAGCACTCTTTGAACATTCAGAAAATATCTTAGCCCTGGCGCCGTGTGGCATTGAATCGCAACCTTAATGCCCGCAGAATGAAAGAGAGAAAAAGGGAGTTTAGCGGTAATCCCATCAGGAAACTCGATGAGCTGGGGCTGGACATTCTTGATCAAATATGACCAGGCTGGAGCTATACCAGGAAAACGCCCACTCAATTTACGAACAAGCGGGGAGGTCGGAAGATTTAATGGTTTACCCCATGACCGGCTGCCCGCTTCAAAATCGGCAACACGGAAGCCATCGGTCCACCAGATATCTGCGCCAAACGAACCGAGAACAAAGGCACGATGCTGTATATATGAAGCAATACCGCCAGCGGATGCTTCAAATGGAGGGCGATCGTTATAAAAAATAATTCTGAGCGGCATCATTTTCAGAATTGCCTTTGGGATATTCTACGTTTGGCAGAGGCGAGAAAATCGGCAATATAAAATCCAAAGGCTTTCTGGGCGAGGTTGTATAAACAACTTTCCCCAGGCGTGAAATCAGGGTCCAGCTCTTTGACCTTCTTGATACAAGCCAGATATATTGATTTATCCCGGTCAAAATAATTACGGCCGATGGAAAAATACCCTTTGGCAAGGGCGCGGAGGTATCTTTCATCGAGCCCTTTCCTTCGAAGCTGCTTCTCAACTTTTTGCAGAACTCTATAGTGATTATCGAGCCACTTCTCAATATTACCTGTCGACACCGAAACCTCCCCGAATCGACGGTAAATGGAATAACAACCTGGAAAATAGATTATTTTGGCTCCACACAATGCGACAGCGATAAAGAAATCTTTATCCTGTGCGGCTGTTAAACTTTCATCCCACCCACTAGAAGCCTCAACAGCTTGACGTCGGTAAAGGAGCGAATTTGAAGGTACCCACCATCCGCTAAGCAAGGATTCAAGTACGTCCTGCTGGTGACCGGTAATATTTATCGCCTCCATCACAAACTGGCCGTCCGGCAGGTGATGCTGGTGACGCCAGTCACCGTAAACTACGTCTGCACCACTTTTTTCCAGAGCATCAACTTGATGTTCTATCTTTTCTGGCAAAATATAGTCGTCCGCATCCAGATATTGGATATATGCCCCGGACGAAAGCTCAAATCCCCGATTGCGGGCATGGTTTCCCCCACGATTGGCGGAAGACGTTTCAAGTATTACCTTATCGCCAAATTCCTTAACAATTTTGACACTGTCATCAGTGGAGCCATCATCAACCACAATGATTTCAATCGGCCGATATGTCTGCGCAAGACAACTTTCAATAGCCTCGCCAATCCATCTGGCTGCGTTGAAACACGGGATGATGATTGAAACAACGGACATAAAGAATATTAAGCCGAAATTGATTTATTGTTTAGCCTGCTCAGGCTACTAATTTTTTAAGTATATCTTCAAATTTGAGATTCAGAGTATTTATATCGAATTTCGTTTTGATTTTATCCCTTCCGGCTCGTGCCATTCTCGTGCTTTCATCTGGGTACTCAATAAGCGTAAAAATCTTTAACGCGAGGGTATCAACATCTCTTTCAGGGACAAGGTATCCGGAAACACCATCATCAATAAGCTCTGGAATACCGCTATGAAAAGTGCTGATCACTGGTAGTCCCATAGCCATTGCTTCCATTAAAGCGACTGGAATTCCCTCCTGATCACCATTTTCTGCCGTTACGCTCGGGGCCAACAATATGTGGGCACATCGGAGCAATCTCTTGATTTCATCATTACTTCTCCACCCTATCAATCTAATTTTATTATTAATCCCAAGTTCCTCAATTAGTGCTTGCAAGCTCTCTCTTAACGGGCCGTCGCCTGCAATTTCATAGGTTATCTGAGGGAACTTTTCAACGAGGGCGGCCACTGCCCGGATACCATATTCTACCCCCTTCTTCTCAACAAGACGCGCAACGGTGATGATCCTTATAGGGCTGCCGCCAGAGATAACCCTTGGTATAAAAGTCAATGATTCGAGATCAACCCCCATTCGGTGCACGATGATTTTATCTGGATCACACCCCATTTGGATCAAACGATTTCTCCAGTGTTCACTAATCGGAAGGAATAGATCACCTGTGGCAAAAAGGCGTTCATACACATTATCACCACAACTCTTGGGAATCGCCGTCATGTCGTAACCATGAAAAATGGTTACAATCTTCCCGCTGATGGCGCCTATGTCTCTAAGCCTCACAGCCTTGTTGCCGTTTGGTCCGAAATGACAGACAAAGGCATCATAATTATTGCTGCCGAGGAATGGTATTGCTCCATAGAAAAACCGTAACGAAAGGCTTTCTCTTTCATATCTGGAATAATTTAACGTCCTGAAAGCAGAAATTATTTTTTTTGCCGATATTTTTGGCAAAACATTAAAGAGATTAAATAGCCTCACCAACTTATTCGCGGGTACCTGAGGCTCATAATGTGTCTTCGTTGCTAACTGGTAGGTAGCGATAGCCGGATGTTGCTTCCCCTCTTCACATGGAACTTCGGCAAAAATTTCTACATAGTGACCTAAGTCAATAAGACCAGTTATCTGATTTAGAATAAAGGTTTCCGAAAGAACCGGAAACTGCCCCAAAATAAAAGCAATTTTCAACTGAGAAGCCTTTTGATCTTCCAACTTTTATACTTTGTATCGAGAAATCGAACGGCTGGGATCCGTTGAAAATAGTGTGCCGCTGAAGGCTTACGCCACCCTTTGACCGGAAGAAGATCCTCGTCGGTAATTGAATTTAATGATGAAGTATTTCTTTCTAAAATTACGTGAATGTAATCGTTGTGGTGCCAGACCGAAACATAGACAAAATAAGCAATCTCTGCTCCAACTCCGTCAGCCATGGCAAGGAGAGCTTCAAGATCCACATCTTCATCAATAATTTGAAGACCTTTTCCTAATCCCCTCAAATATTTCTGGTGAATTGGGCTTGGCACGGTAAGGATTATCTTACCTCGATCACTTAATAAGTCTTTAAGTTTTCCATGCAAATTGCTCCTGGCTGAAACAGGGATATGTTCATAAACATCGGGCAAGACGATCACATCCCATTTCCCTTCCACACCACCAGTTAAAACATCTTGCTCCTGATACGTGATATTTTTGTGAGGAAATAGCGCTTTCGCCATTGAAATATTTTCAGAACTTATATCTAGAGCGAGCAATCTTGCATGTTTAGCTATATTTTTAGCTATAAAAAATACCCCTTCTCCCGAGCCGCTTCCGATAACGAGAATGTTAGAGGCTGCCGGCGGTATGGATTCAGCAAAAAACCTCAACTGCTGATTAACTCTTGCATTTCCGAAGACCAAATCGTTGATAAACTTTGCAGAAAATTTATCATAATACTCTTTCACAGCATCTGTCATCTCAGAAAACGTCCCCATGCCGAATATTATTTTTCATTGGCCACCATTCTCTAGAATTTATGAATAACTCCACTCCGCACTCCAGTCAAGATAACCAACAGATTCAGGATTCGGCCTAAGAGGTTCTCTCAATCCCGACTTGAATTCGAATGAAAACACGTCTATTTTATGATCATAATCTACATGCCAGTCTCCAAGCCATACAGACAGACGATATTGACCGCTTACTAATGGTAAGCTTTTAGCAAACATTTGTACTACACCACTACTCGATTTCATCCCATCTAGTTTATGACTATGGAATCTTGGATTAGAACCAAAAACATTGGCGCCAGCTAATGAAGAAATAACAATGCCTGGTATTGGTGGATTCAATGGAAATGGTGATTCGAAGCCTATCTTAATCAATAAATCTCCTCTTCTCAGTGCGTCAGGCTCAACTATAACAAATTTAATGCAGGGGTGACTTTTGCAACACTCAAAATCTACCCTGGTGAGTTGGTCAAGCTTACCTGTATAGTTAAATATTGCACTCTGGATATTACCATGAAATTTCAAAAGGCCATGATCAAACAATGCACCTTGTGTGCAGAGCTTCTGTATAGCCGACATATTATGACTGACAAAAAGCACTGTTCGCCCGCCCCGTGAGACCTCCTCCATCTTCCCGAGGCATTTCTTCTGGAACTGAGCATCACCTACCGCCAGCACCTCATCCACTACAAGAATTTCAGGTTCCAGGTGTGCCGCTACCGCAAAAGCCAACCGAACATACATCCCTGACGAGTAGCGCTTCACCGGCGTATCAAGGAACCTCTCTACCTCAGCAAACGCAACAATCTCATCAAATTTCCTCTTTATCTCTGCCTTACCCATCCCTAAAATAGCACCATTGAGATAGATGTTCTCTCGGCCCGTCAACTCAGGATGAAAGCCAGTCCCGACCTCAAGCAACGATGCCACCCGCCCCTCAATTTCGATTCTGCCAGAAGTCGGCTCGGTGATTCGAGAGAGAATCTTGAGGAGCGTACTTTTCCCTGCTCCGTTACGACCAATGATCCCGACCCGGTCGCCGCGCTTGACCTCGAAGGACACATCCTTGAGCGCCCAAAATTCTTCGGTTACGTCAGCAGCTATCAACCCACCTTCCGAACTTCTGAAAGGGTGGAGGAGTCGCTCTCCCAGTGATTTGACCTTATTGGCCATAACATCGCGCAGTGCGGTATACCGTTCCTGGCTCTGGTGCCCAATGAGGTAGGATTTAGAAAGGTCTTCTACTTTGATAACCGTATCAGTCATATAATATCCGCGAACTTCCTCTCTGTTTTCCGAAAATAAACGATCCCGTATCCCAGGAAAAACAGAACGACAGCGAGGGAAAGGAGAAAACCCGGCAGATAGATATTCGACTCACCGCCCAGGATGGCCCAGCGGAAACCATCGATGACTCCCACCATCGGGTTCAGCGAATAGAGCAGACGATATTGCTCCGGCACTATCGAACTGGAAAACCCGACGGGTGAGATATAGAGGCCGAACTGGACGATAAAGGGGACGATATAGCGGAAGTCTCGATATTTGACATTCAGCGCGGTCAACCATAAGCCTACGCCCATGGCCGCGGCAAAGGCGATGGCAATAAAGAAAGGCAGCGTCAGTACCCGCCAGGATGGCCAAAACTGATACCAGGCCATGATACCCACCAGGATCAAGGCAGAAATAAGAAAATCAACAAAGCTGGTGATCACCGCACTGGTGGGGATGATGAGGCGGGGAAAATAGACCTTGGATATCAGGTTGGCATTGCCGATAAGACTGTTGCTGGCCTCACTTAAAGAGTTGGCAAAAAACTGCCAGGGCAGCATGGCGGAATAGACCATGACCGCATAAGGGGCTGCGCCCTCGCTTGGAAGTTTGGCTAGCTTGCCGAAGACGACTGTAAAAACGACCATGGTCAGCACCGGGCGGATGACCGCCCAGGCAATGCCGATGACGGTCTGCTTGTACCTGACCAGGATGTCCCTCCAGGCGAGGAAATAGAACAGCTCGCGGTAACGCCACAAGTCGCGCCAGTAGTGGCGTTCTGTCCGTCCGGCCTCGATGATGAGCTTCTGCGTCATTGACTCGGCGGTCCTGTTTCTTCAATCAAGGCGGAAGCCGCATGGTACACCTGCGCCACCGTAATTTCGTTGATGCATTTCATCTGTTCATTCGTGCAGGTTTCCAGCATGCACCTTGCGCATGCTGTTTCATGGCGCAGAATTACATGCCCCGTGCCGTACGGCTCCCACATGCCGGGATAGTCCCGCGCGCTGAAAATGCCGACACAGGGCTTGCCGACCATGGCCATGAGATGCATGGAGCCGGTGTCGTTGCCCACATAGCCGCTACACCTTTTCATCAGCGCCGCGGAACCATAGATGGATAAACGGCCGGCGGCATTATACCCCTGCCCATCCCAGGCCGCGACAAGGGAATTTCCAAGCTCTGTATCTTCAAGCCCGCCGACAATCATTAATTTGAGCAGGGGAAAATTCTTGCGCAATTGTTTGCCCAGCTCGACAAACCTGGCGAACGGCCAGCGCTTTGCCGGCATCTTGGAGCCTGGCCCAACAGCGAGGAGCTTATTATCCTGCAGCAGCCCGTATTGTTCAAGCAGGGCATCAGCCTCCTTGTTCGCCTTGTCCGGAATCGGCAGAGAAAATGGGGTATTATTTCCTTCTCCAACTACCTTGACAAGTCTCTTCCATTCAGGTTCCAAACGCGGCAAAATTCCGTTGGCGTCCCTGGCCGGGTAGCGAAAAATGCCGGAACTGGTATATGCAGGAATCCCTGTCAGCACCTGGAAAAAAAAACGGTCCCGCCAATATTGCCTGCCGGTTCGTTCCGGCGAGAGGTCAAACACTCTACCGATCCGCAACTGCTTTAATTTCCTGACCAAATGGATCAGATTCGAAAACTTGCCCCGCATGGTCGGGCTGGGGCTATAGAACACAACATCATCGAACCATCCCGTGGGCTCAAGCACAGTCCATGATGATATCATACCGACACCTTCGCCATATTGATCGGTGAGCAGTACAAGGCGATGTTGGGGGTAATGCGTGCGTATTGCTTGAATGGCTGGCATCGCAACCAGGGTATCACCCAACTGACCAGTACGGAATATCAGGATTGTCTTGCGGCCGGCGTCAGGCATGCAAAGGTGCTTCGTTATAGCTTAGCAAGGTCATGCGCCCCCCTCTGACAAAAATCTATTTTGACAGCATACTATTGGCAAGAAAATGATCATGCCGCTGAAGACGCATGGCAAATTCTTTTGGTGAGAGAACATGGGAATTTATCTCACGTCCACACTGTTCGTTCACGCCGGTAAGGCTGGTTGTCAGGGTGCGTAATCCTATTGACCCGATAACCATCAAGTCGATATCGCTGGACGATTTTTCCTGCCCCGACGCGAACGAACCGAAAATAAAGGCGCAGTTGATATCCTTTCTCTCGGCAAGCATTCCGGTTAACACGCCGATCACCCCAAGGTCTTCCGGACCAGGCTGCATAGATCGGGATAGAGCGGGTGTGAATTTTTGGCCCTGTAATAAAGACGATTGCCATCCCTCCTGCCAGTTACCAGGTCGAGCGCCACCATTTTTTGAGTTCGGACTGGATCGTGCCAATGGCACAGCCGCTTCTTCGCGCAAGTTCACGCATGTGAAGCTCCTGTTCCGTACCGTCAAAAAGCAGATGAAGCATTCCGGCACGAACTCGGGAGGACAGCAATTCAGCGAGCAGGTTCATAATGTATACGATTACCATACAATTGTATGCCTTGGCAATACATTCAGGCTATTGCCCGGCTGTTGCTGAATCCCCCATATACTTCACGCGCCCATTGCCTGGAGCCAGCGCCCTTACTGGCACCTTGCGGCAGCAACCACTCTCTGGTCGGGACCCCGAACCCGCTTTTCGGACGGTTGAGAACAACATCCGGCAAAGGTTGGGCCGGGGTCCCTGCCATGGCCTTTTTGCCCGGCATTCCAAATTTTCCAGATATTGGCGCGGTTGTGCACAGCAGTTGCCGGTCCACCAGGGGCACGCGTATTTCCAGGGAGTGCGCCATGCTGGCCCAGTCTGTATCGCGCAGTAGCTGGTTGCACATGTACCAGGTTGTTTCCAGGGCGGAGACCTTGCCGTGAGCAACAGGGATACCCTTTTCCGTCTCCTTGAGACGGCTCATGGTCTGCAACTCCCTCAGTCCGGTCTGTGCCATGTCCGGATCCATTATCTGCGAAAGTTCCCACGGCATGTATAAAGCACGACGTAGGAGATATGCGCCGCCGTACGTGCCGCCATACTCCAGAATACCAGCATATTTTGGGCTTATATGGTTTGAGGTATACGGTGCAAGGTGTGCGGCTACATTTCGAAAAGCCTTTCCAAGCCAGGGGGTGTGGCGGGCCCAGCCGAATGCCCTTACACTTTTGGGGATTTGATGAAAACTGGGGTAGCCGCCGAACAGCTCATCGCCTCCCAGGCCGGACAGAGCAACTTTGAGGCCAGCCTTGCGGGCCGCCATGCTGACAAGGTAAGTATTTACTCCATCGGTTGTCGGCTGATCCATGGCATGAAGGAGGTTGTCGTATTCCTGCCGGAATTCATCCCTGGTCACCCAGACCGTCTGGTGTTGTGCGCCGTACTGTTTTGCAACCGTTTCAGCCAGGGGCACTTCGTCATCGGGCGTGCCCCGGTATTCGTCAAACCCCAGGGTCACGGTGCGCAGGTCTGCGCCAACCTCTGCAGCCAAGGCAACAAGAGTGGTCGAATCAAGACCGGAGGAAAGGAATATGCCCACCGGCACATCGGCGACCAGGTGGGCTCGCACCGTGTCGAGAAGCGAACTTCTGAGTGTTTTCCGCGCGTCGTCATCTGAAATCTTAGTATTGAATTTAGATGCTTTCGCCAGTTCTTCAGTAATCGAGCAGAATTGCTTCCTTTCACGCTTTCCATGACAATCAATCCACAACGTTGTTCCCGGTTCAAAAGCTCTGATATTTTTATAGAAGGTGAAGGGTTCAGGGATGTGGCCCCAGAGGAAAAAACCGGCATGTCCGGCAGGTTCAGGTTCTTTTGGAATATTCCCGCCGGCAAGGAGTGCTTTAACCTGGGAGGCGAGACGGAGAGTTTTGCCGTCGTCGTGGATGTAGAGGGGCTTGATGCCGTAGGGGTCACGGGCGAGGAAAAGGCTTGGACAGCCTTGGTATACGGTATACGGTTTACGGTTTACGATTTTATCTGAATCCGGGGTATAGATAGCGAAGGCGTACATGCCGCGGAGGTCGTGGAGCATGTCCGGGCCTTTGGCGGCGTAGAGCTTCAGCAGCACTTCGGTGTCGCTGGAGGAGCGGAAGCGATATCCCTTTACCTCCAGGTCGCGGCGCAGTTCTCGGTAGTTGTAGATCTCGCCGTTGAAGACGATGACATTGCCGGTATCCGGATCGATCATCGGCTGCGCACCTGCCTCGGAAAGATCAATGATGCTGAGGCGGCGGTGGGCCAGGCCAATTCTCCCGTCCGGCGACAGCCAGAGGCCGCTGCCGTCCGGACCGCGGGATTGCATGTGTTCGCGGACACGCAGCAGCTCGGCCTGGTCAACAGGGGGCGCATCTTTATGGTAAGCAAATATTGCTGCTATGCCGCACATAATTTTGACGGTTCAAGGTTTGAGTTGCGCAGTTCAAAGTACGCGGCGCGGTTTACGGGATGAGATTTTTTTAAGCCATATATACTTTATTTCGGGTGTCCTTGTTGCTGAAGACGTTTCTGGTGTCCACGATCAACCTGGCGTGTTGCAGGATGAAATCGTAATCATAGGCAGAGTGGTTCGTGGCAACCAGGACGCAGTCCGCCGCGGCCAGATTCTCGGCGGTGAGTTCGGTGCTGCGCAGGCTGTACTCGTATTTGCGGCCGGGCCGGAGCCTCGGGATATGGGGATCGTTGTAGCTGATCTCCGCGCCCTTGCCCTGCAGGAGCTCCATGAGTTTGTAGGACGGCGATTCCCGGTCGTCATCCACATCCTTTTTATAGGCCACCCCGAGGAGGAGGATCCTGGCGCCCTTGAGGGACCGGCCCTGCTCATTGAGGGCATCCATGACCCGCTGCACGACGAAATAGGGCATGAAGGAGTTGACCTCGCCGGCCAGCTCGATGAAGCGGGTGGGAATGTCGAACTCCCGCGCCTTGGAGGTCAGGTAAAAGGGGTCGATGGGGATGCAGTGACCGCCGAGGCCGGGGCCGGGATAGAACGGCATGTAGCCGAAAGGCTTGGTCGACGCGGCCCTGATCACCTCCCAGACATCAATGCCCATGCTGAGGCAGAGGATCTTGAGTTCATTGACCAGGGCGATGTTGACGCTTCGGAAGATATTTTCCAGCAGCTTCGTCAGCTCCGCCGTCTGGGTGGAGCTGACCGGCACGACCTGTTTCATGGCTACGGCGTACAGGTTCGCGGCGAGGCTGGTGGACCGCTGGTCGATTCCGCCGACCACCTTCGGGATATCGGCGGTGCCGAAATGCGGATTGCCCGGATCTTCGCGCTCCGGGGAAAAGGCCAGGGCAAAGTCTACTCCGGCCCGCAGCCCCTTTTCTTCCAGGATCGGCCGCAGGACCTCGACGGTGGTGCCGGGATAGGTTGTGCTCTCCAGCACAATCAGCTGGCCCGTCCGCAACACCTCGGCAATGGCCTGGCCGGTGGCGATGATGTATTTGAGGTCCGGTTCCCGGTTTTTGGTGAGCGGCGTGGGCACGCAGATCAGAAGCGCATCCGGTTCGTTGAGGCGGGCGAAGTCATTGGTCGCTGAAAATTTGTTCGACTGGACGTATCCGGCCAGTTCCGGCGAAGGGATGTGCTTGATATAGCTTTTCCCCTGGGCGATGGCCTCGATTTTGGCCGGGTCGAGGTCGAAACCGATGACCCTGATGCCCTTGCGGAGAAAAGTGAGGCTCAGGGGCAGGCCGACATAGCCCAGGCCGATGATGCCTACGGTGAAGGTTTTATTCGCGATCTTTTGTTCGAGGGTTTGCATTTTTTTTTGGGTGGTTGATAGGGGCGGGTT
>QZIR01000048.1 GCA_003604975.1 Desulforudis sp. | reverse complement strand
ACCGCGTTTTCTGGTTTTGGCGAAGGTCTGTTCAGGATTATCAAGGGGTCTAGCATTTGTGGCACTGTTTTTCACGGGGTTGGTGTCAAACTCAAGTTTAACGGGTAATCAGGGAAAGAAGAGTTAATCCTATCGTTAACCATACCTGCTTGCCGCCGGCTAATTGGCAGCATCGCCGGAATCAAGACGTCAGAAAGCCAGTACTTCTCCTCTGAAGTTAGTTTGGCCTGTACTTCTGGAGTCACCCCAAGAAATGAAATCAAGTCAGCGTCAAAATACTTTGTGATTAACCAAAAGATGAAATCCGACTTAAATATTCCATATAGCGCAAGGCAAACTCCAAAGTTGGAATGGTCTGTACGGTGTAGTAACTCCCATTTTTTAGTTCGAACAATATAGCTTTTTTCAAATTAAAAAACGGTAACGAATCGACAACTCCGCGATTTGTTTGATCATACTTCTTAACTTTTCCACCGGATCATCAGAAGCATTTTTAAGATCGTACATTTCATCGGTAATAGCTTTCATCTTGATCCCGATAGCCTGCTCGATCAGGTTGTCTTTGGATTGAAAATGGTAATTGACGAGGGCAATGCCCACACCAGCCCTTTCCGCAATATACGATTTCTACGCGAAACAGAAGGCGCAACTACTGGAGCAGCAGCGCAGAGCGTACACGGACTACGTCGCGGAGAAAAAGAGGCTCGAAGAAGCGGTACGGGCGAAGCTGGCGCAGGCGCAGCGGACCGGTAAGAAACGGCGTCCCAGGGACTCCTTTGAGGCGCGGGCCAGGAAGGATTTTTTCGCAGGCAAGGCAAAGAAAGTGGCCCGCCAGGCGAAGGCGATGGTATCGAGGCTGGAGAAGCTGGAGAAGAAAGAGAAACCACAAACAGCGCCGACTCCGAACCTGGTTATGGGGCCCGGGGTCGGGGCTGCCGCGCGGATTCTCATTGAGGCCGAGGGTTTGGCCAGGAGTTACGGGCAGCGGCTCTTGTTCGAGGGTGTCGGGTTCAGCCTGGAGAGGGGACAGCGGGTGGCGCTCATCGGGGAGAACGGGGAGGGAAAGACAACCCTGCTTCGTATCATCGTGGGCGACCTGACGCCGGACCGGGGTGTGCTCAGGGTGGCGCCCGGCGTTCGAATGGGGTACTTGGATCAGAGGCTGCGGTCATTCGACGACAACCTTACCATTCTGGAAGAGGTTATGCAGAAGACGGACCGCACGCCGGGGGAAGTGCGCACTGTTTTGGCGAGCCTCCTGTTTCGGGGAGCCGAGGTGGAGACCAGGCTGGCCGAGGTATCCGCCAGGCTTTCCGGCGTGGTTGGGACTGATGAGGTAAACCGGCTTAACGAAGAGTTTTTCGGGCTGGTCAGGGAGATCAACCGGATTAGGCAGAAGGTATAGACCGGAATTAAACCAAGGCAAAAGCCGTATTACGTTATCAGAATCGGGGGTGTGTGAAAGGGTTGACTTTGTCCCCGAACTGAATAGAAAGATGAAGGAGACCGCCTCCGAACGGGGTTTAAGCCGGCTGACCTCGTCTGCGAGGCGGTTCATGGTTTCCGGGAGTAGGCCGAAGCGGATGAATCCGAGCACCTGGATCCAAAAATATCCTTCCAGATTATGGTATACCTGTAGCAAAACCCAGCAATATTAAATATACTGAAGCAGCCAATTATTTCCTGAAGATCTAAGGAGGCCGACATAATGGTTACACCTTCTTCAAAAGGATTATATGGGGGACGTGCTCAAGCTCTAGAGACTTGGGCATTAACGGTGAAGGTGTTCAGCCGTGGGATGGACGGTAGCCTACTGCCCCTGGATGATTTTCAGTTCGTGGTGAATGAAAACAATGTCGGTGATCCTCAAGTGGGAGTGCCGCCGGAAGAAGTGGATGAAAGTAAGCTTCCTTCACTGAAACCGCCGGCCAGTCACAGTCCCGTGGTGACGGTGGGGGACTCTGCCGACCCCACGGTCAGCGTTCCCAACGGCAGCTACTTGGTATCCGTAAAGGCCTCCGAACATAAGCTGGGCGGCAACTGGGTGACGGTGACCGATGGTGATGCCGAAGTCATCGTGGAGCTGTTGCCGGACCCTCTTCCCTTAAGCAAGATCAGGGTCTTCGTTTTTCACGATAACCAGCCGGTCAACGGGGAGCCGGATATCCCTTCCGAACAGGGACTGGAAGGGTTCCGGATTATCGTTGAGGATGCAGTGGGAGAGTTGACCGTAGACTATTTTGGAAACCCGTTAGGGACGCAATACGAAAAGGATGCTGACGGGAACTGGATTTACGATGACCAGGGTAATCCCGTACCTATCCCCGGCACCGGCGGTATCGATATTCGTACCGACAGTGACGGCAACGCGCTGATGGAGAATATTCCTCCGGGCAAATACGGGGTTCAAGCCATCCCTCCGGACGGCACCGATTGGGTCCAGACTACTACCATCGAAGGTACTCACGTTATCGATGTCTGGATTGAGGAGGGCAACGACGGCTACAGCAGTGAGTACCTGTACCGTTTTCCGGTGGTCTGGTTCGGTTTTGTACGACCGATGCAATTCCCTGCTCCTGAACCGGGTGAAGTCAGGGGTATCGTCCGCAGTCAAGTGCGGACGGTCTTGGAATTCGACATCCCGGGGGCACCCCTTGTCTTCGGTCCGCCGGTGGAATACCCCTGGGTAGCCCTTACCGACATCGGGGGTAACGACCAGCAGGTTTACCTAGGCCGTGGCGCACTAGACGGTTCATTCCTGATCGAGAACGTGCCTGCAGGCTTGTACCAGATGGCTCTTTGGGATGAATATCTTGATTACATCATTTCCTTTCGCACTGTACAATTACCCGGCAAGGACGGATCTATGGACGTGGTGGTGGAGGACGATCCGGTCAATTACCCGGGCCAAATCGGCATTCCCCGCTGGTACGGCTGGATTAAGGGCAAAGTGTTCATTGACCGCAACGAGGACTGTATCCCGGACCCTGATGAAGAGGGGGTACCCGAGGTTGAAGTGTTGACCCGCTTCAAGGACGGTACCATACAGTATGCCACCCTGACCGATCCGGAAGGAAACTACGCTTTCAACGAAGTATTCGAACTGGAGCACTTTACGGTAGCCGAGGTGGGGTTCACACGTCTGGCCCGAACCGGGGTGGCGGCCAATCCGGAAAATCGTTACCCGCAGCCTGAGGTGTTCAAGGACGACTTGACTGCAGCCGTAATCACATGGGCGGGTGGTACCAATTACATCCATTTCGGCAAGCGTCCGTATCGCCGCGGAGAAAACGGTGGCATTTCCGGTATCGTCCATTACGCCACCGTACGCAACGAGACCGATCCCCGATATGCCTTTGCGGAAGATTTTGAGCCCGGAATACCACGGGTGACAGTTAACCTATACCAGAGGAGCGACGATGGCTCCTTCATTCTTATCAACTCGGTAGAGACCGATGCCTGGGAGCACCCCGCCGGTTGTGTGCCGCCGTTTTCACCTCCGGATCCAAACTGTGTAGAGAAACCTTCGCTTGGGGGGCAGATCAGACCCGGGGTTTTTGATGGGGGCTATGCCTTTGAGGAAAAATGGTTGCTAGACGAGAACAACCAAGCGATCCGTGATCCGGAAACCGGAGAATACCTGACGGAGCCGCTCCCTGTGGGAACCTATTACGTTGAAGTGGTCGTCCCGGAAGACCCGAACAATCCTTTGCCCGACGGGAGCCCGCAGCCGTTATACAAAGTGGTGGCCGAGGAATCGGTGAACACCGACCAAGGCGACCGCTACGTACTCAATGGTGTCCTCCTCCGTCAGGATGACGAGCTTCCGCCATGTCCGGAGAGAGAGCTGGCCCCGGAGAACCGGGATTGGATACCGGCCCCGCCCTGCGCCGGTGAACTGCACCTGGTCCAAGATCCCCGAAGCCCTTACGACGGACAGTACCGGCCCCTCTGCAACTTAAAGGAAGTCATCCTGGGCGAGGGGGAAAACGTCGCCGCCGATTTCTTCCTTTATACCGATGTACCCGTTGCCGGCCGTATACTCGGCCTGTTGGTCGACGACCTAAACGTGGAGACCGATCCGGAATTGATCTTCTACGGCGACAAGCGCGGCGTACCCAACGCCCCGATTGGGATCCGGGATTACACCGGAAAGCTGATCACCACGGTGAACTCCGACAAGAACGGTATTTTCGAGATATTGTTACCTTCCACCTACACCGCCGACGTTCCCACCCCCTCCGGAGTTGTACCGCATATGTACAGGGTGATTGGAAACGACCCCGGCGATCCGGAACGGCCGAATCTGAATTACAACCCGAACTACCAAACCCTAAACCTGGTCTTTGACGTCTGGCCCGGCAAGACCACCTATGCCGATGTGGCCGTGTTCCCCATCACCGCCTTCGTGGCGACTCCAGGGGTACAGTTCGCTCAGCCCCCGCAGTGCGCCCTGGGGACCGACCGGCCGGAGTTGTTCAGGGTTGACCGCGTGGTGACGGAGTACCTGGAAGAAATCACGCTGACGGGCCTGAACTTCGGTTCAGTTCAGGGCGGGGGAATGGTAACTCTGGACGGGGATGACCAGCACGTTCAGGTAACGGCTTGGAGCGATACCTCCGTCTCTTTCCGTGTGCTTTCTTCCCTCGCCGCCGGGGCGGGCGGTGCCTTCCAATTGCTGGTCGTAACCGACGGCAGCCTGGTGATTCCCACCGGCATCACCCTGCACGTTCTTGGAATCGGCTACCGTCCGACGGTGCTGCACGTCAATCCGGACGGCACCGGTGATTATCAAACCATTCAGGAAGCCATCGATGCAGCCGAGGGCGAGACGCTGGTTGTGGTTCACCCCGGGATTTACTACGAAAACCCCATACTGTACACCAGAACCACCGGCGGTGTACCGAAGCAGGTGCGGCTGCAGGGGTGTGGCCCCGGAGGCGCATATCCCGACGGGCCGGACGGCGATTCCGTCGGCGTTATCGGTTCCAACATCGACGGGCGTTATTTCCTCACCGACCCGGCAGCCTGGCGCAGTCTCCTGGACACCGTGGACTACGATTACGCGGGCACCCCCGCGGTTTACGAGGGGCAGGTCATCACGGTCTTGGCCCGGGACGGGGACTTCGGGCCGCAGTTCAACCCCCGGATTGACGGATTTCGCATCACCGGCGCCCGGGGGGGTACCGGGGGGATATACGTGAATGCCTACGGCCGCTATCTGGCGATCAGCAACAACGTTATCCAGAGCAACGGGGGCATGTACGGAGGCGGCATTACCATCGGCAAGCCATACGCAGGAAGCTGTCACAATGAAAACATCCGCATCCGTCACAACCGGATACTGAATAACGGCGGGCAAAACCTGGCCGGTGGGATAGGTATCTTCAACGGGGCCGACAATTACGAGGTGGACCACAACGAGATCTGCGGCAACTACTCCGCCGAATACGGCGGGGGCGTGTCCCACTACGGTTTGAGCAACCAAGGCCGCATCCACCACAACTGCGTCCTTTTCAACGCCTCTTTTGACGAGGGGGCTGGAATTCTAGTAGCGGGCGAGTTACCCCAACCGCCGCAGGAGCTCACTCCCGGTTCGGGTGACGTCCACATTTTCAACAACTTGATCCAGGGTAATTCGGCCAACGACGACGGTGGCGGGATCAGGCTGCTGCAGCCGACAACTTACGAAATCCTTATCTACAACAATATGATTGTCAACAACATTTCCACCGACCTCGGTGGGGGCATAGCCCTCGATGACGCCTCGAACGTGGTGATTTATAACAACACCATCGCCAAGAACATCTCGACGGCCACCGCCGAGGACAGTGACCGGTCCCCGCATGGTGCCGGCCTGGTGAGTGAGCCGCACAGTGCAGCCTTTCAGGCGGTGCTGCCGCCCGACGCGCCGCCCTTCAGCGACCCCGTGCTGTTTAACAACATCTTTTGGGACAACAGGGCCTATTACTACGATCTCAACACTTTGGAACTGGTCGATGCGGGGTCCATGGACCTGGAGGTGTTCGGTACGTCGGGTGTATTTAGTCCTTACTACTGCAGTTTGACTCAGGCCTACCCCGGAGGCGCTCAGAATTTGACGGTTGATCCACTGTTTGTCGAAGAATACGATACCGTGGTTCGGGCCTTCACCCTTTACAACCAGCCGGATTTCAAAAATATAGTCATCGTCACCGAGGTGCCGGAGCTGGAAGGAGACTACCATTTAACCGCGGCTTCGCCGGTGATCGGTAAAGGCACCTGGTCCTCCGGCGGTTACAGCGCCCCGGATGACGACTTTGACGGGGAGCCACGCGAAGACAGAGTCGATATCGGTGCTGACCAGTTTCAGGATTAGGGCTTCTTGATTTCCGATATCGGGAGGTAACATTGATGGGTATAGAATTACATCGTGCGGCTACGGACGGGTGGGTCGAAACGCCGGACGGGAGAATACATTACATCTTTGGATTCACGGACGTAACCGGGGTGCCGGAAAAGAATCTGGCCGGTTATCGCGGCAAGGCCGAGTTGATGGCCCCGCCGCTGGTGCTGCAAGTGGGGGAGGAATACTTCGTCACCCTAACCAGTATCGGGACGCCCACACGACCGGATCTTGACGATCCCCATACCATTCATTATCACGGGTTCCCGAACCAGATCGCCCTTTACGACGGCGTTCCGGAGGCGTCCGTGGCCGTCCCGGTGGGCAGGAGTTTCGTGTACTATTACAAACCCCTTGATCCCGGGACCTACATGTATCATTGCCATCACGAACCGGTGGAGCACATCCAGATGGGTATGGTTGGACCGCTGGTCGTTCGTCCGGCGGATTACAACCCGGCGCATCCGGACTATAAGACTGCTTACGGCCACGGTACCGGCACGGAGTACGACCGGGAATACTATATGTTTCTTAACGAACTGGATTGTGTGATCCACCATCAAGTGGAAACCGTGCAGGAGCCGGATTGGACGGAATACAGACCGACTTACTGGTTAATTAACGGCCGGTCTTACCCGGACACAGTCGCCATCGATACCGGCGGCAGGCTGCGGCTGCAGCCCTGGCCCGCCCTGATCAGGGCAAACGCCGGTGAAAAGGTTTTGCTGCGGTTTGTCAACCTGGGGTTCGAACAGCACGCCCTGATGTTGTTGGGCGCTGCTTTCAGGGTGATCGGGATCGATGGTATGCGCCCCCTAGGGTTAAACGGGGAAGACCTTTCTTTCTACAAAAATATTATCTTCATTGCTCCGGGGCAGTCATACGACGCTGTATTCACGGCACCCCAAGCCCGTCCCGGAGAGAGTTACCCCCTGACTCTGCCCCTTTATAACCGGAACCTTACCAAGAATACGACCGGGGGAACAGAGCCCGGGGGGATGATCACCGAGGTGCAGGTGTTCGCGCCGGGAGGTTTACCGCCCCAAGCCGAGCCCAATCAGCCTTAAATGGATAAATTCGACGTGAGGAGAGTACGAGATGCCTGACGTACACTTGTGGGCGACGGATGGATATATCAGTACGCCGGACGGCAAAAGCATCTACATTTGGGGATTTACCGACCAGGAGGGGGGCTCCGCCCGGCTTCCCGGACCGCTGATTATCATCAAACAGAATGCGCCGCCCCGTAAGACGACTGTTAATGTAAGCCTGACCAATAACCTGGACGTACCGGTGTCCCTGCTCTTTCCCGGACAAGAGGAGGTCAGGGTACACGGCCGGCGGGTCCAACCTCAGTATGAAAACGGTGCTCTGGTCTCACTTGCCAATTTTGCGCGGCCCGGTGAGACCATCACTTATACCTTTACCGCTGCCGGTCCAGGCACCTTTCTGTATGAAAGCGGAACCAATCCGCACCAGCAGGTGCCGATGGGGCTGTACGGCAGCATTATTGTACGGCCCTGGGATTACGAGCCCGACTCCGGAGAATTCCAAACAGCTTACGGTGCTGGCACCGGCACCGAGTTTCAGCGGGAGTATCTCCTGGTCTTGTCTGAACTGGACCCGGGCTTGCATCAGGCACTGGAAACCGGCGGCAATTATGACATTCGGGGGTTCAAACCCAGGTACTGGACAATAAACGGCCGGTGCGCCAACGACACCATGCTTCCGGATCACGCCGCCCATCTGCCGAATCAGCCTCACGGTTCCATGGTGATGATGGAACCGGGCGAAAGAGTTCTGCTCCGTTATGCGTGTGCCGGGTCGGCCAACCATCCGTTACATCCCCACGGGAACCACACCCGATTGGTGGGCCTGGACGGCCGTTTGCTGCAAAACCGCATTGGACCGACGATCCACGATCTGTCTTATAAGAGGTTTACGGTACTGGTGGGCGCCGGACAAACCTATGACCAAATTTACACGTGGACCGGACTGGGCTTTGATCCGGTGTCAAGACCAATTCCCACCACGTTGCCGAACATAAGGAATGTGGTTATCGGCCACACCGGGATGACCTTTTGGAACGGCAGCCCTTACCTGGGCGAAAAGAGGGAGCTTCCCCCGGATGTCGTTTCCTTTAACGAAAAGGGAGAGTACCACTTCATGCTTCACTCCCATGCAGAGCCGGAGATAACAAACTGGGGGGCGTTTCCGGGCGGATTAATGACTATGATTGCGGTGTATCCTGAAGGGACACTGGATGAACACCACGGCAGACTTCCCGTGGAAAGTACATAAGCAGACGGAAATACCGCTTGTGTGAAAGGAGATTCAGTGATGGCCGTCGTAACGCAGAATTTGTGGGCGAAACCGGGAAGCATCAGGATTCCCGGTGGAGCAGATATCCCTTTCTGGGGATTTGCCACCACGGCCGGCCGGGAACCTCAACTTCCCGGCCCCACGATTACAGCGAGAGTGGGAGACCTGATCCGGATAAACCTGCGTAACGATTTGCAGGATTTCGTATCACTGGTTTTCCCGGGGCAGGACACCATTCCCGCTCCCGTCAAAAATAACGGGCAGTTTGTATCATATAATACCCACGCTTCTCCCGGAGGTACTGTCCAGTATAGTTTTGGAGCTGTCCGCCCCGGTGTTTTTCTTTACGAAAGCGGTACCAACCCGGAGAGGCAGGTACCGATGGGACTGTATGGGGCGATCGTGGTCTATCCAGCGGAGGATGGGTTTGAGAGGACCGCCTACGGGGAAAACACGGGCACCGGTTTTGACGTGGAGAAGCTATTGGTTCTTAGCGAGATAGACACTAGATTCAATCAGGCGACGGAAGCCGGGCGACAGTTCAATCTTCTGGATTTTAGTCCGGATTACTGGCTCGTCAACGGCCGTTCTTTCCCCCATACGTTGCTGCCCGATAGTACATATTTCCTGCCCGGTCAGCCGGTGAGTGCAAAGATCAATTGCGTGAGCGGGCAGAGAGTCCTTCTACGCTGCATTAATGCCGGTGTGCAGAATCACACTTTCCGCCTCGGGGAAACAACCCCCCGGGTGGTGGCGGTGGACAGCCGACCCCTGAACGCAAATGGATCACTAGATGCGACTTACCTGAGAAACACCTTGACCGTGGCCTCGGGGGAGAGTTATGACCTGATTCTTACCGCGGGCGCCACCGGGCAACGCTACCTTCACGATCGTGATGTCACCCACCTCTGCAATACCGGACAGTTCCCCGGGGGTATGGCTACCAGATTGGATGTAATGATCTGGATACCCTGGTTTGCTCCACCGGCACCTTGGCTGCTGAATTGCCGTGAATCCGGGGGAAGCATTCATTTGTCGTGGATAAACTGGGCGACCAACGTAGAAGGCTTTGTGGTAGAAAGAAGAACATTGACAAGTGGTTTTCAAGTTATAGCAGTATTGGTTGTCCCCGGAATGACCTTTTATGTGGACAACACGGTCGAACCAAGCACTACTTACATCTATCGCATTCGAGCTTATAATGCCAATGGTTTCTCAGGTTACTCCAATCATTATCCGGTCCGAACTGGATCTGTCGTTTAAGCGGGTCAATGCCTGGTCGCCGCATGTGACCCCCCCCGTGGAAACGCTCATCTTGCGGGTTCCCCGACTGCGGAGCGCCAGTTTCTCTACCGACCTGTTCTTCCGGTATCAGCGGAGCGAACAGGCTTCAGTGTAGGGATTGCTGGAGATGGTAGTCAATGGTGTCTCCACACGGGATGTTACCAAGATACCGAGGAACTGTGCGGCGCGGCATTCTCCAAGTCCACTGTTTTGGACCTGTGCAAGCGGCCCCCGTACCACGGGCTGACCAAGGAGATCAGCCGGATTAGGCAGAAAATGTAGGACTGGAATTACGGAATTCGTGCCCCGACGCGGATACACCGTTCCCTGGCGGCGTGTCAGGGAAGTGTGTCAGGAAATCTCCCGGTGTGCAGACGACAAAATCCAACTGCTCCCGCAGTTCATCGTGTAAGAAATGCTTGTCCAGATTTAACAAAACGTCAACACCCGCTGACATCGCCACCGCCACGAGAGGGGCATCCTTTTCGTTGATTAACTCTAAAGCCCGGTTAAGATGATCCCTTTTAGCATCAACAAGTCTGAAGGGCAACGTCTTAAACAGGGTAAAAAACTGCGGGAGGCAGGAAGGCAGTTTCCTTTCCACATTGTTTATGACCTCGCTTACAACCTGCTCCGCAATATAGGGTTCGATGACTCCCATCTCGGCCAAAGACAACGTGATACAGGATGTGCCCCTGCTTGAGGCCAAACCGGCAATAATGACGCTGCTGTCATAGAAGACCTTAATCTTCTTCCCGGTAAGCATGCGTACCTTCCCGAAGCTCAAATAGCAGGTCTTTCAGGCTATACTGGGTCTTCTCCATCTCCTCTTCCACTTGTCTGGCCAGCTCCCGGACAGAAAGTTCCGCAGGGGTGACAATAATCGCCTTCCCCACCTGATATACTTCCATTACAGTATCATCCTGACTTTGACAGCAAAAGAGGAGAAAAAGAGGCTGCAACCCTTGCAAATAAAGGGGTTGCGGCCTTTAGATGTTTTCAGAAATATGTAGGGGAAT
>QZIR01000073.1 GCA_003604975.1 Desulforudis sp. | reverse complement strand
TATCCGTGGCAATGTGCGCCGGTCAACCATTGCGGATGCCAACGAGCTTCGCGACTGGCGCATCTATGCCGAACTGGCCCATGCTCTGATCGCCACAGCCCGCGACCTTTACAGCACGGAGACATTTCTCGCCGAGCTGGACGAAACCGTCTACGCCCTCGACTCGACGACCATCGACCTCTGCCTGTCGGTATTCCCCTGGGCGCCCTTCCGCAAAAGCAAAGCGGCCATCAAGCTGCATACCCTGCTGGACCTGCGGGGCAACATTCCGACGTTCATCCATATCTCCGACGGCAAGCTCCACGATGTCAATGCCCTCGATCTCCTCACGCTGGAGCCCGGCGCCTTTTATGTCATGGACCGCGGCTACGTGGATTTCGAACGGCTCTATGCCTTCACCCTGGTGTCAGCATTCTTTGTCACCCGCGCCAAGTCGAACATCAAATACCGGCGGCGGTCTTCTCGTTCGGTCGACCGCAGTACCGGTTTGATTTGCGACCAGACCATTGTGCTCACCGGGGCAAAGTCACGGAAAGCCTATCCCGAAAAGCTGCGGCGCATAAAATTCCGCGATCCAGAAACCGGCAAGACACTGGTGTTTCTGACGAACAACTTCGCCCTGCCGGCTCTGACGATCGCCCAACTGTACCGTTCTCGCTGGCAGGTAGAACTATTTTTCAAGTGGATCAAGCAAAACCTCAGAATCAAGAGCTTTTACGGGACATCAGAAAATGCGGTGAAGAGCCAGATCTGGATAGCAGTCTCCGTGTACGTCCTCGTGGCGATCATGAAAAAACAGCTCCGGCTCCAGGAAAGTCTCTACACAATTCTACAGATCCTGAGTGTCAGCATCTTCGAGAGAAGCACGATATATCAGCTAATTACGGATCACGATTGCGCGAGCAAGCCCGCCCCATCGTGCAACCAACTGAAATTATTCGAATAACAACCGGACACTAGTGATCCGCCATGATTTCATCAAGGGTTTCGGCCAGGACCAGAGTATCGCTGTAGCCATCCGGCAGGAAGTCGTAATTCGTCTTTAAATCACGGGGTTCCCTGGAGTAGGCCGGAATATTGGCCACCTTAATTTTAATTCTTTGTCTGGGCATATACCGCTCATCAGGCGCGGTAGTCACCGTGATACGCCACTTGTCAACTTTTAAATCACGATATTCCGGCTCGTGAGTCAACTCGTGCGGTTCTTTGACGTCAACCGTAAGTCCGTAACGCCTGCCGATGTAATTTTCAAGACAGGACTTCATCTCCTTCAGGCGTAGTGTGGAGAAATTGCGACCTCCCACAAAATCCAGGTCTTCGCTGAAGCGAGGCGCACCATAGCACAAGCGAAGACAGGTGCCGCCCTGAAAGGTTAAAGCTTCAAGCAATCCGGCCTTGTCCAGGGCAAACAGAATATCATAATGGAGCAGTTCCTTTTCAATGACCGGCCGCATATGGGTACGCCCTCCCATTTTCACGGCCATATCCACCAGCATCTGAAAATTTTCGCTATTGGTAATCGTGCAGCTCTGAGGTGTTGACCATTTGCGTATTTCGGCCTACTCGCTTCAAATCCCGCCAGGCGGCTTCCCGGGTAGCCAAAAGAAGGGGGCGGCCTTGTACGCGCCTGGTGTTGCGGATAATATCCGGTACCGAACGACTGGTATGGGTAAACTCAATCACTCCATAGCGGGTTTGATACGTTCCCTTGCGACCGGTGGTCATCACGGTCAATCGATCAAGAGGAATCTGGGAAATAATTCCGTATTCCGAAAGCATGGATTCAAGACTGATATAGCTGTATTCACCCCGGCGCATTGCTGCCGCAACCCTTTCGAGTACATATCCGTCAAAGCAATGCGCATGGGGATTAACAAAAACACTCCGGCATGCCCTGACCAGCAAGCCATCCTTGACCAGGCGATTCAAACCTTCGGTAAATGCCTTGGCCTTGTCTTTGTTGAATAACTTTGACAGATCCTGCCGGGTAAAGACATATCTCCCTTTTTGCTCCCATTGCCGGAGCACATGATATGCATGGACCCAGTTCACCTATGATTAAAAATCGAAAAATCGGGGACAGACCACGTTTATTTTTTGGGCACTTTGTTTATGTGATTAGGTTATTATGTGGCTATGTGGGTTGAAGAAATTATGAATTATGAATGAAGAATGAAGAATTTACGTTTTTGAGTGGTTATGTGGTTATGGGGTTATGATTTGGCCCAATTCTCAACCTTTAAC
Organism: Desulforudis sp.; assembly: GCA_003604975.1. Classification (GTDB taxonomy): domain Bacteria; phylum Bacillota; class Desulfotomaculia; order Desulfotomaculales; family Desulforudaceae; genus SURF-60. The sequence goes on along the minus strand of QZIR01000073.1, from coordinate 9,832 downwards.
CCTGCCACTCGCTTGAACTCGCGTTCGTTGTTGGTGACGAGCACTAAACCCTCGGCTTTGGCATGGGAAGCTATCCACAAGTCGTTGTTGCCGATCGTTTGCCCGGCTTTTTCAAGCTTCGCCCGAATCTTTCCGTATTGCTGTGCCACCGGTTCGGTCATCGGAATGACCTGTATTACGTTGATCAGTTGCTCGATGGCAGCGGAGGCCTTTTTGGGGGACTGGCTTTTCTCCGCGCCATGATACAATTCACCGAGGGTGATCACCGACATCGCAAGTTCGTCAACCGTATGTTGGGCGAACCGTTCACGCACTTCCGGCGGATTATATTTGGCAATGTAGATACAAATATTGGTATCCAGCAAATACCGTACAGGCATCAGAATGACTCCCTTTGCTGTGGCGGGGTGTCATTGCGTTTTTCCGCGAACAAGTCTTGCGGCAGACTGGCTAATGCGTCAAATATTGTTGCGGCATTGACAGCTCTGCCACGCAGCACAACATCATTCCCGCGACGGAATATTTCAACCTTATCCTCTTCAAAGCGGAATTCCTTGGGTAACCGAACAGCCTGGCTGTTTCCCGACTTGAATACACGCGCATAAGACATTGGCAACCTCCTCTTTGGATATACTTTATGTATATACATAATCATGTATCCGGTTAAAGTGCACGAAAATTTCGGTTCAGCACGAAGAAATTTTTTATGGGGTTATTGCTATCCGCCTTGCAACACGACCGAATTTTGGGGACCACTTCAGAAATTATGAATTATGAATTATGAATTATGAATGAAGAATTGGGAGGTTATGTGATTAAGTGGTTAAGTTTTATGGGGTTCTTAATCCATGAATGTCGGGTCAATTTCGCGCAAGATTACCAGCGCCCATGGGTTGATATCGCCGTAGTGCTTGATCAATTTCCCTTCACTCGTGCGGAACAAAAGCCTTGCCGGCGCGTTGTCAACCGAGTTGTCATAGATGTAGGCACGGTCAGCGATGCGGGCTACTATTGAGCAGTTTGCCAATGACCGTGTGTAGCGGGCGATAATCTTGCTGATGGGCACATCGTGTCCACCTTCCATGACGCGCTGCGCTACGCGCTTAGCGTTGATGGTGGGGTTGTCGGTGCCCACAAAAAACAATCTGATAAAAAAACCGGCCTGCTTCGCACGCTGGATGAAATCAATCTTGTCCGGCACTCGTGCCGCAGCAACTGCTCGGTGATTGATGTTTTTCCGGCTCCATTTGGGCCAGCCACTACAATCAGGCGAGGTTTGATCGTCTCGATCATGCGGTGGCGGGCCGTGAACGCCTGGCTGCGGCAATGTCGTCGCGCAGGCGTTTCATAAGAGTTTCCTTCGCAACTTCGGCGCGCCGCTTAACCTCGGCAGCTACTGAGTTCATCAACGCTTCAAGTTGCTCATCCGTCGGTTCATGCTGAATGTCATTCAAGTCGAAGTGTTCGCTTTTTTTCATGATCTTGTTGTTAAGTGGTTATGTTTTTCTGCTCCCCTTTCCCATAAACCTTGTACCTGGAAAAGGGAAGAAGTTCATTATTTATTATGTGATTAAGTGGTTAAGTTTTTAAGTGATTAGGTGGTTATGGGGTTATGGGGTTAGGTTTTTAAGTGGTTATGGGATTAGGTGATTATGGGCGCGACAGTGTTGGGTGGTGTTCCTTGAGTCAGGTCAGCACAACCTGTCGCAAATCCTCTGCAAAGGTGATCAATTCAGCTGCCTCGACCTTGCTTGCAACGCCAATCTGGTCATACTCCGCGGTATTTCTTTTTATGCGGCATGCATCCAGGTACTGTGCATCCCTCTTTCTGGATGAGCCCAGGATAAGGGGGAGGGCCTGGATTGTTCGGTAATGTTGCAAAGTGCGTTCAGGTTTGTAGCCTTCTGCATGTAAAAGAATGGTACAGAGCTTGAGGGCGGCATTATAAGCAATGCCGAATCTCCAGTCCTGGGAAATTTCCCCCTCTTTGGCGTCCTTGAGATCACGGTTGACTATGAGCAAGAGGTTTTCCACCTCTTGAGCGCTGGTCTTGTGCGGGCGCAGCCAACCGTTATCAGCCCATTGCTTCAAACTCATCCTGATTGCCAACTAAGAATATCTTTTGAGAACCGATAAGCTGCGAGATAAAATGATCTCCGGCCGCTTTGCGTTTGCGGAACTCTTCCGCGGTGAGGACAAAGGGGTTTATTTCCCGGGAGATCAGATTTGCGGCCCCTGCCTCAGACAGCAACGCCGTCACTTCCCGCAGGCCCAGTTCACCTATGATCATCATATCGACATCACTTTCGGCGTTTTGTTCGTGACAGGCGAACGAGCCAAAAATAAATGCATACTGGATCCGCTTGCTTTTGGAGAGTGCCTGCCGCAAAACATCAGCCAGTCCTGTTGTCTTGAGTACCAGGCTTCGGATATCGGGATAGAGGGGGTGGGCCTGCTGAGCCCTGAAGTAAAGGCGATTTCCGTCTCGCCGTGATGCAACAAGACCAAGGCGTGACAGTTTTTTGAGTTCGGTTTGGACGGTTCCGATGGCCATGCCGGAAATCCTTGCCAGTTCGCGCATATGAAGTTCAACGGCACTGTCCGCGAAGAGCAGGCGGAATACCTCCGCCCGTATTTTTGATGATACTATTTCCGCCAGAATGGTCATAATGTATGTTTTTACCATTCATTTGTATGGTGTGGCAAGACGATTTATTTTTTTTGTGGTTAAGTTTTATGTGGTTATGTGGTTATGTGAAGGAGATTTTCATGGCTCCATTTGGGCCAGCCGCTACAATCAGGCGAGGTTTGATCGTCTCGATCATGCGGTGGCGGGCCGTGAACGCCTGGTTGCGACTGACATCATCCGCAAAGAGTTACGCTGCTGCATGATGCCCCTCTTCTACCGAGAGTTTCATTCCCAGGGCTTTCAACACAGCAAGCAACGTTTTGAGTGTCGGATTTCCTTTGGGTGATAATGTCCGATAAAGCGATTAGCGGGTTTCTACTGCAAGGCGGCATCAATAGCCACCTTTAAGTCCGGCAGCTTGGTTGTCGCAACGGTCCATATTGTTTCGAGATCGATCCCCAGATAGTCGTGCACCAGAATGTTCCGCATACCGGCTATCCGGTACCATTCTATCTCGACATGCTGCGCCTTGAATTCACCGGAAAGTCTCTGGGTTGATTCGGCGAGTACCTGCGGATTGCGTATTACCGCATCCTGAACCAGGGTATTTTTTATAAAGGCGGCAAAATCCATCCCCGATGTATAGGATTCAATCCTGGCAATACTTTCGGATATGTGGATAAGATAGAGTCGATCATCTTTCATAATGGCCGCGCCTCTTTCAGTATCCTGTCGCGCAGATACCAGTGCAGCCCATGTTCAGTAACGATATCAACCCTGCGTCCCAGAAGTTCCTGCAACTGAATGAGAGCGCCGCCTAAATCCAACAAGGATCGGCCCTTTTCAAGGTCTACCAGGAAATCGACATCACTTTGCGGGGTATCTTCACCGCGCGCTACAGAGCCGAAAACGCGCACATTCAGAAGGCCATGCCTGCGGGTTACGGCAAGAATATCTTTTTTCTTCTGCTGGATAATCTGGAACTGACTCATATAGCAACGCCCTGCGAATAATTACCTATTTTCATGCTATAAGGGATGAAGAATAAGGTCAAGGGGGGAATTATGTGGTTATGGGGTTAGGGGGTTATGGGAGGAATTCGTGGACAGACCACGTTTTGCCGTTAACGTTCCAAGGTTTTCAATTTGCTTGTGGGCAGTGATCGCGGTGGCCTGCGTGCCGCTGTTCAAAGAACAGCATCTAATCCTTTCCGGTCAATCAGGTTGAGCAGTTTCAGAGACGGACCGCTCGGTTTCTTGTTACCGATCTCCCACTTCTGCACGGTAGAGACACTTGTGTTCAGTACAGCCGCGAAGACTGCCTGACTGAGATGGGCGTTTTCACGAAGCTGCTTGATCTTTCGCGGCGGCATGTCTTGAACATCGAGGCCGCAAAGCGCCTCGAACTCGTGCATCCGGCGCTTATCGATCAGTCCAATCTCGTTAAGATCGGAAGCCATTTCGTGGACTTCCTGCAGAATTCGGCTCTTACGCTTGGTTGTCATCGTGTACCTCCGTGAACTTGCCGCTGCTGACGGCCAGTTCGATTCCCTGATCGTCGATTGCCAGATACTCCGCCGCCAACTCCTGGAGGGCTTTGATTTCGTCCTTGTCTATATTGGCACGTTCGTTCTTCTCAAAGCCATATAAGAAGAACCAGCGATCGCCTCGATTGGTGGCAACAATCGTTCGGGCTCCACCCCGTTTTCCCCTGCCCGGCAGGGGAACGCGTTTTTTTACCACGTTGCCGCCCAAGTCGGCATCTATGAGCCCTTACGACATCTCGGAAACCGCTTGGCAAAGTTCTTGGTCGGTCAGGCGGGCTTTGCGCATCCAGCGGATGAAAGTCCTGGTTATGAAAATTCTTTTCATAATACTATATCACCTGGTGAAATAGATGGCAACCGGGAAGATCTAAAATTCACCCAAATTTCTCGGCCAAATCCTCAGCTTTCAAAGTTCTGGTGACACTTTACGCAATTAGCTTCTCTATTGCAGGTGCTTTTTCTGTTTTTTTCACTAACTGGTTATCGGGACGATGGTTTTCAGATCAAAATTGTATGCGGCAAGGTACAGGATGGTCGGGGAAGGGGCAAGGGGAATTATGAGTTATGAATTATGAATGAAGAATGAAGAATTTACGTTTTTGAGTGGTTAAGTGGTTATGGGGGTTGAAGAAATTATGAATTATGAGTGGGGAATGGAGAATTGGGGAGTTTTTATGTAACTTGACCAATATGCCTTTGCCGTCTCAATATCCCGCGTTTGTGTTGCTTTGTCGCCACCCAGGAGTAAACAGCAGGACGGTGTCACCGCTCTTGGCAAAGTACACACGGTAACCAGGTCCGTAATCAATCTTTAATTCGAAACGCCAGCCCCAACCCCTTTGCAAACTCCCAGATTACCAAGCTCTACTCGGCCAAGACGGGCGGTGATTCGAGCGATGGCGGCCCGGTCACGAAGCCCGAAAAGCCATTCTCGGAATGGCTCCCTGCCATTGTCATGAATGTAGTATTCAAGGCGGTATGGCGTTTCCGGCATAAGATATTGTGGATTATATGTTACAGGGCGTTAATAGGAGAGTGGAAGTAAAGGAGGACTACTGCCCCGTCAGCCACCCATCCACTCGTGCCGCAGCAACTGCTCGGTGATTGATGTTTTTCCGGCTCTATTTGGGCCAGCCACTACAATCAGGCGAGGTTTGATCGTCTCGATCATGCGGTGGCGGGCCGTGAACGCCTGGCTGCGACTGACATCATCCGCAAAGAGCTACGCTGCAGCGTGATGCCCTTGCTCCACCGAGAGTTTCATTCCCAGGGCTTTTAACACCGCAAGCAGCGTTTTGAGTGTCGGATTTCCTTTGGGCGATAATGTACGATAAAGCGATTCGCGGCTGATTCCTGCTTCCGCGGCAACCGCCCCGAGTCCGCCATATGCCTCAGCTACCGTGCGAAGGGCGATAAGACCTGCAGCACGGTCATCGGGGTTGTCGAGCGATTCCATCGCGGCTTTCAGATATTCGACAGCCAGTTCATGATCAGCTCGCAATTCGGCCACTTCACGATCATGGTGAGAAACGGCAGCATTTATTTTATTTTTCATACTTGTCTCCGTTTCCAATTTTCCCAGTATTTTTTCGCAATTTTGATATCCGCAGGCTGTGATTTTTTGGAACCACCGCATAACAGAATCACAACCTTCAGGCCATGTCGGCCAAAGTACACTCTATAACCAGATCCAAGATGTTCCCGTAATTCTTGTACACCCTCACCAGCCTGGGAACAGTCGCCGAAATTTCCTGCCTCCAATCGTTTCAGACGGACGCGAATTTTGGCTTGTGCCTGTTTGTCTTTGAGAGAATGAAGCCAATCGGTCAAAGGCTCTCTGCCATCTTCTGTCTGGTATCGAAAGATTTCGATCATAGTATATATGTAGCTTTAAAATTACAGAAGGGCAAGGGGAAATAATGAATGAAGAATGATGAATGATGAAGTTTTTAAGTGGTTATGGGGGTTGAAGAAATTATGAATTATGAGTGGGGAATGGAGAATTGGGGAGTTTTTATGTGATTATTTTTTACGCATTATTTCAAGGTGTTGGGGTCGGTTTATGCGCTGAATGCAGAGGAAGGAGGAGTTTTATTTTTCCGGCTGGATGGTCATCCGTAATCCCATGCCGTGCAGGATTGATAACAGACTTGTCAGGGCAGGATTACCCCGTTGCGATAATGCGCGGTAAAGACTTTCGCGGGGCACTTGGGCTTTTTGGGCAACAGAGGCCATGCCGCCTTGGGCCAGGGCTACCCTGCGCAATGCCAGCAAAACCGAATCCTTGTCGCCCTCTTCAATGGAGGCTGTGAGGTATTCGGCGGCATTGTCCGAATCTTTCAGCCATTCATTCAAGTCGTTTTCGTAGCGGGTCATTTCTCTCATGGTTTTTTCCTTTTTGGCTCCCTGCCATTGTCATGAATGTAGTATTCAAGGCGGTATGGCGTTTCCGGCATAAGATATTGTGGATTATATGTTACAGGGCGTCAATAGGAGAGTGGAAGTAAAGGAGGACTACTGCCCCGTCAGCCACCCATCCACTCGTGCCGCAGCAAATTAAGTGGTTAAGTTTTTAAGTGGTTAAGTGATTAAGTGGTTAAGTGATTAGGTGGTTAAGTGGTTATGTGGTTATTAGATTCGAGGCATTTATTTTATCAGCTCTCAGAAGATTTTCGCCACTCTTGTAATCAATGAACAGCGGGATACATCGGGGATGTTCCGCAAGAAATTTTTCCATGCCTCTGGACGATTTTTTGCGGCCGGATTTTACTTCCACGGCAAAGAGTTTGCCTTCCAGCTGCAAGACAAAATCGACTTCGAATTTGCCTTCCCGCCAGTAAAAAAGATCGCCGCCCGCCCGGGCCAGGGCCGCTCCCACGGCGGCCTCGAAGATCCTGCCACGCCAATCGGGGTTGCTTTTGATATCCCGGGGGCTTCTGAACGCGTGAATGAGCGCTGTATTGAGCGGCAATATCTTGGGGCTCGAACCTTTTTTTCGCACTGTCGAACCGGAATACTTTTGCAGTGTTTTGAGCAGAAAAGCCCCTTCCAGGAGTTCCAGATAATGTTTGATGGTTGTGATATTGCCGCTTTCCTGAAGTTGCCCCAGAAGTTTCTGAAAAGATATTTCTTGGGCCGGATAGGCCATGGACAATTCGAATGTCTGGCGGAACAGGGCAGGTTTCCCGACCGTTGTCAGGCCGAGAATGTCTTTGATCAGCACCGGCTCGATAATGGAATTCCTGAGAAAGGACTGCCATCGCTCAACATCTTCGACAAGTTCGGAAGCCGCCGGATAGCCGCCGAACATGAGAAACGCATCGAGGTCCCAGCCGAAGGCCCTGTCGCATTCAGCCAGATTCCAGTGGTGGGCCGGGATGACTTCGAAGCGGCCGGCAAGGCTCTCGGACAAGCCCTGCTGCAATGAGAGGCTCGCTGAACCGAGAAGGACGATCTTCACTTTTCCCCGGCCGCGGTCCTGGTCAAAAAGATATTTTACCGTTTCGCTCCAATGAGGGATCTTCTGGACTTCGTCGACGACAAAGAGGGCGTTGTCACCCAGATTACGTGCTCTCTGCCATTGCACTGCAAGCCAATCCGCACCGGGGGCGGCAACTTCGTCCGCGGTAACCATGAGCGCTGGTCCGTTCCATTCGCTGACAATCTGCCGCAGACCCGTGGTTTTCCCGACCTGGCGGGGGCCAAGGACAACCTGAATGAAATTCAGTTCAGCGCCAAGGCGGTTGCGCAGGATCCTGCTAAAATCACGTTGTATTTCTACCATGGAAAACAGTTTACCAGAAATTGGTAGGTGCGTCTACTGATTTTGGTAGCTGGATTTAGGTTTTATGTTTATGTGGTTATGTTTTTACGGGGTGGTGTCCCCTTGAACCCGGTCAGAACATCCTGGGGCAAATATGCATTTCATGCAGGCTCTAAACCGATCACCAGTCGCTTGCCAAGCAGTTGGACGGCTTCGGCTATCCGCGGGAGTTTTGATCCGTAATGGGGGTCGAGCAAGCGTCTAACCTCTTTTTCATCGACTCCGAGTTGTTTGGCCAATTGAATCTTGCTGATACCGGCCTCACGCATCGCAACATACAAGGCTGCCTTCGCCACTGTTTCGGCCGGAGGGGAAACGAGATATTCATGGTGCTTTTTCCTGGAGGGTTCGGGAAAGTCCATTCCGTTGACCATGTACGTGGCAAAAACCTCGTCCATGGCATCGACCGTCTGGACAAGGGCATCTTGGTCGTTTTCACCTTGGGTCACCAACTGCGGCATGTCGCGGCATGTTACGACATATCCGCCTTCCTCGGCGGGGGTGAGCAATACAGGATACTGAAAGCGTTTCATTTGTTGCCTCATAAATCTGCCGGGTTAATCCCGAGTTGCTTGCACATGGCATGAAATGTGCCGGTCTTCAACTCATCCTTCGGGTTGCGAAGATGGTGAATACGTTGCCATAGTAGAGTGTCTGATGGCTTCCTTTGCCTCTGGACGCATGCAGTGTCACGGAGATTTTATTGGCCCTGCCGTGTGCTTTTACCTTCTTGATAAACTCGTTTCCAGTCATAAACACTATCGGACGAAAACGTCCGAATGTCAAGATGGGTTCGCTTTTTGTGGTTTAGTGTTTATGTGGTTAAGTGGTTAAGGGGTTATGGGGTTCACGGTTTGCAGTACAGGGTGCAGGTCCAAAAGTTCGGCCAGATACTGGTCAACCTTTTCCATGGTTTCGGCGGGGCACTGCAGGATGGTTTCTCCAGCCAGGCGCCTGTTATCTATGGTGCGAAGCTGGTCGATGAGAAGATCCGAATCATGCTTGAGGCCGCCGCCGGCCTTAATTCGCAATCGGAGTGGGGCAGCGTCGGCGATCAGATTGGTCGTGAGCGGCAGGATCAAGGTTGATGGGTGTTCGGCATCCAGCAGATCCTGGCATTGAACTATGAGAACGGGCCTGGTTTTCCCAGGTTCCGTGCCACGCCCAGGGTTGAGGTCGGCCAGACGGATTTCGCCGCGATTAAGCATCAGGGTTCCCTTCGACAGCCGCAAATTCGGCATTAACCTTCATGCTTTCCTTGCGAACCTTCCGAGATGCCGCCATGATCCTTTTTCGACGCAGCGCCCTTTCCGTCTCCTCGTTCATGGCGATAATGGCTAAACGAATGTATTCCGTGCGCGATACGTGGAGAGCCCGCGCCTTGTCTTCTGCCTCCTGGAGCAGGTCATCCCGCAGGCGGATCGATATGCTACCCATGTTGCACCTCATTTTGTATTTCATTTTTATGAAACATTCTGGAGTGCACTTGTGCAAGGGGGGGGAGGGCTAATTATGAATTATGAATTATGAATTATGAATTATGAATGGAGAATTGGGAAGTTGGGTGGTTATGGGTTATGGGGATGGAGCAATGCCCAGGACTCTGGAGGTAATGGATACCTTCGGCAGGTCATCCACCGCGACCACTGCTCTGATCAATGCTTCCTGGTCCGCGTGGGCGAGGTTGCATAAGTCGCCGCCCTCAAAATAGACCATTGCCTTGCACTCCCGACCCTCCCCCCCACCCTAGCCCTCCCCCTCAGGGGGGGAGGGGAAAAGCTGCTTCCCCCCTCCCTTGGCGTATGCGCCAGGTACTCCCCCTCCCTTGACGGGA
>QZIR01000019.1 GCA_003604975.1 Desulforudis sp. | reverse complement strand
GCCCTGGGATAAAATTCCAGCATCGAGCTTGCGACCGGTTATATCAAAGTATGACCAGCTGACACTGGTTGTGTAATAAGTTTTGTAGCCATGATATGATCCGTCCACATACACGTATATGCGCCCCTCGTAACTCGTTGAGGACTCTTTGAAGGTCGCACTGCCGCTAAAATCAAACGCCCCCTCGACCTGACCCGGACTGTTGATCGTTACCTCAGGCGTGTTGTCGATGGTGATCGTTGCGGTAGATGAGGCGCACCCGCCCCCAGAAGCGCAGGCGCTGACCTTAAATGTGTGCCCCCCCTGTGACATAATTCCGCCGTCAAGAGAGGTTGACCAGCTTGCCGAACCGTAACCACTGTCACCACCGATGTAGCCACCGTCATGATAAACAGCTAGAGAACCGGAGGCAGCACTACCATCATCTTTAGTGAAGGCAGCCGAAGCGCGCAACGGAATAGCTCCTTCATTTCCAGTTACACTGATCGTAGCAGTTGTTGCATGAACAGGTGTTGCAAAACAGGTAACCTGTAATATGGCGAACAGAAACAATATCAGCCGCGAATGGTTGGAATACGTTTTCATGATAATTCCTTGTGAGCTAGTAATGCTCTCTGTACATCTCTCTACTAGCGGTATTCAATATGCTGCCAATGTTCAGTGCTGTTCGCTGTTCGCACCGCAATGACGAGATCGACAGGATATTGTGAGATGGAGTGATGATTCTCCTTGAATGCCTTTTCAATATCTTTACGGTCGAGTGAAAAATGTGATTCTTTTGCCTGCGCAGCAATAATAACATCGTCACTGTAATAGACATCGACGTTACCGAAATACCCAGATTCAACTGCTGGTAATTCTACCGTAATCATCTGAATTTTTTTATTTTGATCCATGGTGACCGCTACCACCGGCTTTGCGTCCACGACGAAACTCAGAAACTTGACCGCCTTACTGCCGTTTATGGCGGTGGCAGTAACTCGAATAAGATGCGTGCCCTGGGAAAGAGCGGCGGTTTCAACCGACTTGCCCAGGATTTCCGACAACTTTTTCGGTTTGCCGTCGTCATTTGTCGTCAGGGAGAAATTGGCAGCAGGCTGCTCGTCTATATAAACTTCGACGAACCCGGCATTGCCTTCCATCGCGCCAAACAGTTTGAAGGTGAAAACCGGATCAAACACTTTGGCTGACTCAGGCGTCTGCACGTCAATGATCGGAGTCGCGTCCAGATGGAAAGAGACCTCCATTTTCTGTTGCCCGCCAGGATAGGAGTTTATTTCGCAACGAAGTGTATGATCTCCGTTCTCTACCGTCATCGACTCCAGGGTTTTGGACAGCTTCAGTTCCTTCCCGGTGAAGGGTTCCTGGGAAACAAGCTGGCCATCCAGAAAGAGAGTGATCTCCCCTCCCTCCGGAATCTTGTGATCGGGCGGGAACTTCATTTTCTCGACAAGCTGGGCATCAGCCTTGTTGAGATACAGGATATCCACCTTGATGCCGGCGGGTGATTCGGAAAGGGTGACCTTCAAGGGACTTCCGGTCTCTTTGCCGGAATCTTTGTCCTTGATAGTGAGAAAATTCTTTCCTTCCTGACCGGCTTGCGCGGTTAACACCACGACAAAACAAAGGAAAAAGTGAAGAAAAATCTGGCAGGCAGTAAAAGGGCGCAGTTTAATCGAATCTAATGTCATTTCCCCTCCCTTAATATGCAAATAAAAAACCCCATCTCCTTACCGAAGACGGGGGGTTAAATTCTTCCTCTGCTTCTTCGGCGGCCCGGCTGTCTTTATCAAGACCCGTGGCTTTGCGTCCCCAGGTCACCCTGGGTTTGCCATTGTCGGATAGCTTTCGTTATCTGTAATCAGCCTATATTGAACCAGACGCTAAAGTCAAAAAATATTTACATCAACATCAAAAATAATTTCATAGTCAATAATCGCTATCATTTCTACTCATCACGAAGTCTATCTAAAATTATTGCTTATCTTGGCTCACTTCTCATATGAAAAGCCTTTGAGCCTAAGCCCCGCCGGAGGCAAACGCCCTTTCGCCTTCGCCACCTGGAGGTGCAGCATGGAAAGGAAAAGGAAGCAAGGCTGCGAGCTTGCGAGCACCCGCAGGGCTTGGCCTTGCTGGCTTTGCCTTGCCATGCTACTGGGGTTTGGAATGGGCAGGAGTCCGAAAGATGGTGCGTTAGATTGCCCAAACGGTCGGTCTGTGCCGCCGTGGCCGATGGTCTTACTGTACCACCGCGAGAAGTCACCTTCCCGATTCGCCCCCATTGGTTCAGCGTGGGACTGTTCGCCGCTGCCATCCTCCGGCTCATCTGTACCGGACAGGATAGTTGCAGGATTTGCTATAAAAGCCAGCTCTGCGGGCCGATCCGTGTGTCATATGACTTAGCGTCACGGTACGCTTTCAATAATTGAATTTTAACCTGTCCGGGGATCGAAGTCAACCTGCTTTGGCACCTGTTTTGGCTTTTGGGGACCTCGTCGTTTCAGTTTCTGGATTTTCGCCTCGGCCTTGGCCAGTTCATTCTTCAGGTAATCAACCCCTTTCTCCAGCCCCGCGACTTCCATCATCTGTGTTTGGGCGGTCATTTGCATGGCGTAGACTTCATGCTGTTCAACCGAGAGTTTCTCCTGCATTCTTTTCACCCTGGCCTCCTGCGCATACGCCTCGCGCAGAGTATTTTCAACACAGAGAAGCTTCCTGTCAGCCTCGTCCAGCAAAGCTTCGCCCTGGAGAACGGCCTCCCTCGATGCCTGATCAATGGCATATTTTCTCCTGGCCACCTCACCCAGAGGGTACCCGGCGGTCATGCCAATCAAGAAACCCAATTCAATAAACGGCCAAACCTGCCAGACAATCCCCCAGTCTGTTTTCAGCATGGTGAGCGCGGTGGCGTTGACCGCCTTTCCTGCCCGGTAATAAACGAGGGAGTAGCCGTTCTCGGGAAATTCGGGGTCGTACAACGCCATGCGGAAGAGTCCCAGGGTCGGTATAACCCACCCGCTCAACCAGACAAGACCTACGATAATCAACGCCGCGACAAGACAGCGTGTCCGCGTTATCGGAGATAGGCGTTCGTGGTGTCCTTCGCAAAGTGGCCCACTTCCTGGGCGACCGTTCCCCTGGCCTGGTCGTAGCCCATGCCGTTGCCCTGCAGTACGCCCATCCGCTCCTGGACATAACTGTGCCGCAGACCATGGGCGCCGTTTGAGAAGCCAAGCTCGCGCCTGCTCGATGCTGAAAAGCTTTGACTCCATGCCCGTCCTCCTCCGAGATTGTAGTGCTGAGTGTAGTGTATCCCCCGGTCGGACACCTGCCTGGGTTCGGCAAGGCGCTTTTCCTCCAGACGATTTGCCAGATCCTGCGACAGCATGACTTCCCGAACCAAGCCGCCCTTGCCCTCCACCGTGTAGGTCACACCGACGCGGCCGGTGAAGCGTGCCTCGCTCCACTGCCGGTGGGTCGATGGCGGCCGTTCACCAGCCGGCCGCAGGGTGAGCAGTTCATGCGCCCGCAGGCCTGCATCATGGGCAATGCGGGTGGCCAGGCTGTTGCGCTCACTCTGGGCTGCGGCGATCCGTTCGACCTGGGCCGTGGTATAGCTGCGAGTGGACAGGACTGTCTCTCGCTCGCTCTTGACCACCTCAAGCCGCACCCCCAGGTGCATCTGGAGCGCCTGGCGGTCCAGATCGAGGGTTTTCTGGCCGACCAGCACGGACCGGTCGGCCAGGTACTGACTGGCCTCTTTGTCGGTCGCCGTACCCAGATCGCCCAAGCGGTTGCTCTGCAGGTACTCGGCAAAGCCCTTGAGCGCCTGCGCATACCCTCGCGCTGTGCCGACGCTGTGGATACGGCCGTCGTTTCGATGGTCATGCCTCCCCTTGCCCAAGGCAATCTTCCGGGAGACGGCATGTTCCGCCTGCGCCCTGGTTGATCGAAATTTTGGCATTTTTTTTCTGCCTCATCAGATTTGTTCCGTGGGCGCGGTCGTTGCCAGCTCAGGCAGTTTTTTCAGGTACCGGTCCACGGAACTGCGGTTGATCCGGCAGCGGTGTTTGATCCGCAGCCACTCGACCAGGTCGGCGCAAGACGCGCCAGCCCGTTTCATGGCCACCAGCTCAGCCCGGTACCGGTCCAGGCGGCTCCGGCGATAGAGCCTGCGCCGCGCCTCTGCCCGGCGGGCACGGATCCGCTCGACCTCCACTTGCGCGTCAAATGTCTCTCTATCCCTGTTCATCACCCTTTCCTCCCTGCTTTGTCGCGCCTGTGGCGACAGAGCGGCCATGGTTCTGTTTCCGCGCTATGTCGGCCGGTGCTGACATAGCGCGGAAATTGCGGCGGCCCGCTGGCATGCTCGGTGGTTCGATGACTGCGCAGCCTGTGGTTCATCCCGGCGACAACGCTAATCCCCCAATTTCCGCACCGCGCAGCGGTCTGCAAATCCGTGCCGGGCGAATCCCGTACGGATTTCCCCTGCTTTTCTGCGCAGCCATCCGCGATGGATGCGCAGCAGATCACCCATCACCGCCGAACCGGGATTCATCCCAGGCACGTCCCTTGGCCAGCGTCAGCAAAACATGCTGGCTGTACTCAACCCCTTTGGGTCGGTTCGCGTTAACCATGGCAACGTACTCCTCCTGTTGGGTGCCGGTCAGCGATGCCCATACGGCATCTCTGGCCGTGTCCTCTGCCTCTTCCAGCCCATCGGTTTCCTGCTGGTCTGCCTCCGTCTTGCTGTCAGGGGGAGGCGATCTGGTTCGTTCGGAGTGAGGCACATACCATTCCGGCACGACGAGACCGGTGCACACGGACTGGAGATAACCGCCCGGGTTGTGCAGCTCTATCGACGTCCTTCGCCAGGTCTCGGTGGCGATATCGGCGGCCTTCAGGAGACGTTCCGTGCCGTGACGCTGCGCAAGTCCGTCCAGCTCTCCGTCGGAGATTTTTTCCAGCGGTGTCTCAGACAACAACAACCGGATGTTGTCTGTTGTTGTTTTTATATATCTGTTCTCTTCTCTGTTCTGTTGTCTGTTCTCCTGCGTGACGTCACGTGACATATCTGCGTGACTGTCACGTGACAAATCGTGACTGTCACGTGACATCGAATCAGGGAGAGGGGGTGTTTTTACTTTGCCGGGCTCATTGGCCCGGTGGTTCTGCTGCCGGATCCGATCCTTCTCCCGCTTGGCTGCCAGCTTGTCCTCGCTCTGGTACTTCGACCAGTTTTTGATGTAGATCACCCCGTCCCGATACTCGATCATCTCCAGTTCGGCATAGGCGCTCAGGGCGTTTTTCACCTTGGCCAGAGAATAGCCCAGGACCAGACTCAGAGTTTCCGGAGTGTAGGGGTGGTTATCGGTGACCATGAGGTAGCCGCCCCGGTTGCATTTGCCGGTCTCGACGATCAGCAGCATCCAGATCAGGGCCAGGTCATTGCCCCCTGGTCTCTTGCGAAGCAGTTTGATTTTCCTGTGATCGAGGATATCGCACCGCATCTTGACCCATTCCATAGGCGCACTCCTCAACCACTGACCTGACTTTCATGGATCAGGCTACGGATATCCTCCACCCGCCAGACCGTGATGCGGGGTCCTAACTTTATAGATTTTGGAAAACGGCCGGATTTGACCCCGGCTAGCCATGTACTCCTGGAGACCGGAATTAACGCCGGGATCGGCGGATCGCTTTTCCGGTCGCCGATGATGCTCGACAACCGGAGAAAGCCGGTTTCCGGTAAGAGGATCTTCGAAGTGATGGGTTTCATGCGCGTATCTCCTTGTTGTGGTGAGATGGAGATTCCGCAGGCCGGTTGCGGCAGAAGGGGGCGACTGACGGAGTGCGAAGCGGATACCACCTATTGAAGAGAAACGAGCCAGGATACCGTTCAACGGCAGTAAAGCGTTCGAGCGGAAAGGACGTTTCGGACGGCAACCTTGAACCCCGTTTTATTCAGTCGAGCGGAATTATTCCCCTCTACTTATTCCTTTCCGGGGGGAGGACATGGCAATGCAGAATTTTAGATTAAAAACGAATAGCTCTGCATCAACTAATCTTTACAAAACATAGAAATAACGACAAGATATAATTTATTAATAAATCTTCAGATTGATAACATAAACCAAAAAAATCTTGATCTCTTGTTCAACTTGCGGCCCGGAAGGGCACGACCTTGTTTTCCTCACCTGCCACCAGGCGGTCCAGGTAGTCCGCCCAAGCCTGCATCATCCGACGACGCTCGGGCAGATGCTGAGCATGATTATACGCGGCCTTCACCTTGTTCCGCTCCTGGTGGGCAAGCTGGCGCTCAATGACCTCCGAAGGCCAGCCCTGTTCATGTAAGATGGTGGAGGCCATAGCCCGGAAGCCGTGCCCACTCATCTCATCCTTTGGGAAACCCATGCGGCGCAGGGCGGCCAAAACCGTGTTGTTGCTCATCGGCCTGGTGGATGTACGCAGGGACGGGAAAACATAATTACCCCCACCCGTGAGCGGTTGCAGCTCCTTCAGTATCTCGATTGCCTGCCGGGATAGCGGAACCACATGCGGATGCCGTTTTTTCATCTTCTCTGCTGGAATGCGCCAGACGGCATCATCAAAATCGATTTCCGACCATTCGGCATGCCGCAGCTCGCCTGGCCGGACGAAAACCAGAGGGGCCAGCTTCAAAGCGCAAATAGTCGGCAATAGCCCCTCATAGCCATCGATTGCCCGGAGTAGACCCCCAACCTGGCGCGGATCGGTGATCGCAGCCATGCGCTTGGGGGTAGGCGAGGCAATGGCGCCCTTTAGGTCCGCTGATGGATCGCGCTCGGCCCGGCCGGTGGCAATGGCATACCGAAAAACTTGGCCGCAGATCGCCTTTACCCGGTGGGCCGTTTCAAGCGTGCCCCTGCTCTCCTGTCTGCGCAGCACGGAAAGAACCTCCGGCGCGGATATTTCATTGATCGACTTACCGCCAAGCCAGGGGAAGACATAATTTTTCAGCCGTAGCTCCACTGTTCTTCGATGCCCTCCGGTCCACTGCCCCTGCCTGGACAGCCACTCCCGGGCCACCGCCTCAAAGGTTCCTTCTCCGGAAGTGGAAATCTTCTCGGCCTTCTTCTTCTCACCTGGATCGATTCCGTCTCGCAGGAGGGTGCGGGCATCATCTCTACTTTTCCGCGCTTTTTTAAGGGACACATCAGGGTAAGTTCCCAAGGCAAGCATCTTTTCCTTACCCCCAAAACGATATTTGAGCCGCCACCACTTACCCCCGGCAGGAGTAACCAGCAGAAACAGCCCTCTTTCGTCATACAGCTTCAGAGGTTTGTCAGCGGCCTTGGCATTGCGGACGGCAGGATCAGTCAGAGACATGGGGGTAACTCCTTGTCAAAGGCGAGCAGTTACCCCCGAAATTACCCCCAAGTTACCCCCGATGTCAATGGATATTAATAGACGGCACTGGACAGAATACAAAAGAAAAAGCCCGCGTGACGCGGGCTTTAAGATGTCTCCGAATTCAATCGGATTATATTTTGGTGGAGGCGGCGGGAGTCGAACCCGCGTCCGGAAATACTCCCCTCACGTATCTACATGCGTAGTTCCTTGATTGGGTTTCGCGTCAGGGACTCTCATGGAACCAGGATAGCCTGACGCTAGCCTGCTTTATCTCGTCAACCGGGCGACAGGCGCGCCCGGACGACCAACCCGCGGAGTCGACGCTCCGTACCGGCACAGCGGGTGAGCACCGGGGGAACGGCAGAGCAGGTTAAGCTGCTACTGCGTAGTTATAATCGTCGGCGATTATAATTAAATTCCGTCGTTTTACGAGCAGACAGAAGCTCGGCATGCAACGATGAGCTTGCATATCCCCGTCGAATCCGTTTCGCCCCCATGTATCGGAAGTCAGAAGACAGAGGACAGAAGACAGCTTGTCTCATATAATATATGCGCTGTTTCCTTCTCCTTTGTTTGATGTTGTCAGGTTATTGCTGCTTGTTATGCAACCGGTCCGAAAAAATGTCATTGCGAGAGGAGCGAATCAATCTTTCTGATTGTAAGCAATCGTATTCTCCGAAGCTTCCTCACTTCGCTCCTCGCAATGACGCTGTCAGTGACTCCCGGCGATTTTCTCAATCTTTGCGGTGGCGCAGGGCCCGTTCCATCTCGCGGTCGGACTGCTTTTCCTTGAGCGAGGCCCGTTTGTCGTAGAGTTTTTTGCCGCGGGCAAGGCCGAGTTCCACTTTAACCTTGCCGTTCTCTATAAAGTATATCTTGAGGGGGATGAGCGCAATGCCTTTCTCGTGCAATTTTCCGATGAGCTTGCGGATTTCCCTCTTGTGCAGGAGGAGCTTGCGCACCCGGAGCGGGTCGCTCGGATTATGGGTGGCATATTCGTAGGGCGAGATGTGGACATTATGGAGGAAGACCTCGCCCCCCTCCAACTGGGCATAGCCGTCCTTGAGATTGGCTCGTCCGGCGCGCAGGGATTTGACCTCCGGCCCGGTGAGCATGATCCCCGCCTCCAGGGTCTCCTCGATATGAAAGTCGTGGAACGCCTTCTTGTTCTTGCTGACAATGCGCTGCGCCATGCTGTATCCGATGCGTCCGCGATGAGGTTATAAGTCGCTGGTGACCCGCAGGGCCTCTTCCACGGTGGTCACCCCCTTGCGGACCTTGGCCCAGGCGTCCTCGCGCAGGGTGGTCATACCCTCGCGCACCGCCACCTGCCGCAGTTCGGCATCCGGGGCGCCGACGGCGACCAGCTTCTTCATCTGGTCGGACATGGGGAAAATCTCGAAGATCGCACAGCGGCCCGAATAGCCGGTACCGCGGCAGTGATGACAGCCCTTGCCCCGGCGCAGCTCGATCGCCCCCCTCTCGGTGATCGGGAAGCCCATCCGCTTCAGTTCCTCCGCATCAACGCTGTATGCCTCCGCACACTGGGGACAGATCTTGCGGACCAGGCGCTGGGCCAGGGCGCCCAGCATGGTGGAGGCGATGAGAAACGGCTCCAGGCCCAGGTCCTGCAAGCGGAGGATGCTGGAGACCGCGTCGTTGGTATGCAGGGTGGAAAAGACCAGGTGACCGGTCAGGGCGGCCTGGATCGCATAGGTGGCGGTCTCCAGGTCGCGGATTTCGCCGATCATGATGATGTCCGGGTCCTGGCGCAGGATGTTGCGCAGGATGGAGGAAAAGGTCACATCGATCTGGGTCTGCACCGCGATCTGATTGAACTCGTCGTAGACCATTTCCACCGGATCTTCCACGGTGATCACGTTCTTTTCCGGAGTGGCCAGTTTCTTCAGGGTGGAATACAGCGTGGTCGATTTACCGCTGCCCGTGGGGCCGGTGACAAAAATAATGCCGTGCGGCGAGCCGGTAAAACTGTTATAGACCACTGCGTCGCGCCGGGAAAAGCCCAATTCGTTCAGGTCCTGGAAGATGACGTCCGGATCGAGGATTCGGAGCACGGCCTTCTCACCGAAAGCCACCGGCACGGTGGAGACGCGGATCTCCACGTCCCGGCCCTCCTCGCCCTGCCCCACCTTGATGCGGCCGTCCTGGGGCCGCCTTTTCTCGGCGATATCCAGACGGCTCAGGGTCTTGATCCGCGAGGTGATCGCCGAATGGACTACCTTGGGCAGCTTGTAAATGTTGTGCAGCACACCGTCGATGCGAAAACGGACCAGGCAGGCGTCCCGTTTCGGCTCGATATGGATGTCGCTGGCTCGCTGATCCAGAGCATAGTTGAACAGGTGGTTGACCGCGGCCTTGATGTGCTGATCGCTGGACGAAAGCTCCTGGGAGGTGGCGAGCTTGACGTACTGCTCCAGGTTACCGATATCCACGGACAGCCCGACCCCGGGCGCGCCGAACTGTGACTCGGCGGCGGAGATGGAGCGCTGGAACCCGAAAAACTCGACGAGCAGCTTGCGGATGTCGCTCCTGGTGCTCAACAGACGGCGGACCTTGAGCTGGGTGGCCTGCTCGATGTCGTCCAGCACCGTCTGGTTGTCCGGGTTGCAGGTGACGACCTCGAGGACGCCGTTGCGGATCTCCACCGGCAGGACCATGTGATTCACCGCAAAGGAGCGGGGAATGGTCTTGGTGACGATGTTGATGTCCAGCTCCAGGGGATCGAGCTTCTTGAACGGGATCTTGCGCCGGAAACTCACCGCGCGCATGATCAGCTCCTCGGTGAGGATCTTCGACTTGTCGCCCCTGATTTCCAGGCGCAGAGAAGTAATGATGTCCAGGATATCGGGTTCGGGAGCCTGGGTCCGGCGCGGATCATCGCGGCGCCGGCCGCCGTACTTGCGGAGCAGTGATTGTCGCTGCTTGTCCCGCTGCTGCAGCACGAACCGCCGCTGCTCCTCGGTCATCAGCTTCTCTTCGCAAAGCAGGTCCAGCAGGGCTTCACTGTTTAAAAAATCAATAGTCTGTCCGGTCACCACTACGCGTTCTCCTCAGATTGGGCATATCACACTATCTTCACCTGCACGGCTCCGGGACGCAAGATATTTTCCACTTCCCGACCCAAAAAATCAGGCGATCCCCCCTGATCACGGGGAGGGGTCCGCCTGGCCGGCGCTTTCTGGGAGCAACCAGTCCAGGTGACGCTCGACAATCTGCTCAAGGACCAGATCCGGCTCGTATTCGGCCAGCAGCCCGGCCATGACCTCCCGGTTGTAAAAATCGGCCGTCTTCCGGTCGTAATATTTCCGGATATAGAGGACCTCGCCAAAGGTCTCGGAGAGAAAAAGCTTCATCGGGATCATGAAGGAGTCGTGCAGAACCAGAACCCGCAGCCTTTTCCCCGGCCGGACAGTGAACTCGGGCGCCAGTTCTTCAGGCAGGAGAAGCGCCCGCAGGGCGGGGCTCAGCTCTTTCTTTTTGGCGCGTTGCCAGGTCAGTACCTCTGGCCTGGTCTCCCAGAGGATGTCCGTCCGGCCGGAGAGGGGGACCAGGTCACCGGCCGGATCCTGCCGCCAGAGGGCGCCCACTGAAAAATGCGCGTCCAGGTCCTCTCCCGGAAAATAGTCGGCAATGACCCGCGCCATCTCCCGATAGCCGCAGTAGGCGCCCAACTGGTTCCAGTGGGTGTCGGTCTTGTCATACAGCCGCCTTTCCCCCTTGTTGCGCAACAGAACCGGCCGCAGGTCGAGAACAGCGGTGGCCGGGTCACGGTTCAGCAAGGCAACCGCCTGATCGAGGCGGGTCGGCCCACGCGCCTGCCGGTAATGCTCCGGCAGATATTCCGGGTAGATGCTCTGCTTGTTGGGCGCCACCACCATCAGAAACCTGATACCCTTCTCCGCCAGCCGCGCCCTGCTCTCCCTGATCACGGTTGCCAGCGCCTTGAGCTGATCGGGACGAAAAGGAGCGCGGCCGACAAAATCATCAACAACCTGTTCCCCGGCAAAAAAGAGCCAGCCGTCCTCGCCCGCCACCACCTCCCCCGCCGTCGAGCCGCCGAAACGTTTGCTCACTTCCCGCTGGTAGCGGTGGATGAGCAGTTCCCGCAGGCCGAAGTGATCCTGATAGTAGTGATCAATCGCCCTGGTCAGTTCCCTGATCGTTCCGCCGTTCAAGCGCAGTTCTGGAAAGGGGGCAAGAGAGCGTTTCTCGACCCGGGAATACTCCCGACCCGGACCGGTCAGGGCCAGGATCAGAGGCACGCTGATCAGTGCTCCAAAAAGAGCGATAACCAGCCAGTCGGTCACCGCGTTGATAATCCTTTCCCTGCCCATGCCGCTAAAACTGGAAATAGAGAAAGGGGTGATAGGCGCGGGCGGCGATGGAGATGACCGCGAAATAGGCCACCGCGGCAAACAGGAACAGCCGCAGCGCTCCCTGCGCCAAAGCGGTCGCCGTTGCCGCGGATACGTTACCTGCCGCGGCCACTCCCCTGGCCAGCAGGGAACGAAGGGCCGGATAGACCGGCATGGCCAGCAGTACGGCCGCGGCCAACTCAACCTTGAACCTGGCGTCCCGAACCAGTTCCGCCGCGATCAGGCCGATGCCTTCGGTATCGCCGCCGGCCATGACTGCAAGATAGCGCAGGGCCGTGGTGATGTCCGGGCTGCGAAAAAG
>QZIR01000054.1 GCA_003604975.1 Desulforudis sp. | reverse complement strand
TTATTTAAAGTGAATGCTGTTATGAAGAGCCGTGTGCGTAAATAGCGCAAGCACGGTTCTGAGAGGGGTTATGCCCGCGAGGGCATAACCTACTCGACCGATGACAAGAAACGATGACAAGAAAAGGATAAAGTGTGTCAGAGAACCGTCCCCTGACACATCACTGGTATACCCTAGCGCCATGCACACTCGCTTCGAGCATTCTTTGGGCACTCCGTAATGGAAAAGATGCTGGATACGCGGAGCGACTTGAGCCACATATACAGGTTACTATAGCTGGTTTGGTGAGCAGCAAGTTTGCTTCGACTAGGCTACAAATGTTTAGGAGGAGCTACAAATGTTTAGGAGGAGCAATGAACTTGAGCGAGGCAAATGTGTTATTAACCGGATCAGCAGGTTTCATCGGCTCTCATCTTGTGGAAGAACTTGCCAGACAAGGATATAATGTAAGGGCTTTTGTCCGTTATAATGCCCGCAATGACTGGGGCTGGCTGCAGACGGTGTCGTGTCTTAAAAACATCGAAATTCATACCGGGGACATTCGCGATTACGACAGCGTCAAAAATGCCGTCCGCGGTGTTGAGGTCATTTTCCACCTGGCAGCCCTTATCGGTATTCCTTATTCGTACATTTCTCCGCTGGCTTACATCAAAACAAATATTGAAGGTACCTACAACATCCTCCAGGCTGCCCGGGAAGAAGGGGTTCAACGGGTGGTGCATACCTCCACTTCCGAGGTGTACGGTACGGCTCGTTACGTTCCCATTGACGAAGAACACCCCCTGCAGGCCCAATCCCCTTACGCAGCCACCAAGATTGCCGCCGACCAGCTGGCTTTAAGCTTTTACCACTCCTTCGGCCTTCCGGTGGTTGTGGTGAGACCCTTCAACACCTTTGGTCCCCGCCAGTCGGCCCGGGCCGTTATTCCCACCATAATCACTCAGGTTCTGGCCGGCAACCGGACCATCCGTTTGGGCAACCTCAGCCCTACCCGGGACTTCAATTATGTTCGCGATACCGTCTTAGGAATGCTCGCCGTCGGCTTGTCCGAAAGAACGGTGGGGCAGGTGGTGAATATCGGCAGCGGGAGGGAAACGTCTATAAAGGATCTTGTTGAGCAGATAAAAAATATTATGGGAAGGGAAATAAGCATCGAACAGGAAGATGCCCGGGTAAGACCCTCGCGCAGTGAGGTTGACCGCCTGTTGTGTAACAACCGCCGGGCTTACGAGCTTGCCGGCTGGACTCCCCGGTACACCCTTGAAGAGGGGTTGCGGGAAACTATCCAGTGGTTCAGGGAAAATCTTTGCTTATACAAACCGGATCTTTACAATGTATGATGGGCAGGGGGAATTCTCGGTTGTCCAGTATTCGCATCCCCTTGGATGCTCCGAACATCGGTGAACTAGAAAAGCAGTATGTGCTGCGCGCCCTGGAAAGCGGCTACGTTTCGTCCATAGGGCCTCTAATTAGCGAATTTGAGGAGCGTTTTGCCGGGTATGTAGGCGCCCGGTATGCCGTGGTCACGGTCAACGGCACGGCGGCCCTTCAGCTGGCCTTAAGGCTTCTGGGAATCGGTCCGGGAGACGAAGTTATTGTACCGGCACTTACCTTTATTGCCACTGCAAATCCGGTAATGTACGCAGGCGCGACCCCCGTGGTGGTGGACGTGGATCCCCTAACCTGGAATATCGATCCCGACGGGGTTGAAAGGGCGGTCACGGGCCGCACACGTGCCGTGATACCCGTTCATCTCTACGGCAACCCGGCTGACATGTCGCGGTTGATGGACATAGCCCGCAGGCACGGTTTATACGTGATTGAGGACGCCGCTGAAGCGCTTGGTGCTACCTATAACGGGCAACATGTGGGGACGTTTGGAGACATCGGCATATTCAGCTTCAACGGGAACAAGGTGATTACCACCGGCGGGGGCGGCATGCTGGTAACAAATGATCCTGACCTGGCGGCACGCGCCCGCTTGCTGGTTAACCAGGGCCGGCGTTCTGATGCTATGGAGTATGAACACCTCGAAATAGGATATAATTTTCGGCTGACTAACATACAGGCGGCATTGGGTCTGGCTCAAATGGAGCGCCTGGAACAATTCCTGAATACAAAGCGCCGCAATGCGGCCCTTTACCGTAAACTCTTGCGGGACGTGCCCGGCCTGGAGTGGCAGCAAGAACTGCCGGAAGGACGAAGCAGTTGGTGGATGTTTTCTATTCTGGTTGATACCGGTGTGTTCAACCGGAACAGGCAAGCCGTGGCAGAGGGGTTGCGTGCGGCGGGCATCCAGGTACGGCCCTTGTTTTTGCCCCTTTCTCAGCAACCGGCGTATGCGGGATATGGCATTAAAACATGTCCCGTGGCTGAATCCCTGCACAGGCGGGGGCTGAATTTGCCGAGCGCGAGTTTTCTTACGGAAGAAGACGTTCGGTATGTATGCCAGATCCTGTTGGAAAGGTGAAACCGTTTGGAAGAGCAACCAATAGTTCTTATCGGGGCGGGCGGACATGCGGCGGTGGTTGCCAGTATCATCGAGGCGCTCGGCATCTTCTTTGTAGTAGGGTACACGGCTCCCGCCGCGGGTGCGGCTACTATTTCTTGCCGTTATAAGCACCTGGGTGATGACGGCGTTCTACCCGCCCTGTTCAGGCAGGGGGTCAGGCTGGCAGTGCTTGGCCTGGGAGGGACGGGGGATAACCGGCCACGGTGTGAATTGTATGAACGGATCCGCGCCATGGGTTTTGAGTTCCCGCCGCTTAAACACCCGGCGGCAGTCGTGGCCCCAGATGTGGTGTTTGGTGAAGGGTGTGTGATAGCGCCAGGCGCGGTGGTTAATGCGGGAGCAAGGATCGGAATCAACGTTATCGTCAACTCGGGTGCCGTGGTCGAGCACGACTGCGTCATCGGCGATCACGTGCATGTAGCGCCAGGGGCGGTGCTTTGCGGCGGGGTTAGAGTGGGCCGCCTGGCACATATTGGTGCCGGCGCCGTAGTGATCCAGGGCGTAACCGTAGGGGAAGGGGCCCTGGTGGGCGCCGGGGCGGTGGTGCTGCACGATGTGGAGTCCTGGACCGTGGTGGCAGGTAATCCGGCAATGAGTTTGAAGCGATTGGGATAAAGCGATGAGAAGAGTAATGGCTTTTACAACAACAAGGGCTGAGTTTGGCCTGCTTAAACCGATTCTGCGTCGGATTGAGGTTTCTTCATCACTCGATCTTGTATTGGTAATTGCAGGGGACCATGTGAGTCCTTGTAAAGGAGAGACAATCAAAGAAATAATTCCAGAGGGTTTTCACACTGTTGAGCTACGAAGATGCTTTCCCGAATCGGACCTGCCCGTTGCAATTGCAAGGTATGTTGCCAACGCTTGTGCCGAAATTGCTTCCGTAATTGATTTCCTGGCTCCCGATATATTACTGGTTTTGGGAGACCGGCATGAACTTCTAGCAGCGGCTACAGCAGCAGTGATCGCACGAATTCCTATTGCCCATATAGCCGGCGGCGAATCAACCGAAGGGGTAATCGATGAACAAGTGCGGCATGCACTTACAAAGATGGCTCACCTTCACTTTACCAGTACCTTCGAATATGCGCGCCGCATAAGGCAGATAGGAGAAGAAGCCTGGCGCATCAATGTGGTCGGCGCACCGGGCGTGGAGAACATCCTCCGGGGGGAATTGATGACTCCCGAAGAGATCGGGGCGCAGTTTGGAATTGATGTTGCCCGGCCCACATTATTGGCTACTTACCACCCTGAAACCTTAACTGTCGACCATAATCTTGCAGAACAGGTGAACGTCCTCATCTCGGCCTTGAAAGAATTTAGGGATTTCCAGCAGATTATCACTTACCCGGGGACAGAAGTGGGTTTTCAAAAAATTATTTCAGCCTGGGAGGCTTATGCGGCGGAGTTTTCCAACGTCAAGCTTTACAAAAGCCTGGGGTCTCGCGCTTACCTGGGAGTTATGAAGCATGCGGCAGCGGTGGTGGGCAATTCCTCCAGCGGCATTATTGAAGCGCCTTCATTTAAGGTCCCAACCATTAACATCGGCGACAGGCAGAAGGGGCGGATAAGGGCCGAAAGTGTAATTGACGTGCCCTGCTGCAAAGAAGACATCCTGGCCGCCCTGCGCAGGGCTCTATATGACGAACACTTTCGCCGGCAAGTGCGGCGGGTAAAAAATCCTTACGATCCCTACGGCGATGGTAATGTGAGCGCCAGGGTGATATCCGTCCTGGAGTCCGTACCCCTGGACAGGCGGCTGCTTGAGAAAAAACTTGACTTTCCAAGCCCGGAAGAGGTGGCCTCCTATGGCTCTTAAAAACAGCGTCATTATCATTGCCGAAGCGGGCGTCAACCACAACGGGGACCTTGAAACAGCCAAAAGGCTGGTTGACGCAGCGGTGGTTGCCGGCGCGGATGCGGTGAAGTTTCAGACCTTCGTACCGGAAGAGGTCGTAAGCCGCAGCGCTGAAAGGGCACCCTACCAGAAGGCCAACATGCCCGGGTGTCGGGAGACACAGCTTGATATGATCCGGCGCCTTGCACTTTCGAGAGAGGATTTTCGCACCCTTAAGGCATACTGCGACCGGGCGGGGATAATGTTTTTATCCACGCCGTTCGATTACTACAGTGTGGATCTCCTGGACGAACTGGGCGTACCGCTGTTCAAGGTTCCTTCCGGCGAACTGGTTAACGATCGTTTTTTGAGGTACATAGCCGCGCGGGGGAAACCGCTTATAATCTCCACGGGAATGGCCACGCTGGGCGAAGTTGAGGAGGCGCTGGCAGCGGTGCAGGATGCAGGTGCACGTGAAATTGTACTCCTGCACTGCACCTCAAACTACCCGGCTCCCTATGAGGAGGTCAACCTGCGGGCTATGGTTACGCTGCGGCAGGCTTTTGGATTGTCCGTCGGTTATTCCGACCATACCCCGGGCACCGAGGTGGCGGTGGCCGCGGTAGCTCTCGGGGCCAGGGTGATCGAAAAACACTTTACGCTCAGCCGGCGCATGGAGGGACCGGACCATAAGGCGTCCCTGGAACCGGACGAACTGGCCACGCTTGTCCGGGCGATCCGCAACGTGGAAAGGGCTTTGGGAGATGGCCGGAAGCGCCCCAGCCCCGGCGAGCACGATATAATGAAGGTGGCCAGGTGCAGCCTGGTTGCGGCCTGTTACATCGCTAAAGGCAAGATGATCACGGAGGAGAAACTGGCTCTCAAAAGGCCGGGAACGGGTATCCCCCCGAAAATGTGGAACCTGGTTATTGGTCGAAGGGCGCGCGTGAACATCCCGGCAGATACGGTCCTTACGTGGGACATGATCTGATTGTTAAGGGGAGAAAACCCGTGAGACGAGCTGAATTGATAGAAAAGGTCAAGGTAAAGGCCGAAGTGCCGATTGTGCGTGCCCTGGAACAAATGGACCGGGCTGCGCTTCAAATTCTTCTTGTGACCGACGATAAGCTGATTGGTACCGTTACCGACGGGGACGTCCGCCGTGCTCTCTTAGAGGGCGTGGATTTGCGCGCACCCGTTGCCCGGATAATGAACCCTCACCCCAGAGTGCTGCTCGTGGGTTCTCCCCGTGAAGCTGCCCGGCGGCTCATGCTGGAACACGGCATCCGCCACGTCCCTTTGGTGGATACACAGGGTCGAGTTGTCGATCTGATCCTGTGGCAGGATGTCTTTTTGCCCTGCGTCGAGAGCCGTTCCGAAGCGGTGGTGATAATGGCCGGCGGCCAGGGCACGCGGCTCGATCCCTTTACCAAAATCCTTCCCAAGCCGATGATCCCTCTACGGGACAAGCCCATCGTGGAAGTAATCATGGACCGGTTTCACAGCCAGGGATTTAACCGGTTTATTCTATGCCTTGGTTACAAAGCCGAGATCGTCCGCCTGTACTTTAACGGCGACAGTCGGCCCTACCGGACGGAATTCGTCCAGGAGGACACACCGCTGGGTACCGCCGGTGCGCTTTCCCTCCTGGCAGAACGTCTTGGCGAAACATTCATTCTGACTAACTGTGACATTATTGTGGAACTTGACTACGGCCATTTGCTGGAATACCACCGTGAGCATGGGTACGCCCTGACTGTTGTGGGGGCTTTGAAGGAATTTGTCGTACCTTACGGGGTCTTGCGTATGCAGGGCGAGGATTTCTGGATCGAGGAGAAGCCCAATTTCCACTTTCTTGTGAACACCGGTCTTTACGTGCTGGAGCCCGCCGTGCTGCCGGTGATCCGAAAAGGTATCTGCGTCGATATGCCCGAAGTCATTGCGGTTGTCAGGAAAGCCGGGATGCGCATCGGTGTTTACCCGCACCACGGGCGCTGGTTTGATGTGGGCCAGTGGGAGGAGTACCAGCGGACCCTTCGCCTTTTTGATGCCATGGATCTGGGGGAGTAGACATGTATAAAGGAGTTTCGCTTCTTGGCTTTATTCCCGCCCGCGCCGGATCTAAAGGTGTCCCGGGCAAGAACATCAGGCCTCTCGCCGGAAAACCTCTCATCGTGTACACCATCCAGACGGCTAAAGAAAGCAGCATTTTCGACTGCCTGGTGGTTTCCACCGACGGGGAGGAAATTGCCAGGATAGCCAGGGAAGCAGGTGCGGAAGTTCCGTTTTTGCGCCCGCCGGAATTGGCCACCGATGAAGCGCGGGGGATAGATGCGCTGCACCACGCTCTTAAGTGGTTTGAGGAGCGGGGCACAAAATTCGACTGCGTTATGTGTTTGCAGCCGACCAGTCCACTGCGTTCCGCAGCGGATATAGTGGCGGCGGTAGATCTTTTGCTTGCACGCAATGCCGAAGCTATTGTTTCGGTATGCCAGGCTGAGCATCACCCCTGGTGGACCAATGTCCTGCCGGAAGACGGCTGTATGAAAGATTTTCTAAAGCCGGGTATTCCCACGAACCGCCAGGAACTGCCGGCATATTACCGCTTGAACGGAGCAATCTACCTGGCACGCTGGGATTTTATCCGTAACAGGGACTCCTGGTTAGGGCCGCATACCTATGCGTATATTATGCCGCGGGAGCGCTCGGTAGATATTGACGAAGAAATTGATTTCAAAATCGCAGAGGTTTTACTGGCCCTGTCTCAGTAAGGTTGTATAAATCTCCTTCCGATTGGTTGCCTTAAAGACTACCTGGCCTGCTGTTTTGCTGTGCGAACTTGCCAGGTACGGTCCTGGTGGCAGTTCACTTGTCATAGAGGAACTTTTGACGCGAACTTACGCGGTTTATAGCTTGAGATTACTCGTGGCCGGGAATAAGATTATCAAGCTCGGCTGAGCTCAGGTAAAAGGGGAATAGCAATGAGGCTTTTAGATTTCATTTTTTCCTACCCGAAGATAAGGACTGAAAGTGGCCACCCTGATTTCGAGAGAGAGTATCTGAAAAACTTGCAGGATTTTGCAATCAAATATAAACATTATGGACACATACTGAAGCTCTTCGATTATTTATCACCGTCTGCCCAACGTGCAAAAAGAATTAACATACTCTTTGTGGGGGGCAGGTTTTTGGAATTAATCAAAGAAGTCCGCCAGTTTTTCAATCCCATAGCTGTAGCAACTGGAAAACGCGATAGATTAGACTTTATTAAGAATAGAACTCCATACGTTTCAGGTAGTAAGTGGGTTAGTGATCTCTTCGAGGCTTACAAAGAGCCCAAATCACATTTACAAGAGCAGAAGTTACAACAAATTATCTCGAACATTAAAGCTACATTAGAGTATCTAAAGCCTTGCGCAGTTGTACTACCAAATGATTCTTTGTTTTTGGAACGGGCGATTCTCTACGGGGCAAAAAAGTGTAACATTCCGACAGTAACCATACAGCACGGTTTATTCATGGCGGCATCCAAAGCGTCTATTGTGGATGGACATTACACCGATTACATGCTTGTTTGGGGTGAATTCTTTAAGAAGATGTTCATTTCCAGAAATATTGCACCGGCTAGCCGAATATACGTTTTGGGTTATCCTTTTAACATAGAAAATAATATTCAACATAAGACATACCCGAGAAATAGGTTAAAAGCATGCTTCCTCGGCCAGCCATTTGAAAAATATAATTGTAACCATCTGCATGTAAAGGTTAGTGTTCTGCAAAATGTCCTACAGGCGTGCAAGGAGTTAAATATTCCCTTGTTCTATCGCACTCATCCAGGTGAAGAACGGTCGAGTCTAAAGCTTATCGAGGATAACGTATATTTTACACCAAAGAACGAAAGCTTAACTCGAGCTTTTGACAAATATGATGTATTTTTTAGTATATCATCTACAGCCCTAGTTGAAGCGGCGCTTAGAGGCAAGATTTGTGCACAAATCTTTGTTGAGAGCCTGTTGTTGGATAAATTTGAAGAGATAGGGGCATGCTATACTCTTTCCAATTCGTATAAGCAGATTAAGGATTTTCTTCGTGACGTTTGTGAAGGAAAGAAGCTCCCATTTGGGGTGAGTTCAAAGTATATCTATTGTCCTGATAATTTAGCAGAGACGTTTTTCAATATTATGCAAACCATACGCGTTAATTGGGAAAATACAGCAACGAGGCAGTTCAAGGAGGAGATTTAGATAGATGACCAGAAGGTCAGCAGTTGCCCAGAGAAGCAAATGTTTCCCGCCCGACCAGATAATGTCCCATTATGCGCTTTTTATTCTTTTGTGTAGTATTAGTTTAGGGGCTATTGGTCTAATTTTGTTATTTTGTAAAAACTACAATTTTATAAATAACAATACTGTGGCTTGGTCAGCCTTTGCTTCTTTGTTATTTTTTACCTTGTATCTAGTTAGGCTTTTCTTCCGGCATCCTCGTTTTTTCGTCTTGATTTTTCTATTTGCCCTTGATTTTTGGGGAGCTTCCTTGGGTAGCGCCTTAATAGAAAGTGGAGCGTACATTTCCGAACAGTTACGCTACGGTTATCAAACTGGATCTACGGTACGGCTAGTATTTTATTCTGTAATATTAATCGGAACTGCGCAATTTTTCTATAATCTTCTGGTGCGTAGACATATGTCTAAAGAAGGCGCTATAAGGTTTCAACGAATACCCCGCACAGTCGGCATAATTGTAAATATCTTACTATTAGGGTTAGTAGTGTTTCTTTTGGCCTCGTTTTTAATCTATGGCACAGTGTTTGAGCAAAGGGTAGATCGTTTTGTCTATCGCGCGCAAATCGCACCTGACTGGTTAATATACATTAGCGGTTATTTGTATCAACTAGTATTTCTTAGCGGCTTGTCATTAAACACCTTTCGGCAATCACGTTTCATCAGAGTTTCATCTTTGGTAGGTTTCTTGGGCTCTTTAATAGTTGTTATACTGCAAGGAGAAAAATTTACTGGTCTTCTTTTGCTCACACACATTTTTTGGCTGCCCAGTATTTTAACTTCCTCCTGGGATTCAGTTCGCACGGGTGAGGCTTGGAGAAAGCTAAGGCGGTACATTCCTCTAACTTTTCTTGTTGCCTCAGCTTCTTTTGTTCTAATTATTTACCACTATTCTAATTTCTATGGGAGTAAAAATACCTTTGAAATGCTTTCGCAAAGACTTGCACTGCATGGACACGTTTGGTGGGGAACAGACGAGAATGTTCTGTCCGGCAGAAATTCAGTAGATGCCATGACTCAGTTAGAACGGGAATTTAATCCATTTGCTTCTCCGGAAGGTCGGTTTTCACCAGAGTTGGGGATTGGGTTTTTGATGACACTGGTTGCTCCATGGCCGGTAGTGCAAGCTTACTACGATATGAACGTAAGATTTGCCATGGGTTACCCAGCGATAGCCTTGTATATATTTGGTTATGCTGGCTTGATCCTATTCCAATTGATTGCGGGAGCAATATTGGCCTTATTCTTACTACACTTTTCAAGAGCCATTCTCATGGGTAATTTTATTCGTGCTTTTATATTACTCCGCCTATATTTCGTGTTAGTTGAGGTTTTTATAATGGGCGAATTATATAGGTTGTATAGCTACAAAGTCTGGATTTACTTGGCTGCGCTTGCGGTTATAGGGTTAGTCGCTTCTCAATCCAGAATCAAAGGGAAAAGGATGCCACAATGGATTTAAAATTAGTCTTCATCCTCATCCTCAGCTATAACGGTTGGCGGGACACTGTTGAGTGTCTGGAGTCGTTGCAGCGGCTCAACTACCCCAACTACCGCATCGTGGTCATCGACAACGGCTCCACCGACGGCTCGATGGACAGGACCAAGGCCTGGGCGGCGGGCGAGTTGCCGGTGGAATCGAAGTTTTTCGCTTACGACCCGTCAATCAAACCCGTGCGCTGGATCGAGTACGACCGGGCTACCACCGAAGCCGGCGGCCTGCCTGAGCTGGAAGCGGAGATCGAAGTCCTGCCTCCCAACCGTAGGATGGTTCTCATCCAGACCGGGGCAAATTTAGGGTACGCCGGGGGTAATAATGTCGGTATTAAATATAGCCTTGCCCGTGGAGCGAACTATGTTTGGCTACTGAATAACGATACAGTGATGGAGCCTACAGCGGTCTGTGAAATGGTTCGTATGATGGAGTCGAAACCGCAGGCTGGGTGCGTGGGGGCAAAACTTATCTATTACGACTGGCCGGACACTCTCCAGGTAGCAGGCTCTCACTTTTGCTTCTGGAGCGGCCTAGCTTTCGCGCGCGGCTACAGAAAGAAGGACACGAACGATTGGAACGAACCGTACATGCCTGGATATCTCAGTGGCGCTGCTCTTTTATGCCGCCGTGCAGTCTTTGAGCAGGTGGGGTTTTTGGATGAATCTTTTTTTATGTACGCGGAAGATATAGATTGGTCTATACGGGTGAAGAAAGCTAACTGGGAGATCTGGTACTGCCCACAGGCCAGAGTTTGGCATAAAGATAGTGCGACAGCCGGTTCAAAGAGCCCCTTTATGGAATACTGGATGACGCGAAGCAACTTACGCTTGGTGCGTCGTTACCATCCTTACCGCTTGCCGGTGGCTACTTTTTTCCAAGTCTTGCGAGCAGTGCGGCGCCTTGCTACGGGTAACTTTAGGCGCAGTCTGGCGGTAATCCGGGGGATTTGGGCGGGAATAGGATTAAAATTATAAGTATTTCTAATAAAACAACTAGTTATAGGTATTTTTTTGAATTCCATAAATTTGGAGACGATTCAGTTTGTGCATATGTATTTTAGTATATAACGCATTCAGGTTCAATGACTTGTGCTTAAACTTCGGAGATGGTTGATAGTTGGGAGGTTTCTCAATTGAATTGTGCTCCAGATGTTTCTTTGGTGGTCGCGACTTTCAATCGTTCTAGAGAATTAGAATCCTTGCTTGAATCCTTATTATTGCAAACCTTTAAGAATTTCGAGGTCATAATCATAGATCAAAGCGAAGACGATCTTACCAAAACAGTTGTCGAAGTTTACAAGGGACAACTTCGGCTCCTCTACCATCATAACCCCGAACGTGGACTTTCCAAGGCCAGAAATATTGGTATTTCTCTATCCCAAGGAAGGATTCTTGCCTTTCCTGATGACGATTGTGTGTATTATCCCGATACCATCGAAAAAGCTATTGAAGCATTCAACCGTAATCCTAGAGCAGCAATTATTTTGGGAAGGATCTGTGACTGCCGGGGGAACAATCTTATTAGGCCTTGGCCTAGGAAAGAGGTGAGGTTAACACAATACAATTTCTACTGGCTATATTCATCGGTGACTATCTTCTCATCACTGCGTTCTCTTTTCGACGAGAGCCTTGGCCTCGGAACAAAATTCGGGTCCAATGAAGATGCAGACTATATTTATCGACATCTACGAAGTTACCTTTGTCTCTACACCCCTTCAGTTCGTATCTTCCATAGTCCTCTTTCGACTAAAGAAATGCCAGAAACCAAAGCTTTTTTGTACGGCTTGGGTTTTGGTGCTTTCTGCTGTAAAAATTGGGATCTCCCAATTGCATTACTATACTGTACCAGTTTACTTTATCACAGCCTTAATCTGCTAAAGGCCGGTGTGCGGCTCAATGTAGAGGAGGCGCGAAAGTTTAAGGCCGCACTGTGGGGGAGGTTGCTAGGTTTATTCCAATATGCTTCAACAAAAAAATAACCAACTAGATAATCTGCTGTGCGCTTCTGTTATTTCACTCTTCCTTGGAAGGTGTACCCAGTGATCTTTTTGGCGTACATATTATTAGCGCTTTTTTGGTTATTTCGTTTGCAAACATGGAGGTTTTCAGCTCCAAGAGGATTCAGGTTAACGCTTGCTAGTTTACTTTTGTTGTTGCTATATGGATTTTTGATAGTCATTATAAAACCATCGCATAACGAGCAAGCAGTCAAGTTCTTACTTAATCTGTCATTCCTGATAGTCGCCTTAATTGTGATAAATTTGTATAAGGTAAGGGTAAAAAGGGTTGTAATGTGCGGCATATGTTTAGCTTTATCTTTCCTACAAGTGGTATATTCAGCCATATCAAGTCATGCTTGGACTTTACTAGTTAGTGGTGTACGTTCATCGGCCGAGGCATATCAAATATGCAGTTCTTTAATCGTCTTTGGTCATGAAAACAAAAACATTTGGGCGTCCAAGGTTCTTATTGCTGGCTGGCTAACTTGGATGGGTTTGTCATTTAGCGATCACAGTCGGTGGAAAGGCGTTGGTGGTTACTTAGATTCTGCTGAAAAAAGACGTTTTGTTAATGACTTCTCGGCACCATCGATCTTTGACAATTGATCATGGTTTGGCGTTGCTGCCCAGCTTAGGCCAGTTGTGCAATCCGGTTCAGATTGTACCCCCAGAT
>QZIR01000037.1 GCA_003604975.1 Desulforudis sp. | reverse complement strand
TTGCCCAAGGGAACCCTGGGGATTGCCCCCAGCATCCTCAGCCTACAAACTAAACAGGGTCTAACCCAAGAAGTGGTACATTGATCGGGGGCAGGTCACGCTGGGCAAGACGGGGTAAGGCAAGGACAAGTCGGGACTGGGCCGAGATTTGTAAGATTCACGAGACCATGTGCAATTCTTAGACATTCTTTCGATGTCTATGACACCGTAGCCGCCAAGGCCGGGGCCTGGTTCTGCAACCCTGAGCGCCATCGCCAAGCCCTGGGCTACCGCGCCTCTGGCAGGTCTTCCAGAACGGAGGCCCTACCTCTTACAATAACAGAGCCGACAGACCGGAATTGACACCGAAGCATGGGACATCACGGAGAACTGGCTGAGGCAATACAACGAGGAGCGCCCCCACGAGGCCCTTGGCAACTTGATCCCAGCCGAATGCCTCACTGTCAACAACCCGGAGGTCTCTACTATCCACCGGCACCAAGAGCGGGAGGTTTACATAGGAACGTGGGACTGGGGTTGGATTTGCGTGAGAGAAAGTCAGCACCCGCCGCTCAACCGGATCCGTCGGAGTGCCCTCGCTAATGAAGAAAGCACGCCCAATATTGTTTAAGACCGCGTGCCAAGGCTGTTAAGTAGAACTCCGCGATTTAACCACTCACTTGACAGTCCAGCCACCGTCCACTAGCAGCACGTGGCCGGTGATCATGGCCGCCATATCGGTGACCAGATAAAGCACCGCGTAGCCGATCTCCTCAGGATAGGCCACGCGTCCCAGAGGTATGTTGTCAAGGGCCCACTGCCTGGAAGACTCGTCCGCAAGCATGTCAGCCACCAAGTCCGTCTCCACGAAAGTGGGAGCAACTGTATTAACCGTTATGTTGTAGGGAGCCCATTCCAAGGCCAACTCCCTGGATAGCTGATCCAACCCTGCCTTGGAGGCGCAGTAGGCTGCCCTGAGCGACATGGCCACGGTGCCCGTCAGGGAGGAAATGCTCACGATACGGCCATACTTCTGCTTAATCATCTGGCGGCCGGCAGCCTGGCACACGAAGAACAGGGACCGCAGGTTGACGTCCATCACCGCGTCCCAGTTTTCGGCCGTTACATCCTCGGCCTTTTGGCGCCGGTTTATCCCCTGAGCATTAACCAGGATGTCCAGCCGGCCCAGGCGCTCCACGGCCGCGGCCACCAGATACTGAGGTGCTCCCTCCTGGGTGAGGTTGATCGCCACTTGGGAGCAGCCCATCCCCAGGGCGTCGAGCTCCTGCGTGAGGGACGCTAGCTTATCTTCCCTGGTCCCGGATATGACCATCTTGGCCCCGGCCTGGGCCAATAGGCGGGCGCAGGCCGCTCCTATACCGCCGCTGGCTCCACAGACTAAGGCGGTCTTACCTCCCAGATCTAAGCAGGGTTTGCTCATGAGCCGCACTTCTCCACTAGATGATCAGGGTGGCACCCGCTATCAGCAGCAAGAACAAAACGACCAGGCGGAATTGCCTCTCGTTGACTCTGTCGTGCATTATTTCGCCCAAAAATATCCCCACGGACAGACTGGGCAACAACCAGGCCGTAACCTTCAGGGAAGATGAGTCGAGGCGTCCACTCAGAACGAAACCGGGTATGAGGATCACGTTCACCATGGCCCACAGCGTGCATAAGGTTGCCCGAAAGACCGATTTGGCCAAGGCACTCCTGCTCAGGGAATAGACCATGAGGGGCCCGCCTGTACCGTAGATTGCGTGGCAACCACCAGCCAAAAACTGCAACAGGCCGGCTTGCCAGCGGGAGAAGATATGGCTGCTGGTCAGGTTGCCCCTGAATATCCGCATAATCTGGCTGCCTGCGAAGACGATGATCAAACCCCCCAATATTTTTTTGAGAGGCAGGCCGTCCAGGTAGGGGAAAATCCACAGCCCTAACAACACCCCGGCGCACATGAAGGGCAGCGCCTGCTTAAGCAAAAGGGCCCATGAAACATGGCCCCGGTGGCGCAGCAGGATATAGTTATTCATAAAAAAATTTAGAACCACCCAAATCGGTACCAGCTTGTCCACGGGATAGAAATGGGCTCCCAAGCTGATGGCGATCATAGTTCCCGCAAAGCCGGAAAATGTCTCGACAGCGGAAGCGAGCACAACTATCGCCGCGATAATCAGGATCAGTCCGGACCACGCCTCAGGCACAGTGTTTGCTCACTTTAGAAGTACCATAGGGCTCTCTCTAGGATGTCTTTCCCTGAAGCCGTGGGGTCGGGCCGCCCCTGACGTTTGCCCTGGCTCTCCACCCGTCGCCATGCCAAGCAATTCAGGGTTGGTGTCTATAGCGTCCCTCCAAAATCAACGTCACCGTGCACCAGAATCATGCTATACGCAACGAATATTTGGTTTGCGATAATCTATAAAATAAGCCTAATGAATACAGCAAGTTGAGTAATTTTATGCGCAATTATTTATGGCGCTATGTATAGTTCGCCAAAACCTTTTTGGTTTTGATGGGCTCTGGTAATGCACCCTAAATAGCCAAACTACTTCTAAGGCTCTATAGACAAGCATTTAAATCGGTTCCGTTTTAGCTGCGGCAGCAAACCATGCGCACGGAAGTCCCATGCTGCCTGCCGAAAAATGATGTCGATCAACAACGAGTCGGCCAGACATTTCTTCCCTTGAGGCCCAATAACCATGGCACTTTTGTGGTCAGAATTGCCACCTAGGGTTGGATACAATTTCTGATACTTCTCAATTTCCCTAGGTGCACATATAAAGCCCTCTGATTTATAAGACATAATGGTAACAACTCTCTCGTAATGTTTCATGATATCAACCAGGATCGCAGAGAGTTCAGTGCAGTTATTTCTCTGGGAACTTTTCAGGAAGCGTTCGATTTGCACGCGTGTTTTTTCATAAGCTTTTAGATAAGCTCTTCGAGTGACACAACACTCCGTTTGCATTTTTAGGCTTAGCAGAGACTTGAGCGCGTCCTGAGCTGAGTGGGCCAGTGAGGAAGGCGGCACCAACCACCCAAGGCACAGGGCGATGACTATAAAAACATATCTCATTAATCATGGCTACGTAAAGGATCAATGCCTCGGCCATATTGCACCGGGGCCACTACCAACTCCAAACGGACTTCCTTAACCCCCGGCACCTGTTTTATTACCCGCTCAATACGATCAATAATGCCCTGGCTGTAGGTAAGTCCCTTTACCTCGATGATTCCATCAACTGGCACCTCAACCACCAGCATATTGTTATCTAGGTGGTTTTCCAAGAGTGCCGCCTTTACCCGTTTTTCCTGGGATAGCTTCATCATGGACTCCAAGGCTCCTAGGCTGCACTGCTTAATCATCTCGCTCTTAGCCGCATCCATGATGATCTTTGCCGCAGTGGCGACGGTCATTTTATTGGTATTGATAATCAGGTCGTAAAGTGAAGGGTCGCTGGGAACTCTGCCAAAGGCCATACGGAAAAGGCCCCTGTAGTTGGTGTCAGTCTTGTCTATCAGTTTTGATGCCGCCTCTTTGCTGAGGCCCTGTTGTTCCGTGAAATATTTCATTCGCTTTGCTTTAGGGGCATGCATTCTTACGTGCAAGGCGCAATCAAAATCTCTTAGCAGCATCTGGCTGCCGTGGCCCAATATGACACCCTCCCCCTTCCGGGATACCTCGTAGACTATTGAGTCCATGTAATCCATGTAAAGTTGCGGCTTTTGGCCGAGTAGCCGGTCAAGGAACCCGGGCTCAATCATGTCTTTGAGGTGTTCCATACCCAAGCCCATTTTCCGGCCCATTTCCAGCAACTTCTCATCGTCGTATATTTCAACCCCGAGCCCCCGGGCGGCAATAGTCGCCACTTCCATTTCGTTACAACCAATTGGGCTGGAAATTGTAATCAGAGGCATGTTCTCTACCTGTCTCTTAATTGGTAATTATTGAGTGCCCAATGGTTACTGGCCCTGAATTGATTGGTGTATTTCATACAGAACTCGTCGCGGCCAGCCAACACTTCCGCAGCACGGATAGTGGACATCATCCCTTCATCCAGGGGGTTTAAAATGGCACCGTCCAAGCCTTTCGTAATTGCCATCGCCATGAAGGTTTGATTGAGCAGTTTCCGGTTGGGCAGTCCAAAAGAAATATTGGACATGCCACACATGGTGTGTACGCCATGGAATTGGGACATAACCTGTTCCACTGCGTTTAGGAACTCGACCCCGAAATCATTGTTGGTGCAAATCGGCTGTACCAAGGGGTCCACATAAATGTTGTATAGAGGAACATTCTTCTGTTGCAGGCCGTCAATTAGTTTTTCCGCAATTCGCAGTCTCTCTTCAGCGGTGGAAGGCATTCCTCCATCGCTCATACAAAGCGCAATAACTTTCAGGTCCGAGTCCGCCACAATAGGCAGCAAGGCGTGGTAACGCTCCTGCTCCAGCGAAATGGAATTAATCATGGCCTGGCCCCTGTGCACCGCCAAGGCTGCTTCAATGGCTTTGGGGTTAGGACTGTCTAGGGTGCAGGGCAGGTCCACTACACCTTGAACAGTTTGAACCAGCCAGGAGAGAATCGCGGGTTCCTCTTGCAAAAACACTCCTGCATTTACATCGATATGGTTGACGCCGCAATTTGCCTGGCGCTTGGCTAGGTCTTCAATAAACCCGGCGTTCCTGACCTTAATAGCTTCATTTACCTCTCGGCGGCTTGAATTTATAAGCTCACCTACTATGTGCATGTTGTACTCTTCCGTCGATTAAGCAGAGGTTCTTACTTTGTTTCGCTCAGGCTTCTGCTGGCTGCATTTTTCTGCTGCTGACGACCACCCACAGAGCCGCCGCCATACCCGATCCCAAAAAGACCATCAAGGTTACGGTGGAGTTGTGGACTAAATAAATAAATCCAACCATGCTGGCGACGCCAAACATGATGCGCTCCATCACAAAAAGTCTTCTCCAGAAGTAGCCGAAGAAGGCTACGGAGAAACCCACCATCACCAGCATGGTGATTAAAAAGGCAAATATTCCAGCAAGGGTTACCCGCGGGAATACCAATAAATCTGGATTATAAACAAAGGCAAAAGGGATGACGAAGGTGGGCAGTGCAAGTTTCATGGCTTCTTTGGCTGTGCCCATGAAAGTTCCCCCCGACAATTTGGCCCCGGCCAAGCAAGCTATGGCCACCGGCGGGGAAATGGTGGAGAAGATGGCAAAGTAAAACACGAACATATGTGCGTAAAGCGCGGGCAGTCCCAGTTCCTGAAGGGTGGGCGCCAAGGTCAGGGCTACAACCAAGTACGCCACCGGGGTGGGCAGCCCCATGCCCATGATCAAGGAAACGATCATGGCGCCAATGAGCACCACAAAGAGATTATCAGGAACTATCCCGCTCATGATGGTGGAGAGCTTGCCAGCCAGGTTGGTGGTGCTGGCAGCCTGCGCCAAGGGCCCCAGGGCCACTAGGAGCAGGCACAATATGGTGCAGACTTCCAGGCCATTAACAAAGCCCTTGACCAAGGTCCTGAAGCTAGGCCTTAGCCCTTTCCCCTGGAAGAAACACAGAGCGAACATCACCCCAATACCGGCAATGGCCGCCACATTGGGGGAATAGAACAATAAGAGCAGGACCAGCACCACAATGAACGAACCGGCAAAGGTGGGCAGAAGCCGCAGGATGAGCCTGGTATCAATGTCTTCAGTGAGAAAGCCCAAATTGGCCTTGCGTGCGGCCAGCAGTATGGCCAATACCACTCCTCCGATGTACAAAAACGCCGGTAATCCCGCGGCCAAAGCCACTTCGATATAAGCGATGTTCAAAGTGGCCGCGATCATAAAGGCAGCCAAACCCAAAATTGGCGGCAGTAATTGCCCTGATGTAGAGGCCACCGCCTCGATCGCCCCGGCCAGGTCAGGCTTCATGCCGGACTTTTTCATTATGGGGATGGTGAGTTGGCCCGTGAGCATGACGTTCGAAACCGCTTGCCCCATAACCGAACCGGTCATGGCGCTGCCCACGATGGCCGGAAATGCCGCGCCCCCCCGGACGTGCCTACCCACAAGCTTGCCGAGTTCCAGAACCAACGGCAGCATCCCGATGCCTATAAGCAGAGCCGCAAAGATGATGAGAAAATAGATTTTATCTGCGGCCAAGGGGACAAAATAGAAGATTCCCGCCACGGTATCGAGTCCCATATAGCTCATGCTGAAATCCAAGGAGAACTTGTCATGCCTGAAAATTTCGGAATCTATGAGATGACCTAGGAAGAAATAGAGGATCGACAGCAGTATGACGCTGGTCAATATGGTCCCCCAGTGATACCAAGTCAGGATCAACATGGAGGCCAA
This sequence comes from Desulforudis sp., assembly GCA_003604975.1. Classification (GTDB taxonomy): domain Bacteria; phylum Bacillota; class Desulfotomaculia; order Desulfotomaculales; family Desulforudaceae; genus SURF-60. Next base: position 6,475 of record QZIR01000037.1, on the reverse strand, counting down.
CACAAAGAACCCAATCAAAATATCAGTGTTTTCAAAAAACGGCTGGATCGTGTTCAGCTCGATGGCCCGATATCTCAAATATATGGCTGTCAAGACGAAGACGACAGACGCTGACAGGAAAACGACCAGGCTGGCCCAGAACTTAAATCCCTTGGCGTTGCCTTGAAGGATATCTCGAATGGTCAACAGGGAAGAGAGGATCGCGGTGCCTAAAACGAAGGTAGTGTAATGTTCCGCTGGCTCCTGGAATAGTTCGAATATAGTCGTAAAGATATAAAGAGTAAAAATAGCTCCCACAATGAAAAATACTTTATTGATCCATTCGACCATTCGATCCAGCATGGGTTGATCCTTTCGCGTCACCGTCTTCCTCGGACTCTGGCTCCCGGCCGGCGCCCGGTTAAAGGACGCCGGCCGGGAATTTTAATACGAGAAGGCTTCTACTTCTCCCACCACAACTTCACCGGTTTATACTGCTTGCGGAACTTCCAGATGCCCAGTTCCTTGTAGGCCTTGATGGCGCCGGGGTGGGCGTTGGTGTCGGTCAGACCCGAGACCATAAGCTCCGGGCTCCATATCTTCCACAGGGCGTGCACTTCTCCCATCTTCTTGCCATACTGCACCACGGCTTTGACCAGTTTGTAGGCGAGCTCCTCCGAGAAGGTATGGTGGGCCGCGTAGTAGCCTCGGTCGGCCCCTGCTATCAAGGGCTTTGTCTGGCCTGGAAGTGTGCCCGGTGGAATCGTAAGCGCCATGTAGGAAGTACCGAATTTTTGGTTGAGCTTTTCAACCACCTCGGGGTCTAGGCCGATATAGTAGATTTTGCGGCCAGAGGCTTCCAAGTTCCTCATGGGCCCAGCCACCAGCCATTGCTTGAGGAAGGGCTCGGTGCCGGCGCCCATAGTAATAGCATCCACCTTGCCGTCTATGAGTTCCTCGACCATTTTGGCCGGACCCAAGTGATAAATTTTGGTATTTTTCATGGTGATGCCATAGCCGAATTCCAAGTCCAGCCTGGCGTTGAAACCCCAGTCGCTTTGAGAGCGCAGACCTATACCAAGTTTTTTGCCCTTGAGGTCGCTGATCTTTTTCAGACTGGGATCCAAAGTCACCCACCAATGTCCCTGGGTCCACCAGGCGTCTGAATAAACGAGCATGAATTTTTCTTTGATTGGCTGAGGCAGGAACTCCTTGAAAAACGGCTGGCCACCCAGGGGTGCGTAGTTCAAGATGTCATCTTCCGTGCCGAATACTGTGTTTTTCCAGCGATGTTTGCTTTTGCCCATCTCGCGGATGTTGAACATGTAGCCGGGAGTTTCCTGAGCCCGGAGGATCAAATTGGGGTCGCTCTTGTTCACCATGCTGCCCAAGATGGTGTTGCCCTCCACGGTGCCGCAACCAAGGGGGCAGAGCAGCATGGTGATGACTTCCGGCTTCTTGGCCTGGGCCTGTCCTACCCCCAACACGAACAAGCCCAAGACCAAGCACGCTATTAGTCCTACAGCTTTTCTACGTTTTGTCGGTGCCATAATCCATCTCCTTCGTATCTGGTGAACTATTTAAACACAAGGCTCATAACAACTAGGCGCCGCTTTTTCTCCAACAGAACTACCATTTAGCTGCCGTTTAAATTCCTAACCTTTTCTACTGCATCCGCCGCATTTTCACCATAGGCGTCCGCTCCAATTTCATCGGCATAATGTTGGGTAACTGGAGCCCCTCCCACGATAATTTTGGTGTCCATGCCTTTTTCTTTAAAAACGCTTACGATGTTTTTTAATTCGGCCATAGTCGTAGTTAATAGCGCAGAAAGACCTACTATTTTGGCGTTGTTGTTTTTCACCGCCGCTATAAAATTTTCCGCAGGTTGGTTGATTCCTATATCAATAACGTCAAACCCAGCGCTTTCCAGCATTATACGAACCAAGTTTTTCCCGATATCGTGCAGGTCACCTTTTACAGTTCCGATTACAATCTTCCCCTTACCTGCGATATCGCTTTGCTTGATCAAAGGCCGGAGTATTTCCATGGACTCATTGATGGCTTTGGCCACAATCAACACATCAGATATGAATGCATCACCAACCTTGAACTTTGCTCCGACTCTTTCTAGGCCGGCGAACAGTCCGTTGTTCAATATATCGCTTGGCTGTATGCCCTGAGATATAGCCTCTGAAACACACGAAGCTACGCTAAGGATTTGCTCCCGGTCATACGAGTCCAATTTGTCTGCAATTTCTTTTAATAAACCACCCATCGCGTTCCTCACTTAATCCCTTTACATTGTCATCCGATTAATTTTATTTATATGGCATAATTGTTTCGAAATTTATTGATCGCATTCAGCTTATCAACCATCTCTCGGGCCTTCTTGGGAGAATCTGTCTGTACAGAGGGAAGGTTAATAGATGGGTAGATGCCTTTTTCAGATATTAAAGAGTCAATGGCTTCTTTTAAAAATGAAACAATTTTATCTGCATCCCATGAGTTTAAGGCCCGCCCGGAGACCCCTACCGGAAAGGGATAGCCGGCAGGTCTGCCCCCTTGGGTCGCATCCTTAATCGCCTCTATAGACTCACCGACCCCGAAAAAGGCCTGGTTGAGGCTGGCGGCGATCTTTTGGCTATGACGATCCCCCGCCTTGCCCATAAAGGCAAAACTATTGGGAACCGGCCCCGGCCCCAGGCGTCTTTGGACATCAATGTCGTATGGTGCTATTTGCGCGTGATACACATCGGGTCTAATCATTTCCGGAGCCAGGAATATCTCGTTGAGGATGGGATGGCTTAAGCCGGTAATATCACGGATGGTCTTTCCCAAATAGACCGAAAAATCAGTGCTGAACGTCATTAATTTATCAAATAAATCAGGATTCATCATTGTATCGACCAGAGTCTGTTCAATCCCGCGTAAAAAACAAGCTACGGTAAATGGCCCGATAACATTGGCCGTTAAATAATGCGTGTCACCTAGGGCCTGGTTTACTAGCCTGATTGCTTCCACATAAGTCTTAAAATACCCAGATGGCTTGGAGGGCACCTTTAAGATGGACAAATCTTCTTCAGATTCCAAAACACCTTTCACCGATCCTGGGAAGTTTCCGTCTGCGTGCTCCCAATGGACCCCCATTTCTGGGCCAGTTCCATAAAGGATGTAAGCTGCGGCCACCATGGCGCAATCAATGCCAAAGTCTTGGATAAACCTTATATGGACCTCAGCGCATTTGTAAGGATTGGTAATATATTCTTCGATGCTGATGCCATAATGCAGGCAGGTGAAGGTGTTAGAATTGATAACTATAATAGGTAGCTTATCCGGTTTTTCGCCGTTTATGGCCAGTGAAACTCTTTGGGATGGGGTCATGGCCCTGAACCTCTCCATATTTTTTTAAGAGGGCCGTGATTTGCTGTTAAGCCAGCGCAGGATGAGCTTAACAACCAGCTTGGCTACAGGTAAATCACCCAGCCGGGGTATTATTAGGGGATGGCAGGGTTTTCGTATCCCCCGCGGGAGGGATATTACGAAAAGGCACCAAGACGGGACAGGCAATAGAGCTACTGGCTAAGTATTGTCAGTTCGATCGTCAACCACGGACCGGCAAACCCAAGGTCCTTCCTTTGGTAATGGCTTGATATCGGGTGCTTACTTCCAATTTCTTATAAATTTTCTTGAGATGGGTTTTCACAGTTTCGGGCGAGATGCACAGTTTCTCTGCGATCTCCTTGTTTTGCAGATGCTGGGCCAAAAGCTCCAAGATCACAATTTCACGGCTGGTAAGGGGTTCGGCCAGATTTATTGGTTCCGGCGCTGGCGGCGGCATTTGCTCGGCATAGGCCGCAACCGGCCCCCTGTCCTGTTGCTCATGCCTAAATGCATCGAGAAGCACGGCCGTAAAGCCTTCGGCTCTGTCCTGCCCCAAAAGACGTAGAAGTAAATCGGCCAACTGCGGCCCCAAATCCAACAACGGGCGCAAACAGTGCCCACTAGCGGCCATGACTATTGATCTTTTCAATTTCTCAAACGCTTCCGCTTGTTGGCCATTCTGGTCCAGCCACAGGGCCTGAAGAGCAAGCACAGTTATCAGAACCGGACGATTATGCGTGGCTCTGGCAAAATTCTCGATGCGCGAAAAGGCATCAGCAGCTTCCTGCCGAGTTGCCGGGGTTTGCCCAGCCATCAATATCTTGGCCAGGGTAAGTTGGGGTTGGTAAAAACGGTAATGGGCATGTGAGGGACCAGGCTTAAACCTTTGGGCCCAACGCTCAGCCTCCTCCCGGCGCCCCTGTCTCAGAGCCAACTCAGCCCAAAAGGCTTGCCCCACCTGCATGGGGAAGGCGTTCTGTATCTGCATGGCATGATCTACAACCCAGTCAGCCACTTCATAGGCCTTGCGGGGCCGCCTTTGGGCCTGGTAGGTGAGGGCCAGGGCGAAGGCGCTATTAAAGAAGTTCCAGCCCTTTTGAACATATTGATAATCCAGTAGCGATGCCAACATCTGCTCGGCTTGGTCAAGTTCATTTCGTTGATAATGCACCAGGCCCATAAAAAACTTGCCCCGGGCCAGTATCTCCAATTGGCCGCTCTCCTTGCCCAAGGTAAGCAGACCCTTGGCCGTAAGCCGCAAGGCGGGCAGATGGGCCTCTTGCCAATTTACAAAACACAGGCCGGTTAAAAGCAGGGCCTGAGAATAGTTTCCCTTCAGACTCTCATCGTCTAGGGCCCGATGCATGACGGCCACTGCGTCTTGGATTTTGCCGGCCATTTGCAGGGTCCGTGCCTGGAAGACAGCGGCAAATGCCCTGGCCCAAGGGTGGGCAGCGGGGATGAGCTCCACGGCCTGCTCGGCGAAGGCGAAAGCTTTTTCGCTGTCCAACTCCAGATAGTGATTAAAACAGTTGAGGGCAGCCCAATGGCCTTTTAGGAGTTGCAAGCTGTCTGCAGAGGCCGTGTTCTTTAAAAGGAGCTCGGCTTTGTTCAGGGCGTCTGTCATCTCCTTTATGCGGGACCTGGCTTGGTAGGTCCAGGCCTTGAGAATCAACAGGCCGGCGTGCAGTTTTACCACGTCATCGGGGAGCCGTTGCAACCAGTCTTCCAACTGGGGCCATTGCTGGTTTTCCATGATCTCAAAACCAGCCTTTTCCACCAGATGTGCGGCGGCCTGGTGATCTCCGCCCGCCAGTGCGTGGCGTAGGGCCTCATCAGCCAGTCCATGGGTGGTAAACCATTTGCTTGCCCGGCCATGAAATAAAGCAATGTCGTCATGATTGCTCAGCAACTTCAATTGGCTTTGCAGAAGCTGCTCAAAACAGTGATGAAAGCGAAACCATCTGTTTTCCGAATCCAGGGGCACAATAAAAAGGTTGTTGGCCTGAAGCCAGGTCACAAAATCCTTGCCATCCATCTCCCGGCTACCCTGCTCCGATGCCTGATCGAACAAGGCGTCACACAACGAGGCACAGAAACGATCCACAATGGCAGTCCGAAGCAGATAACGACGCACCGCCAGGGGCTGAACCGAAAAAACCTCCGAGAACAGATAATCCATAACGTAATGAGCCTTACGCTCGAATCTCAAATCACTTGCGTTCATCTCGCCTTGATGCATAAGGCCAAGGGCCGTCAAACGAAGCCCCGTGACCCAGCCTTCGGTCTTCTCAGTCCAGGCTGTTGCTGTGGCTTCTTCAACGGGTCCCTTGACCATCATCTCCAGGAAAGCCAGAGTTTCAGAAGAAGTAAAGCGAATATCCTGGACTCGGATTTCATTGAGTTGCTTACGGGCGCGGAAATTGGCAAGAGGCAGGGACGGGTCCCGCCGGGTGATCAGCACCAGGTGCAGCCGACGGGAAGGGTGATCCAACATCTCTGCTAACAGGTCGTTGACGGCCTGATTTTGGACATAGTGGAAGTTGTCTAGCACCAAAATAAAATTGTCTCGGATCTGCTCAAGTTCATTTACTAAATTGGCGGCCAACCGTGGCAAGGATTTGGGTTCCCAGTCTTTGGCCAGGGCCTGTGTTTTGGGGGCTGCCGCAGGGAAAAGTAATTCTACGGCCGACAAAAAGTAGCCCAGGAACCGACCAAAGTGGTTATCTCGTTCGTCCAGGGATACCCAGGCATTAGGGCAATCAGATATATCCAGCCAACTGCTCACTAGGGAGGTTTTGCCGTAACCTGCCGGAGCCGACACTAGGGTAAGAGGCCCTTGCAGCCCCTTGTCTAGGCGCTGGAAAAGCCGCGACCGTGACACCAAGTCATCATCCGCAGGCGGCTGACGCAGCTTGGTGCTAAGACTTGGAGTAAGCTGTTCTTGGTCCACCGCGTTACGCTTTTTTAGCCTTATAAAAATATCATAACATAATACAACAGTTGTGACCTGCCCCCTTAACTCGGTCCAATTTTTAAGTTAGGATTTTGGGCCGTAGAAAAGGAGGGCGACGATGGCCAGGAAGCGCTATTCGGCCGAGCAGATCATAGG
>QZIR01000057.1 GCA_003604975.1 Desulforudis sp. | reverse complement strand
CAGTATTTCGTCGACATCAGCGTGGACTGCCCCTACGGGTTGCCCCGGACCGCCGTCTATCACCAGGCGATGTTCACCTCCATCGGCGACGCGACCCTGGGTATGTTGTTTGCCCACGGCTACCGGCGAAACGGCAATTGTATCTACGCCATGCGCTGCCCCGGCTGCAACGCCTGCGTGCCGATCCGGCTGCGGCCGGCGGAGTTTGTCGCAAACCGCAACCAGCGCAGGGTCTGGAAAAAGAACCAGGATGTCACCGCCGGCGTCGCCCCCCTGCGGATGAGCAAGGAGAACCTGCTCCTCCTGGACCACCACCTGCGGACCCGGTTTCCGGAAGGGCGGAGCGGGGCCGAAGACTATTATGCCGGTTTTTTCCTCAGCGCCATCAGCCGCTGCTTCGAGATCCGCTACCGGGTCGGCGAGCGGCTCATCGGGGTGGCCATTGTCGACGGCTCGGACCAGTGGCTGAATGCCGTCTATTTTTTCTTCGATCCCCGGGAAGGGCGGCGCAGCCCGGGTACCCTGAACATCCTCTATCTCATCGATTTTTGCCGCCGGCACGGGATTGAGCACCTGTATCTCGGCTACAATATCGAAGAGGTGCGGGCCATGCGGTATAAGGCCTCCTTTAAGCCCCATGAATTGCTGCTGGGCGGGCAATGGCGGAGCGTGGGCTGGGATGAGCGATGAGGCGGCGTCACGGAAAAATTGTACCGGCCATGGACCATGGGCGGTAAATATGCTATTCTAAAAAAGATGCTCAGGCATAGTTCACGGAGGGCGCTCCCCTCCGGGGACCGCCCGGAGCGGTTCAAAGAGAAACGGCCCGTCAGCTTGTTGCGTGAATCGATGCCGTTGACGGATTTTCAAGTTGTGTCGAAGTGACAGGTCGGGGACACCTTTACGGTAGCCTTGGCGCTTCAGGTTGTCTCGTGAGAAAAGCTACACGCGGAGAGGTGCTCATGAAGCGAATAACGAGAAAAGGGTTGCTGTGTATCTGCGCCGGCGCCATGGTGCTGAGCGGTTTTCCGGTTCTGGCCCAGGAGAAGGGGACAGAGCCGTCGCTTAATCTGAACCCGACGGTCCGCAAGCAGATGACCGCCCTGGCCCAGGAAAAGGCCGGTCGGACTCCGGCCCAGCGAAAAATGAGTTCCCAGCTGGTCATGGCTGCCAAGGCACGCCGGGGCGAACTCAAGGGCAGCGGTCTGGAGTCGCTCAAGCCCCAGGTGCAGGTCCAGGCCGACGAAACCGTGCTGGTGGACATCAAGGCCGAGGTCTCCCCGGAACTCTTGGCGGAGATCGAGAAACTGGGCGGCAGGATTGTCAATTCTCACCCCGAATATGAGGCGATCCGGGCCCAGGTGCCTCTGGAGTTTCTGGAAACCCTGGCCGAGGAGGGGGCGGTTCGTTCCATCAAGCCGGCGGCCAGGGCTTTTCTCAATAAGGTGAACACCTCGGAGGGAGACAAGGCCCATGCCGCCCCCACCGCCAGGAGCACCTATAGCGGCGCGACCGGCAAGGGGGTCAAAGTGGGGGTCCTGTCCGATTCGGTGGACTGGTTGTCGTATGTACAATCTATGGGCGATCTGCCCGCAGTCACCGTTGTGCAGGACGCTCCGGGCAACACCGGTGAAGGCACGGCCATGCTGGAGATCGTCCATGACCTGGCGCCGGAGGCCCAGCTCTATTTTGCCACGGCCTGGACCAGCAAGGCCGGCTTCGCCACCAACATCAGGAAGCTGTACGATGATCACAAGTGCGACGTGATCGTGGATGATGTCGGCTATCTGGACGAATTCCCTTTTCAGGATGATTATCTGGCCCAGGCGGTGAACTATGTCACCTCCAAAGGCGTCCTCTACTTTTCCGCGGCCGGCAATGCCGGCAACCTGAACGACGGGACTTCGGGGGTCTGGGAGGGCGATTACCTGCCATTTACCCAGTATCCGGTTGTTGAGGGATATCAAAGTGTGCACAATTTCGGCGCCAGCGACTGGAGTAACCGAATCACCGTTGACAGTTCCGGCTGCTTCACCCTGTTCTGGTCCGACCCCCTGGGAGGTTCCGCCAATGACTATGACCTCTTCCTGGTCGATCCTGCCCTTACGCAGATTGTGGGAGAGTCCAGCGGCTATCAGGACGGGAGCCAGGATCCCATGGAAGGGTTCTGCGCCAACGAGGGGGAGGATCTGACCAATTACCACCTTCTGGTCGCCAGGTGGTCCGGCCAGAATCGCTTCATCCATCTGAGTGCCAACCGGGGCAGGCTGGAGCGAACCACCGCGGGCCAGATCGTCGGCCACCCCGCCGCCCAGGATGCCTTTGCCGTCGCCGCGGTCAGCGCGCGCAATCGAACCGTTCCCTTTGCCGGAACCGAAAAAGTTGAGACCTTCACCTCGGACGGCCCGCGCCGGGTTTTCTATACCGCAGGGGGCGCGGCATATACGCCGGGCAATTACAGCTCCACCGGCGGCGCCGTCCGCGATAAGCCTGATATTGCCGCGGCGGACGGGGTCAAAACCGCTACCTTCGGATTCAACCCCTTTTACGGAACCTCGGCGGCGGCTCCGCATGCTGCCGCCATCGGCGCCCTTATGCTTTCCCGGAATTCAAGCCTGAACCTCTCCCAGGTTCGGCAGATTTTTCAGAAATCAGTATGGGATATCGAGGCGCCAGGCTGGGACAGGGATTCCGGCTACGGCATTCTCATGGCGGATCGCGCCCTTGAGATTATCACTATTTCGCCGATTCTGTATCTGCTGCTGGACAAGTAATCCATCCATGCCAGGGGGGAGTCGGATGTTGTTGGCGTTGAGAGATGCTTGCTGCCGCTCCTCTTTGAAGCAAGGAGGGCTTTCGATAAAATCGCCGGAAATCGTCAGGTGATATTGCCTTGCGGCGAATTTAGGTGACGCAGCTTTCCTTGACGGAATGCGGTCCGCGGTGTATTATTTGATGCTATGCGGGAATCCCGATCAACTCCTGCTGCATCACCGATCATGAAAGGTTGAATTACGTCAAGCATCTTCCCGTTTTTCGTCTAGTTTTTAGAAAGTATATCCGCTCCAGGCGAGCTGATAAATTGGTTCTTCTACGTTAAATTTTTTATTATCGCTTATGGATGCAAACATGGATGCGCCGACGGATCAGCCTGGGTCTTATGGACCCGGTGTTTCGGCGGACCAGAACCTGATATCGTTTGAGAATATTCTGCGGGTCGTTCTTCGCAAGCGGCTCCTGTTGATCGCGACATTTTTACTTGTGTTCGGCACCTCTCTCCTTGTCGGTTTTGTCCTGCCGCCGTCATTAAGGGTTGTTAGTGTGATTTTGCCGCCGCTGCCCAATAATTATGAGCTGCTTGATCCCGAGATATTGAGCATCGATTTTTCGCTCACGTTCAAGGAAGGAATATTTCAAGAGATGTATAATAACCTCAACAGTGTTTCCCTGCGCCGTGATTTGTATAACCGTGAAGTGGCAGGTGGTGCCGCCGGAAAGGGGATCGCTGGGGACAGCGGTGGAATTCCGGATTTTGAAACATTCAATAAGGCTTTGAAGGTACGACGAATTGAAAAGGACAGTCGTGGAAAGGGCAGCCTTAAGGACGAGGGCGTAGAAGTAAGTTACGAGGGAAAATACGATCCCAGCGTAATTGCGGCATGGGTAAACGCTTTTGTACGGTCATGCGAGAAGGTGACCGTTGAAAACTTTACTGCCAAGGTCAGGGCGCAAATCGATTTTAAAAAGGAGATTGTGCAGGATACGATTACGGCTATCAGGGAAAAGGCCGATCTCCTTAAAAAAGACAGGTTGACTCTCCTTGAAGAGGCGCACAAAAATGCGGAAAAGCTCGGGATTCATGATGAAGTCGTCCTGAGCAGTTACAGCGACGCCCCTCTTTACCTGCGCGGCACAAAATCACTCTCTTCAGAGATTGCCAACCTGAAACAGCGGGAAGACAACGACCTCTTTGCCGATGATTTGCGATTGTTTCAGCAGCAATTGTTTGTCCTCAATCAACTGGAAGTGAAGCCTGATCAGTTCGAAGCTGCGCGGGTTGACTCGTATGCTTTACCTGAAGGTGAAGCGATGGGTCCAGGCCGCCTGTTCATCATTGCGTTTGGATTTGTTGCCGGATTGATCATTGCTTTTTCCGTTGTGCTTCTTGTTCAATTTATGGACAATATTATTGTAATGGTCAGGGCGAGCAGGGCTGAAAGGGGTCCTGCAGCCAATCAAGGGTAAAAGACGAATCATCTGAACGGAATACGTATTTGAAGGTACGCCATGCTAAGAAATATTTTGAACCTGACACTTGTATGCGGGATCGTTCTTCTTTTCGTTGGTGTTTCATTCTCACAGAAGGCGGAGACTCCACCGGACTGGCTTCTGCAGCCAGTATCTATGGAGTTCAAGGATGAAGCACTGGCGGTAATTTTGGCAAAACTGTCAAAGAAAACAGGTGTGGTCATTCTGTACGATGAAAAACTTGTTAACGAAAAGTTTTCTGGTAATTATAGCAACCTAACCATGGTCGAATTTCTCAATCGGCTTTTTAAGAAGTATAATAAGGCAATAACTTTCAACCGGGAGAAAAAACTGGTGATCGTTGAAACCTTTGGGGCTGAAAAATATATAATTGCCGCGGGGGACGAGAAGAGATCGCAGGAAATTCTACCATTTATGAATGGTATCACTAAGGCCCAACTGGAAGAATTGCATCGGGAACAGTATGAATTGTACCGTGAGGGCCTTATGAACAAAGATGAGCTCATTCCCGGTCTAGAGATCAACCGGGGCGAGCTGGAAAAACTCCATGAACAACAGGGCGAAGCATATCAGGCTGACTTGAACTCGCCGGAGAGCGTCATTCCGGGAACTGACGGAACGACGCGCGGTGAGATTCAGAAGATGCAAGAGCAGCAGATGGAGGCCCAACGAAAGAGCCTGGAAGATCCGGAAGTGGCTGTTCCAGGGGTTGAGATGTCGCAGGGTGAGCTGCGGGACTTGCATGAGCGCCAGTATCGAGAGTATCGGGAAAGCCTGAACAACCCTGATGAAGTGATTCCTGGCCTCGACATGACCAGAAAAGAGCTTGAGGAGCTTCACAAGAAACAGATGGAGGAAAATAAGTGACGATTCGTCTTCCTGTTGTATTCGTTGACATTGTTAGCATGAAAAAGGACATAAAAAAAGTTGAAAAAAAAAACGCGCTGATGTATAAGAACTATATGATAACTTAAAATTTTCTACGGGAGGTTCCAATGAAGAAAAGAGTAATCCTTTTAGTGTCCCTTTTTGCGTTCCTTTTGGCTTTTGCAGGTCAGTCTCTTGCTGCCGATGGATCCAAGTGCCTTATTAAGAAAATAGGTGTCTCTCCCGGCGCTGGCGGTACAGGTTCATCCGGCTACATGGTTCAGTTGGATGACACCGCCGTTCCAGAGGCGTGGGTGGGTACCGTACAGTTTTATCTCTCCACTGACTTGGGCGATTCCGGTTTGGCCACCTTGTTGACGGCGTATTCTCTCGGCAAGACTGTCTGGGTACGTACTTTGGGTACCGCTCCTGGATCATTGATCAGCATCATCTATATGAATAACTGATTTGTATTGAACCCAGGATACTTGCCTCGTTAGAGGTATTGTTGCTACTGATCTAGTAACTATCGTAAAAGCCTTTTCTCGTTTCTTTGAACGAGAAAAGGCTTTTTTTTTCCTCATATCCAATATATACTTCCTTTCCTTTCACCGATAGCTCTTTCTTCCGCGAAAATTTCGGTGCTGAATCGATCTCTTGATCAGCATACTCCATAGGACATTCATGCACCTCTCATTGAACAGCTTGAAAGCCATCGGGCATGATCATTTGTTGCGCGAGCTGTTCTTGAAGTCTACTTTCCCTTTCGTGGTGCGAATAGTAGGCGTGGTGAGCAATCTCGGTTTTACCTACCTGATCAGCCGTATTCTCGGTGCATCAGGGGCGGGAGTTTTTTTTCTGTCGTTGACCGTTTTAATGGTGGCGACTGTTTTGAGCCGAGCAGGCCTTGACAATTCGGTTCTTCGTTTGATCGCTTCAGCAGCTGGAGGGGGGCGCTGGGCGCTTGTTGCCTGCGTGTACAGGAATTCCCTCGGGATTGCATTTTGTTTGGCATTGCTCATCTCGCTGGTTGTCTATTCATTTTCCGACCAGATCGCAATTTCGATTTTTGGCGAACCAGATATGGGTTTGCCCCTCAGATGGATGACCCTGGCCATTGTTCCTTTCAGTCTTCTTGTGTTGCAAGCGGAAGCATTTAAGGCTGTTGCTGCAACGTCCGTGGCAATTTTCCTGCAAAATACCGGGATAACTCTGGGCTGTTTTCTGACCCTCGCGGTCCTGCAAAATTCTACCTTAGCGGCGCATAATGTTTGCCAGATTTATGGAGTTTCCTGTCTGGTTGTTTTTCTGGGGGCTGTTTATCTTTGGCGTCGTAAGGTGCCGCAGCACCCCTGTCAGGGCGACGACTGTTCGGCACGATCACTGCTGCGTGTAAGTGCTCCGCTATTTTGGGTATCCGTTTTAAATTTATTGATGGGATGGATGGATACCATCGTGTTGGGTGTGTGGCATGACAGTTCCGTGGTCGGCATTTACGGGATAGCCAACCGTGTCGCCGCTCTCCTTGGTCTCCTGTTGGCGGTTGTCAACAGTGTAGTGGCTCCCCGTTTTTCCTCCCTGTTTCACGAGGGAAAACTGAACGAGATACAATCGCTGTTCAGTCGCAGTGTATATGTCATGATTATTCTTGGTTTTCCCGTGTTGATTATATATTTTCTTTTTGCTGAACAAATTTTGAATATGTTCGGGAACAATTTTGGCGCAGCTGCCGTTGTATTGAAAATTCTTTCTGCTGGCCAATTCGTTAATATTGCAACTGGATCTGTTGGGTATCTGCTGATGATGACCGGTCATGAAAAGATAATGAGAAACAACATATTCCTTGCCTGCATGGTGAACATTATTCTAAATATGACGCTTGTACCCTATTTCGGGGCAGTTGGTGCGGCAACCGCAACCGCTGCCACAGTCATCTCGCTGAACCTTGCCTCTCTTTATTTTGTGAAGAGAAAGCTCGGCGTAAGTTTGTTTGGTTGAATTTGTATCAATTTTATTGATTGGACTTGGGCTAATGGACGGGCGAGAGGGCGTATTAATTATTTTGTTAAATTATAAGAACTGGCAGGACACGATCGAATGTCTCGATTCACTCCGCAAACTCCAGTCAGTTCCTTTCCATATTCTTTTGATTGACAACGGCTCTCAGGACTCTTCAGTTGCCGAGATCTGCGGATGGGCAAGCGGTAAATTTAACATGTCCACCGTTCCAGGAAACAGGAACCCTGCCGATATCGCGCGGCAATGTATCTTGCCTGAAACCAAGGTGAGGGAGGACATCGAGCCGGTCCTGATTATCGTTGAAAATCAAGAGAATGCCGGTTTCGCCGCCGGCTGTAATCAGGGAATTCAAATTGCCTTGTCGGCGGGGATGGAATACGTTTGGCTGCTGAATAACGATACAGTTGTTGAGCCGTCTTCCCTATGCAAGCTCGTTTCGTTTCTCGACAATAATCCCTCCTGTCAGGCTGTCACTCCGCAAATCAGATACTACAATAAGCCGTCCGTCATCTGGAACTGCGGAGGAGAATTGAAATGGTATGGGGCCAGAACTTACTATTTACTTAATCATTCCGCCGAGCAATTGTCTGGTAAGGATTCATTGGATGTGACGTTTGTGACAGGCTGTTCTCTCTTGCTCAGGAGCAGCCTCCTGGAGAAACATGGCGGCCTCTCGGAAAAGTTTTTTTTCGGAGAGGAGGATTTCGAGTTCTGTTTGCGGATGAAAAAGAATAACATTCGGATGAGTTGTTGTCTGGGGGCTCTCATTTACCATAAGGTGAGCGCTTCGGTCGATAATGCTTCCAGTAAATTCCTGAACAAGGTGTATGTCCACTATGTAAACAGGTTTATCAACTTACGCGACTATTGGCCCCGCCTGTTCTGGTTGTTTTGGCGGCTCTGCTACTGCATATTTATATATGACCTGCTCGGGCGGAAATACAATATCAGTCGGCGGGACAAGGTGGCATTCATCAGGAGGTTGAGACTTGACTCCTCCCTCCTGCCAGGGGTAGACCGTGAACGGTTCTTTGCAATCATGAATGATGTTGATTATATCTCGAAACGATGAAAATAGCCTTTCTTGCCAATCATAATGTGATTCATACGGTTCGCTGGGCCAACAGTATGGCCCTGCGCGGACACGAGGTAACGGTATACTCATTACACCGTCACCTGCAGGATGGACTGGCGCCTGGCGTTAAGAAGATTCAACTCCCCTTTCCGCCGAACTGGGGGTACTATGCTAATATGCCCTATCTTCGCTTCTGTCTGCGAAAATTTAAACCGGATATCCTGAATGCACACTATGCCAGCGGATACGGTACGCTTGGCCGACTGAGTGGTTTCCACCCTTATGTCTTGTCTGTCTGGGGGAGCGATGTGTATGATTTCCCCGGACAGTCCCCGTTGAAGCATAAACTGCTGATAAAAAATTTGAGCAGCGCCGATCTGATTTGTTCGACAAGCCGGGCAATGGCTGTCCAGACGCGGAAGGTATGTCCCACGCTGGATGAGATCGCAATAACCCCCTTCGGGGTAGATACGGTCAAATTTTGTCCAGCCCGGAGAGAGGCGGGGAGTACCATCATTATTGGTACTGTCAAGAAGCTTGAATACAAGTACGGAATCGATACCTTGATTCGCGCGTTTGCTCACCTGCGTGATACTCTTCGGCAGCGGCGATCCGATCAGGCCGAGAGGCTGCGGCTCCTCATTGTAGGCGGAGGTTCGGATGATGCTGCGCTGCGCAGGCTTGCCAGAGAAGCGGATGTCGATAAGGTTACATCATTTCGAGGTGTCGCCCCGCATGATCAGATACCGGCCTATCTGAATGAAATGGATATCTATGTTGCCTTGAGCCGGCTCGACAGCGAAAGTTTCGGTGTCGCCATTCTTGAAGCAAGTGCTTGCGGACTCCCGGTAGTTGTTTCCGATGCCGATGGACCGGCCGAAGTTGTTTTGGATAATGAGACCGGACTTATCGTTCCCCGTGAGAATGTATCGGCTGCAGCCGCTGCGCTCGAGCGGCTGGTGCTGGATGTGGATTTGCGTGAGCAGTTGGGAAGGTCCGGAAGAATACACGTCGAGGCCAAGTATACCTGGGGCCACTGTGTGGATATTATGGAAAATGCGTTTAGGCAAAAGGCAAAGGGGCAACGTCCCTTGACCTGTTCCACCTTTGACTCACCCATTGACTGACGGTGCGGATGAACTGGAAGCTGAAAGCCTTGCTGATGGTGTTTTTCGATACCATCCCGGCAGGGGAGAAGATGTATAGAATACTGCAAAAGCGGTTTGGTAATCTCAATGACGACCCTGCCGGCAGAATAATGGTTCAGGAGAAAATGGCGTCCTGGCTTGTGGACCAGGAATTCTCCATTGCCGGGTCGGTCTTCCTGGAAGTGGGGACAGGCCATAAACCTGTGGTACCGGTTTGTTTTGCCCTGATGGGCGCAAAGGCCGTCTATACGGTCGATCTGCATCGCCGGCTGGATGATGCCTTGATGCGGGGGATGTTGAACAAGTTTGCGGCAGCGAAAGATCAGTTGATCAAAAGCTGGACCCGGTACACTTCGGAAGACATCCTGCAGGAGCGGTTTGGCCTCTTGCTGCGATACAAGGACAGACCGGAACAGTTTTTCAATCACATCGGCATTCAGTATCTGGCCCCGGCTGATGCAGGCAGTCTGAATATGCCGGATGCGTCCATTGACTGCCATTTGTCCAATACCGTGTTGGAACATATCGGCGCTAAGGATATCCGCTCCATAATGCAAGAGGCGTCCCGGCTACTGAGAAAGGGCGGCATGGCGATGCATTTTATCGACCTGAGTGATCATTTTCAACATCAGGACCCGGGAATCACACCGTTGAATTTTCTTCGCTATTCGGAGAGGGCTTGGCATCTGCTGGCGGGCAATCAATTCGCCTATGCAAACAGGCTGCGCCCACCCGATTACTTTGACATATTTGATTCTCTCGGGTTTGAAATCGCCCGCCGTGAGACCAAGACATATGATGCCGATCCGGGTTTTGATCTCCCAGATGATTCCCCCTTTCGATCATATGCTGATCACGATTTCCGTACAACGGAACTGAATGTTCTGCTGATAAGGAGGGGCTGATATGTCGCAGCAGCACTTCGAAACACAGAGCATCTTGTGCAACCTGTTCGTTCATCCTGGGGTCCCTGAAGCCGCATGCTTTATCTAGCCGCAATATTGTTCGGTTTGGAGGTCTTCCTCTTTCTCTTGGCTGATCGAAAAATCTATAACAGCATTTACACTCCTGTGGGCTTCCTGGGAGTACCTTTTGTAGCTGTTGTAACACTGTCTGTCCTGGTGGGGAATAGGATCGGATTCGTCCAGCCTGATGTTCTAACCATACTGATATTCATCTATGGTGCTGCCCTGTTCTGGTTGCCTGGCATGCTGCTCAGTATGGGAACTGTCAGTGCAGAGTTGAAGGTTTCACCATTTACCTTCATCCGTTTCGATCAGGTGGTCAACCGGACGATCAGGCTCTTGAGCTGGCTATTTCTCCTGATCGTGACACTGGGTTTTGCACGAACCTATCTGGTCTATGGCAGGATCGGGAGTGAAGCCTTTAGCGCCGCTTTTGCCGGGGGCGGGTTGGTGGGCCATTGTCTGAGCATGATGAAGTACAATGCGGCCTATTTGTTCGCGAGTGAGCGGCGGGTTTCTTTCGGTACATTGTTTCTGTTCCTAACCACCTTGCTGTTCTTGATGATGTATAATGTGAAAGGCTGGGTGATCATGACCCTGCTGGTCGCCCTGGTTGCGCGGCATCTGCTGTATCAGTCTCGGGTCAACGTCGTCAAAGTTGTCGCGATACTAGCTCTCGGGACCGGGATTTTCGCTGTTTCATATGTCATCTCTTTGGGAAATGTGGATCCCGTTTTTTTATTCGAGCACTTTTTTCATTATCTCTTTGCCGGGGTAGCAGGGTTGAGTGAGCATCTCCGGGCAGGGGTCGAGACGGACCATGATTTTCTCATGTTGTTTCAGCCCATTCGTAATATAGTCTATTTTCTGCTCGGCAAGGAGGTTGTGGGGAGTTTCAGTGAGTTCTGGGTGAATATTCATCTGTTTGGCACAAGGACCAGCAACGTAAAGACGTTTTTCGGCGACATTATCGTATTCGGCGGTATTGCAAAGGGTTCTGTCGTGGTGATTTGGGCTGGATTGGCCAGTTATGCCCTCCTTCTTTTCTCTCTGGTGAAACGAAGCGGTATTGCGCTTGTTCTGTACCTGTTCTTTGCGGTGTCTCTTGCCCTTGGGTGGTTCGCCTATTACTTCAACAGTCTCTTTTATTACGAGGTCGTGTGTTACGTATTCCTTTTGTTACTGGGAACAAGCCTGTATAAATTCCTCGTACAGAAGGGTTATTGGCGACAGTTGTTGACAACCGATAGGGAAAGCAAGTGAGTCAGAGATACTTTTCGCCGGTGATTGTTACCGGCATGCATCGATCCGGGACCAGCATTGTCACCCGGTTGTTGGAGAAGTTGGGCTTGCTGGTGGGGGTGAAGAAGGATCAGAACTGTGAATCGATTTTTTTCCAGGACTTGAACAAATGGATGCTGCTGCAATGCGATGGATCCTGGGAACACCCCAGGCAGATTCATTATATCCTGGATAACCCTGATATTCTGACGATGACCGCAGACTATTTGCAGTATTGGCTCAAAACTCCGCATATCGTCGCCTATCTTGGGCTTGCCAATTATCTCCGCTATTTGAACATGTTCAGGATCTCCCGGCCCTGGGGGTGGAAGGATCCCCGAAATACATTTACCCTGCCGATATGGCTGAAACTGTTTCCGGAGGCCAAGGTAATCAATATTTACCGGCACGGGCTCGATATCGCCCAAAGCCTGAAGACGCGGCACGATTCCTACTTAGCCCAGAATGCACAACTGCATGAGCGACGGAAATGGTATTACTGGACCAGGATGAAACGAGGCGGATTTGCCGGCGCAACCCGTTCCGCGACTCTTGACGGCGCTTTTGCCATCTGGGAGGAGTATATGGAGGAAGATTTCAGGCAGGCAGAGGCGCTGGGCGAGAGGGTGGTCAGGGTGAAGTATGAGGATTTCCTCGAGTCACCCTGCGATGTTCTGGAAAAACTCGTTGCCTTTTGCGGCCTGGACGCTTCGCAGGATGACATTGCTTCGGTAACAGGCGAGCTGAGGAAATCGAGGCGATATGCCTATCTCCAGAACGAGAAACTGAAGCCTTGGGCCGAGAAATACAAAAGTAATTTGGCAAAATTCGGATATTGAACAGCCTGGTAGTCTTGTTCCCCGACGGCATTTGGCAGAGAGTGGTTGGCAGGAGGACGTGCTGAAAGATCTGAGTCGGAAAGAATACCTAATTGTTGGCCCTTTTTTTGGTCGGGCGAGGCTGTCAGGAGATATATAGAACGCTTTGTATCCCAGATGATCGGAGCAGGCAGGTTTCTCAGACTAAGAGCGTCAACTAATTGTTGGCAAAGGATGATGGGATTCGCACTGTCATGGTTCTTGGCTGCGGTTCCGGCGATCCAGTAGTATTCTTCTTAGAGATAAATCCGCATATCATTTGGAAGGGCGTTGATATAGAGAGTTCTCCGGAACTATCGTTGAGACAACGGACGGACGCTGAGTTTTATTTTTTAAGCTGAGTTCATTTTCCCTTTGAAGAAAATTCTATTGATTTGATTTGCTGCAGAGCCTCATGCAAAAAGAACAGCTTTGCTGGCTATCCATGAATTGATCTTTGACAACCTATTTGATAAGGCCAGGGGCTGATCAACAAAAAGGGTAATTATGCCGAACAGCAGGTGCAGGAACACCTTGCGGCGACCTCTGATTATGACGTTGTTGGCACCTAAGTCTTGCTTCAACCTGCTGCTTGCCCGTTCCGCGATTGACCGGATTTTAAAGCGCTGCGCCTCGCGCGGCGCCTTGGGGCCAACCTTTTGGCCACGGCTGTTTTTGTCCGAGATCGGGACTTGGTTAAATTGCCGGCTTGTCTCTGCGAACCGCTTGGCATCGGAGGCCGCATTCATCAAATCGGACAGATAGGTCCCTTCCCGCTGGTCAGTTTGATCAGTGGAAGAGCAACCTGGTTGTCATGCAGCGATGCGGAGGTGACTAGGGCGCTTACCGACAGGCCTATATCATTTGTCCAGGTACAGCTTGTAACCGTACCATTATGTTTTGAAGCTCTTGGTATCCTTCTTGGCCGGGATCACTGACAACCGGCAACTCACGGATGGCCTCCGCGGCATTCTGGTGCACCTGGCGGTGAAGCCGTTTTTTGCAGCAGGCTCCCGTTGTTCGCCCTTGGCGGGACGACCCTTTTTGCGGAACTTCTTCGGCTCCTTTACTTTCTTCACCGGCTTCTCCCGCCAGGCAGTGGCCGAGGTATCCCGGCTTAAGTGTCTGATAAGTTCTTCTGCAAGATATTCACCCACTAGCGCATCGTGGACCCGGTTGCCAAGACCGCAGGCGGCAAACTCTGCAGAGATGCGCGACAAAGTAGACTCTGACGCGAATCGCGAATCCGCATCTCCGCCGCAGATTTTCTGGTGAAAGTAAAAGTCCGGCGCAAAACACTGGACGTAGGATGCCGGAAAAGCGCCCTGGCCACAAAGGCCCGGACAAGCCTGCCGGTCAAGAGGTTTTCGCCCGGGATGGCGATAACGACCTGCCCCCCTGGCATTTACTGCTCAACTTGGATAATTTTCAGAGTCGACACCAGATGCTTCTCCTGCTCGGGGAGCGGTGTTGGCAAGCATTGGTTCAGCTGTGGAGGCAGACTTCCTTGGACACGACCCATCAACCATGATATCTTGTCGGGAAGCTTCATGGCACTCCTTTTGTTTTGTTTTCTGGATACAATATATTAGTCGGCCCTGAAAAACACATAATATATTGAAATTATTTATTAATATGTTAAATTCGTATCACCATAAATTGCAGGAATATTGGACTGAACCCTCATT
>QZIR01000007.1 GCA_003604975.1 Desulforudis sp. | reverse complement strand
TTGTCAGCGAGGCGCTCGGGGCCTTCGTCTTTTGGGACGGGGCTACGCAGACGGTGACCATTTACAGTTCCGTTGTCCAGCCAGACGAAGCAGTTTACAGGAGCTATTTTGCGGAGCTGGGGCTGGGCAAATTACCGGTCGGCGGGCAGCTTCCCCAAGATCTCCAGCGGGGGGTTAAGGTATTCGCCCCGGGTGACCAGGTTTGCCTCTACGGTACTATCGTCAGGGAAGTGACGGTTTCCTACGAGATATACGACTTGAAAAGCAATAAGCCCTCAGGTCGAAAAGGAGGGTATCCACGGTCCTTGTTGCCGGGCGGTTTTGCCGGCGCAGAGGGCCTTGACCTGCCGCCAGGGACTATGCGTATATTGTTTCGGGGACGTGCCGGTGGCGGCGTTTCCTTTTCAGGTTCGATAAACCGTACTTAATGGAAACTTTAACAAGCAGAACGCCGGGCCTTCGCGCCCGGCTTTCGCTTTTCAGAGGTGGTTTTTTGTGAACCAGCGTTCGCCCTTCTCCAGGTACTACACCATTGACTCCCGTCCCGTCTTCCTCCGGGAGTGGGAGCCCGTAACGCCGCGCGAAGCACTCCTTCAGGAAATAATCTCCTCTTGCGGCGCGGCGGCGGGCTTCACTTTAGAAAAACTCTGGCCGGACGCCAGGAAGGCCCGGAAGAAGCTCCTGGCCCTTCACCGCGCCGGGTTCCTGGCCCTGCATAAGCTCAAGGGCGAAAAGGAGATGAACGTCTTCTCTTTGAGCCCTAAGTTTTCCCTTGAGCCGGGATTAAGGCAGCTTGCCGCGGCCCATCTCTGCGTCCGGCTGAAAGAAGTGCGGGACTGCTCCCTCGTTCCCGAGACCGGCTGCTGGCTGCTCTCTTACCGGGACGGAGGCCGCGAGAAGAAGTTCCGGGTGCTGATTTTCAGGAAAAACTCCGACGACCCACTTGCGTTTTTGCCTTTACTGAAAGAGCCTGCGGTGGTCATCGCCGACGCCCTGACGGACGCTTTTAAAGGCTGTCCTGCGCGCTTTGTTTTGGACCAGGACCTTATCTCCGGCCCGCTCAGGTTCTACCTGCCGGACGGAAAGGAGGATATGGAAGCCCCTTTCCGAGGAGAGAAAAATTTTTTAAGTTTTTAAAGATAACCTCTTGACGCTCCCAGATGTGCCATGATAATATTCTGGTACAGCCTGGACATTTGCTGCGATGCTCATCTCGGGAGCTTCGTTTCTGAGACGGTTATCGCACCAGGCGAAAACAGAACCAGGTTTTTATTCACTTAGCTGACGCTGGTGCGTCAGACCAAGACGCTGCCTGAAATCAGGCGGCCATTTCGCAGGCGCTGTTGCGTCCGCCGTAAAGGATTAATCAGCCGCTCTCGCGGGCGGGGTACAAAAGTCAGTGGGCGAAGCCTTGCCTTTTTCAGGTTCGCCCGGAAAAATAACCAGTCTAAAAGGACTTCTCTTCATCGGGGAGTCCTTTTTTATTTTTCCCAAAAAATGTCCAAAAGGAGGAATCGCTATGTTCTTAAAGTGCTCCGTCGGCGCCGCCGTTCTCGCCACCCTCGCCAGGTTTGTTTTTGTCTGGGGCAACCCGGTCGAAGCCCGGAAAGTCCCCGATGGTCTTCTGGCGACCTGGTTCAACCTGCCCTTCCCTGGGGGAGGCTGGGCCGAGCGCCGGGTGCTGATCGATAACGGCGGCTTCTGGAAGCATGTCTAAGGTTTTTTATTTTTCCAAAAGGAGGTGAGATGCTCGAGTTCGGCGGGTTTTCCCGCCAGAACCCGGCTCAGAAGGGTTAGTACTGAGCAGCACTCGGCCTCCGGGCCGGGTGAGGATTGAAACTACCACAGGCACCCACATGCGTCAACCCTTCTTTCCGTCCCGGTGCGGCGGGGAAACAAAAACTTCCCCGGCGCCGCACCGCCGGGACTGTGAAAGGAGAGAAACCATGTCCCCAACCATCATTTCCCTCGGGAGCACACCTGTCCCCGAAGACCACATTTCACAGGCCGACGCCTGGGCCGTTGCCCGCTGCGCGGAGCTCCGAGTTCAGGGCGTAAAAGCCCGGCTCTGGCAGCCGCCCCGCAAAGAGCCCCTGTGCGTCGTCTACAAAGCGGCGCAGGCCCAAGAGGAAGCGCAGGCTCAGGAGGCGGTGGCGTGATGGCCAGAAGAGCGGACTACTGCGAGGAACTCGTAAGAGAGTTTCTCGGCTCTAAGGCTTACGCTCGCCTCTTAACAGTCGATCCTTACGCTGTTGGACTCCTTGAAAACCTGGTTTACCGGCAGCACTACATGACCTACCTGGTGTGCCAGCTCTTCAAGCTCGCCGTCACCAACGACCGTCCCAAGGCTCTCTTCAGGAAAAAAGACTGGCTCCCCCGGGAGTTAGTTCAAGCGCAGAAGGGGATTGAAGAGCTCATGGCCAGGTTCGACAGGCTGCCGGCCTTTTCCCCGCGGCAACTTCGGGAAATCGACCGGGGCATCGCGGCAAGGCGGCCGGCGGCAAAAGCTCCCGGGCACTCCAAGCCCAGAACCGTTAAAGTCCCCAAAACCAAAATTTCAAAAATCTCAAAGGAGGCTATTTAAAAAATGCTCAACACTGTTATCCTCATCGGCCGGCTTACCAAAGACCCTGAACTCAAAGACGCAAATGGAACCCCGGTCTGCCGGTTCACCCTTGCGGTGGACCGCCCGCCGAACAAGAGCGGCGAGAAGGAAACTGACTTCATCGACTGCATTGCTTGGCGGTCCCAGGCGGAGAACCTGGTCAAGTACCGCGGCAAGGGGGATCCGGTCGCTGTTGAAGGGCGGTTACAGGTCCGCTCCTACGACGATTCCCAGGGGATCCGCAGGAAAGCTGCGGAAGTTATCGCCCGGCGGATCACCTTCCTCCCGACCGGCAAGAAGCAGGCCGAGGAGGCTCCCCTGCCTGAAGCTCCGCCGGAGCCCTTCGGGGACCCGGTGGACATGGACCCCGAGGACATCCCGTTTTAAACGCGCACGCGCGTGCGCCCAAAGTCTTTCAGGGGGCGGGGCGACCCGCTCCCCTGATTTCAAAATCTCAAGGAGGTGTTTGTATGGCTGAAAAATGGTTCGGCCTCACTCCAGAGCAGGTAGACTTGCTTAAAAAGTTATACCCTGCTGCTCCAGAGCCGCAACTCCAGCTGTTCGTGTATCAGGCCAAAAGAGCGGGCCTGGACCCGCTTACCAACCAGATCCACCTACTGGAACGGCGTAGGTTCAGCAAAGAAACCAACCAGTGGGAGACCACATGGTCCGTGCAGACCGGGATTGACGGCTTCCGGGCCGTGGCAGATCGAACCGGACTCTACGCGCCCGGGAAAACCCCGGAGATTGTGGAGCGGAATGGCAAAATCTTCGCTGCCACCACCTACGTGATGAAGCGCGTGGGCGACCGCTGGTTCGAAGTGTCAGCAACGGCGTACTGGGACGAGTATGTTCAGACCGACTCCAAGGGACAGCCGCTGCACATGTGGCGGAAGATGCCACGGAACCAGTTGGCCAAGTGCGCTGAAGCGCTGGCTCTGCGCAAAGCCTTCCCGGCGGAGCTGAGCGGTATCTACACGGACGACGAGATGCAGCAGGCAGACTCAGATTCCATTTTACACGCTTGCTCTTCCGTATCTGGAGAAACCCCCGCGCAGAAGGCTGAAACGCAGCCCGAAAGCGCTCCGCAGCCTGCTACTGTGCAGGAACCCGCAAAAACGCAACCCGAGAACACTCCGCAACCTGCGCAACAGAAGCCGCAGGCTGAAACCGGTAAACAGGCCGAAGCGGGTAAAGGCCAGAAGGGTAAGAAAAGCAACGTTGAGTCTTTCAGCGGCCAGGTGGTCGTCATCGGGGAGCCTGCCCAGACCGAAAAGGGTTGGGAGGTCAAAGCCGTTGACATGGCCACCGACGAACAACTAACTCTGGTCGGCGACGACTGTAAAGATCTTGCTGAAACGGTATACCAGGTCAAGGGTCAGCGGGCCAAAAACAGGGTTAAGGTCGAGGAGATCAAGCCCGCCGACGCCCAGGCCCAGTCCGAAACTCAAACCGAAGCTCCGCCCCAGGACGGCCAGGCCGTCACCGTGACCATCCAGACGGCTCCGAAGAAAACCATCCGGTCTAAGAACGGGACCGCTGAAGAGGTTGTGTGGTGCAGGGCCAAACTGGGGGACCGGCAGGTTCTCCTGGCCGGCGAGTTGCTCTTGAGCCTTGCCGAAGGCCAGACGGTGACGTTGGTCGCCGCCGCCACCGGCGAGAAAGCGGCCAACGGCGAAGAAATCATCAACGTCCAGGAGATCCGCGCGGACGCCGCGTAGCCTCCGGAGAAGTCCAAAAGGGGCAGGTTAAAACGCCTGCCCCTTGATTTTTCTAAAGAGGGAGGAAAGCATGAGCACTAAGATTTACAACGGCTTTGTGCTTCCCAAAATGAGCCTTGACCAGCTTCATAAACTGGTCTTAAAAATGCGGGAGCGCATGGCTTGCATTCACGATGATCTCTACCACGAAAGAATGGCAAGCCTCTGCTGCGGCATCTTGGACAACTATACTTTCCAGCCTACGGATGTCTTTCTAAAGGTCCTTAAAGAAGAGTGTGAATACTTTAACCGTTTTAAGGATCCTTTAGACTGGTGGCCAATGGGTATGGCAGACACAATTCTCCGAGAACGCCAGCGGAAAATCAAGCAGACTATGAAGCGCGATCCCGTTTACGACTTCGATTGCGAAATGGTCTTGATCCCCGGTAAACGCAAGATTCACATGCTGTTCTATGCCGAAAATAAAGCCTATTACGAAATGCTGGAGACCTTTCCGGAGATACAGGAGTACCCCTACTGGGACAACACCGATCCGCCGGACGATGTGACCCGGAAGCAGTGGCGGAAGCGCGGCAAAGAGTGGGATAAAGCACTTTCTGCACACAGAAGCGAGATTCCGTCTCTTTGCGGATTCACCGCTGACCTGGTGGTCACTGGACGTATCATGCCCAGGGTACCGCAAATTCTGGCCTCAATGCCCACATTTGAGCAGAGAGTGGAACATTACGCCTGGAAAGAAGCGCTTAAACAGGTGTTTCATTCACAGGAAACAACGGAATCTACTAAAAGGGACCTGTATTTCAAGGCTTTAGAGCACCTCCGCACCGATAAAGGAAAGGCCATGCTGGAAAAGGAAAAACAGCGCCTGGCCAAAATCTTGCAGCCTTTCTACACCAAAGAAGATCTCCTCAAACCCCTCAAAGACAGGGACCCGGTTTGCCCCGCTGAGGCCAAAAACAAAGAAATCTAAACAAGTTCAACAACTCTGATCGGCTGATTGTCGTTGAACGCGATAAGGGTTGACTTTAGTTATCAGAAAGGAGGTTAGACCGCCGCTTTCCTCTGAAAATCAGAGGTATTCGCGTCGGGTTGGTTATGAAAGTCTACGCTGCTAACGTCAAAAAGTACGAGGAAAACCGGCACCTGGTGTGCGGCATCGCAAAAGCCGGCGCCTACATCACCGTTGAATACATCTCCCACTCCCGTTCCGGGACCCGCCACGCCTTACTGGCCCACAGGGACGGCATCGTGTGGCACACCTGCCAGGCCAATGAAAACAAGCGTCCTTGCTGGCACCTGGGGATGGCTGCTTCGCTCTGGGACTGGTCGGTCCCGGTGGACGTGACCTGCCACCTGGAGCAAAGAGTTCTCAATTACCTCTGGTGGGACGCTACCCAGGACTACCTGGGCCGTCCGGGCAACTTCCAGTTGGTCGCCATCAAGACAACCGGGGAAGCCGCTCCCGAACCGCCTCCGGTGACAGAGGAGCCGGAAATTCCCATTCCGGACGAGGACGCCTGGCTCAAGGAGTATAAACTTCCCGCCAGGCTGCTCGAAAAAGTCATCCGGTTCCGGGAGGCACAGAAAGCCCGCCTCTCGGAGGAGCAGAAGGCCAGGATTCCCAAGCCCCGCTACATCTCCTCGGAAAATGAGCTCAGGGTTGCAGTCGCGGCCCTGCTCTACGGGGAAAACGGGGAGAACTGGGAAGCGCCTCTGCTTATAGGGCCGAAAAGCTCCGGCAAGTCCACCCTGGCCGAGACGCTGGCGGCAATCCTCCGCCTGCCGGTCGCCCAGAAAGTCTTCGGGGGCACCGACGTCAACGCCGAGTGGTTATTGGGCGGCAAGACGCTGCAGCCCGTCGAGGGTGTTGACCCGGTGGTGGAGGCCAAACTGAAAATCGCCGCCCGGCAGGCCGGGATCGACCTGTCGGACGTACTCCCGAAGCTCAAACAGGCGAACTTCCGGATCGCGCACGAAGCCGGCCTTCTCCTCCAGGCCGTTCAGGCCGGGGAGATGGTGATCGTGGACGAGGTCAACATGCTGGCCCCCGAGGTCACCAGCCTCCTCCACGGCCTCTTGGACTGGCAGAAGGTGCTGACCGTTCCCGGCCTGGGCACCGTGAAGGCCCCGGAGTCGTTCCGGCTGGTGAGCTGCATGAACTACGGCTACAGCGGGACGAAGGAGTTGAACGAAGCCTTCCAGGACCGTTTTAGAAGCGTCCAGGTCCCGCACCTGCCGGAAGAACAGATGGCGGCCCTCCTGGTCCGGGAAACCGGCTGTGAGCGGGACGTTGCCGAAAGACTTGCGTCCCTGTTCCACAAGCTCGCCAACCGCGTGGAGAACGGCGACCTGCCCGAGCGGATTCTCTCCGCCCGGGCGCTCATGCGGGCGGTCCGCGAGTGCCGGGACGGCTGCGGCGACCTGAAGGAAGCGGCGATGTCCGTGCTCACCGAGGGTCTCGGCGACAAGTACGCTCGTGACCAGGTGAAGGACATCGTGGAAGCATGTCTGGTTTAGGGGGTGAAACGATGGACTACTACAACGCAATTATCCGCCAGAGAACGACCGCTGAGGCCGTAGCCTTGCTGGCGGACGAGTGTCGGAAGAAAGACGCCGCGATTGACATGCTTAAAAAGCGCGTGACCACGCTGGAACTCGCGCTCGGGCTGACGGTGGACGCCTTGACCGCCATAGCCGAGCGCATTGCGGAGGTCAAGCAACCGAGCGAGGAGATGGAAGCATTCCTCAATCTTCTCCGCCCGGTCATTCGCCTCGCGGACAGGACCCTGAAAGGGGAGGTGGTGATATGACCGCCTCCTCCGCCTTGCTGAAGGAGATCAAGCGCCAGCGCCTCCAAACGCTGGCGCGCGCTTTCACCGAAAAAAACGATCTCGCCGTCAAACTGGGGTCCGTCTCCGCGACGGACTTGTCTAATATCGAAATCAAGCACTGCGACGGCGAAATCGTGCTCGGTGTCCCCGCCTCCCCGGCAGAGTGTTGGGTGGCCCTCAAGGCTATGGACGCCCATGAGTCCGCCCACGTCCTCTTCACCGCCGAAGGCGTAATGGAAGAGGCGGGGAGAAAAGGCGGCCTCCTCCTCCAGCACATCCTCAACGCGCTGGAGGACGCCAGGGCTGAAAGGGCGATGGCCAACGCCTACCCCGGAACCCTGAGCTGGTTCCGGTTCACGAACGAGTACGTTTACCGGAACCGCAAGGACTGGGGAGAGGGCGCGGCGGCCTTTATGCAGGGGCTCTGCGCCTACGCGGTGGTCGGGAAAATCCCGGACGCCCTGAGCCAGGAAGCAAAAGACCTCATTGAAAAGTGCAAGCCCTTTGTCGATGAGGCCCGCCTGGCCGGGAGCACCTGGGAGGTTCTGCAGCGCGCGGAGAAGATCTACGCGCTGGCCAAAGACGCTTTTCCGTTTCCGAGCCTGCCCCCCGTCGCAATGGGAGGGACGAACAGCCCGCAGGAGGCCCCGCAGGGGTCCCTGGACCCCAGGAGGGTACCGAAGCGCAGGAAGGAACGGCAGGAGAACAACAGCGGCGACTCTTCCGGAGAGCCCCAAGAGAACAACGAAGGCGACCGGGAAAGCGCTGACGGCGAAAACGGCTCGGGCGAGTCCGCAGAGAAAAAGCGCTCGTCGAAGAACGCTTCGGACGACTCTGGGGAAGGCCCCGAAAACGAACCCGAAACCTCCGAAGAGGACGAAGACGGTTCTTTTGGAGAAGACCGCAGCGGAAAGTCCGGCGAAGCCGAATCCAAGCCTAAAGAGCAAAACGACCCCGGTTCTGGCGGCGAAGAAAATTCCAAAGAAGAAGCCGACGGCGAAGGCGATGATCCCACTTCTGGCGAAGACGGCGGCTCCGGCGAGACCCATACCGGCGACGAAAACGGCGGTATCGGCGAAACCGGAGACGGCGAATCTTCCGCCGGAGGCGATCCCGACGACGATAACGAAGGAAGCTCCGGCGCTGAAAACGCTGACCCCGGCAACTGGGACGGCGACGAGCAGGACGAACAGGATCCCGGCGACTTTGAAGAAGTCGCCGGCGACCAGGACGACGAACCCGATCTTCAACCCTCGGGCGACGAGGAAGGCGACTGGGACGAAGGCGACGGAGTCCCGGAAGACGGAGGGTCAGGAGATCCGGCAACTCCCGAGCCCGGGGACTTTGGCGAAGACGAAGAAGACCCCGACGACGGCGATTTCTCCTCCCTCCTGGAAGAGGCCGAAAACGAACTCTCCAGAATGGAGAATGACGCCGAGCGGCGGGAAAAAGAAGCCGCCCGGAGCGCCACCCCGGAGCCGGACTGGACGAAAATCCAGAAGGAAGTTTCGAAAGACCTCCACCGGGGGTGCCGGTTCACAAACATGGACGTGGCGGCCCGGCCTAATAAGTACCGGAAGCTTGTCCAGTTTCAGCAAGGCCTCATCCGCCGCTTGGTCGAGGAAATCCGGAAAGCTTTGGAGTACCGTCCTGCGGTCCCCAGGCGCAACCTGAAGAAAGGCCGCCTCGACGCGGGGAGCCTCTGGAAACTCCGAGTCCCGGACCCGCAGGTGTTCTCCCGAAAAGAAGTCCCTGGCGATATTCCCGAAGTGGCGGTCTACCTCCTGGTGGACTGCTCAGGGTCGATGGGCAACCCGCAGCGCACCTCCCGGGGCGACTCAACAAAGCCCAAAATCGAGATGGCCCGGGAAGCCGCTGCTGCACTTCACGAAGCCTGCGCGCAGTTGAAGATAGCTCACTGCGTTGTAGGTTTCGCGTCGAACTTCCCGTCCACGAACCTGTACCGGGCGGTTGACTGGAGCCGGCAGGACGGCGCCGCGATTACGTCACTCGAGGATCAAAGCGCCTGTAACCGCGACGGCTACGTTATCCGTGTGGTCGCAAGGGATCTCAAGCTCCGCCCGGAGCCCCGGAAAGTTTTAATCGTCCTCTCCGACGGTCTCCCGAACGACGACAGGGATTCGAGGTACAGTATTCAAACTACCGGCGTTCCCGTCGCGGACACGGCGAAGGCCGTCCGGGAGCTGGAACGGCAGGGCATCGGGGTCATCGGGATCTTCTTCGGGAACGAAAGCGACCTTCCCCGGGCCCAGGCCATTTACAACCGGTTGGTCTACGTCCAGGACGTGGCAAACCTCCCGGTAATCCTGGGCCGGGTTCTGAAACAGGTAATTACCCAGGGGGCTTAAACGCCCCCTGGGGACTTTCTGAAAAGGAGGCTTTAAAAATGCAGGTATTCTCACCTAGCCGTCTCGAAAAGTTCGACACCTGCCCGGCAGCGGGCTACCGGAAGTACGTTTTGGAGCTTCCCGAGCCCTCGACGGCGGCTGCGACCATCGGTAAAGCCGCCCACGCGGTTATCGCCCGGGCGGCGTTGGAAGTCCGAAAAGACTTTGAGTTCTTTGAGTCCCTGTGCCATGCCGTCGGCGCGGCCACGGAAGTAGATCCCGGGGAACTCCTACGGCTGACCTACCGCCCGGAAGTGCTCTCTTTCTTTGCGTCAGGCTCCTGGATAGAAGAACACTTCCAGGTCCCGCTCGACCCCGGAAACCCGTTCTCTCCGGAGCTCCAGGGGTACATCGACCTGTGGGCCCCAAACGGGAGCGAAGTGTTCTTGGTGGACTGGAAGAGCGGTTACAAGGAGCACAGCCCCACCGATAAGTACCAGCTTGGGCTGTATGCTTGGAAGCTTCACCAGGAGACTGGGTTGCCCGTGAAAGGCCACTTGGTCTTTCTCCGGTCGGGAAACGTGTTTGACCACGTTTACACTCCGGGAAACGGCATCGAGGAAGCTCACGCCTGGGCGCTGGAAGTGGCCGGCGGAGTCCGGGAAAGACTTTACAAAGTTCAGCAGGGCGGCGACCCCCAAGGGCTCTTCCCCGCGCGGCCTGGTCCACACTGTGGATACTGCGGCTGGGCTGACCACTGCACCGGGGAGGAGATAACCGTCCCCGGCCAGGTGACGGCCCCTGAAGAGGCCGAAACCGTCGCCCGCGACATCCTGCGGTTGGAAGGCGCCTTGGATATCCTGAAAGAGCGGCTCCGGGCCTACGTTGAAAACAACGGCCCGGTGGTCGTTGACGACAAGGAGTTTAAACTTGCTCCCTCCAAGTACTGGAAGTGGCCGCAGGGAGCATTAGCCCAGGCTGTCGCCCGGATGGAGCAGGAAGGCATAGACCCCCTCACGGTACTCTCTCTCACCAGCACGGGCTTGAAAAAGCTCCGCTGGGATGAGGAGAAGTGCCGCGAGTTGGGGGCCACCCTGGCGGAGACATTGCAGTTCAAGTACGTCTCCGCAAAAGGGCGGTGAGTTGTATATGTCCACGACAATCCACTGGAACGACGAGTGTCCCATCGCCCAAATCCTGCGTTTTCAGTTTGCGCCGGAGATCGCCGCTGCGCAAGAAAAGTATGGCATTGGGCCGTCAGCGGCTCTTTGCCAATACGTCTGTCCAGCGATACTCGGCTTCTCCGATGAACGTCCGGACAAGACATGCGCGATCAGGGCGCGATTTTTAAAAGAAATCTCTCCTATCGAATCTGTCAGAGAAAGAATTCACTGGCGCTTCGACAAGTGCATTGCGGCGCTCAATGAGTTATTTGCGCCAGAAAGGAAGTGAGTTATATACAGATGCTCAAAGAGACGCCGTTGTTGCATAAAGACGGGATCGAAGCGATGGAGAAAGTATTTGACGCCGCCAGAGCGTTTTGCTTCGGAGAACATGTGGGCGGCATTTCCCTGTCTCCTGACGCCTACGATCTGTTTTTAAAGCTGTGCAAAGCAGTTAATGCAGCTGAAATTAAAAAGGCTTTACTTGGCGATGAAAAAAGGTGATATCGGTAGGGAATACACTAGCAGTGTCTGAAACAGGGAAGCCTCCGGGCTTTCCCGCACAGAAAGGAGCGAACCCTTATGTTTACTTGTCCCAAGTGTGGAGGCGAGCTTCTGTTCACCGCCGAAAGGCATGACACCTACTGGGTCGACCCTCAGACGGGAGAATTCGAGCACGCGATTTCAGGCGAGAAGGCCTGGTTCGAGTGCCCGGATTGCGGAGACAGGTTTAACGCAAGCGACCCCGAGCTGCCCTTCCGGTTCGACCCAGACAAACTTCGCGCGGTGGAAAGGGGTTGAGCTTCATGCCGTCCTGCAAGGTCTTCTCGTTTTCCGACGTGCCCCAGAATTTACGCGACAAGGCCTGTCGCTGCGCCGAGGAGTTGTTTTCGCGCAGCGGCTGCCCGGACGGGAATGTGACGCTAATCTTGTTCCCCTGCGACAAAGCGGGTGCTACTGTAGCGCACCGGAATGAGCGGGCCGTTCCCAAGGAGGTCAGGAGCCTGACCGGCGCGCGCTACGTCGTTTTTGTCCCGACAGCGCTGCTGAACTGGGAACCCGAGTTGGTCGAAGCGACGCTGGCCCACGAGCTGGGCCACATCGCGCTCGGCCACTGCGACAAAAGGATGTACTGGTTCTTAACCCCTTTCCTCCGGCGCTTTGGGTTTACCCGCCTGCTCCTTCTTCACAAGGAACTGGAAGCAGACCGCTACGCGGCACGGCTGGGGTACGCGGAAAGTCTCCGGGAAGTGCTGCGGTGCCTCTTGAGACAGAAATGGAACTTGCCCGGTGCAATACGGCTTTGGCTGCTGCGCCGGGGTTAGGCTAAAACTTTCGCAGAGAAGCCTCCGGGCTTCCTGCGGGTGTCCTGGGACCCAGGCCAGCCGCGGGGAGCCCATCCCCGAAAGAGAATCAGAGTTTTCATTCACTTAGCCGGCGCTGTTGCGCTGGACCAAATTTCGATTCGCGGGCGCTGTTGCGTCCGCCCAAAGAGCAAACTCTTGTCCAAAGATGCAACCCCTCTGTCCATCCCAGAGGGTTTTTATTTTAAGTCCAAAGGAGGTGAAGCCTTTGTTTCTCTGTCCCAAGTGCGGAGACACGCTTCTCTTCGTCGTCGCAGATGACACCTATCAGGTCAACCCTGAAACAGGGAAGTTCCGGTGGGTAAGCTCCGACGGCGACACCTGGTTTGAGTGTGCAGGCTGCAGGGCCAGGTTTGAAACAGACGACCCCGAACTCCCGTTCAAGTACGACCCGGACGAATTCCGCGTCATGACGAAAGAAGCGCAACCGACCTAATCCTATCCAAAGTCTAAAGGAGGTGAGTTTATGTCTCAAGCCGCGGCCCAAAAACCCGAGGATCTCCGTCTCATAAAGGAACGCCTTGAAAAGAAATTTTCTGGGCCGTTCCAGCTTCTCAGCCGCCAGGACGTTTCGGATTACTTCTACGTCCTGCAGGCCGAGCGCGAAAGTAAAGCTTATTAAAACCAAAGGAGGGCTATCATGGCGGTCAATAAGCAAGAAGTAACTGGCGAAGTCGTGAATTTGCCGACAAAACAAGACGTGAGAGACTTTGTAAACGAAGTCCGCGCCAAAGCTCTAGACGCGGTCAAGTCAAAGGCCAAGGAGAAGCTTAGGGCTGAATTTGAGGCCGCCCTGGCCGAGTGCGGGCTGGACGGGTTGGTGGAGGAATCCCAGGGTCACCTGAACTCGCTTGTCGCGACCCTGGCTGCCATTAGCGAGAAACTGGACAGTTTTGCATCGTCCTACCGCCACAGCAGGTACGCCCACTTCTGCCGCGGGCTGACTAGATCCCAGGACATTCCGGTGGGCATCAAAGAGACATTGTTTGAATCTAATATCGTTGATACCCCGGCGATACAGAAGGTGCGGGAAAAGAACGACCAAGATTTCGACGAAGTGAAGGATGCCTACCGGGTCGTCATAAACGCGGTAGAAAACATGCGAAGCGTCGAGAAGATGGTCAAGTATCTTGACAGCCTCGGGTTTGACACAAGCTACCTTTGCAAGCCTAAGGCTGTCGACGCCGAAAAACTGTTCCCCTGTAAGGAGAGGGCTTAGCCGCAAAGGGAAGCGGGTCTTTTAAAAGGGCCCGCTTCCTCATTTTAAAAGATGGAGGGAACCGGAATGGCAGACGAAAAAGCGCAAAAGTTCGGCCGTGCAGTCGCAGCCCTGCGGGAAAGATTAGGGCTATCCCAGAAAGAGCTTGCGCAACGGGCTGGGATAACCCCCTCCCACCTTAGCCGTATCGAAAGCGGCGACAGAATGCCAGGCGAAGAGATAATTGCCCGGTTAGCGGAATCTCTCAACGCCCCAGGTTTTTTTCTTATCGCCGGCCTGCTGGTGCCCGAAGGCATGAAGGCCAAACACCGCCCAAGCAGTTTCACCGTGCTCGAAACAGTAGAAGTGGTGCAGTTCCAAGAGCACCTTAACGCGCTTGTTGCAAAAACACTGGAGGAATGCGTCGAGAAGATAGACGAAGCAGTTTATATGATTGTCACCAGCGCCATCGAAAAAATAAGGAGTGATTCGTATGCTCTACTGCTACACCGGGGAGAAGGAGCTTTTCCTCCAGTCCGCCCGTAGGCGGGTCGAGGCGAAGCTCCGGTCTCTCTTGCGGAAGGAGCCCCCAAAAGAGGCGGTCAACGCCGCGCTGGCGGAGCTGGAGCGCATGATTAACTTTTGCTTCAGCGACGAGGCGGTGGAAACCGCCGTACAGCGCGGGTTAAAGTATGTAGTTCAGACGAAAGGAGGCTTTTGCCGTGTACTATTGCCTGAAATGCGGGCAGACCGAAGGCTTCATCGAAACACTGACCCACTGCACTGTAACCCGTCGGGTTGACGCTGAGCTGAACCACGTCAAAACCCTCGACTGGGAAGCCACCGGAGAGACCGTCAGGACGTACCGTTGCGTCAACTGCGGCGCCAGGTGGCTGGAGTGGGAGTTGGACAATGACGAAGAGTGACCAAATTAAAACCAAAGGAGTTCCCCCGGGCGGCTACCCGCCATGATGGATGAAAATGGTGTTCCAACTGGGGCTTATGTATCAATCGGGAGGCGGTAATATTGGAGGTAACC
>QZIR01000030.1 GCA_003604975.1 Desulforudis sp. | reverse complement strand
ATATTCAGACAGACTATCGTTTTCTTGTCTGTGCCAATTACCTGATATTTTACAGGTACGAAGATGGAATTGTTTTCGTGTCGAGAATCTTATACGGCAAGCGGGATTATACGCGTATCCTGTTCGGTGATTTACCGGAGGATCCATAGGAGGGTCAGACTTAAAAAGTTAAATAACTCACTTATCCAGGCGGGCACCGGCCGCTTCGAGTCGCTTTTGGATCTCCCGTACGTCCTCGATGGTGAGGGCGGCGGGAGATTTGTTATTCGCCGCACTGCAAGCGGCGGCCACGCCGGCGGCGTCACCGCAGACGGTGAGGTTGGGGATCACCCGCATCGAGGCCCAGGCCTCGGATGAGGTGCTCTGAGCGTAGCCCGGCAGCAGCAGGTTTTCGACCGCCGGTGTGGTCAGGGCGGCGTAGGGGATGTAGTGCGGGTTAGGGGGGGTCTCCAGGGTCTGGACCGGGTCGCCCTTCTGGTAGGCGTTGATGTCAATGTAGTAGAGACCGAGGCCGACACGGGTGTCGTAGAGTTGAGCGTCGGCTCCGTTATCCGGACCGTCTCCGGCGTGGCGGACAGCCTTGGCAGGCAGGGCGAAACCACCGTAGGACTGTAGGGAGTGGGCGGTTTCGCGCAGGTAAAGCACCTCGCCTACGACGGGGCGCCCAGCCTCGTCACGGACGAACTCCAGGTTCTCGAAGCCGGGGAAGCTCCGCAGGGCTTCGAGCAGGCGCGGTCTTTCCAGTCCGGGCAGTGACGCCAGCAGATATGGTTTCTCCAGCTCGGCCAGGGCGAAGCGGTAGGCCTCGTCCGCAGACCACTGACCCGGGTCGGTGAGTTCCGCAGCCGGCCAACGGCTAGTGCCGCGATCCAGGTCCTGCATCATCCCGTTTACTTCGTGAATCAGTAGGATGTTCAGCCACCACGTCCCGGGGGTCTGTTCCGCGATGTTGTAGCCTTTGAGGGTGAAGCGGTGCCCGGCGCTGTTGTAGGCGGTGACTACGGGATCGTATTGGGTGAAATCCTTGCCGCCCCAGCCCAGTAGGCTGCCGTCTGCGTCCTTGAAGTAGAAGAACTCCGGCTTGCCGGTCTCGGGATTACGGTAGGCGTTCGCGGCGTCGGGATCGACGCCGGAAACCTGGAGCATCAAGGTGGCAGCCTGCTTTTGCACCCCGGGACCCCAGTCGGCGCGTCCGGGAGACAAGGGGATCCGGGCCAACCTGGCCAAGCGGGCCGTGTCCGAGGCATCGACGAAGATTTCACCCGATATCCGAAGCGGTTCTCCGGCCCACTGCATAGTCCGGGTTTCCTTATTACGTTCGACAGGACGGACGGTCAAGCCCGTGATTTTTGACTTCTTCCGGTCCAGGTGCACTTCCTCGATCTCGTGTCTAAACAGAACCTGCACTTTGCCTTGGTGTGTCGCTACGGCGTCTTTGTAGAGGAGATCCGCCATCGCCTCTGTGTTGTAACCCTGTCCGAAAGCGTCAAACCAGCGGGCGAAACTGCCGCGGGTGGGGAATTCCCCCCGCAAGTTGCGGATGTCAAAGAAGTTCTGCCCGCCTACCGTTCCGATGGAACCGAGAGCGGACTCAGGAACGATGAGTAGGACGTCCTTGTCAGGCGGTAGATGTGTAGCGGCCTGGTAAGCGGCGGCAGCGCCGGCAAAACTTCCGCCGTAGATGACCACGGTGTGGTCGGTGTGGTCGGCTTGTGACGGCTGGAAGGCTCCGGAGTTGACCAAGAGTGCTCCAGCCAGTAGGACGATGATGAATGAGATGATGATGGTCTTTCTGGACAAGATCAA
This sequence comes from Desulforudis sp., assembly GCA_003604975.1. Classification (GTDB taxonomy): domain Bacteria; phylum Bacillota; class Desulfotomaculia; order Desulfotomaculales; family Desulforudaceae; genus SURF-60. The sequence goes on along the minus strand of QZIR01000030.1, from coordinate 12,472 downwards.
GTGCTCCTATGCTTGTAGTTCAGGCTGTATTCGACCTATGATACGTATTCCCCTGCCCCCGACAGACTGTTTCAAGTCAGGTGGAATCAAGCTGCTGCGTTTCTTTGGCCAAAGGTAGCGCGGGAGTAAAACTTGTTGTCCTACGGAGCAGAAGGTATAATTAATGGCGGAGAGGATTGAATCGGTTTTCGCCGAAACTATACTCGGTTAGAGGAGTTTCCATAGGGCAGGAGGGTGTTCCCGTGGGCGACAAGATCACCGGTCTGGCCGCGCCGTCTGTAATATCAGCTCCCAATCAAGTGACTAGTCCGACTCACTACGGGACCTGGGACCGGCTCAAGGCTTTCATCCAGGTCACCAAGCCGATCTCCGTCTTCCTGCTGGTTTTCACCGCCTTTGCGATGATGGTGGTGGCCGGGGCGACCCACCCGCTGTCGTGGGGCCTGATGGTACAGTCCCTGCTGGCGGTTTCGCTGGCCTGCGCCGGGGCGAACGCGATCAGCTGCTACATCGACCGGGACATGGACGCGGTGATGGGGCGGACAAGCCGCCGCCCGATCCCCTCGGGACGGATCAACCCGCCGATCCTGGCGCTCTACTGGGGCGTCTTGCTATTCCTGGCCTCTCTGGTGCTAGCTTGGGGTCTGAATCTCGTGGCCTTCGCCGCCCTGTGGGGCGGGATGCTCGGCTACGTCGTGGTGTACAGTCTGTGGCTGAAGCGGCGGAGTGTCTGGAACATCATCATCGGCGGCTTTTCCGGCGGCCTGCCGGTCATCTTCGGCTGGGCGGCGGTGACCGGGGAGATTTCCCTGCTGTCCTTGATGGTCGCGGCCCTGGTGGTGCTCTGGATTCCGAACCACATCTGGAGCCTGGCCATCTTCTACCGTGAGGAATACGCCCGTGTGAAGGTGCCGATGCTGCCCGTGGTCTGCGACATCAAGAAGGCGCTCCACTGCCTGCTGATGACCGTGATCATGATGGTTGCCTTTTCAGTCGCCATCTACTTCGTGGGTGACTGGGGGGTCATTTACCTGGGCACCGCCGCCGTCCTGGGCGTGGTAGCGCTCGGGCTTTCCACCCATATCTACTTCCGTCCGGAGCAACGCAAAGCCTGGACGCTCTTCAAGTTCTCCAGTCCCTACCTCTTCCTGCTCTTCCTGGCCATGATGATCGACGTCTGGATATAAGTATAAGGGTCAGACTTAAAAAGTTAAGTTATTTCGCCCACGCCGTAATGCCTTCACAACCTTGAGAATAGGGCAGTTTTTTAACTTTTTAAGTTTGACCCTTACAAGTAGTCAGCCAGGAATAACCGGGGGGAAACCACCGCAATACCCCGATACTGCTTCAATTCCAAGAGGTGTTGATCTCCGCTTATCAGGGAGTCAGCCTTGGCTGCCAGGGCACACTCCAGGAAATGGTTATCGGTTGGGTCGTCCTTAATGACCTCAATCCGGGTTTCAGCGTCAGGTTGTACGAGTAGGGTGTTAGACAACTCCGTGAGTTCCAGGATCAAGGTATAGCGTTCCTGGATTGACCCTACTCCCCTAAATCGCGGTCGCGTGAGTACTCTGAGGTATTCCTCGAGGATGCTGGGGCAGACGGCTACAGTAAGTCGACCTTCCGCCCATAGGTCCATAATCCGTCCGGGAGGCCCGCCCTGGGTAAGTAATCCCGCGATAACGACATTAGTGTCCAGCACCACCCGCATTACCGGCCCTTCCTGTCCTCTTCGATTTCCAGGGCGATATCCGTTTCTGTTAACCCCAGGCTCAGGGCTTTGGTCCGTATCCTCTCCATGGCCAGTCTAAGAGACAACCGCTTTTGCTCTTGTTCCACCTGACGGAGCCGGCGGTACTCGTCGTAGCTAAGCAGCACTCCTCTAGGTTCGGACTTAATCGTGATAATGTAGGGCGCATCACCCTGACCAAGCGCTTCCAATAAAAACGTGAGTTTGGGCCTAACCTCATTAATGCCCACGATGTTCTCCATGTAAGGCCACCTCCATTAATGTTAACGTTAGTTTATAAATTAAGCATAGCATTAATTAGCCGGCCAGTAAATAGCGAGCTGCTACTTTCCAAACTTTTTCTTGACGGGCGGAAGGGGCTGCCATATTATTAAGTAGATAAATAGTTAACTAGATTAAGTAATGCTATCCAAGGAAGGGGTGACCGTCATCAACGGAGATAGACTCGATCATTGCCTCGGTCGTGCAGACGAGATCATGGGTATGCTGATGCGCCAGCTGCACATCCGGATGGCGCAGTATGTGCCGCCTACGATGACCCACAGCCAGTTCCTGATCTGCAGGCAGATCCTGCAGCACCAGCGGATCACGGTGTCCGAATTGGCCGAGATGCTGGGAGTGAGCCTGAGCGCGGTGACGGCGGCGGCCGATAAACTCTGTGACGCCGGTTTCGTGGTCCGCCAGCGCGACGAACGCGACCGGAGGCTGGTCTGGATGGAACTAACCCCGGTGGGGGAGGGGGCTATCTCTGGCGGGATGGAAACATGGCGCCAAACCCTGCGTGGCTACTTCGCGCAGTTGCCGCTGGAGGACGTAGAGAAGCTGGTTCAGGTGCTGGAGAAGCTGTTGGAGATTGTAAGCTCGGAGGAAAACCCAGAGGACCAGTAATCCGGGTTTACGATATATTGCAGCGGGTTGACCCAATAACTATCGAAATCGATGGGAGAGGTAGACGTGAAGCGCAATAGTCTGTTGGTGTTGATGGTGTTTGTCCTGGTGACAGTCCTGGTCACCGCCGGATGCGGCGGTAACCAGGACGAGGCCGCTAACACCGACCATGCGGTACTGGTGGCGGTCGCTGAAGTTGAAAAGGGGCCTTTGAGCCGTGGCGACATTTTGACCGGAAAGGTCTCTGCCAAGGCGGAGGTAAACCTCGTGACTAAGATGCCGGGAAAGGTGGCCGCGGTGATGGTGGACGTGGGTGACCGGGTGCAGGCCGGACAGACCCTGCTCCGCCTTGAGTCCACCGAGCTTCAGGCGCAGCTGAGCCAGGCCGAAGCCGGGGTTACCGCCGCCGAGTCGGCCCTCTTGCAGGCGGAACTGGCCTACAAGCAGGCCGAGGCCGACTATAAACGGATGAAATTCCTCCACGATCAGGGAGCGATCCCGGACGCGGATTTTGAAAAGGTGGAGATGAATTACGAACTCGCCCGTGACCGGGCCGAGCGGCAGGCCCCAGCCGGGCTGAAGCAGGCCAAGGGGCAGTTGGAGTTCGTTCAGGCTAACGTAAACAACACCATCCTTACTTCTCCCATTTCGGGCATCGTGGCGGCCCGCAATGTCAACGCCGGTGAACTGGCCGGGCAGACCATGCCAGTCCTCACAATCATGAATTTTGACAGCGTCGTGGTCGGGACCAACGCCTCGGAGCAGCAGGTGAACAAAATCAAGGCCGGTCAGGAAGTGACCGTACGGATTTCTGCCGTCTCGAGTGAGCCGTTGACCGGGAAAGTGACCAGTGTCAGCCCGGCGGCCGACCCGCGTGCCCGGACCTATCCGGTCAAGGTTGAGGTCCCCAATCCAGAACACCTGATCAAGCCCGGGATGTATGCCGAGGTCGACCTGTCCGTGGCCGGGGACGAGGTTATTTTGGTGCCCCGTGACGCCGTGGTACACCGCAGCGGGACGTCCGCCGTGTTCGTTCTTACTGATGATGAGACTTCGGTGCAGTTCCGCCAGGTGGTTACCGGTGGTTCGGACGGAAAGAACATCGCCGTCCTTGAAGGGCTGCAGGAAGGCGAAAAAGTGGTCATCTCCGGTCAGGAGTCTCTGGAGAGCGGCGCCAAGGTGCAGGTGACACGGTTTGGAAGTGGCAAGTAGATGCTGTATGGCTTATTACTATATGATCAGGAGACTAGCCGATGAAACTCGTTGATTTTTCCGTCAATCGTCCCGTCGCGATCACGATGATTGTGGCGGCCGTAATCATCCTGGGTCTGGTTTCACTGAGCCGCCTGGCCATTGACTTCCTGCCCGAAATGAAGCTCCCCTACGCCATAGTGATCACCACCTACGAGGGAGCCGGCCCGCAGGAAGTGGAGAGCACGGTCACCAAGCCAATCGAGGAAGCGGTGGCCATGGTTGAGAATATGAAGAAGATGCAGTCCGTTTCTAGCAACGGGGTTTCCATGGTGATGGCCGAGTTCGAGTGGGGCACCGATATGAACTTCACCGTGCAGGACATCCGGGAGCAGATTGACATGTTTCAGTCGATGCTTCCCGACGACGTGGGCCGGCCGATGGTCCTCAAGGCCGACCCCTCAATGATGCCGGTGGCCGTAGTCGCCTTCACCGGAGATCAGGATTTGAGCAGCCTAAAGCAGGTCGCCGATGACGTGGTCAAACCGCGGCTGGAGCGGATCGAGGGTGTGGCCGCGGTAGGTGTGACCGGCGGTTATGACCGGGAGATTCAGATCCTGATTGACCCCGTGAAAATGCAGGGCTACGGGGTTTCACTGGATACCGTGACCCAGATGCTGCGGGCAAATAACCTCAACCTCTCCGCCGGCGCCGTGGATGAGGGACGGCGTGAGTTCCTGGTGCGAGTGCCGGGTGAATATGCGGACCTGCACGACATCGCCCGCATTATTGTTCCGACGCCGGAGGGCGGCGGGGTACGGATCACGGATTTTGCGGAAATACGCGACGGTTTCCGTGATGCTCCCCAGAAGAGCCGCCTCGACCAACAGGACAGCCTGGCCTTCATTATTCAGAAACAGCCCACGGCCAACACCGTACAGGTGGTGCAGAAGGTCCGGACCGTAATCGCCGGGCTGGAGGGCGAACTGCCCGGGAACGTACGTTTCCGCACGGCCTTCGACCAGGCCCTATTTATTGAGGAATCGATCGGTAACCTCCGGAACGATATTGTGTTTGGCGGCGCTCTGGCCGCTCTGGTCATCTTCATCTTCCTGCGCAGCGTGCGTAGCACCTTGATTATTTGTACGGCAATCCCGGTCGCAACCATCAGTGCCTGCAGCATGATTTATTTCAGCGGCGGGACTATCAACATGCTGACCCTCGGTGGTCTGGCCCTGGGTATCGGGATAATCGTGGACGACGCCATTGTGGTGCTGGAGAACATCTACCGGCATCGCCAGAACGGCTTTAGCCTGTTTGAGTCCGCCCGGCTTGGCGCGTCCGAGGTGAACCGGGCTGTGATCGGCGCCACCGTGACCTCGATGGCGGTCTTTGTACCGATCGTTTTCGTCCAGGGTCTGGCCTCTGAGCTGTTCGCACCGCTGGCCCTGACGGTGGCTTTCGCCCTGGGCGCCTCGCTATTGGTTTCCCTGACCCTGATCCCCCTGCTAGCCTCCCGCATGTTGCGGGTCGGCTCCGCCGAGCGCGGACCGGCTTTCTTGAGGCGGTTGTTGAGCTTTTTCGAAAAATTTATGGACCGCCTGAGTGAGCTTTACCGCAGTGTCCTGGCTTGGGCTATGGTCAACCGGCGCAAGGCTGTGGGTGGCGCTGCCGCGATCTTTATCGGGAGCCTCGCCCTGGTACCGGTTGTCGGGACCGAGTTTATGCCTGCTACCGACCAGAACCTGGTTCAGGTCAAAGTGTCGATGCCGATCGGTACGGGCATTAACGAAACCGATCGGATTACCGGCCACATCGAACGCGTGGCCCGCAGTATTCCAGAGGTCGAGACCGTTTTCGTGACGGTGGGCGCCGGTTCGCATGAGGAGCAGGCAGGGTTTGGGGGAGCGTCGCCGCACCAGGCCATGATGGACTTGGTGCTAGTTGGCGTAACTGAACGCCAACGTAGCTCGGTTGACGTAGCTAACTGGTTGCGCGCCCAACTCGAGGGTATTCCTGGAACAACCATTGAAGTTGATGCTCCAAGTCAAATGATGGCCGGTGGTATGGGCGCCGGAGCACCGTTACAGGTGCTTCTGAAGGGGGATGACCTTGACCTGCTGGCCCAGATGGGGGAACAGGTGGTGGATATCGTCGCTGCCGTGCCAGGTACCCGTAACATTAAGTCCAGCCTCTCCGAGGGCCGACCTGAGGTTCAGGTGTTGGTGGACCGGGACCGCGCTGCACAGTACGGTATGAGTGTGTACCAGGTAGCATCGACTATCCGCACCTCGATCCACGGTTCGGTGGCTACCCGCTACAAAGTTGGCGGGGAAGAGGTTGACGTGCGCGTGCAGTTCACCGAGGGCACGCGCCAGAACATCGCCGACCTGGAGAATCTCACGATGACAACGCCTATGGGAGGACAGGTACTGTTGCGCGATATCGCTCGGCTGGAAATCGCCGAGGGTCCGACTAAGGTGGAACGGATGGGCCAGGCTCGGACGGTAGTTATATCCGGAAGTCTCGCCGGGCGTGACCTGGGAAGCGTCACCAACGATGTGCGCAAGGCGCTCGCCGATTACCCGTTACCCCCCGGCTATCGGTTTGAGTTCACGGGTGAGGCTCAGGAGATGGCGGATGCTTTCGGCAACCTGGCCATTGCCCTGATACTGGCGATTGTGCTGGTATACATTCTGTTGGCTATTCAGTTCGAGTCTTTCTTGTTCCCGTTCGTGGTGATGTTCTCGGTTCCAGTCTCGCTTACCGGGATGATCCTGGGGCTTCTAATCACCGGGCGGTCGTTTAGCGTCCCGGCCTTCATCGGGGTGATCGTAGCCGTGGGGATTGTGGTGAAAAACGCCATTGTGCTCATCGACTATGTGAATATCCTGCGCGGCCGCGGAATGAGCTGCAAGGAGGCGGTAGTGACGGCTGGTCCGATCCGGCTGCGTCCGATCCTGATGACCGCCTTCACTACCATCCTGGCAATGCTGCCGATCGCGCTGGGTATTGGGGAAGGGGCGGAGAACCAGGCGCCCCTAGCCACCGTGGTTATCGGCGGGCTCATTTTCTCCACGTTGATCAGCCTGGTTTTGGTCCCCACGGTCTATACAATCTTTGATGACTGGGGCAAGGGCTTGATGGGACGCCTAAAAGGAGGGTCAGACTTAAAAACTTAAGTTTTTGACACTTGTACTGGAGACAGCGCAGAACCGGTCACCAAATGAGTCAGAGGACGGTTCCTTGACTTATTTGGTGCCGGGTGTATGTACCATCTTCGACAACTGGGGCAAGGATCCGTTTGGGGAAAGCAAAAACAGAAACCCCAACTATTGAGACATGAGATGTTAGAGAGGTTGGAAGTGAAATAAGGGGAGTACAACAACCGGGAGGGAAGGCCGTGAAAAAAGGTAAACCCATGTTCATCGCGGTGTTCCTGGTAATGATCGTTGTCCTGTCCGCCATAACGTTTTTCTACTGGTACAGCAGCTATCACTTCATGATCACTGAAAACGCCTATGTGGACGGCACCATTACAAAGGTCAGCCCGCAGGTCCCCGGTGAGTACCTGGAAATTGTGGTTGCCGAGGGCGACCAGGTGCAGGCCGGACAGATCGTTGCCCGGCAGAGCGATCGCACACTGGCGCCGGGTACGGACAGCGACCTGGCCGTGGTTCGTGCCCCGATTACTGGCACGGTGATCAAGCGGCTGGCCCAGCCAGGCGAGGTGGGCGCTCCCGGACAGCCGGCAGTCTGGCTCTGCGATCTGAGCCGGGTTTACGTAACAGTTAATCTTGAGGAAACCCAGCTCGCCCGGGTACGGTCCGGCCAGCGTGCCGAGCTTCGGGTCGACGGACTGCCTGGGGAGACCTTTGCCGGAAGAGTCCTCTCTGTGGGCGAGGCTACCAACTCGACCTTCTCCATGCTTCCTACACGCACCACCAGCGGTAGCTTCACCAAGGTCGTCCAGACTGTACCCGTGAAGATTGGGATTGAGCAGGGTGGGAACCAAGAACTCCGCCTGGGAATGAACACCTGGGTCAAGGTTTACGTCAGGGAATAGCCCGGCTATCACCGAAGAGCTGGATTGGGGGTCCTCAGCATGCCTGACACGCGTGGTTCGAAACCTGCCGGGCGAAGCGGGGCTGGGACGGGTGGCATCCCGGCGGCACCCATGCTGGTTCTGGTCATGGGCACCTTCATGGCCATGCTCGATTCCAGCATTGTGAACGTCGCCATTCCGCGGCTGATGACCATTTTCCAGGTTACGCCCACCGAGATCCAGTGGGTGATGACCATCTACCTCCTGGTCGGGGGTGTGGTGATTCCGGTCACCGGCTACCTCGGCGACCGGTTTGGCTACAAGACCCTGTATATGAGTGCTTTAGGGGTCTTCACCGTGGCTTCCCTTCTTTGCGGCCTGGCCTGGAGTAACGATTCGCTGGTAGTCGCCCGTGCCCTCCAAGCCTTAGGCGGCGGGATGCTGTTGCCGCTTTCCATGTCTATGATCTATCAGCTTGTACCCAGGGAGAAGATGGGGATGGCGCTGGGACTATGGGGTATCGCGATGACCGTGGCACCGGCTACCGGTCCCACACTGGGCGGCTACCTGGTTGAGTACTTCAACTGGCACCTGATCTTCCTCATCAACCTGCCTGTGGGTATCGTTACCTTGGCCCTGGCCCAGAACGTGCTCTCCGAAACAGAGCGAAAATCCGGGCTAAAATTTGACCTGCCCGGGTTCATCCTCTGCAGCGCCGCTTGTTTCACGATCCTGCTGGCCCTGAGCGAGGGGCAGAGCTACGGGTGGGGCTCACAGTTCATCATCACCTTGGTCGTTTTCTCCCTCTTTTCCTTTATCCTGTTTTTAATCTGGGAACTGCACACCGAGCAGCCGATGCTTGACGTGCGCCTATTTCAAAACGCAGTTCTTACCTTAAGTGTGCTTAGTTCCAGTATTGCAATGATCGCGATGTTTTCGGGGATCTTCCTGATCCCGATCTTCACCCAGGCCGTACAGGGATACACTGCTTTGCAGACCGGCCTGATCCTGATGCCGGCTGCTTTGGCAACCGGGTTTATGATGCCGATCACAGGTAAGCTCTTCGACCGGTACGGTGCCGCACCCCTGGCCGTCACCGGCCTGCTGGTCTTGGTCATCACCACCTACCTCCTGCATAACCTCACGATTTACACCACCATCCGGGAGATTCAGTTTCTTCTGATGCTCCGGGGTGTGGGGCTGGGGCTCTGTATGATGCCGCTCACCACAGCCGGGATGAACACGGTACCGCAGGCCCTGGTTGGCCGTGCGTCCTCGATGACCAACGTGTTCCGGCAGATCGCGGCCTCCCTGGGAATCGCGCTGATGACCTACGTGATGACCTCCCGCAGCATTTACCATACGGCTACCCTGTCCGAGGGTGTCAGTTACAGTAACGTGGCTGCGGTCGAGGGTCTGCGGATGGTGGAACGCGGCCTGGCCGCAGGCGGAGCCGATGCCGTTTCCGCCAAAGCTGGGACCCTTGGAGTGGCGATGGGGGCCGTGCAGCAGCAGTCCTTCGTGCTGGCCATCAGCGACAGTTTCGTCGTGGCCACAGGGATCATCATCCTGGCGATCCCACTGGCCGCCTTCCTGACCCGATCCCGCGTCGAAGCGGCCCGACAGACCGCAGAGTTACGCCTGCGGGAGCAGGGGAGTACGCCCGGGATCCGCCCTTCCGGTCTCCCCGCCCATGTCACGGATTAACTGCCGGATTTCCGCAGGAGGGCCAGCGCATTGACGGTGGTCAATCGCCGGCGGGGTATGTTAACATATCTGGGTCAGACTTAAAAACTTAAGTTTTTGCGCCTGCATCGGAAATAAGCGCCAGTCTTACGGATTCCCACCGTGGCTTTCAGTTCTGCGTTTCCCCGGCGCAACCGGTTATTAAATGAACGGTTGGCAATTGTGACCGATGAGGCAGTCTGTCTAAGGAGTAAGCTACCTCGGTAGCTTGGTACTCCGCCAGAATGGTAGCGTAGCGGTGAGCCACCAGGTTTCCCATCGTAATCCTTCATGGTAAAGTTATTTAACTTTTTAAGTTTGACCCTCCAGGGGGTAGAAAATGAAGACTGTTAACATTCTCGGTGCGCCGGTGGCGAGCGTGACCCTGGACGAGGCGGCACAATTGGTTAACTGGTTCGTGAAGGAGGGCCGGCCACGGCAGGTGGTCACCCTCAACCCGGAGTACCTGTACCGGGCACAGGTGGAAAGACAGCTAATGGACATCGTCCGGCAGGCCGACCTGGTCACCGCCGACGGGGTGGGTATCGTCTGGGCGGCGCGGAAGGCCGGCCACACGGTCCCGGAGCGGGTCACCGGTATCGATCTGCTCCTGCGCCTGGCACAAGAGGCCGGTGTCAACGGCTGGCGCGTTTTCCTTTTGGGTTCGGCACCCGGAGTAGCTGAGGCGGCGGGCCGGGAACTGGAGAGACGGCACCCCGGTCTGGTGTTGGCCGGAACCCACCACGGCTACTTCAAGTCGGAGGAAGATGAGGACGTCGTGGCCAAGATCCGCGAGGCACGGCCGGACCTGCTGTTCATCGCTCTGGGCGCGCCCAAGCAGGAGATCTGGGGAGCGCGCTACCTTGGGGAGCTAGACGTGCCGGTGGTGATGGGGGTGGGCGGCAGCCTGGACGTGCTGGCCGGAACGGTCCGGCGGGCCCCTGTCTGGACGCAGCGCCTGCATATTGAATGGCTGGCCCGCCTGGTCATGGATCCGAAGCGCTGGCGGCGGCAGCTCGTACTGCCGAAGTTCGCCCTGCTGGTCCTCCTTAAAGGGTCAAACTTAAAAAATTAAGTTTTTGCTTTTTCCGCATCGGAAATGAGCGCTACTCTTACCGAATTCTACCGCGGCTTTGAATTCCGTGTCTCTCCGGCGCAACCGGTCACTAAACACAATTGGCAATTGCGATCGATGAAGCAGTCTGTCCAAGGAGATGGGATACCTCGACAGCCTGGTACTCCGCCAGAATGGTAGCTTGGGTGGAGTTATTTAACTTTTTAAGTTTGACCCTTCATGAAGAGCACCTGAGGCAGGTTGAGAAAGTGCCGATCGCTGGTTGCAACCTGGCAGTCCCTGGCCTGGGCCGTGGCGTACACAATGGCGTCCGCCATCGGTATATTTCGCTGAAGGGAGATATCGGCGGCCAGGAGCGCAATCTGGGCATCGAGATCCACGACTGTCGTCCGCACCATCTGGGCGGCTACAGCCTGCGCCTTATCCTTACTTTTTTCTCGTTGGATCTTCTTGGTCACCTCGTACAGGACAATGGTAGGTGTCACGATCTGCTCAGGATCTTCGAAAAATAGGGCGTACTCATCAGCTAGGGGGCCGTCCGTTAAGAATTCGAGCCAGCCGCAGGAGTCAACCAGAATCATAGTCTCTCATCCTCGTCACGCTCGATGGTGGTGTCCATCCCGCGCAGAAAACCCCGCATCTCGGAAAGAGGCTTCTCAGGGATCAGGGTGATTGCTCCATTCTGGACGAGTACCTGGAGGCGTTGTCCCTTCTTGATCTTTAAGATTCTCCGCGCATCCCGGGGGATGACGATCTGGTACTTACTGGAGACCCTTACTTCGGACATATGCATTCGCCCCTTTACGTGTTCTCCATCGATACCTAGAATGTACCATCTTCCCTGGCGAGAGTCAAGGTAGGGTCAGACTTAAAAAGTTAAGTTTTTGCTTTACCTTGCTTTTCCCGTATCGGAAACAAGCGCCACTCTTACGGATGCCACTGCGGCTTTTAGTTCTGCGTCTCCCCGGCGTAACCGATCACTAAACGAACGGTTGGCAATTGTGACCGATGAGGCTGTTCGTCCAAGGAATTGGGCTACCTCGACTGCCGGGTGCTCCGCCAGAATGGTAGCGCAGTAAATGAAAAGATGCCGGGCCCGGCTGACATCCTGCGGCCGCGTTGAGCCCGTGATCCAATCAGCTTCAATTCCGGTAATGTCCTCTACAACCTTGAGAATGGCCATTAGACTGGCGTCAATGGCTAATGGTTTGGTACTCTCGACCTGGTTGGAAGCCGGCTGGATCAGAGGGCGGCTGTCGCCTACCGGTACGTCCTCAGGAAGCAACTGGTAGTCATTGATGGTAGTACTTCCATAGGTCGACAGCACGGAAGCAACGAAGGCAGTCTCCACACGGCCCGGTCCTTTGCCGGTGGTGTAGTGGTGGTGACTGGACCAGGGGTACTGCTCCGGCGTCGCACAGATATTGGCACGGACAGGATTCAGGTGGATGTAGCGGATCAAAGCCAGGAGATAAGACTCTTCATCAATCAAGAAGGCCTTATAGCGGCCTTGAAAGACATGGCCAACCCGTTCGTAACGCTTGTTGAAACCTTGGGTGTAGGTTTGTTGTACCACCTGCATGAGCTTTGACAGAGGTCTGGCTCCGGCTTGCAGGATGAGATGAATATGGTTGGGCATAAGCACATAGCCATGTAGTACCGCTCCGTTAAGCGGGATGTACTTGTCCAGTAGAGATAGATCCTGGGCTGAACGCTTGATTGTCATTTATTGTCCTGTAGACGATCCAAAACATGCACGGTCCAGATGTAGACGTCGCCCCGGGTAAGCGGGGCGTTT
>QZIR01000039.1 GCA_003604975.1 Desulforudis sp. | reverse complement strand
GTGATCCGCAGGGCCCGCCGCATCATATCCGCCACTTCCTGATGTTTCCCCTCGGCCACCCAGGTGGTGAGGGTCGGGAAGACCGCCGTGGACAGGGCCAGGACGAACAGAGAGACGGGCAGCTGGATCAACTTCGTGCCGAAGTTGAGCGCCGCAATACTGCCTGCGGGGAGCATCGAGGCCAGGAAACGGTCAACAATGATGTACAACTGACTGATGGTAATGCCGACGGTCACCGGCACCACCAGGTAGAATACCTTCTGGACTCCGGGGTGGCGCCAGTCAAAGGTGGCTTTGAACCGGAAGCCGGCCCGGCGCAGGGTGGGGAGTTGGACCAGGGTGGCGGCCACCATCCCCAGGACCGTGCCGTAGGCGAGCCCCTGGATACCGTAGATGCTGCCTAAGGTCAAGGCCCCGCCGATGATCACGACGTTGTTGACCGCACCGCTGAAGGCCGGAATCCCAAAGATGTAGTTGGCGTTAAGAATACCGGAGAAGATCGTCGCCAGCCCCGCGAAGACCAGGACCGGAAACATAATCCGGGTTAGAGCCGCAGCCAGTTCCGCGGTCGCCCCGGTCAGACCGGGGGCGATGACCTTGACCAGCAGGGGCGCCGCCAGCACCCCGAGCAGGGTGAGTACGGTTAGGGCCGCAAACAACAGATTGATCACATTAGAGGAAAGTTTCCAGGCTTCCAGGTGCTGACCCCTGGTCTTGTACTCGGTAAACACGGGAACAACCACGGTCGCCAACGCCTGGGAGAGGATCGCAAAGAAGAGGAAGGGCAAGGTAAAGGCCACCAGATAGGCGTCGGTAACGGCGGTGGCCCCGAACATATGGGCGATGACCACTTCCCGGCCCAGTCCCAGGATACGCGACAGCAGATTCAACAGGGCGATTACGATGGTGGCCTGAAACAGCATCCGGCCGATCAAACGGCGGTCACCCTTTCTCAGCTCCGGAAGTAAAATACTCCCAATGAATTATTCTACCACAGAGCTATGCAATAAGTTAATAAGTTAGGTGCCTGGCACCATCCTTAAATTGATTAAATGCCGGTGATCAGGCGGATTTCGCTTTGGATATCCTGGAGCTGTTGGGGTGAATTGGCCTCGGTATAGATGCGGAACACCGGTTCAGTACCCGAGGCGCGAATCAGTACCCAGGCTCCGTCGTCCAACACCAGCTTCGTACCGTCGATGGTGATCCTTTCCCGTACCGGTCGCCCGGCCAGGGTGTCCGGAGCCAGTTCCTGTACGGTCTCCAGCACGACCGGCTTGTGTTCTGACGTGGTACGCAGGTCAATCCGCGCACAGTACACCCGCCCGAACCGCTCCCCGATCTCATCCAGCAGGGCGCTCAGGGATTTGCCGTGTACAGCCCGGATTTCGGCGGCGAGCATGCCACCCAGGATACCGTCCTTTTCGGGGACGTGGCCCTGGATGGAGAGCCCGCCGCTCTCCTCGCCGCCACAGATACTGCCCTTTTCAAGCAGGCACTGGCCGATATACTTGAACCCGACCGCCGTTTCCATGGTCTCCTGCCCGTAAGCCTCGGAGATCCGGTTCAGGAGATGGGTCGTGGCCACGGTACGTGCAACCGGACCGCGCCAGCCTCTAACGGCCAACAGGTGGTAGTAGACCAGGGTGAGCAGCTGGTTCGGAGAGATGAAACTGCCGTCGGAGTCGATGATGCCCAGTCGGTCGGCGTCACCATCCAGACCCAGGCCCAGGTGGGCGCCCTCCGCGAGCACCGTCTCCCGCAGTTCACTGAGCTTCTGCGCACTGGGATCGGGCAAGGAACCGCCAAAAAGCGGGTCCCGGTGGTTGTGCAAGGCCGTGACCTCCACGTCCAGGTCGCCCAGCATCCGGTCCAGGTAACCGATTCCGGCCCCGTGGAGGGGATCAACGACAACCTTGAGTCCGGCCCGCCGGATGGCTTCAATATCCACCAAATTGCGGACGTGTTCAATGTAGGCCGCTGACGGATCGATCTCCTCGCGCCGTGCGGGCGCAGGTGCAGCCGTGTGCGGCAGTTCGCCGGCGAGGCGGCGTTTGATGAAGGCCTCGATCCGCCCGGTCGTCTCGGGCAGGGCGGGACCGGCGTAATCGGGAATGAACTTGATCCCGTTGTATTCCGGCGGATTGTGACTGGCCGTAAGCATCACGGCTCCGGCCGCCTTATAGTGTTTAACGGCGAAGGCCGTGACCGGAGTCGGCATTGAACGTTTTCCGATGAGAACCGGTATCCCCAGCTGGGACATTACACCGGCCACCAGGCCGGCAAAACGTTCGGACATAAAACGGTTGTCAAAGCCGATCACCACCCCGCGGTCGGCCAGACCCTTGTCGAGCACGTAATCGGCGATCGCTCCGGCCACCAAGCCCACATTCGCAAAGGTAAAATCGTCAGCGATAATTCCGCGCCAGCCGTCGGTTCCAAAACTGATTCTGTGCGGCACCTTTCAGCCAATCCCTTCCATCGATGTTAACACTTGTATTCTCCGCCTGATCACCCATACCTGCTAGCTGGCTCTGATTTCCACAGTGATCCATTATGGTTCTTCACCCATACCGGTTTTCTTGGGAAGACCGTCGTCCCGCAGGTCCACGTACAGGTTCCCCTGGGTGTCCAGGCTGGCATACATCACGTCCTTGACGTCCTTGATCCCGCGTCTTTCTAACTCACCGTAGAGCCATGCGCGGTTTAGCTCGGTATCGGTCAGGTGTTTGTCGATAATCTCCCCGTCACTCACAATCGTATGTGGCATGCCTTCGTACTGGGTAGGGATTTGCAGGTCCTCACAGGTGACCGGGCGTTTTGGGGACTTGAGGAGCACGCTCAATTCGCCGTTCGGCTCGGACACGGCAAACTCCACGTCGTGGATGTCAAACACGTTCTTGGCCCGCAGCTGCATCATCAGGTCGTCCACGTGGTAGCGCATCTTCCGCATGTTGTTTTCCAGCAGTTTTCCGTTATAGATGACTACGGTTGGTACATCTTCAAACAGCTTTCTTACCGCACGGTTCTTCATCGTCAGCCATTCCGTAAATATGGTTAACCCACCGAAGATAGCTAACCCCACGATATAGTACCAGATGTTTCCCTTAAGGTCGACCACCATAGCGGCCGCGAGTGAACCGATCACGATACCGTTCACGAAGTCGGTGACTGTGAGCATGCCCATCTGCGTCTTACCGATCAGGCGGGTAATAAAAATTACGGCTATGAACGCGCCAACGCCCCGGTAGATGACCTCAAACAGCCAGTCCATATTCTGCCCCCATAAAGTGAAATGCTATTTGATAAAGTTTCCCTGGCAATGCCCGCTTATTCTCGGCCGGTTTCCGGATGTATACGGGGGCGGGCCATTTGGAAATAAATTCTAACAGGAGGGATTAACCTTGCAAAAGAAGGAAATCAGCAAACTGCTGACCAGCAAGAAGGAAATGTTGGATAAGTATCTAAAAGACCTGCAGGAGCATCGAAATCAAAAGGCTGAAAAAAAGGCATAAGACACGCGAACGGGCTGCAAAAGCCCGTTCCTTTTGTTTTAAACTGAGGTTTTGGCGTAGAACCGCAGGGTCTCCTCCAGACCTTCCTTCAAGTCACGAACCGGCGTCCAGTCCAGATACCGGCGTGCCCTGAGGTTGTCCAGCCGACTGTGCCGGATGTCACCCTCCCGGGCGGGCCCGTATGAAACGGCAGGTTCGCGTCCGGTAACCGCCGCGAATGAGCACACCAGTTCGTTCACCGACGTCGGTTCACCGGTTGAGATGTTGCAGACCAGGGCGGTTCCCGACTCCAGGGCCTTCAGGTTTGCGCGGGCGACATCCTCCACGTGGACGAAGTCACGGGTCTGGTTGCCGTCCCCGTGGATTTCCAGGTGCTCACCGCGGCACAGGCGTCCGGCAAAGACCGCAACCACCCCACCCTCACCCAGGGCGTCCTGACGCGGCCCATAGACGTTAGCGTAGCGCAGGGCCACATAGTCCAGCCCGTACAGGCGGCGGTAGGCGGCGAGGTACAGCTCGGGGGTAAATTTGGAAGCTCCGTAGGGCGACAGCGGGGCGACGGGATGCGCCTCGTCAATGGGCAGGTAGGCTGGTTCCCCGTATACGGCGGCCGATGAGGCATAGACGACCTTGCGCGTTCCAGCCGTACGAGCCGCCTCCAGCAGGTTCAGCGTGCCGAGGATGTTCGTTTCAGCATCGGCCTCCGGGCTGGTGACCGAGATGTCGACGCTGGCCTGGGCCGCCTCGTGAATTGCGACTTCCGGCTGCTCGCGCGCAAACACCTCGGACAGGGCCGGATCGGTTATGTCGATGTTGTAAAACTGGGCCCGGGGATGAAGGTTCTCTTCCCGCCCCGTGGACAGGTTGTCCACCACGACCACCGCTGCCCCCGCTCCGATCAGGTGGTCGACGATGTGTGAACCGATAAACCCGGCGCCGCCGGTGACCAGGACCCGCATCTAAAGCTTACCAACCGTGTCCCGCAGGTAGCGGGCAAACTGTTCCTTCACATCCGGGAGTTCCAGGGCAAACTCCACGGTTGCCTTTAAATAGCCCAGGCTGTTGCCGACGTCATAGCGCCGGCCCTCGAAAAGGTATCCATACAGGGGCTGTTCACGCACCAGCCGCCGCAGGGCATCCGTCAACTGAATCTCGTTGCCGGCGCCGGGGGTCGTGACCGCCAGTAGATCAAAGATACGGGGACTCAGAATGTAGCGACCCATTACAGACAGGTTGGAAGGAGCCTCCTCCACCGGCGGCTTCTCTACAAGATCCTCAATCCGGTAGAGACGGGACTCCACCTGCTCGCCCTTGATCACCCCGTATTTGCTGACGTCCTCGCGCGGCACCTCTTCCAGGGCAATAACGCTTCCCCCGAGGCGCGCATGCTGGTCCAGCATCTGCTTCAGGCAGGGGGTCTCGCTGCGCACCACGTCGTCTCCGAGCAGCACGGCGAAGGGCTCGTTACCGACGAAAGAACGGGCGCAAAGGACGGCATGACCGAGGCCGCGCGGCTCTTTCTGACGGACGTAGTGGATGTCCGCCATATCTGCGATCTGGCGCATCCGTTCCAGAACTTCCTGTTTACCCTTGGACTGCAGATGATACTCCAGTTCGGGCGAGACGTCAAAGTGGTCCTCAATCGCCCGTTTTCCCCGACCGGTGATAATTAGGATTTCTCTGATGCCTGATGCGAGTATTTCTTCGATGATGTACTGAATGGTGGGTTTGTCGATAATCGGGATCATTTCTTTGGGTTGGGCCTTAGTCGCCGGCAAAAACCGAACACCCAATCCAGCAGCAGGAATAACCGCTTTCCGTACCTGCATGCGTCATCCCCCTCCCCATTCACTCCTGGTTTCTACAAGCGTTCCGCTCTGAAAATGAGCCCAGTAGAAAAAACCGCCCCTAAGAGCGTTCAGAAAATGTAAAAGTTATCCAGCCAGTTTGATCCTACCATGGATGTCTGGAAAAGACAAGACCAATCCCCGAGGTAAATAGTGGAGACCGAAGGGTAACTTTAGAAGCGCGGACTCTCGCTCTTGCTATCCGCTGTTTCCGGTAGCCGCCTGCTCCAGGCCGCGCCGATAACCCCAAGTTTGTTCGCAACCGTGAGGAGCACCGCAGCCACGATAAACAGCAGCAATACCGCCTGATCGGTGCTGAGGCGGGTGATTACCACGGCACTGGCGGCCAGCACCAGGTTGATACCGTAGACCGTAAGCACCGCCCCGCGGTGGCTGAGCCCCGCCGTAAGCAGCCGGTGGTGGAGGTGATCCTTGTCCGGCTCGAAAATACGCCGGCCGTTGCGGCAGCGCCGCAGGATGGCAAAGGCGGTGTCAAAGAGCGGAATGCCCAGGATCACGATCGGAATGATGATCGAGAGGGCGGTCGCGCTCTTGGTCAGACCCATTATGGCCGTGGCCGCCAACACGAAGCCCAGGAGCATGGAACCGGCATCGCCCAGGAAAATGCGCGCCGGATGGAAATTATAGCGAAGGAAACCAAGCAGGGCCGTCGCCAGCACCAGCGCCACCGCGAAGGCCGTGGCCTGAGCCTCAAAAAAGGCGATCATGGCCATGGTCAGGGCTGCAATCAGGGCGGTGCCTCCGGCCAGACCGTCAAGACCGTCCACCAGGTTTAAGGCGTTGGTTACCGCCACCAGCCAGAAGATGGTCAGCGGGATCCCCCACAGGCCGAGCCACAGCACGCCCCCGGCCACCGGGTTGGTGATGAATTCCACGTACAGTCCGAAGGGAATCAAGGAGGCTGCGGCCACGGTCTGGCCGAGCAGTTTGACGACCGCAGGCATGCCCCGGATGTCGTCCCAGATGCCGAGCAGTACAATCAGGGTCGCCCCCACGAGCAGTCCGGCGAGCGGCATCGTCATTGGCTGGGTAACTAGCAGACTGACAACGAAAGCGATATAGATCGCCAGTCCGCCCAGGCGGGGCATGGGCGTGGCGTGAACCTTCCGCTGATTTGGCTTATCCACCGCGCCCCACCGACGGGCCAGTTTCATCACCGGAGGGGTCAGGATCAGAACGAGTATACAGGACAGGGCCATCGCCACAAAGGGTATCACCAAAACATCCTCATCCCTTCAGGTCACTGAAGAAGCGTCACACAGACCACACGACTCCAGTTAACCATAAGGCTACCGGATTCTTGCATAAATGACAAACCTCGAATGATGCGATATCAGAGCCCATCTGGGGCAAATACCACGAAAATCGATAGTTTATCTCGCTCAGGCGACCTTATTGTCGGTCTCCGGCCACAAACAGCAGTTCCGCTTCCGCGGCCAGCTCTTTGTCTACGTAGGCCTGGGCCCGGCACTTCCCAATCCGGCCTCGCAGCTTGACGATCTCGACTTCCAGCCGCAGTTGGTCGCCGGGCACCACCTGGCGCCGGAAGCGGCAGCTGTCAATCCCGGCAAAAAGCGGCGTCTTGTCACGGTATTCCGGCAGGCTGAGCACGGCCAGCGCCGCGACCTGGGCCAGCGCCTCGACTATGAGTACGCCGGGCATCACCGGGTAACCCGGATAGTGCCCCTCAAAAAAGGGCTCGTTGACGGTCACGTTCTTAATAGCCACGGCCCGCTTGCCCGGTTCGAGCTCCACCACCCGGTCGACCAGCAAAAACGGGTACCGATGCGGCAGAATCTCCTTAATCGCGTTGATATCCACCGCTTATCACTCTCCTCTTCCCGATCATTTCCATCTGGCCACCGGGATATCCGGCGGCACGGTCGCCCTGTAGATCCGTACGCCCAGCCACCAGGCCAAGACCAGCACCAACCCGACCAGTACGCCGAGCCACAGGCCGTGCCCGGCCCGGAGCAGGGAGATCAACAGCGGCGTGTGGAGGTGGGCAAAGGTATTCACCAGCGAGATCTGCCCGATCGTCCCCAGCAGGAGCAGGGGCATATAGCGGACGTCGCGGTAGCCGAGGTAGAACAGAAGCAGCATGAACGGGTGTCCCAGCAGAAACTCCTTGGTGCGCGGCCGCACCGCCAGCGCCTGGTCCAGGAACGCCCGGATTTTAAGCTCCAACGGAGAAATCAGCATCGTGGCCTCGTTCCCCGTGCGCAGCAGGTAAACCAGTCCAACAGCGCCGATCAAGGCGGCAGCCACCGCATACTTCATCAGAATCGGCTTGTCCAGCAGGGTACGCACCTGGTGGAGCCACGATCCGGCCGGACCTCCCGGCTTGAAAGCAAACACCAGGCCGACCAAGACCAGCGGTACCAGGAATGCCAGCTTCACACCGCTGAACTGATCGAGTTTCATCAGGAAGCCGGCGTCAGACAAAAGGCCTACCATCAGGGCGGCGCCAATCAGCGAAATCGTGGAGGTCTTGAGCAGCATAACAGTCGCCAGGCCGATACCGGTCTTTTGGGGTGAAACCTGGGTAATCACGGCCAGGGTAGGGAAAATGATCACCGCGGCCAGAGCCATCATTTTCAGGGCTGCATTGGAGCCCCCGGACAGGGCCAGGAAGGCCCAGAGCAGGGCGGCGGCCAGCCCGAGGTAGAGCGCGGAGCGCCCGGCCACGAACCGCTCCCAGAGGAGCATGCCGCCCGCAATCACCCCCAAGCCGACCACAAACACCAGTGCCTTGGCCGGCTGGTGGGGCGGGAGGGACGACGCCGTGGCCAGGTGGAGACCGTTGTGCTCCAGCCGCTGGGCGATGTTCTTAAGCAGGCCTGTGTTCTGCTGCCAGAGGTCGGTCTGCTCAGGCTGCAGGAACATGCGAACCAGCAGCAGGCGCGCGTTACGTTCGGTGGCCGCCAGGACATAGCGGTCGATCGCCCGGCGGATGGTGTACTTCGGCATCTCCTCGGTAGGGATGGTATGCATCATCATCAGGCCACCGGAAGTGTGGGTACCCACCTGCTTCAGCCCGGCCTGCGGAAAGAACTCGATCTCAGCTACCGGCGCCCCCACCCGGTCCAGTTCCCGCGCCAGCAACCAGGTGATACCCGGGTAACCCGGGACGGCAGGATCGTTGAAGGTCAGGATCGAGAGACCGGGGACCGCCTCCAGGACGGTCGCCAGGGCCCGGATCCCTTCACCGGTGACACCGTTCCAGGTCCGCACCTGCAGGACCACGTTAAGCCCGGCGGCATTCACTTCATTGATCTCCCGTCGGCTGAACCCCGTGCCCAGGTCCTTCAGGAGACTGAAGGGAACGTCCGTGGTCAGGACGTATGGCTCTCCGGCCTCCGCCGGCACCGTCCCGGCGTTAATCCGGGCTTCGAGGTACGGGCGGACATCCCCGTAGACATCTTCATCACAGACAATGTAGGTAAGGGCGGGATCCACCGGCCCCATCTGGCCGGCCAAACGCGGGTAGTGCAGGTCCAGCTGCGTGCCGCTGACCAGAGTCAGACGCCCCGCGGCGACCAGGTCACCCAGTGTCGGCTCCTTAAAGAACACGCTGGTTACCCCAAAACCCCCCAGCTCACGCAGGGTTTCCACGGTGTCCTTCCCCTCGACGCGGGCCAGGTAGGCCGCCTCGTCATAAAGGACGGTCATCTCCACATCGCGGAAATCCCTCTCCAGCTGAACACGCTGCACCGCCAGGAAAACGGCCGCGACCAGTGCTACAGCGATCACGGCCGCAAGGGCCGCCCGGAAAGATGTTTGCATGAAGTTTACGACATCCTCTCCAGAACTTGACTACATAAAAAGGCCCGCGGGAACTACCCGCGAGCGGTTACCTTCCCAGGAACGCCTAACCCCCCGCGGCATTAAAGCCCGTCGTAGGGACAAACACCGTGGTCTCTGTGTTTTCACCGATTACCACCGGCTCAAAATGAACCCGTGCCTCACTGCCATAATCCACCGAAAGGCCGGAGGTAACGTCCGGCGGCGAGGTGGTTTCGGCCGGCGGCGGAATCGGGATCAGGGCGCCGGAATCATCCGGTGGCGGTGTCTGAGGGGAACTGCTCGCCCCGTTCCCGGCGCCGTTGTCGGGAGCCGGGGGTATGGTTGAACCTACCCCGGTTTCGGGTTTCTTTGGTTCCGGTTGCTTGGTTTCCTTTACGGCGGGAGCGGGAGGCCGGATCGAGTCATCAATCGGGTTGGTAATCGGGTTCCCGGCCATCAATTCCGACATCGCCACCTTGGCCTGCTTCGGATCCACGTACCAGTAACTCAACCCCCCGCTGTTCCAGAAGGTTCCCGGCAGGGTGCCCGAAACCATTTTTACGTCGTTTATCTTCTTGGCCAGGCCGGCCCAGCGTACCATATCCTTCAGTTCCAGGTTGGTATCCACGCTCTTGTTCAGCTCGGGGACCAGTTTCGGCAGCTTGATGATGTTCTTCGGTTTCATCATCTCGTCCGCCAGGGCCATCAGGAACTTCTGCTGCCGCTGCGTCCGGGAAATATCACCAAGGCCGTCGCTCCGGAAACGGACGTACTGCATCGCCTTCTCCCCGTTGAGCCGCTGCATCCCGGGCTGAAGGTCGATCATCAGCGGCGGCTTCGCCATCGGGTCGCGGTAGTACATCCGGCGCTCGACCTCAATGTTCACGCCGCCGAGGATGTCCACGATTTCCTTGAACCCGTCAAAATCCACGACCACGTGATAAGGCACCCGCACACCGAGCAGATCCGAGACCACCCGCCGGGTCAAGTCCGCTCCCCCGTACACCGTGGTCGAATTGATCTTATCTGTACCCTGCCCCGGAATCTGCACCCGCGTGTCGCGCGGGATGGACATCATCGCCACCCGCTGCTCGACGGTGTCCGCGCTGACAAAGATGATGGAATCAGCCCGGGCAATGTCCTCCCCGTCCTGAGTGTCCACGCCCAGGAGCAGCAGGTTCATCTTGGCCGCCTTCAGTTCATCTCCATCCTCTCCCGCGTCCTCACCGTGATTAAACTCCGGAAAGAAGTAGGGCATCACCAGGTACTTGGTACCGGCATAGCCGACCGAAACAAAAATCGCAAAAGCCGCCAGGACCGCCGCAAAACGAAGCAGGTTAAGCCGTCGTTTGGATCTGAGCCGATGCTTTCCGTTTTTCAAAATTAATCGCCTCTCCACTCGGCGGCACGCTATCCCGTGCCCGCCTCATCGTAATCTCTGAAGGGGGCGCTACCGTACTTCCGCACTGCCCCTGTACATGATAATTACATTGGTGTTTGCCTTTAGGCCGCGCCCGTCCTTGCGGGGCACCAGTCCGAGGTGGTTGGCCGGTATCGTCCGGCCGTTGGTCAGGTTGGTACCGGAAGTCAGGCTGGGAATACCGGAGCCGGTGGGATCAACCACCACGACCTGACCCCCACGGACAATAAACTCAGTACCGTCACCGCCCAGGAAGACCTGGCCCGGCGAGAGGGTGACAATCTGCCACGTTCCGCCGCCCGACGGAGCCTGACCCAACTGTCTTTGGACGTATTCCTCGACGAAACTCCTGGTCACCAGCGGGTCGGCACTGGTTCCGGGCTCACTCCGGTCGGCCGAAGCGTACACCGAGAAGATCAGGCCGACACCCAGTAACAGGGCCACCGCACTCAACAGGGCGATCCGTTTCATTGCCACCAACCCTCCAAAAGAATGTGCCCTCGGTTTCTTCGACGTCCTTTAGCTGACTCCTGCTTACATGGAGGTGTGTCTCAAATGCAGCTGCCCAGCTGCCGATCCAGGGTGGCCACTGCCAGGTCGGCTGTGGCCAGCGCCGCACGCCGCAGGTGGATTAGACGTTCTTGCATGGTCGCCTGCACCGCGGCCCGGTGTTCGAACACGTAAGCCAACCGTCCGGCAATATCCTCCGGTGTAATCACCCCCGGGAGGCCCGGGTCAAGGCCCAGGCGGCCGAGAAAGCGGCTGACCTTCGGGTCATAGGGCAACCCGACCAGGGGTACCCCGGCCAGCACGGCAAAGACCAGAAAGTGCAAGCGCATTCCGATAGCCAGATCCAGGTGGGTACATATGCCAATCAGTTCGGAAAAATCACACGGTTTTTCAAGTACTGTCGCCGGGGCCCGCATCAGCGCCGCCGTCTCCCGGCAGACTTCCAGATCACCCGGATGGTGAAACGGGAGAAACAGCACCCGCCAGCCTTCCCCGGCCAGCCGATCACCCGCAGCGGCAACCGCGTGGACGTATTCCGGGGCCGACGGCCAGGGCCGCATCGAGATACCGGCCACAGGCGCCCCGGCTAAACCCATCTCGTCCAGTACGAAGCGCCCTTGCTCCATCCAGGCCGGTTCCGGCTCGATACCCAGCACCGGGTCGGCGGTCACGGTAATCCTGGGGCGCCGCACGCCGATTTCAGCCAGCTCGCGCCGGGATTCCTCATCCCGTACCGTGATTGCCGCCACGCGGTTCACCAGGGTCCTAGTCATCCGTCGCCCGACCCCGGTGCGGATGGGGCCGATCCCCTGGCCATAGAAGAAGACCTTCCGGCCGCAGGCGTCGGCCATCGCCACCAAGCCTAGGTAATACTGCAGGCTGGCCAGACTGGTGGTGTCCTGCAGCAACCCGCCGCCACCCATGATGAACAGGTCAGTCCGCCGCATCTCCCGCAGGACAACAGGCAGCTGACGGCGGGGAATCGAGTGCACCCCGTAGGTCTGGGCGGTGGCCTCCGGCATCGCCGATAGCACCGTCAGTTCCAGGTTCGTCCGGCGGCGGCGCAGGGCCTGCACCAGGGCGTAGAGAATGGCCTCATCGCCCGCGTTGTTGAAGCCGTAATAGCCCGAGACCAGCACCCGGGCGCGATCGTGTAATTTAGCCGCCATTGAAAGCCTTTCTGGAGGGTCAGACTTAAAAACTTAAAAAGTTCAGGGATTCCAGCGACAGGTGCCCTCTACCTTTAAGACGACGGGACACGTGTCCCAGATTTTTTGTATATCTTATCACAGATCAAACCGATGCGACCAGACAGACACCTTGTCGAAACCGATAGTAAATACAAGCAGGGGAAACTGCCACCCGCCCCGAACCACTTGGCTATGTCCATCATCGATAGATGTTTACGCAGCCTACCCCAATTGTTGATCCTTCTTTTGCTAGCGGCGCTCGTCCTGGTCTTCATCCAGGCATGGAAGGCCGGGGCGCCGCCATCCCTGGGGGAGCCACCGTTATCCTCGTCTCCGGCCCCGGTGGACATTGCCGCCTCCTATGACGTGATCGTGGTCAGCAGTGAGCCCGAGGGGATCGCCACGGCCGTTTCAGCTTCCCGAAACGGGGCCCGCACCCTGCTCCTCTCCGAGCGGGAAACCGTGGGCGGGCTGATGACCGCCGGGATGCTCAACCTGATCGACGTCGACCGGGGGTACCTCTGGCGCCTCACCACCCGGGGCATCTTCCTGGAGTTCCACCGGCAGGTGGGCGGCTCGCCGTTTGACGTGGAACGGGGGACCCGCGTGTTTGAACGGATGCTGGCCCGGGAGGAGCTGCTCACCGTCGTCCGCCCGGTCGAAGATATGGTCCCGCTGATGCAGGGGAATACCGTTTCCGGCGTGGGCTTTACCTATCAGGGGCAAACGCTTCAGGTCACAGCCGGTCGCGTCATCGACGCCACTCCAGACGGCGATATCGCCGCCGCCGCCGGTGCGCCCTTCACGTTCGGCCAGGAGGACTACGGCCGTGAGGGCACGATGGCGGCCACGCTCGTGATGCACTTCTCCGGAGTCGACTGGAACGGGGTACGCCGCGCCGCGCGGGAAGAGACCTTCGGTCAGGCCCGGGTTCTCTTGGATTACGGCCGGGGCTTCGCCCGCCTCTTCGATGTCTACGAACCGTCCGACCCCAACATGCGCCTGCGCGGCTTCAACATCACCCGCCAGGGCGACGGGACGGTGCTCATCAACGCCCTGCTCATTTACGGTCTCGACCCGCTTGACCCCGTGGCCAAAGCTGAGGCCTACGAACGGGCGCAGGCCGAGACCAAGCATGTGCTGGCCTTCCTGCGGCGCGAGTTCCCTGGTTTTGAGCAGGCAGAAATTGCGAGCTATCCGGAAATGCTCTACATCCGCGAGAGCCGGCACATCCTGGGCGAATACGTCCTGGATATCACCGACGTGATGGAGAACCGGGACTTTCCCGACCGTGTGGTGATTGGCACCTATCCCGTGGACGTCCAGGCCGCCCGGCAGGGAGAATTCGGATATGTCGTCGGCAACCCCGTGCAGTACAGCGTCCCCTTCCGCTGCCTGGTTCCGCTGGACGTTGAGAACCTGCTGGTGGTGGGACGGGCCGCTTCCTTTACGTCCCTGGCCGCGGGAAGCGCCCGCGTGATCCCGGTCGGGATGGCCACCGGGCAGGCGGCGGGAGTGGCGGCGGTTTACAGTATCGACCACGGGATAAGCCTGCGGGAGATCGCTCAGGCCCCGGACGGCCCGCATATCAGGGCGATCCAGGAGACTCTCGCCGAACAGGGCGCCTACCTGAAGCCCTTTAGGCTGGAGCCGGACTACGCGCGGCACCCGGCCTATCCCGCCGCCCGGGAATGCATGCGGCTTGGGCTGATCAATGCTGGCTATAAAGATGATTTTGGTTTCGAAGTCCCTACGACCCACCTGGAGTTCGCCAACGTCTTAACCGCTGCTCTGAACCGCGCCAAGGCACTAGATCGCTTACCGGCCTTGGCTAATGTACGCTACCCCCTGGATGTACCGGCAAAACCAATCACCCCCCCGGAAGCGACGCAGATGGTGCTGTGGATCACCGGTACGGCAGCGGACGTCCAGACGGCGTGGGAACTGGCCCTGGATAAGGGACTGGTACCTCCGCAGCTGGCCCAGGGCAACAAAAACGCCCCGCTTACCCGGGGCGACGTCTACATCTGGACCGTGCATGTTTTGGATCGTCTACAGGACAATAAATGACAATCAAGCGTTCAGCCCAGGAT
>QZIR01000044.1 GCA_003604975.1 Desulforudis sp. | reverse complement strand
CATTGTCCTTTCTTCTCGCAACAGTTGAAGGACTATATTGGCTTTTTCTTCCGCTTTGTAAGTTCTTCTCTTTTCCATGCCTCTTATTATAGCTTAAGAATTTTGTTTCTGTGTCAAACCTATGGGTCCATTATAGCTTCCCTTTCGTCGGCAGACACGGTCTTGGTATTTGGGGGTATTGGTGTTTGCACACTGTTAGCTATCCTTAGTTATTTCTCCAGGATCCGACTAGTAGAGTACGGTATGCTCACCCTGGCTTTATTGAGCGCCACGTCTGGGTCGTTTTTGCTTGCGTTACAACTGATGCTTTTCATGCTTATCTGCTATTTTTGCCTGGGAGCAACAGTAAGCTTTTACGTGATATTCCTTATTATTGCCGGACGGTTTTTCTTAGGCGTTGTCCGCCGCCATAAAGAAGCTTGAACAACTCAATTTCCTGTTGCACAGAGCAAAAGCCTATGGTGAGCCCTGGGTTTGACCTGGGATTGTTATGCATAATGGTGGCAGATCTGAGCAGGGGGAAATGTGAACTCTAGTCCTTACCCTTGATCACTGCAAGCGGGCGCAGGCGGGCGACCAGGCGGGTCATGTTGATCGCGGCCAGGGTATCGACGACCTCGTCGATGTTCTTGTAGGCCAGAGGCGCTTCGTCCACGATGTCCCGGTAGTTGCGTGTGTTGTACAGCACCTCACCCATTGATTTCTCAAACTCGTCCCGGGTGATGGACCTTGCCGCGGCCGTACGGGAGAGGGTGCGGCCCGCGCCGTGGTTAGCCGAGTAATAGGAAGCCGCCGTCTGATCGGTGCCCACGAGGATATAAGATGCTGTCCCCATGCTGCCTGGGATCAGTACGGGGTGCCCCGTGCCGCGGTATATTCGCGGGTTATCCCCGTGACCGGCGGGCAGGGCTCGCGTGGCCCCTTTGCGGTGGACCAGAACCCGGCGGTTATGATGGGTTTCCCATTTCGCAATGTTGTGCGCTACATCGTACACGAGCCGTATCCCCAGCCTTTCCGCCGGTCCCAAGACATCGGCCAGGACGCGCATCACATCTTGCATAATTACCTGACGGTTAGCAAACGCAAAATTTACGGCGCAGGCCATGGCCGCGAAATAGGCCCGACCTTCCGGTGACTCAACCGGGGCACAGGCCAAGCCCTTACTAGGGAGTTCGATACCGTATTTCTTGGCCACAGGCAGCAGGCTCTTGCTAAAATCGGTACAGATCTGGTGTCCGAAACCGCGACTGCCGGTATGAATCATCACCGTGAACTGCCCCGGAAACAAACCAAACTCTCCGGCCACTTCACG
Organism: Desulforudis sp.; assembly: GCA_003604975.1. GTDB lineage: Bacteria > Bacillota > Desulfotomaculia > Desulfotomaculales > Desulforudaceae > SURF-60. The sequence goes on along the minus strand of QZIR01000044.1, from coordinate 13,232 downwards.
GTCAAAGACTTCGGTGACTTCTTGGAACTCGATGAAGTGGTTTCCTCCGCCCAGCGTGCCCAGTTGCAACGCACCGCGTTTGACAGCCGTAGGACTCACAGCGCCCAGATCGGCTCCCGCCAAACAGCCGTTCTCCTCAATGTATTCAAGTTCTTGTGGAACGGCATAGTCCCCGTCGATAAGGGCCCGCACCCCTTCGTGCACCACCTGCTCAAATAGACGGGCGGTGGCGCCGGCCTGTCGGCCCTTCTTCCCAACCCCCGTCGGTACGTAATCTTCCACCCGATCCATCAGCTTCCGCAACTGGGGAACGGTAAACTCTCCGGACACAAGGTCGGTACGGATCAGGCGAACCCCGCAGTTGATGTCCATACCAACCGCGCCGGCCGAAATCACGCCATCCGGATCGACCGCCATAACTCCTCCTATAGGCAGGCCGAAACCCTCGTGGATATCCGGCATCCCGACCACGGGGTCGACCACGCCGGGCAGACTGGCCGCGTCCGCCAACTGCTCCAGGGACTTGTCTTCCTTGAGCAGGCGCTTGAGCTTCTCATTCACGTAGACAATTCCGTCCACCCGCATCTTCCCACGCCGCGGCAGGCGGTAGCGGTTCAGTCCTTCCCGCACCAGTTCCATGCTTGATCCCTCCATCAACATCGACCCTTAATCGTGGCCACAATGGGTTAAACCCAGAGGTACGCCCCAAGGCCGAGAAACCTCGGAAAACCCCGTGGTCTGTTTAAGTCTCATCCTGAATCTCATGTCCATGGTTTATGCGTTGGTTGGAGTATGTCAATAGGTAGGAATGCAAAACCGTTATGATATCTACGTAGAAACTACGGCCTCTTCCGGTCTTGATGCCCTCAGAATCGGACGAAGCAAGAGGGCCATCGCGGCCAATCCGAGCACACCGCACACGGCAAAAGCGGTGGACGCTCCCAGCCATTTGGCCATGGCTCCAGCCATAAGGTTTCCGAAGGGGGTCATCCCCATAAAGACCAGCGAATAGACGCTCATTACCCGCCCCCGTAGTTCATCTGGGACGGCCAGTTGGACGATGGTGTTTACGGTGCCTGCAAACGCCAGCATCGACCATCCTGACAGGGCTAGGATCGGTAACGCCCACCAGAAGACACTGACCGGGGCCAGGAACACCTGGGTCAGGCTCACCCCGATGACCCCGCCGATCAGCAGGGAGCGGCGGGGGCCGAGATGACTGACGTAGGCCAGGAAGAGTGAACCCAGGAGCGCGCCGGTTCCATGCGCAGCCATCAGGAACCCGAAACCCTCAGCGCCCTCCTGCAAGACATCCCGGGCGTAGACAGGCACAAGGACGTTGAAGTTGAAGGCAAACAGACTCACCAGGGCCAGGAGCAGTATCGGGTAGAGAACCGCCGGCGTACGGCGGATGTAACCCAGGCCCTCGGCGATTTCGGCCCAGACCCGCTGTTCCTTCTTACCGGCAAAAGCCCGGTCCTCGATCCGGATGGTCAGGAGTCCTAACAACACCGCCAGGAAGCTGATCCCGTTCAGGAAGAAGCACAGCGGCAGGCTGATGTAAGCGATCAGCATCCCCGCAGCCGCGGGTCCGATCACCCGGGCCCCATTGAAGACTGAGGCGTGTAGGGCAATGGCGTTCATCAGGTCCTTCTTACCGGTGAGTTCGACGAGAAAGGCCTGCCGGGCCGGGATGTCGAGGGCATTGGTCATACCAACTACCAGGGCCAGGGCAAAGATGTGCCAATACTCCACAATTTGCAGAATACTGAGGGTACCTAAAGTAAATGCCACCACCATCATCACTGACTGACTGGCGATGATCAGCTTACGTTTAGGGACGTGATCCGCAACCACCCCGCCCAGCAGCGAGAACAGCAAGATGGGCGCGAACTGTGCCGCACCCACCACACCAAGCAGAAAAGGTGAATTTGTCAGCTCCAGAACCAGCCAGGCCATGGCCACCGACTGCATCCAGGTCCCAACCATAGAAACGGTCTGGCCTAGCCAGAACCGGCGGAAGTTCACGTGCTGTAACGCGGCCCACGGTTTGGCTCTGGATGCCGGGGGGTTCTGGATCTTCCGCTGCAAGTCCTCGGCAGCGGATGGTTGTACCGGCATTTTCCAGGACTCCTTAGACTTGAGTTGCTACAAGCGTGATCTTATCAAATACCGAGGTGCCGGTCAATTCTCCTGTGGGCGGATGTAGATCCGCGGGACACGGGCGCTTAAGGCGCAGGTTATCTCGTAATTGATCGTCCCGATCCGGTGGGCTAAATCCTCAACGGGCAGTTCCGCACCCATTTGCGAACCGTAGAGCACCACCTCATCACCCACGGCAACGCCGTCAACGCGCGTGACATCAATGATAATCTGGTCCATGCATACGGTACCTATCACCGGAACCCGCACCCCGTGCACGAGGACTTCACCTTTATTTGAGAGCAGCCTGGCGTAACCGTCACCGTACCCGACCGGGACCGTGGCAACCACCCGGGCATCCGGAGTGGTGTAGGTACATCCGTAACTAATGCCGGTTCCGGCGGAGACCTTCTTAACCATGCTGACCTGGGCCTTCAGGCTAAGTGCCGGTCGCAGGCGGACGTTCTTCCGGTCCACCTGATCAGACGGGTACAGACCGTAGAGCATAATGCCGGGGCGTACTAGGTTCATGTGGCTCTCGGGCAGGTCAATAATCGCAGCGCTGTTCGCGGCGTGCAGAAGCGGAATGTCCAGTCCGTCCTGCCCCAGCGTGCAGGTCAGTTCAAAGAAGCGGAGCAGCTGTTCATTGGCGTGCCGCTTGTCCTTCTCATCGGCTTTGGCAAAGTGGGTAAACAGCCCCTCGATATCCAGGTGCGGCAAAAGGGCAATGCGCAGAATTTCCTTGTAGATGCCGTCATTCACCTGAAGACCGAGCCGGTGCATACCGGTGTCAATCTTCAGGTGGACGTACGCAGTAGTTCCCAGGTTCCCGGCCTGCTCTGAAAGCAGCCGTGCCAGTTCATAGTCGTACAGGGTGACTGTCAACTCGTGCTCCAGGACCTCGCGGTAGACGTCCGGTGGGGTATATCCAAGCAGGACAATCGGAGCTCCGATACCGGCCCGACGGAGTTCAATCCCTTCCCCAGGGCGGGCCACACCCAGGCGGTCTGCCCCGTTCTCCAGGAACACCCGCGCCGTGTCGACCAGCCCGTGCCCGTAAGCATTGGCCTTGACTACGGCCATAACCTCCGTACCGCGCCCAACCAGCCGGGTGACCTCATGTAGATTATGGATCAAAGCCGGGACATTGATCTCGGCCCAAACGGAATGCCCACCCATTGCTCGGCTCTTCACCTTCTCTCGACATCTTTAAAGGCGGTCGGTACGGTTTGTACGATGGCGCCTGCCGTCAATCCCATCAAACCGGTGTCCTCGGCTGCCAGGTCGCCTGCCAAACCGTGGACATAAGCGGCAACCGCCGCGGCCCGCACCGGGGTAAGCCCCTGGGCCAAGAGCGAGGCCACCAGTCCCGTCAATACGTCCCCCGCACCGGCCGTGGCCATTCCCGGGTTACCCGTGGGATTGATGTAGGTCTCCCCCAGGCCCGCTACGACCGTCGACCGGCCTTTCAGAGCTACGGTACAACCCCAGCGTTCGGCAGCACCTTCTGCTACCCCGACACGGTCGCTGAGCAGTTCATTTACCGAAATCCCCGACAGGCGGCTCATCTCGCCCGGGTGGGGGGTGAGTATAAACGGAGGACCGCGCTCGTGACCACCGTCCGCTACTTCGGTAGGCATATAGGCCTTTAGGGGTCCAGCGCTCTCGTCACCTCCGCCTTCATCCAGATGGGATCGTGATGCACTGCTAGAAGCGATTATGGCCAGGGCGTTTAGAGCGTCCGCATCCAAAACACAGGGCACCCTGATCGCCGGTAAAACCAGTCTTACCATCTCTACGGTTTCCGCATGCACCGAGAGCCCGGGACCAAAGGCGATCACTGAAGCCTTGTTCTGCAAATCAAGGATGTGATCGCGGGCCAGGGGGCTGATACTACCGTCCACCGTTTCCGCCAGACCGGCGGTCATCGCTTCCGGCACGGTGGCTGCGGCCACATCCTGCAGGCTACGGGGCACTGCCAGGGTAACCAAGCCAGCCCCCCCGTACAGAGCTGCCCGGGCGGCCAAGCAGGCCGCCCCAACCATCCCGCGGGAACCGCCGATCACCAGAACGTGACCGAAATGTCCCTTGTGCGCCCCAGGTAGCCGGGGATGTAACCATTCACGGACTAATTCAGAGGTAATCAGGCTGCGCCTGACGTTGGCAGTCGCCCCAGGTGGTATCGAGATGTCGGCCACGTGTACAGTCCCCGCGTAGTCGGTCCCCGGTTCCAACAGCAGACCAAGCTTGGGAAGCCCGAAAGTCACCGTATGATCGGCCATGATGGCCGCTCCCCTAACCGCACCGGTGTCGGCATCGACCCCTGAGGGCATATCCACGGATACTACCACCCGATCCGACTCGTTGACCGCTTCGACCAGCCTTTTCAGCCGATCCTTGACTTCTCCCCTAAAACCGGTACCGTAAAGAGCATCGATCACCAGGTCAGCCTGCATCAGGGCCAGATGAAGAACCTGCAGGGAATTTCGGTCTGCAACACTGTATACCTTCTGCCCCATCCTACGCCAGATGTCGTAGTTGACCCGGGCGTCACCAGTCAAGGCCTCCGGATCGGCGGCCAGCATCAGGCGCACCCGGCCCCCGTGGTTGACCAGGTGGCGGGCAGCCACAAAACCGTCTCCCCCGTTATTGCCCCTACCACAGATAATCAGCACGGTCTTATCCGTCAACGGGCCGAGGATTTCCTGAACCGTACGGAACACCGCCAGACCGGCGTTTTCCATCAGAACGAGTCCGGAAATCCCATATTCCTCGACGGTTTTCTGATCGATTTCTCGCATTTCCTGTGCCGTAACCAGGTGCAACAGGGTGTCGCCTCCCCTCTAAAACTCAGGTGTCCTTTACAGCCTGCCCAGAGTGACCGCAAAGGCAACAGTGTATTCACGTTCGTGCGAAATGGATAGCAGGATCTCGGTGATCCCCTGCTTTTCCGCCTCGCGGGCGGCTGCTCCAGAGAGCACCACACTGGGACGACCGGATGCACAGTGCCTGACTTCCACGTCGTGCCACCGACAACCGTTAAGACCGGTTCCGAGTGCCTTGAAGACCGCCTCCTTGGCAGCGAACCGGGCAGCGAAGCAGGCCGACGCCTCCCTTTTAGGACGGCAGTAATCACGCTCGGACGGGGTAAACACCCGCACCAGAATCCGCCCTCCGGTACGGCCGACCGCACGGGAAATCCGGGCCACAGATACTACATCGGTACCGATCCCGCGCACTACGGTGACTCCATCCTGCACGGTCTAAAACCCCAGGATGCGGCGTAGTTTCTTGGCCTGAGCACGGCTCAGGGGTACCTCACTCCGGTCCGTATCGTCCATTACCAGGGTATAGGTTCCGTTGAAAAATGGTATGATCTCCTTTACCTTACGCAGGTTCACGAGGCAGCAGCGGTGGGTACGGAAAAACACTCCGGGATCGAGCCGGGCTTCCAGTTCCTTAAGTGTAAAGTGTGTGGATAAGACGTCGGAGAATGTTTTTACGTAAACGGCATCCTGCTCGGTATAGGCATAGACAATGTCGGACAGGCTGACCAGCACGGTCTTCCCGTTGGTGTCCGCCGGAATCCGGTCGATCTTGATCCGAGCCGCCTCATCGTCAAGCCCGTTCTGCACCCGGGACCCGGTATCCTGGGTAGTCTTAACCACCTTGTTGACCGCTATCCGCAGCCGATTCTCCTCGATCGGCTTCATAATGTAGTCAATGGCGTTAACCTCAAAGGCCTTAAGGGCATACTCATCGTAAGCGGTCACAAAGATGACGTAGGGCGGCTTCTCCATCTCCTGGATGGCAGCACCGAGTTCGAGTCCGTTCATCCCCGGCATGGAAATATCCAGGAACAGGACCGAGTAATCAAGGGCCTTGATCAGGGCCAAGGCTTCCGAAGCGTTGGCAGCCTCACCTACGATTTCAACATTGTCGAACTTACTCAGCGCGTAACGTAGCTCCTGCCGTGCGGGATACTCGTCGTCAATTATCAAGGCCTTAAGCTTCAAGGGATACACCTCCCCGACTATTCTGGCTCTGCATCAGCAATGGTAACATAAACCTAATCCTCGTCCCCTTCCCCTGACCGCTGTCCAGCTGCAAACCGTGTTCTGCACCAAAGAGGTTTTTGAGTCTTTCGTGGACATTACTCAGTCCCACACCACTTCCAGAGCCAAACCCCGGTGAAAAGATGTGCGGTAAGATGTCCTCGGGAATGCCCACCCCATCATCAGCGATCTCAACGGCCATCTGTTCATTCTCCCTGCTCACCTTGATGCTGACCGTGCCGTTACCCATCTTGGGCATGATCCCGTGTTTCACGGCGTTTTCTACCAGTGGTTGCAGGGTCAGCACCGGTACCTCGTAATCCAGCAGGGTCTCATCGACCTCGCGGACAATCTGGAGTTTCTCACGAAAGCGCGCCTTCTCGAGGATTAAATACGCCTCCACACACTCGAGTTCCTCTTCCAGGGTACTAAAGTGACCGGTACGTTTGAAGGCATGTCGGAAGAAGGCGGCCAGCCGGATCAGCAGGCGGCGTGCGGTTTCAGGATCGGTACGGATAAACATAGTGATGGTGTTGATCGTATTAAACAAAAAATGTGGGTTTATTTGAGCCCGTAGGGCGTCAAGCTCGGCACGCGTTACCAACTGGGACTGGCGTTCAAGGGCCGCCAATTCCATCTGCACCCCCAGCAGCTGCGTGATACCTACCGCTAGTTTCACGGTGACAGCCGGGATCGGGCCTTTCTCGGTACGATATAGCTTGATCGTACCGATTACTTCGTCCCGCAATTTGAGTGGCACGATTACCGCACTGGCCAGGGGACAATTGCAGTCGCTAACCGGGCACTGAAGGTCGGCCTGTTTCTCGGCAATCTTCATCTCTCCGGTGTTGATCACCTGGTGGGTAGCCCTGGTGGCGATCTCACGCCCCGGGGGATGGCGTTCACAGCCGGGACCGATAAAGGCCAGTACCCGTTCCCGGTCGGTAATCGCCACCGCCGGAACATCACCGATCTTCTGGATGATTTCGGCGGTCTTTCGCGCGGTCTCCTCATTCAGCCCCTGGCGCATGTAAGGCAGGGCCTCACTAGCGATCTGGAGGGTGGGATCAATCGGCTGATCGTCCAGTTTTACCGTGATCACCTTGCGACCGGACTGCTGGCCGGGATTCAGCAAGTACACAAACAGCCCATTAACCGTACCCAGCACCAGCGCCAGCGGCCACAGCGCCGTATTCCAGGCCAGGATCGCGGCTACAATCACCAGTTGGGTAGTAGCAAACCAAAACAACCGCCGCTCGTACCATTTCGGATCCACGGCGCCAACCCCTCTCTAAAACTGAAAGAACAAAACTCAATATAAATATACTACAGATTAAAATAGCGGTAAATGAAGGCCAATGGGGTATGTCAGGCATCTTCCAAGATTGCCCTCCAGCGCTCAGGAAGATGAGTGACGACCACCTTGACCAGTTCGCTGATCACCAACCGCTTCCCTTGTGCTGTCTCCCACCAACGGTTGGGGTCGAATGATTCACTGGGGGCGGCCGAATAGATCAACCTGGTTCCTTCTCCGGTAAAGACCCGTTCAAAAACCAGGCGGACCCGGCGCATATGGTACGGCGAGGAAACCACGATCGCCGATTTGAACCCGTAAGCATCCATTAATTCCTTGACAAAGAGGGCGTTCTCTTGCGTGTTCTGGGCCTCGGCCTCTTTGATGACGCATGCCGCCGGAACACCGAGCCCTACCGCATGCCGGAACATCAAGTCTGCAACCGCCGTCTCCTGATATACAGGCCCCCCGGAGACGATGATCCGGTCCGCAGCGCCACCGTGAAACAGATGGGCGCCGTGTTCCATTCGTTCCCCACGATCACCGGAGAGCACCACAATCACGTCGACACGGTCTGTTTCCTGGTCGACGAGAAGGTACTGCCCAGCTAGGGGCAGCAGCAGCCAGAACAGACCGGTCAGTATAAGCAGTACACCTAGCAAGACCAGCAACCGCTTGCCCGCTCGCTGCAGGCGTCCCACCGCCGGTATCCGGCCCTGATTTGGTTTTTTCTTTTTCCGTTCCTTTGGATCCCTTCTCACGATCCGGAGTAAGCTTGACAGGCGCATTTGTTCCCTCACACTACGCAGTTTCGACCCCGGCGTTTGGCCTGATACAACCGCTCGTCCGCCTCACTGAGTAGGCGATCGGCAGTCTTTTCAGGCGATTCGTCGTCAAACCGATCCAGGGTCGTGGTACCGATACTGAGCGTGACCTTTAAACGGTTCCCTTCAACTTCGAATACACTACCCGACACCTGCTCGCGGATACGCTCAGCTGCTTCCCTGACCTGGGCCTGTGTAGTCCCGGGAATCAGAATCACGAACTCGTCACCGCCGTACCGGGCCAGGACGTCATAGGGGCGCAGCAGTGCCCTGATCCGGTTGACAACATGGACCAAGATCATATCTCCGGCACGGTGACCATAACGGTCATTGATATGCTTGAAACCATCGATATCGAAGAATATGACCGATAGCTTATTACCGGTCCTCTGTGCTGCAGCGATCTCCTCAATCAGGCGTACAAAAAGATACTTCCGGCTGTGAACGCTAGTTAGTTCATCGGTAACCACCATTTGCTGCAGCTTGGTATTGGCCTCTTTCAGGGCAGCCTTTTGCATCCATTCGGTTTTGGTTTTGTGATCCAGCTTCTCCGCCATCTGGTTGAATGATTTAGATAGGGACTGGAGTTCGGTACAGTAACCGATCGAGACGCGGTGACTGAAATCTCCGTTCCCAGTCTTCTCAACCGCCCGGCGCAAGATCTCAATCGGGCGTACCACCGTGCTCGCGGCTAGCAGTACGGTAATCACCAGGACCAGGAGGATGAATCCCAGTCCTAATAGCGAGCTATTTCGGGCAGCGGCGATTTCCCGGTCTATCTGTTCAATAGAAATCCCAACGTGAAAGGCGCCCCAATGGATGTCCCGGACATAGATCGGTGCAAAAATGTCCCACAGGGTTTCGCCGGAATCCTGTCGGTATGCTTCGCGCTGAGGCTTCTCGACGGTTTCCAAGCTCAGCCTCGCCTTATCCTCAAACATCTGCTTGGTGCGATTTCGGGGGTCATCTACGTTTCCCTGAGTGTAGATCGTATTGTGCGTCGGGATATAACCGTATCGATCAACGGCGACGGCGAACACGATCATCTCAGTATTAAGATAGCCGTCCAGGACTCTCTGCAGTCTCCGGTCGGTGAATTCGTCGTAGGCGGTATGGTATCGGGGAGGATTACTGTTGGGAATCGGAACATAGCTGGTATCGAACACCTGCTCCTCGGAGAGTATGCCCTCATCGATCGCACTTTCCAATACCTGTCCAACCGTAACGGCGCCAATCTCGGCCATAGTCTCACATTGTCTGATCCGGTCTTCCCGGATCGTCTCTGACTCACGGTTAATATTTAAAACAGCAAACCCGATGATAATTGGGAAGAAGACGATCAGGAAAAGCAATATGATCCGAATCCGTAGCGAAAAGACCCGGCGGGATCTCAAGAACCTTCACCGTCTTTCATTCTATGGACGCCCGGCTCTACTAAACCGTCAACCCTTGTAGATCAAGGTCATCTGTGCCTTTGTCCAGTGTTACCATTATCCTGCGCATCGGTCTGTCCAGCGTGACCGAACGGTTTCCAATCTGTATGATCAATTCCGGATAGGACAGATCAACCTTGACCTTACCTTCGCGTTGAAGCTGAATCTTCGTTTTACTGACTGCGCGTTCGCTACCGACAGAAGCCACTGTAACGTCCCCTTTGGACTGGATAAACCCACCTTTCAGGGAGCCGCTGATTTGCACGCCACTATCCGCGATAATTGTAGAATTATAGCAACCTTGAGTCCCGATCCTGACGCTCCCGGTAGCCTCCACCACACTGTTTGTGACGGAGGCCAGTACGATGTCGGAGCGTCGCTCGCTAAGCTGTGTCAGTTCGGTACGGACTTCGCGCAAATCCTTGAGCGCTATTACCAACGGGATGATCGTCTCCAGCGAGACCAGTTCAATACTAAGGAACACTTTGGCCAGGAACCCGGACGCCTTCTCCAGGCTTTCCGGCAGCCAGAGCCTGGCCTTCTTGGTGGTGGACACCATATTCTGCAGTTGTCTCACCTGTAACGGAATACTTTTGAACCGGTGATCCACGAGAATCATAAAGGCCTGACCCGCTGTAATCGGTTTCCCGCTGGCAGACCCGCTCTGCAAAAGCTGGTTACAGCTTACAAGGGCACGCTCGTATTCGGCCGTTAATTCGGTTAGTAATGCCAGGTATTTTGCGAGATGCGCGCCTTTGCCTCCAGCCCTGATCTCACTGGAAAAGACATTGCCCTTAATGACCACACCCCGCTCTCCCTGTACGATCGCCCCGGACACTGATCCGGAGATTTCGATCTGCCCTTCCGCTTGTACGGTCATCCCCTCCGCGACCGCACCGGCGATCTTGACATCCCCCTTAAAGCTGATATTGCCGGACTTAAGGTTAACATCGGCATTGTGTTCCAATTCCGGCACGATCTCGAAACGGTAGGTGTCGCCCTCGCGGGTAACCATAGGCCTACCGCTCAATACAGCCCTGACGGTCAGTCCGTCCGCAGATAACTCGGTGTTCCGGTCAGGCTTGAACGGGTACCTTTTGGGTTCCGGGGAAGGTACCGTTTCACCGGTCACCGCAGTCCCATCCTGGCCCTGAATACCCTCACTCTTTGTCGCCAGTAGAGTCCCCTGACTGACCGAGGTGTAGATTTGTAGGTTCTTAAAATCTACACCGCCATCGGTTCGGAGTACCGGTGTTCCCTTGTTGGCAGTCTCAAAGAGGATTTCCACCTGCTCATCAACAGGCAAGGAAGGTGGTATCCCCTGTGCTGCCAAGAACCGCCCTCCTTGGCCTCGACCAAGAAAGTCGGCTATTCTGTCTTCGATTATTCCAAAGATGACCCCCTTCTCCCGTAGAAGGTCAATCACCTGGTGTACAGTCCACGGTAGAACTGTACTGACTATAGGTTTACTCTGCAATTGAATATGGCTGGCCGGAGGTTGATCGACAAGAACATAACTGGTTTTCACCTCAGGTTTGATCTCAATCCAGGCCTGCATCCGGTTGGGGCTGATGTCGATATTCAGCGTACCAGGTACCAACTCTACCCGCGGGATCAAAGCAATCTCATCCCTCGAACTCAAGGGAGTCAATCCGGTACACGCTTGACGGTTGACTACCAAAACGATTTCGGGAGCAGGGATAACCGTAGCCGCTTCGCCGTTTTCTGACGGGCCTTCCACCAATAACTGTCCGCCTTTTACCCAAACCTGTCCGTGCATCGATACCAACCCCCTGACTGACTAAGAGGTTTCAACACATACCGTGCTGTTTCCTGTCAGTTCCAACAGAATAATCCTAAAATTGGGCGATTTTTCCCGTCCATCACTCCCGGTTCATTGCCTGGTATTCAAACTTTAAGGTCACTAAACAGGATTTTCAATCATAGCCTCCGAATAGGATGGTCATTGGATAACTTGTTCAAGGTGAGGTGAGGTCTGGTGATTACTTGCAGACTCTGTGGTGCTTCCGGTTTTCTGCTCCGTGTTGACGGACTGGGATTATGCGACGAGTGCGAGGGGATATTTGCGACGGAGCTCAGCCAGCGTGTCTTGCTATTGAGGAAGCCCGTCAGGCTCTCGCTTCCACCAGCGAGCCTGAAACCGCCCTGGAACTGTGGGAAACCATCCGGCAAAACGCACGGGAATTGCTTGTCTACGAGGAAAGAGATTTACCCATTAAGCCGGTCCCATCCCGGATACTCCGAGAAGTGGCGGAGGCAACGGACGTCATTCGATGGTTTACGAAAGAGTGGACCGGATTCTGGCACGGACCGCGGAGTCATCAAGACCGTGTTAGCCAGTTATAAAGACCACGGTCTGGAAATGACCAAGACAAGGAGCCCGCACACCCCGAATTATGGTTGGACGTAGCCCGGTCTATTTGGGGGCGTAAGGTGTGTCTTACCGTAAGCGGGCAGGCGGACGTAGTAGCCCGTCAGCGCGGGTACACTCTGCTAACTCCCCCTTCAGAAGGGGCCTTCGCCCTGCTTACCACCATCGGCATCAAGAGTTCGTGGGAAATCGCCAACACCGCTCTAGGACATCCTATTGCGGTACAGGACCTTACAGCGGCCGAAAGGAGACAACTCGATAACCTGACCTCCTTTTTGGCCAAGATTGCTGAGGTCCCGCCCCCGTCTCTGCAGGTAGCCGTAAACCTGCGCGATGAGTATCAGGATCTTGTGCCCGGTCTTTACGACTCCGAATGCGGACAGATCTGTATTGAGCGTACGGTATTAGACGAACCTGAGATATTGCATCGGACCGTTTTTGTGGAGTACGCAAAGCATGTGGCGGAAGCTGACCCCGAAGGCGGGAACTACGAGCAAGCCTTGATTAACTGGGGCGGGCGGATTCTCTTCGGGCTACATCGTGCTCTTGACCGGCAGGACCGGAAATAAACCCTTATTCCTTCTCGTCTTCCCGGTAACGGTACATAAACTCTACGGCTCCGGGCCCCAACTCATCATGCGTCTGAAAGTATTCAGCAATTCGCAAAATCTCATCCTGATCGGCCAAGGACTTGTAACCGGAAGGAAACTCAACCAGAAACTTGGCTTCCAGTAGGACGAGTTTAAGCTGATTTTTCTGCAGATAGGCTACAGCATCCAAGATGTTACCAGCCACTCAAACACTCCCATTTACGAGACCACTCCAACACAAACCAGCTTTAGGACACTGTCGTGCCTGTTTTTGGGGAAGCGGTCAATGTCTGACACCCGATCATTATACCGTGCTTTCAACCTGTTGTGAATAGGCCTAATGCCACTCAATCCTGGCTTCTTTACTCGAACCGGTCATGGCCAACGGACAAAACAATTTCTGCATCGTTAGTTTGACAGCTTAACTAAAAACTAAAATCCAGAAACCCTTGCGGCAGAATGCTTCAAGGGCATATTTTTTTCTATTCTTAGTCCTAAATAA
>QZIR01000021.1 GCA_003604975.1 Desulforudis sp. | reverse complement strand
TGATTACGCCGATCGCCATTGAAGAGGGACTGCGGTTTGCGATCCGTGAGGGCGGTCGTACCGTGGGTGCTGGAGTGGTGACCGGGGTCAACGAGTAAGGAACAGTCGCAAAAAAAGGGCTTAGAACTAACGGGGAGGAGCGGGCAGTCGCCTGCTCCTCCGTCTCCTCTCCTACAGAGGCGGAGCACGGGCGAGTTTTATGAATGCAGGTAGTTGTTCAAAGCTTTTTCCTTGACATCAACAACCAGTTATGATAGATTCTATACGTAATTTTGGGCCGGAGGGTTTTTTTTATTTGGGAGGTGTGTAAGAATGCGAGTTGGAGTAACGTTAGCCTGCACGCAGTGTAAGCGGCGTAATTATCAAACGAATAAAAACAAGAAGAACGATCCCGGCAGGATTGAAATGAAGAAGTACTGCAAGTGGTGCGATACGCACACACTCCACAAGGAAACCAAGTAAAGACAAGCTGGGGATGGTAATATGGCGCTGGACACCAAGCGTGAGGACAAGCGGAACGGAAAGAATGCCAAAACCGCAAAGTCCGAGGGCAAAGCGAAGAAGCTAGTCAAGAAAGAGGGCAATATCAAGGACGCCCGCAAGGATGGCAAGAAAGAGGTTGCTGTAAAGAAGAAGGCCAACCTCAGTTTTTTTGCCGCTTCCAGGAAGTTCTTGGAAGGGGTTGTTTACGAACTCAAGAAGGTCCACTGGCCCGGCCGGCGTGATGTCGTTATCTATACCGGTGTAGTGCTGGTGGCGGTTACCCTTGTCGGCGCGGTCCTCTGGATTTTTGACCTCATCCTTAGCCAGATACTGATCAGGATCCTGTAGTCCTGGGTGATTGCAGACCTGCCGCATCTGGCAGATTAACGGGATTTACCACAGGTAGTGCACCCTTACGTGGTGCATTCCCGGAAAGCAGGAGGTGAAGGACCGGGTTACCCGGGCCTCCTTAGTGAACAAAACTCTGGGTAAGAAAGAATGGTATGTGGTCCATACCTATTCCGGATACGAGAATAAGGTTAAGGCCAACATGGAAAAGCGCATTGAATCAATGAACATGGAGGACAATATCTTCCGGATCATCGTCCCCATGGAAGACGAGATTGAAGTCAAAGATGGCAAGCGCAAGATCACGAAACGCAAAGTTTTCCCTGGATACGTCCTTGTCGAGATGATCATGAACGACGACTCCTACCGCGCGGTCCGGCATACGCCGGGAGTGACCGGGTTTGTAGGAACGGTCGGCGTCGGTTCAAAGCCGATTGCACTGACTGAGGAGGAAGCGGAACAGATCATTCGTCAGATGGGCGACGATGAGCCAAGGTTCAAGATTGACGTGGCGCCAGGCGAGAAGATCAGGGTTCAGTCCGGTCCATTTGAGAACTTCACGGGTACCGTCGAGGAGATTAACTATGAAAAGGCCAAAATCAGGGTAACCATCTCGATGTTCGGCCGTGAAACACCCATCGAATTAGAATTCTTCCAGATCGAGAAGATTGATTAAGGAGGTGACGGGATGGCAAAGAAAGTGACAGCGAAAGTTAAACTGCAGATTCCAGCAGGCAAGGCCACACCGGCACCCCCGGTTGGTCCGGCCCTCGGCCAGCACGGGGTCAACATCATGGGTTTTGTGAAGGAATACAATGATCGCACGGCCAAGCAGGCCGGTCTGATTATTCCGGTAGAGATCACCATTTACGCGGATCGGACCTTCAGCTTTGTGACGAAGACCCCGCCTGCCTCTATTTTGCTCAAGAAGGCCGCCGGTATCGAAACGGCCTCCGGTGAGCCCAACAAGAAGAAGGTTGGCAAGGTGTCACGGGACAAGGTCCGGGAAATCGCCGAACTCAAGATGCCCGACCTGAACGCAACCGACGTTGAAGCTGCGGTACGTATGGTCGAAGGCACAGCGAGAAGTATGGGTATCGTCATTGAAGGCTAGTGGGAGGAGATTTTAGTCTCCGCAACTACCACAGGGAGGAATAAAAAGTGCCGAAACACGGAAAGAAACTAACGGAGGCCAAAAAGCAGGTAGACCGCACCCGGACCTATGAATTGGCGGAAGCGGTGGAAATGGTCAAGCAGCTGGCGCCGGCCAAGTTCGACGAGACCGTCGAGACCGCGGTCCGGCTGGGTGTCGACCCGAGACACGCCGACCAGCAGGTGCGTGGCGCGGTAGTACTGCCGCACGGAACCGGGAAAACCCGGACGGTGCTGGTGTTTGCCAAGGGCGAAAAGGTTAAAGAGGCCGAGGTGGCCGGTGCCGATTACGTGGGCGCCGAAGACATGATCGCAAAAATCCAGGGTGGCTGGATGGACTTCGATGTCGCCGTGGCCACACCGGACATGATGGGCCAGGTTGGTAAGATCGGTAAAATCCTTGGTCCCCGCGGCCTGATGCCGAACCCGAAAACCGGTACGGTCACCTTTGATGTGGCCCAGGCGGTGCGTGAGGTCAAGGCCGGCAAGATCAGCTACCGCGTCGACAAGGCGGGCAACGTGCACGCTCCGGTAGGTAAGGTTTCATTTGACGATGAGAAGCTGATCGAGAACGTGCGCACCCTGATTGATGCGCTGATCAGGGCGAAGCCGCCGGCGGCCAAGGGCCAGTACCTGAAAGGGGTAAGTCTTACCTCCACGATGGGGCCCGGGGTCAGGATCAACACCCTAAAGCTCATCCAGTAACCGTACCCACAAGTTAAAACGTGAGTAATAGATGAGAGTCGTCAGCAATGCTCCGGGTTCCTTCCGACATCCGACCTCTGACGACCGACATCTGTTATACCCCAGGCTGTAGACAGTTGGCGCTATCAAGCTTAATGGCGATCCGCCACCAACCGAGGACTGGCAACAAGGTCGAACATAACGAGACCTCTGTACGCCATCAGTCTACAGGGGTCTTTACTATTTTGCGTCAAGGAGGTGTAATGGTTGCCGGCAACAAGAGAAGAAAAGGTAAAAGCCATCGCTGAACTAAAGGAAAGCTTTAGCACGGCCAAGGTGATTGTCTTTACCGAGTACCGCGGCCTGAACGTGGCGAACCTGAGTGCCCTGCGGCGCAAGATGCGCGAAGCGGGCGGGCGGTTGATCGTGTCCAAGAATACGATTGCCGGGCTGGCCGCGCGTGACGCCGGGCTTGAAGGGTTGGATCCCTTCCTGACCGGACCGACCGCTCTGGCCTTTGGTTTTGATGACCTGGTCACCGTACCGAAGCTGATCACCCAGTTCGACAATGACTTCAAACAGTTCGAGTACAAAGGCGGCGTGTTAGAAGGCAAGGTCATCAGCAAGGATGACGTGCGAAATCTGGCTGAGCTGCCGCCGCGCGAGGTGCTGCTGGCCCAGGTTACCGGCGGATTCCAGGCGCCGCTGTATGGTTTGGTCAACGTGCTGCAGGGGAATGTCCGCAAGCTGGTGTATGCGGTTGAAGCAATCCGGGAGAAAAAGGCCCAGGAAGCTTCGTAAGCCAGCCTTTTAGAAATTCTGATATCAATTACCTTAAACTTATTATTTTAGGAGGTTCTCACCGATGTCTAAGGTTAACGAGATTATTGAAGTAGTAAAAGGGCTGACCGTGCTGGAGCTGTCTGAGCTGGTCAAGGCGATGGAAGAAGAGTTTGGCGTATCCGCCGCTGCCCCGGTTGCCGCCGTGGCTGCCATGCCCGCCGCCGCTCCCGCTGCTGTAGAAGAAGAGCAGACCGAGTTTGACGTCATCCTTAAAACCATAGGTGACAAAAAGATCAACGTCATCAAGGTTGTCCGCGAGATCACCGGTCTCGGCCTGAAGGAAGCCAAGGAACTGGTTGACAACGCTCCGAAGCCCGTTAAGGAAAAAATCGCGAAGGACGAGGCGGAAGCGATCAAGGCCAAGCTTGAGGAAGTCGGCGCCGGCATCGAAATCAAATAACTGCTCTAACGCAAAAGGAAAAACGACGACTGTTACACCCCGGTTTCGGGGTGTAACTTTCTCTTGACGAATTTAGAAAAACGTGATAATATCATAAGTCGTTGCTGATTATTCGGGTATTTGCTGGATATAATAGGGTAATACTACTCAGATAGGTCAATATGTGAAGGAAGCGAGGTAATTAGTCACCTTGCTTTTAGTATTTAACTGCAGGGGGTTGAGCTATGTCGGTTACAGTGCCCCGCAACCGGATCGTGTATGGCAAGCAGCGTGAAGCCCTGGAGTTGCCCGACCTTGTAGAGGTTCAGAAGCGTTCCTACCGTTGGTTTCTAGGTCAGGGACTGCGTGAAGTCTTCCATGACATTTCCCCGATTCAGGACTTTACGGGTAATCTTGTCCTTGAATTTCTGGATTATACCTTGGGCGAACCGAAGTACGCCGTTCAGGAGTGCAAGGACCGGGACGTGACCTTCGCAGCGCCGCTCAGGGTGAAGGTACGGTTGATCAACCGGGAGACCGGTGAGGTCAAGGAACAAGATGTCTTCATGGGCGATTTTCCGCTTATGACGGACAAGGGTACCTTTATCATCAACGGGGCTGAGCGGGTTATTGTGAGTCAGCTGGTGCGTTCGCCCGGCGTCTATTTCGGATCCGAGCAGGACACCACGGGCAAGTTCCTTTATACGGCCACGGTCATCCCTAACCGGGGGGCCTGGCTGGAGTTCGAAACCGATGCCCTGGATCACATCTGGGTTCGTGTCGACCGGACCAGGAAGATTCCGGCCACCGTACTCATCCGGGCCCTTGGCTTTGGTACCAGGGCCAGTGTGCTTGAGCTTTTCGACAACCACAAGAGTATTCAGGAGACCCTCACCAAGGACAATGCCGAGAGTGAAGAGGACGCCCTGATCGAAATCTACAAGCGTCTCAGACCGGGTGAGCCGCCCACGGCGGACAGTGCCCGCTCTTTACTCGAATCCCTCTTTTTTGATCCTAAGCGTTACGATCTGGCTCCAGTGGGCCGGTATAAGCTGTATAAGAAACTAAAACACGGTATTCTCTACCGCTACCCGGAAGAGCTTTCCGGGAAAACGGATGTCGATCATGTTCTTCGTGAAGAGCTGCCGATCGAACGGGAATTCATCAGGATCCTGACCAGGGACGACATCGTGGCAACGATGCGTTACATCATCGGGTTGCTTGACGGCGAAGGCCGGGTGGACGATATCGACCACCTGGGTAATCGGCGTTTGCGCTCGGTGGGCGAACTCCTGCAAAACCAGTTCCGGATCGGGTTGTCCAGGATGGAACGGGTGGTTCGGGAACGCATGACCATTCAGGACGTTGAAGTGATCACGCCCCAGGTGCTGATCAACATTCGTCCGGTCGTAGCGGCAGTTAAAGAATTCTTCGGTTCTAGCCAGTTGTCCCAGTTCATGGACCAGACCAACCCGCTGGCTGAATTGACCCACAAGCGGCGTCTCTCGGCGCTGGGCCCGGGCGGCCTGTCCCGGGAGCGTGCCGGTTTTGAGGTCCGCGACGTGCACCATTCCCACTACGGCAGGGTGTGCCCGATTGAGACCCCTGAAGGTCCCAACATCGGCCTGATCGGCTCTCTCACCACCTACGCGCGGGTCAATGAGTTTGGCTTTATCGAGACCCCCTACCGTAAGGTCGACCAGGAAGCGAAGCGCGCGACGGAAGAAATCACCTATATGACGGCCGATGAGGAAGAAGAGTTTGTAGTCGGACAGGCTAACGCCCTGATGGATGAACAGGGCTACTTCCTGGAAGACCGGATTCACGCCCGCTACCGGGGCAACATCTTAATCGTTCCCGTTAACAAAATCGACTACATGGACGTCTCCCCGAAGCAGGTCTTCAGCGTGGCGACGTCACTGATCCCCTTCCTGGAGCACGACGATGCCAACCGGGCGTTGATGGGGGCGAACATGCAGCGCCAGGCCGTGCCGCTTCTGAACGCCGAGGCCCCCTTTGTCGGGACCGGCATTGAGGACAAGGCCGCCTACGACTCCGGCGTGGTCGTGATCGCCGAGAATGCCGGTGTGGTGGACCGGGTCACCGCGGAGGACATCAAGATCCGGCGGGAAGACGGTGTAGTGGACCACTACCGGCTGACCAAGTTCGGCCGCTCGAACCAGGGTACCTGCCTGAACCAACGCCCGATCGTGTGGCACGGCCAGGTGATCAAAGCCGGCCAAGTGATCGCGGACGGGCCTTCCACCAACCATGGTGAACTAGCCCTCGGGCGAAACGTGCTCTGCGCTTTTATGCCCTGGGAAGGATACAACTACGAGGATGCCATCCTGGTCAGCGAACGGCTGATCAGGGACGACATGTACACTTCCATTCATATTGAGGAGTACGAGTGCGACGCCCGGGATACCAAGCTTGGTCCCGAGGAAATCACCCGTGACATCCCCAACGTTGGTGAGGACGCCCTCAAGGATCTGGACGAACGCGGGGTGATCCGCGTTGGCGCCGAAGTCCGTCCGGGCGATATTTTGGTCGGTAAAGTGACACCGAAAGGTGAAACTGAGCTGACCGCCGAGGAACGGCTCCTGCGTGCGATTTTCGGCGAGAAGGCCCGTGAGGTACGGGACACCTCGCTCCGGGTTCCGCACGGTGAATCCGGCAAGGTGGTCGACGTTAAGGTTTTCTCCCGGGAAAATGGGGATGAACTCCCGCCCGGTGTGAACCAGCTGGTCCGGGCCTATGTGGCCCAGAAACGTAAGCTGTCCGAGGGTGACAAGATGGCCGGCCGACACGGGAATAAGGGTGTCATTGCGCGGATCATGCCCGACGAGGATATGCCCTACCTGCCCGACGGGACCCCGATCGAGATCGTG
Organism: Desulforudis sp.; assembly: GCA_003604975.1. Lineage (GTDB taxonomy): Bacteria > Bacillota > Desulfotomaculia > Desulfotomaculales > Desulforudaceae > SURF-60. The sequence continues at coordinate 7,795 of QZIR01000021.1, read as the reverse complement.
CTTAATCCGCTGGGTGTGCCCTCCCGGATGAACATCGGCCAGGTGCTTGAGGCCCAGTTGGGATGGGTGGCGCGTGTACTTGGTTTCAATGTAGCGACCCCGGTATTCAACGGGGCGCTCGAATCAGATATTGTAGATACGCTGGAGGAGGCCGGACTGCCGGTGAACGGCAAGATCCAGCTACGCGACGGCCGTACGGGTGAACCCTTTGACAACGACGTGACCGTGGGTTACCTGTACATGCTGAAACTGGCCCACTTGGTGGACGACAAGATCCACGCCCGTTCCACCGGCCCCTACTCGCTGGTGACCCAGCAGCCTCTGGGTGGTAAAGCCCAGTTCGGCGGGCAGCGCTTCGGCGAGATGGAGGTCTGGGCTCTGGAAGCCTACGGTGCAGCCTACACCCTGCAGGAGATCCTGACCGTGAAATCGGACGACGTGGTCGGGCGGGTTAAAACCTACGAAGCGATCGTCAAGGGCGAAAACATACCCGAGCCGGGTGTGCCCGAGTCCTTCAAGGTGCTGATCAAAGAACTGCAAAGCCTTGGGCTCGACGTTAAGGTCCTTTCCGAGGATGATCACGAAGTACAGATCCGTGAGATCGATGATGACATCTCCGAAACCGGTAAGGAACTTGAACTGGAGTTCCGCATGCCTCAACCCCAGCCCGACGGTGAAGTTGTGGAAGAGGAAGATGCGATTACTGATGACGAGGAAAATATCGCCGACGTGGATCTTTCGGAAATTGAAGACGAGGAGGCGGGCGACGAGTTGGAAGAGGTGGACATCCCTCTTGAAGATACCGACGAAAACTAATTAATGGGGGGAGCTAGTTCGGTGTTAGATCTTACCAACTTCGACCGTATCAAAATTGGCCTGGCATCACCTGAAAAGATTATGGATTGGTCTCATGGTGAGGTAAAGAAACCGGAGACCATCAACTACCGGACCTTGAAGCCGGAACGCGACGGACTCTTTTGTGAACGAATCTTTGGTCCTACCCGTGACTGGGAGTGTCACTGCGGTAAATACAAGCGTGTACGTTATAAAGGGGTAATCTGCGACCGCTGCGGCGTAGAGGTGACCCGTTCCAAGGTGCGGCGGGAAAGACTGGGCCACATCGAGTTGGCCGCCCCGGTCTCGCACATCTGGTATTTTAAGGGAATCCCGTCCCGCATGGGCCTGCTCCTGGACATGTCACCGCGGGCTCTGGAAAAGGTACTCTACTTTGTCTCCTACATCGTGATCGACGGCGGGGATACCTCGCTTGTCAAGAAGCAGCTCCTTACCGACCAGGAATACCGGGAGTTCCGCGAGAAGTACGGTTCCGGTTTCAAGGCCCTGATGGGCGCCGAGGCGATCAAGCTCCTGCTGGACGAGATCGACCTGGAGGAAATGGCTGCCGAACTGCGCCAAGAGGTCAGGGATGTCACCGGACAGCGCCGGATCCGGGCGATCCGCCGCCTGGAAGTCGCGGAGGCCTTTCGGAAGTCTGATAACAGTCCGTCATGGATGATTGTGAATACACTACCGGTGATCCCGCCGGAACTGCGGCCCATGGTCCAGCTGGACGGCGGTCGTTTTGCCACGTCCGACTTGAACGACCTTTACCGCCGAGTGATCAACCGGAACAACCGTTTGAAGCGGCTTTTGGAACTGGGCGCCCCGGACATCATCGTCCGCAATGAGAAGCGGATGCTGCAGGAAGCGGTGGACGCCTTGATCGACAATGGGCGGCGCGGCCGTCCGGTTACGGGACCGGGTAACCGTCCCCTGAAATCACTCAGCGACATGTTAAAAGGAAAACAGGGCCGCTTCCGCCAGAACCTCCTCGGCAAGCGGGTGGACTACTCCGGACGTTCGGTCATCGTGGTCGGCCCGACTCTCAAACTGCACCAGTGCGGTCTGCCCAAGGAGATGGCCCTGGAGTTGTTTAAACCCTTTGTGATGAAGCGGCTGGTGGGTGACGGCCACGCGCACAACATCAAGAGCGCCAAGCGCATGGTGGAAAGGGTGCGTCCCGAGGTCTGGGATGTACTCGAAGACGTGATCAAGGAGCACCCGGTCTTGCTGAACCGGGCTCCAACCCTGCACCGTCTCGGTATCCAGGCGTTTGAGCCGATCCTGGTGGAAGGCCGCGCCATCCAGATCCACCCGATGGTCTGTACGGCCTACAACGCCGACTTTGACGGTGACCAGATGGCCGTGCACGTCCCGCTGTCAGCGGAGGCCCAGGCCGAGGCCCGGCTCCTGATGCTCTCGACCCACAACATCTTGAACCCCAAGGACGGCCGGCCGGTTTCGGTTCCGACCCAGGACATGGTTCTTGGCATCTACTACCTGACCATTGAGAAACCGGGCGCCAAGGGTGAGGGCAAAGTTTTCAAGGATCCGGATGAGGCGGTGCTCGCCTACCAGGCCCGGGCTGTGCACCTGCAGGCCAAGGTTAAGATCCGGATGCCGGAGCAGGGCCTGATCGAGACCACGGTGGGCCGGGTCATCTTCAACGACGCGATACCCAATAAGATGGGGTACTACAACCACCTCGTCGACAAGAAGATCTTAAGCGGGATCATCGGCCGTTGCTTCCGCAAGCTCGGTTACGCCGAGACGGCCGAAGTCCTGGACGGCATCAAGACCCTCGGGTTCAAGTACGCCACCCGGGGCGGAATCACGATCGGGATCAGCGATATTGTGATCCCGGAGAAGAAATATGAAATTCTCCAGCAGGCCGAGGAAGACGTGCAAATGGTCGAAAACGACTACCGCCGCGGCCTGATTACACCCGATGAACGCTACCGGAGCGTGATCCAGATCTGGACCCAGGCCACGGATGACGTGACCGCCGAACTCATGGATACCTTAGATGAGTTTAATCCGGTTTACATGATGGCGACCTCCGGAGCGCGTGGTAACAAGTCCCAGATCCGTCAGCTGGCCGGGTTGCGCGGTCTGATGGCCGACCCCTCGGGTCGAATTATCGAGCAGCCGATCCGGGCCAACTTCCGGGAGGGTCTTACCGTTCTAGAGTACTTCACCTCCACACACGGCGCCCGCAAGGGTCTGGCCGACACGGCGTTGCGCACGGCGGACTCCGGTTACCTGACCCGCCGCCTGGTGGACGTGGCCCAGGACGTGATCGTCCGGGAACGCGACTGCGGTACCGAAGACCACATTATAGTGCGGGACGTCAGTGACGGCTCCGAGATCATTGAACCGCTCATCGACCGGATTGTCGGGCGCTTGGCGGCACAGGATATCGTCCACCCGGAAACGGGTGAACTGCTGGCCCAGACCAACAAGGAAATCGACGAGGACAGCGCGGAGAAGATTATTGAAGCCGGGTTCAAGGAAGTAGCCGTCCGCTCCGTACTGAGCTGTAAGAGCCGGTTCGGCGTATGCTGCATGTGCTACGGGCGTAACCTGGCCACGGGCCATCCCGTGGACATCGGGGAAGCGGTAGGGACCATCGCCGCCCAGTCCATCGGTGAGCCGGGCACGCAGTTGACCATGCGTACCTTCCATACCGGCGGTGTGGCCGGTGACGACATCACCCAGGGCCTGCCGCGTGTCGAGGAACTGTTCGAGGCGCGTAAACCAAAAGGCCAGGCAATTGTGGCCGAGGTCGCGGGCTTGGTTGAGCTGAGTGAGAACAAAGGCCGGCGTGAGGTGGAGGTTATCACCGCCGACGGGGAGCGAATTCCCTATGCGATTCCGTTCGGCTCGCGGATCAAGGTACAGGACGGGGACCGGGTTTCCGCCGGTGACGAGCTGACTGAAGGCTCGATCAACCCGCACGATCTCCTGAAGATCAAGGGACCATCGGCCGTCCAGCTCTACCTGTTGCAGGAAGTGCAGCGGGTGTACCGGATGCAGGGTGTCGAGATCAACGACAAGCACATCGAGGTGGTCATCCGGCAGATGCTGCGTAAGGTCAAAATCGAAGACCCCGGTGACACCGAGTTCCTCCCTGGAGGGTTAATCGATATTCTGGCCCTGGACGATGAGAACCGGCGGGTTGAAAAGACCCGTAACACCGGGGCAACCTCCAAGCCGGTGCTGTTGGGGATTACCAAGGCCTCGCTGGCCACGGACTCCTTCCTGTCAGCGGCCTCCTTCCAGGAAACGACCCGGGTGCTGACCGAGGCGGCGATCAAGGGTAAGACCGATCCGCTGCTGGGACTGAAAGAGAACGTGATTATCGGCAAGCTGGTGCCGGCCGGGACGGGGATGTCGCGTTACCGGTACATCGAGGTGATGGATGACGAGACGCCGGTCTCGGAAATAGTGGGAGAATAGGAGAGAGAATACGCAAATATTTAAGAAGATTTGCGTTGACAAACAAGTTTAGCGGTGCTATTATTTCTGAGTGTGACTTTCTTGGGGGGATGAGTTAGGTGCCCTTCGAGAGACTGAATATGGCCCGGGAAAAGACGGTAGGGTCAAAGCAAACCCTTAAGGCAATACAGCGGGGGCAGGCCAGGACGGTGTATGTGGCTCTGGATGCGGAGCGAAACGTACTGGATCCGATAATCCAAGCCTGCCGGGCAAGAGCGGTTCCGCTCATCGAGGTTTCCTCGATGCAGGAACTGGGTAAGGCCTGCGGAATATCCGTAGGATGTGCGTCCGCCGCGATTACCAAGGAGTGAGCAGATCGATTAATGCCCCTTTACCGTCGGGTAAGGGGCATATTTATTTTAAGCTTATACCGGAGGAGGTGTGTAAAAATTGCCCACCATCAGCCAGCTCGTACGTAAGGGGCGGAAGTCCTTGATCAAGAAATCGGCTTCCCCGGCCCTGACCGATTGCCCGCAACGGCGTGGCGTTTGTACGCGTGTCTATACTACGACACCCAAGAAGCCGAATTCGGCGCTACGTAAAGTGGCCCGTGTCCGGATGACTAACGGTTACGAAGTGACTACCTATATCCCCGGCATCGGACACAACCTGCAGGAGCACTCGGTTGTCTTGGTTCGCGGCGGCAGAGTAAAAGATTTGCCCGGCGTACGTTACCACATCGTCCGTGGCTCACTAGATACCGCAGGTGTGCAGAACCGTAATCGTGGTCGATCCAAATACGGTGCAAAACGGCCCAAGAAGTAAGGGGGGAAGACAGTGCCTCGTAGAGGAGCTGTACCTAAACGGGAAGTCCTGCCGGATCCCGTCTACGGGAGTAAGGTATTAACCAAATTGGTCAACCAGATCATGCTGGACGGGGAGAAGAGTATCGCCGAGACCATTTGCTACGGTGCCTTTGACATCATTAAGGAAAAGACCGGTAAGGATCCCTTGGAAGTGTTTGAACAGGCAATGAAGAACATCATGCCGATAGTCGAAACCAAGTCGAGGCGTGTCGGCGGCGCCAACTATCAGGTTCCGATCGAAGTCCGTCCCGAACGGAAGCAGACCCTGGCCATCCGGTGGCTGACCAACTACACCCGTTCAAGACCGGGCCGGACGATGCAGGAAAAACTGGCCGCCGAGATTATGGACGCTGCCAACGGCGCCGGCGGATCCGTGAAAAAGAGAGAGGATACCCACCGCATGGCGGAAGCCAACAAGGCTTTTGCACACTACAGGTGGTAGGAGGTTTAGGAGATGACTCGCGCCTATCCGCTCGAACGAACAAGAAACATAGGCATAATGGCTCATATCGATGCCGGTAAGACGACGACCACCGAGCGGATCCTTTTTTACACCGGTAGGACACATCGCATTGGCGAAGTCGATGACGGAGCCGCGACGATGGACTGGATGGTGCAGGAACAGGAGCGCGGTATCACCATTACCTCGGCGGCCACGACCTGCTTCTGGCGTGACTGCCGGATAAACATCATTGATACACCAGGACACGTGGATTTCACGGTCGAGGTAGAGCGCTCCCTGCGCGTACTTGACGGTGCGGTTGCCGTTTTCTGCGCCGTGGGTGGGGTTGAGCCCCAGTCCGAGACGGTGTGGCGTCAGGCCGACAAGTACGGTGTGCCGCGGATTGCTTACATTAATAAGATGGACCGGATGGGCGCCGATTTCTACCAGAGCATGGATTCGATCAAGAATAAGCTCGGTGCCAACCCGGTAGCAATCCAGCTGCCGATCGGTGCGGAAGAGAAATTTCGCGGGATCGTGGATCTGGTTTCCAACAAGGCCTTGTTATACTTTGATGATATGGGCCAGGATGCCCGCGAAGTCGAAGTTCCGGAAGACATGGCCGCGCTGGCCGCCAAGTACCGTGAGAAACTATTGGAAGCTATTGCGGAAACCTCGGAAGAGTTGATGATGAAGTACCTGGAGGGCGAAGAACCAACGGCAGAGGAGATCATGGAAGGGATCCGGAAAGGCACGCTGTCTTTGAAAATGATCCCGGTTCTTTGCGGTTCTTCCTATAAGAACAAGGGTGTGCAGCCTCTGCTGGACAGCGTCGTAGACTACCTGCCGGCCCCGACCGACGTAGAGGCCGTCCGCGGCACCAATCCGGAAACGGGCAGCGAAGATGAGCGTCCGGCCGATGATGACGAGGCCTTTGCCGCGCTGGCCTTCAAGATTATGATTGATCCGTACGTGGGTAAACTAACCTTCTTCCGGGTCTACTCCGGAATGCTCAAAGCAGGTTCCTACATCTACAACTCGACCAAGAACAAGAAGGAGCGCATCGGGCGATTGCTGCTGATGCATGCCAACCACCGGGAAGAGCTGGAAGCCGTCTACGCGGGAGACATCGTGGCCGCCGTGGGACTTAAGTTCACGACAACCGGAGATACTCTTTGTGACGAAAAGCATCCAATTATTCTGGAATCAATGACCTTCCCCGATCCGGTGATCTGGGTGGCGATTGAGCCTAAAACGAAGGCCGATCAGGATAAGATGGGTGTGGCGCTCTCGCGCTTGGCTGAAGAGGACCCCACTTTTAAGATCAAGTACGACGAGGAAACGGGACAGACCGTAATCGCCGGGATGGGTGAACTGCATCTGGAGATTATCGTCGACCGCATGCTGCGTGAATTCAAGGTCCAGGCTAACGTTGGCCGTACCCAGGTGGCCTATAAGGAAACCGTCCGGGCCAAGGCCAAGGCCGAAGGTAGATTCGTGCGGCAGAGCGGCGGCCGCGGGCAGTACGGCCACGTCGAGTTGGTGATCGAACCGCTGGAGCGGGGGAAAGGCTTTGAGTTCGTTAACAGCATCATAGGCGGGGTCGTTCCGAAGGAGTACATTCCGGCAGTGCAAGCCGGTGTAACGGAGGCCTTAAGCAGCGGCGTACTCTTCGGGTATCCGGTGATGGATGTCCGGGTGGCGCTGGTGGACGGTTCCTACCACCCCGTGGACTCGTCGGAAGTGGCCTTTAAGATTGCGGCCTCAATGGCCTTCAAGAAGGCGGCGACGACGGCCAACCCGGTGCTGCTTGAACCGATTATGAAGGTTGAAGTCGTGGTCCCCGAGGAATACACCGGCGAAGTGATCAGTGACCTAAATTCCCGGCGTGGGCAGATCACGGAGATGGAGTCACAGGGCAAGGCCCGTCTGGTGCATGCCCAGGTACCACTCGGCGAGATGTTCGGTTACGCCACGGAACTGCGTTCACGGACCCAGGGACGGGGAACCTACACGATGCAGTTTTCTGAATATGTGGAAGTACCGCAAAACATTGCGGAGAAGCTGATAAAAAAATATTAATTCTTTGAATTCCTAAGGAGGAAGAGAACCATGGCCAAGCAGAAATTTGTGCGTACCAAACCCCACGTGAACATCGGGACGATCGGACACGTGGACCACGGCAAGACCACGCTCACCGCGGCAATCA
>QZIR01000041.1 GCA_003604975.1 Desulforudis sp. | reverse complement strand
AGGCTGCCAAGCCTTTCCCCAAGGGCGCGGTTGCCTACCTGGTCGTGGTTTTGCGCGAAAACCACGAACTGGCAGGCGGCGCAGTCGCGCGGCGGGTTGCCGTGCCGGCGCCTTCTATAGGCGGAGTACTGGCCGGTGTAGGCGTACCCTTGCCGCAGGGTATGACTCAGCAGCCGGAGCGTGCCGAAGTCGCGGTAGTAACCGCTGCTTTCCCCGGTCAAGAGGGCGTGAAGGGCGTGGTGAAAATCATCGCTCCACATGGCGTCGAGGCCGTAGCCCCCGAGGGCTTGCGGCCTGATTAACCGGGCGTCGTTCCGGTCGCTCTCCGCGATCACGTGCACCCGTCGTCCAAGTTGATCAGCATGATGGTGAACCGCTGTGGCAAGCTCTTCAAGGAAAGAGACTGCCGAAGTGTCAACGATGGCGTGAACCGCGTCCAACCGCAGGCCGTCGATATGGAACTCATCCACCCAGTAAAGCGCGTTTTCAATGAAAAAACGACGTACCTCGTCGCTGTCCGGCCCGTCGAAGTTCACCGCCTGACCCCAGGGGGTGCGGTACCGGTCGGTGAAGTAGGGGCCGAAGTCGGCCAAGTAGTTACCCTCCGGTCCCAGGTGGTTGTAAACCACGTCGAGGATCACGGCAATCCCGCGTTGGTGGCACGCGTCCACAAGCCGACGCATTCCTTCCGGACCGCCGTACGAATCTTGCACCGCATAGGGATAAACCCCGTCGTAGCCCCAGTTTCTTGTCCCCGGAAACTGCGCTACCGGCATCAGTTCGATAGCCGAAATCCCCAGTTCCAAAAGGTAATCCAGGTATCTTTCGACCCCGTTGAAAGTTCCCTCGGGCGTAAAGGTGCCGACATGCAGTTCATATATAACCAACTCCTGCATGGACCGGCCGCGCCACGTCGAGTCCGACCAGCCAAAAGCACGGGGGTAGACAACCTGGGAGGGGCCGTTCACGCCGAGCGGCTGGTGCCTTGAGGCGGGGTCCGGGCGTTTTCGCCGCTGGTCCAAAAGGAAAAAATAAAGGTCTCCCGGCTCGACCCCCGATACCACGCCTCCATGATAGCCAAAATCCGAACGTTCCAAGGTTACTGTGCGCTCCTTCGGCGAGACGAGATGGACTGCGACAGAAACGGCCTTAGGAGCCCAGACGCGGAAACGGCAGCGTTTGCCTCCGAGATATGTAGCGCCCAGGCTTACCTGATGGTCACGACTCATTCAAAAAAGACGAGGCCGGCCGGTGTAAGGAGGGAGCCCGGCGGTAATTCCGGCTTGAAACACCACATAATCGGGTTAAAGTGTAAAGACCCGTTACCGGTCACGAGCTTGCTCACCTCCGTTAAAGTCTCCGCTGTTCCCGGTTCCCTTGGACCTTCATAAGAGTCCGTCAATTATTCACTGCCCCAGATTATTTTGAGGCGTCCGGCTCCGGGTTATGCGGGCGGGATGATGAGGCTATGGCAAGGGTCTGCGGGCCGGGGGTTATCGGTTGACGGCGCCGCAAACTCTTTTTTTGGGGGCGGACGGTCTTGGAAAAAAACAAAGCCCTTCCGGAGCATCCGGAAGGGCGCAAGAGCGAGGTTGCAAGGATCAGTCCAAGGCTTACGGTCCCGTCGGTATCTGGGGCATCTGGTTCATCATTTCGTTCATGTCGGTAACCTGCACCCCGGCAGGAAGTTCGAACGTTTTGGCGGGTACAGGCCCGACCTTCAGGTTTTTATACTCCATCACCATTTGAGTGCCGTCCGCCAATGTGGTTTCCACGCGGACGGGGATGCCGTAGTCCGCGCGGACCCAATATTTCATGGTGCCCTCAGCGGACTGCCAGGTATACACTTTGCACTTCGCGCCGTCAAAAACCGCTGTTTCCACAAATTTGAGGGCAAGCGGGTCAACGTCCTCCGTGTAGTCTGTCGGCGCCTTGGTTTCTTGTGCTTCTCCTTCCGAAGTCATCCTCATGGCCGTGTTCTGGTCCGGGTAGTAGGCGTAGCAGGTATTGGTGTCCCCATTGATAATGGACACGATCTTTTGTCCGTCGGCGGTTCCTTCGGTTTTGACATTCTTGCCCTGCATCCACACCTTTCCGGACACCGTCTCGTTTGGCATCGTCATCACGTAGTCGTATGACATGCCTTTGATGTCTCGGGCCTTGGCAAAAAGGGACGCCGCGGACTCATCGCCGCCGGTCTTGGACGCGGCCGGTTTTTCGCCGGGTGCGGGGCCGGTTTCCTTCTTCCCGCCGCAGCCTGCGAGGGCAAGGCAGGATAAAAACAGGATGGCGACCAGACAAAAGGACAACCATTTTTTCAAAAAGTACTCCCCCAGTCAAATAATGTTACTGCTTCAATTTTAAAGCACAACGGGGTCGGCAACAAGAAAAGAATTGGAAAAAGAGTATAGAGGACAAAAAGGATTAAACGCTGCGCAATAAGAATTGCGGCGCTGTTAAATATTTAAAAGAAATTAACGGGCTTCCGAGTGAGCCGTCAAGAGTACCGGGCGGTCAGGAGGTTTTTTAAAAAAGGGCGGCGAAAATTACTTTCATTGGCCCAGCACCGGTACAAGGTAAATACAATTACAACGCCGGGAGGGAGATCTTGAAAAAAAGAATCGCTGCAATTACACTCGCCGTGTTATTGATGTTGTCTCCAGCCGTTTTGGCTTCAGCGGAGTCCTTTCACCGGGCGGTCTTTACGGTTGGTGAGAGTTCCTACACCGTGGACGGAAACACGACCGCAACGGACGCCGCGCCTTTTATCGAAAACAACCGTGCCTTCGTCCCCGTCCGGCACCTCGCCCGGTCGATCGGTGTCACGGACAGCGGCATAACCTGGAGCGCTTCCGCCCGTGCGGTGACGCTGGTGATGGAAGACGTGACGGTGGAGATGGCCGTTGGGGGGGCCATAATCTACGTGAACGACGAGCCGCAGGAAATCGATGTCGCCCCCCTGATCAGGGACGGCCGGACGTACCTCCCGGCCAGGTACGTAGCCGAAGCCTTCGGTTACCGGGTGCAGTGGGACGGCGAAAAACGCGCGGTGGTCATCACACCGCCGGATACGGTTTCAGAACCGGCCGGCGAGGGTGCGAAAGAGGCGGTAAGCCTCGCGATAACCGACTTTGCGTCGCGGCAGGGGGTTCCCGAGACCGAAATAAGCTTGAAGGGAATTGAAGCGGTAGAGTGGCCGGATACAAGCCTGGGTTGCCCCCAACCCGGTCAGATGTACGCCCAGGTGTTGACTCCCGGTTACAAGATTGTGCTGACCGACGGGAGCACGGACGCGGAATACCACGCCGACCGGCAAGGGAACGTTGTTTTATGCCGGGCGCCGGTCTAAAGCGGCCACGGCCGGCGTGACGGTGGGCTTGCTTGGCGAGATATCCCTTGGTTTCATTGCCGGCCTTGACTTGAAGGAATGGCACAAGCAATTTAATTAAAAAGGCACCCCTTGCGGCCAACGGGTGCTTTTTTTTGACCCATTTACGGCGCTAAAAACAGGAAGTTTAGATGCCACCGTTCTCACAGGCTATGCACAAGCAGACCAAAGAAGCAATCATCAAGTTCTTGCGCGATTACTATCTGGAGTACGGGCGGCATTCAGGGTGGTCAAGTTTTAGGTTATCGCGGTGGTCAACTTTTCGATTGACAAACACAGCCGTGGAGTAACTTCCACTCAAAGAGATTGCGAATCACATAAAAATTCACTTTACTAAGGTCAGCAAGGTGATTTCAAGAAGAGCCAGGAGTTAAAGTTGCTTTTCAAGACCTGACCCCATACTTACACAAAGACCTGACCCCATACTTACATACGTGTTTATGCAGTCTGATCAGGTGAAGCCGTACATTTTGGTCCAGGTAAAGCTTCATTGATATTCTCCTTCAATTTGGTCGAAACCCAACTTGTTAGACCTCAATGAAGGTCTTTGCGTGAAAGATGCCTATGGTTACTACTTCAAACTCTTACCACAGGTTACGCTTATCCCGCTCGCTCGGCAGGAGGATGTACTGCTCCCTCACCAGTTCCCAGGCCGTGTTCCTCAGCCAGTTGTAGTGCGCCGCGATTTCCAGGTTGTTCTCGGTCTTCGGGTATGGGTGTTGCTTCTTCAACTGCTCAAAAATTAGGTCTGCAGCCTCTACGGTAAACCTTGCCGCCTCGCTTAATGCTTCCTCCAGTTGGCCGCTCTTCTTAAGTTCTCGGTACATTTTAGGGCGGTGTTCCTTCCAATGATCGTTAGCCATTCTTTTTAAGTTGTGGTACCGAGGCCTTTCTTTCATAGGCAGCCCGTTTTCTTCTGACATTCCGGATTACCTCCCTTCGTAGTGTCGGTCATCTACCTTGTCCCGAGGATGATTCTTTAGCCACTCATCAACCGCATCAATAATGATCTTAGTAGCAGTAGTCCTACGTAGGACGGCTTCGAGTTTCAGCCGTTGGTGCCAGTCTTCCGGGGTCAGGAAGGTCAGTTTTACCCGCTCCAATAATATCACCTCTCTCACTATAATACATATATACATAAATACAGTCAACCCACTTATTAATAAATAATCCAAAGCTAACCAGGATTTTTACCTTCTGCGTCGAATTTTCTGCCAAGACCAAACAGGATATTTATCACGGATATAAGGGGCTGCTCTGCTGCAGTAGATGACGAACTGCGGCCGCCAGACTTAGGAGTCCATTGATCTGTTTAAGGTATCGCCACTGGGGAGAAGCCACCTGAAGGGGAGTTAAACATGGATAATCGATTTTTCGAAAAACCTATTCTCAACTCTCCTTATGAATATCCGGCGCGACACTGGGAGCTTGATGATCAGGGCCAGCCAACGCAACGAATCATCGAAAAGCGCCGTAGCGCTAAGTTCATCACACCGATTCCAAAGCCCAGGAAGCGCAAGGGTTCGGTAGAACAACGGCAACTGGTTTTCGACGAAGGTAAAGGGCTTTCTACGGAAGCGCAACAGTATGACCCTACTCCGATCATCAATGCGATTCGCCGTCACGTGGACGAGTGGCGAAGCAGGCCGAACCCCAACGATTGGCAAGTGACGCCCGAAACCGCCCGACTGCTACAACATTGGCGGCACCATAGGTTTAACAACATCCGGCCGTTCTTCTGCCAGATCGAAGCGGTTGAGACGGCCATCTGGTTGACGGAAGTGGCCCCGAAAGCCGGTAAGACCGGCCAGCAATTCCTTGAACACCTTGCCAATGCCAATAACAACGCCAACCCGGACCTGATACGTTTGGCCCTGAAACTGGCTACCGGTGCCGGCAAAACCACCGTCATGGCCATGCTGATTGCGTGGCAGACCATTAACGCTGTGCGCCGACCCTCCAGCAAGAGATTCACCCGCGGGTTCCTGGTTGTTACACCGGGCCTGACCATCCGCGACCGGCTCCGCGTGCTGCAACCTAACGATCCGGATAGCTATTACCAGAGCCGGGAACTGGTCCCCAATGACTTGCTCGGTGAACTTGAGCGAGCCAAGATCGTTATCACCAACTACCATGCCTTTAAGCGCCGCGAGCGCATAGAGCTGTCCAAGGGCGGCCGGTCACTCCTTCAGGGCCGAGGTAAAGAACTCAACACATTAGAAACCGAGGGGCAAATGCTCCAGCGGGTGATGCCCGGCCTGATGGGCCTGAAGAACATTATGGTGCTCAACGACGAGGCGCACCACTGCTACCGCGAAAAGCCCGGCCAAGACGACGCGAAAGAACTCAAGGGCGAGGACCGAAAGGAAGCCGAGAAGAACAACGAAGCTGCCCGCCTCTGGATCTCCGGCCTTGAAACCGTCAATCACAAACTCGGCGTCACGCGCGTCATTGACCTGTCGGCGACGCCGTTTTTTCTCCGGGGCTCAGGCTACGCGGAGGGCACGCTGTTTCCCTGGACTGTGTGTGACTTCTCGCTGATGGACGCCATCGAATGCGGGATTGTCAAACTGCCGCGGGTGCCTGTGGCCGATAACATTCCCGGAGGGGACATGCCTAAGTTCCGCAATCTATGGGAGCATATACGCACGCGGATGCCTAAAAAAGGCCGGGGCAAGGCCAAGACCCTCGATCCGCTAAGCCTGCCTGTGGAGCTGCAAACCGCTCTCGATGCCCTATATGGGCATTATGAAAAGACATATGAATTGTGGAAGGAAAGCGGCATTCACGTTCCGCCCTGCTTCATCGTCGTCTGCCAAAACACCTCCATATCCAAACTGGTTTACGACTACATCTCAGGCTTTTACCGGGAGAACGAAGACGGTTCGACCACGCTGGAGAACGGACGCCTGGCGCTTTTTCGCAATTTCGGCGAGCACGGCAACCCGCTTGCCCGCCCGCACACATTGTTGATCGACAGCGAACAACTCGAATCCGGCGAAGCACTGGACGATAACTTCCGCGCTATGGCTGCCGGTGCGATCGAGCGTTTCCGGCGCGAGATCATCGAACGCACCGGCGACCGCCGTCAGGCCGAGAACCTCACGGACCAGGACCTGCTGCGGGAAGTCATGAACACCGTCGGTAAACAAGGCCGCCTCGGCGAGTCGATTCGCTGCGTAGTATCGGTTTCCATGCTCACCGAAGGCTGGGATGCCAACACCGTTACGCATGTGCTGGGCGTGCGAGCCTTCGGCACCCAACTCTTGTGCGAGCAGGTCATCGGCCGTGCGCTACGCCGCCAGTCCTATGAGCTCAATGAAGAGGGCCGGTTCAACGTTGAATACGCGGACGTCTTGGGGATTCCGTTCGATTTCACCGCTAAGCCGGTTGTTGCGCCGCCGCAGCCACCCCGCGAGACCATCCAGGTCAAAGCCGTGCGCCCCGACCGCGACCACCTCGAGATCCGGTTCCCGCGCGTCGCAGGCTACCGGGTTGAACTGCCCGAGGATCGGCTCACCGCTGTCTTCAACGACGACTCCGTTCTTGAGCTGACTCCGGATCTCGTCGGCCCTTCGATCACCAAGAACGCCGGGATCATTGGCGAGGACGTCGACCTCAGCCTGAGGCACCTGGAAGACATGCGGCGATCCACGCTGCTTTTCCACGTTACCAAGCGCTTGCTCTACACCAAGTGGCGAGACCCCGGCGAAGAACCCAAACTCCACCTATTCGGGCAACTCAAGCGGATCACCAAGCAGTGGCTCGACACCTGCCTGATCTGCAAGGGCGGTACCTACCCCGCCCAGTTGATGTACCAGGAGCTGGCCGACATGGCCTGCGAGCGCATCACCGCCGGCATCACCCGCTCTCTGGTAGGCGAACGACCCATCAAGGCCGTGCTCGACCCTTACAACCCCACCGGCTCCACCATCCACGTGAACTTCAACACGTCGAAAACCAGCCGCTGGGAGACCGACGCGCGCCGCTGTCATATCAATTGGGTCATCCTCGACAGCGACTGGGAGGCCGAGTTCTGCCGCGTCGCCGAGTCTCATCCGCGGGTCAGTGCCTACGTCAAGAATCACAACCTCGGTCTGGAAGTGCCGTACCGCTACAGCTCGGAAACGCGAAAGTACATCCCCGACTTCATCGTCCTCGTTGACGACGGTCACGGAAAGGACGACTTGCTCCATCTGGTCATCGAGATTAAGGGCTACCGGCGCGAGGACGCCAAGGAGAAAAAGGCCACCATGGAGACCTACTGGATACCCGGCGTAAACAACCTCGGTCGTTATGGCCGCTGGGCGTTCGCCGAGTTCACCGAGGTTTACCGGATCGAGACCGACTTCGAGGCCAAGGTCGAAGTTGAGTTCAACAAAATGATAGACTCTGTTACCGCCCAGCCGGCGGTGAAGGGAAGTTAATCATATGGCCAAAAACACAACAGGAAAGACCGTTGAAACCCTCACGCACGACGAGGCCTCGCGCAAGAACATCCCCACGGC
The DNA here is from genome assembly GCA_003604975.1 of Desulforudis sp. Lineage (GTDB taxonomy): Bacteria > Bacillota > Desulfotomaculia > Desulfotomaculales > Desulforudaceae > SURF-60. The sequence goes on along the minus strand of QZIR01000041.1, from coordinate 6,839 downwards.
CGAGTACCAGTCGGTGATGCGGCAGGAAGAGCAAAGCCTCATCCGCGCCGCCTACGAGCGCCGCAACCGTGACCTCGACCCCCAGCTTGTCTGGCGCGGCAAGGACGAGCAGGACTGGTCCGACCTTGTCGTCCAGGCGCCGCCGCTGTACATCCAGGAGAAGATACATCCCAAGGTGCTGATCGACGACCTCATCCGCCGTACCAAAGCCGATGAGAAGGCAAAAGATCAACAGCTCAACCTCTTCGCCGATTTCAACGGCCTGCCGAACGAGAGCGCCAAAACCGAGTTCTACCAGCACGACGCCAACTGGTCCAACCGCATGATCCTGGGTGATAGCCTGCAGGTGATGGCCTCACTCGCCGAGCGCGAAGGGCTGCGCGGCAAGGTCCAGTGCATCTACATCGACCCGCCATATGGGATCAAGTTCAATTCGAACTTCCAGTGGTCCACAACCAGCCGGGATGTGAAGGACGGTAACCTTGATCACATCACCCGCGAGCCGGAGCAGGTGAAGGCCTATCGGGATACCTGGCGGGATGGGATACACTCCTATCTGACCTATCTTCGGGATCGGTTAACCGTGGCGAGGGACTTGTTGTGTGACTCAGGCTCGGTCTTTGTTCAGATTGGTGATCAAAACGTTCACCGTGTCCGGGCTTTGATGGACGAAGTCTTTGGTGACGAGAATGCGGTGGCGCTAATCGCTTTCAAAAAGACATCAGGAGCTGGTAGTATTTCTGGACGAACCATGGTCGTCCCCCAAATCTTTGACTATATCATTTGGTACGCCAAGAGTATCGAAGCCGTAAAATATCGGCAGCTCTTTCTCGACAAGATTTTTGGTGAAGAAGGCGCATCCCAATATCAGTGGATTGAGCTGGACGGTTTCATTAGGAGGCGGATGCGAAAAGACGAGCGAGAGGGTATGATCCCGGAAGGGGCTAGGATTTTCGGTTCAGATAACCTGACCTCATCAAGTGGCGTAGACAAGACCCGATATCCTGTCAGTTTTGAGGGCCAAACACACAGGCCTCATCCCTATGTTTGGAAAACACACGAAGTCGGTATGAGCCGGCTAATAAAATCGCGACGCGTCATCCGCCCGGCGTCAAATCTTTCGTACGTTCGGTATATCGATGATTTTCCAGCCCGACCGATAACCAATTTGTGGGTTGATACAGCTAGCAGTTTCATGGCTGATAAGGTTTATGTAGTTCAAACCAACATTAAGATAGTCGAGCGCTGCATTCTCATGGCCACGGATCCTGGCGATTTGGTTCTCGATCCAACCTGCGGCTCAGGCACAACGGCCTACGTTGCCGAGCAGTGGGGCCGCCGCTGGATCACCATCGACACCTCCCGCGTTGCGCTCGCCTTAGCTCGTGCCCGGATCATGGGTGCGCGCTACCCGTACTACATACTCGCCGACAGCCGCGACGGCCAGTTCAAGGAGGCAGAGGTCACGCGAACCGCGCCGTCCGAGGCCCCAACCCGCGGCGACATCCGCCAGGGCTTTGTTTACGAGCGCGTGCCGCACATCACGCTCAAATCCATCGCCAACAACGCCGAGATCGACGTCATTTGGGAGCGTTACGAGCAAACACTCGCACCGCTCCGTGACCAGTTATCAGTGGCCTGTGGTCAGAAAAGAACCCTGGAAGAATGGGAGATTCCGCGAGAGTGGCCTTCCAACTGGCCACAAGCCACAGAGTCACTGATCACTGCTTTCTGGAGCGCAAGGATCGCCCGGCAGAAGGAGATCGACGCCTCCATCGCTGCCAAGGCCGAGTTCGAGTACCTCTACGACAAGCCCTATGAAGACAAGAGAAAGGTGCGTGTCGCCGGGCCGTTCACGGTCGAGAGCCTGTCGCCGCACCGTGTGCTGGCGGTGGACGAGAACGACGAACTGATCGATGGCGTTGCGGAATCAGGGGCGGGCTATGGCGAGGAGCGGGACTTCGTCCGGATGATCCTGGAAAACCTCAAGAACGCCGGGGTGCAGCAGGCCCATAAGGAAGATAAGATCAATTTCTCCTCAATCACGCCCTGGCCGGGAGAAATGATCTGTGCCGAAGGGCGCTTCACGGCCAGTGACCAGTGGCTGGTGACCAGTGGTCAGAGGAGGGAACCACAAGCCACTGACCACAGGCCACTAACCACTGAACAGCGGGCCGCGATCTTCATCGGTCCGGAGTTTGGCACCGTATCCCGCCCCGATCTTGTCGCCGCTGCCCGGGAGGCCGGCGATGCGGGTTTCGATGTACTGATCGCCTGCGCCTTCAACTACGACGCCCATTCATCGGAGTTCAACAAGCTTGGCCGAATACCGGTGCTCAAGGCCCGGATGAACGCCGACCTGCACATGGCCGGCGACCTGAAGAACACCGGCAAGGGCAACCTGTTCGTCATCTTCGGCGAGCCGGACATCGACATCCTCGACGCCGAAGACGGCCGGATTCAGGTCAAGATCAACGGTGTCGATGTCTTCCATCCGCAAACCGGCGAGGTCCGCAGCGACGGGGCCGAGGGAATCGCCTGCTGGTTCATCGACACTGACTACAACGAGGAGAGTTTCTTCGTGCGCCACGCCTACTTCCTCGGCGCAAACGACCCCTATAAGGCGCTCAAGACAACACTGAAGGCCGAGATCAATGAGGAAGCGTGGGAGACGCTGCACAGCGACACCTCCCGGCCATTCGACAAGCCCAAGAGCGGGCGCATTGCCGTCAAGGTCATCAATCACCTTGGCGATGAGGTGATGAAGGTGTTCAGGGTGAAGGGTGCGGCGCATCCAGGTTGAGTGCCGTCACGTGAATGGCTCAACAGCAAAGGTACATTACATCGAATGTTGAGAAAATCTGCTTCGTGTATCGAGACTTAATCACGCTGCTAGATTACGAAGCTCACCAATAAGTGAAAGGATGAAAAACGTGGACACTGATGGTCTTAGCCCAGACGAAGTACAAGCGACTGGCGATCCTGGCGATGACACCGCTCGGCGATACGTCTATCAGTGGACTTATGCAGCGATCTTGTGCGTTGCTCTCCTTGACGACACGATGGACATCGTCGAGGTTTTTTGCGAACATCACGAAGATGTACTACTCAAACACGCGGATGACAGTTTTACGGGTTGTCAGGTTAAAACACGGGCTGCTGATGCAGATCCCTGGAGTGCAAGCGATGACGATATCGTAAGAGCTTGTGCGCGTTTCGCCAGTATAGAGAGCCAGTTTCCTGGTCGATTCCGTGAGTTTATTCTCACGACTAATCATGTCTTTATAACCCGACGGAACACCGGGACATGTTTACCATACCTTCTTGACCTTGCTCGTAGTGCTGATGATGCTGAATCTGCGCCGCCCGTACTGGGGCGGTACGTTAGCGAGGTTGCACATCGCGCTCGTTGTTCGAAGGCGGTTGCGCTAGCTACATTGAAGAAGGCTCGGTGCGACAACAATCCTCCGAAGCTCAACGATGTCTTCATTAGGTTAGTGGATACGATAACACAATGCTGGCCAAGATCAACAGAGTGTTCCGTTGATGCTGTCAAGTCCGCCGCCAGGGCATTGATAGCAGCCTGTCAGGAAGCGTCTGCATTGGGACATTCTCAGGTGCTTCCCGCATACATTGCCGTTTCACCCGATCCGGTAGGAGCAGAACTTCAGCGCCGAATTGACGGAAAACGTCTGGATCGCGGACGAGTTGGACGAATATTGGACAGTGCTCTGGATGGCCCAGGTACGCTCGAAGGACCGATCGAAGACGTGCCGGAACCAGGATCGTCGAGCCGTTCACTGCTTACACGAAAGCTTGACGCAGGCGGATTCTCTGCTCTGTCAATTGCATCGGCCATCGATTTGCGTAACAAGGCAGACTATCAGGGCATTCAGTGGCTCAACCGCTTTGGAAAACGCGATGGCCTCCGCCGCTACGATCATATCCGGAGCGTTGTGTTATGTGATTGTGCTGACGCATATGAAGTGACACGAACTTGTGAGGGACAGTTCGGCCGGGCTATGCTTAGTTTTTTAAGAGATCGATTTGTTGAACGGAGATCTGCCGGTGGTGCCCCTTTGTATGATTGTTTAAACGAGCACCTGGAAGGGTTCGCATACGTGCTTACCGGTGAGTGCAAAGTCTGGTGGAGTCGCGAGCGCATAGGGGGTGACGACTAATGGACTTGGTTCGCTCACTGGCCGAACTGGATGAAGCAACAGAACTGCATGCAGCACGGCTTCTTGTACTGCTAGGGGTCTTTGCGGGCACCGAAGGTACTAATAGGATCCAAGGGTTGACTAAGCTGGCAAAGCTTGATTTCCTGTTGCGGTACCCAGTGATGCTTGAACGCGCTCTTGCAGCCAAGAAAATGTCAACAAGGCAGGTACGGATCGAAAAACACGAGCGGGATAGTGTTGAATCCGGGATGGTTCGCTACCGTTTTGGCCCTTGGGATCATCGTTATCGCATGCTTGTCAATATACTAATCTCCAAAGGGCTAGCAGAGATTAGTATTGAGGGGCGTACTATATCAGTCGGAATTACCCCCGTAGGCTTTGATATTTTCAGCATACTCGCTGAACAAGAGGTATTTGAACCTTATGTTCGGCGTTCAGCCTTGTTGAGACAACATTTTGACCTTACCGCGACAAACCTGATGCTGTTTATATACAAAACCTTCCCCGAAATTCTTAGCCTTCGCTCAAACGAGGTGATCTAACATAAAGATTAAACTAATCCAACTTATGGTTCATACAAAACGCACTACTGAGACGGTTCAATTTTCCCCTTCCGCCACATTCATCCACGGCCCGGTTGGTACGGGGAAATCGACTGTCGCTCGTCTCATTGATTTTTGCTTCGGGGGACGGCTTGAGAAGACACCAGCCATCCAGCAGGAGTTCATTTCTGCCGAGCTTATATTGGAGCTAAGTAAGTTCGCATGTCGATTCGAACGCGCAATGACAGATAACTCTGCTCTCCGTGTGACGTGGAACGATGGCCACGGAGACATAGGCTCGGTCAACGCTCCGTTTGACGATGACGGCGTTCGTCTGTTGAATGCCGACGTTTACAACCTAAGCGATTTAATTTTCTACCTGTGCGGTGTTACGCCCATAAAGGTGCGAAAAAGATACCGTGATCCTGATTCACCACTTGTTCGTCTCAGTTTTCGTGACCTGTTGTGGTATTGCTACCTCAATCAAGATCACTTGGATTCCTCGTTCTTTCGCTTGGAGGATCCATTCCGAGGGCTAAAGAGTCGAGACGCGATGCGATTCTTTACAGGTCTTCATTCGGATCGCCTTAATCAATTGGAAATCGATTTGGTCTCGACACTTGACGGGCAACGAAGCAAGCGCGAGGCTGTCAGCCATATTAGGTCGTTAATGGCCCGTTTTCAGCTTGGAACGGAACTTGATCTGGTCGACCAGACAAAGAAAGTCCAACAAGAGCTTTTGGAGGCTTCTGCCAGACGCGATGAACTTGATCGAACTCGAAGCTCTGAAACTCATGCTGTCGATCCATTGAGAATGCAGCTGCGACAGCTTACATCCGAGATCGCGGACCTGGAAATTGCGCTTTCAGACACCGACGAACTTATCGGGCAGCAGGAGTCCTTACGGTCAGAGCTGATCACGGCAAAGATTAAGGCCACTCGCACTGAGCAGGCCGGAAACATCCTTGAGGGAGTAGACTTCGGACAGTGCCCAAAATGTGGTGCCGATATATCGGACATAGACGGCAAGTCAGGTGTTTGCCGACTCTGTAGAAATACACCAAAATCCGAAGAGGCGGTTGTATCGATAGGGTTCGAGGCATTGCGGCGGGATCTAAATGAGCGAATTGATGAACTCACGGACTCGATTGCTAGACGTCGTGCGACACGGGAGCGTCAACAGCGATCTCTATCCCAAGCTAACGCGCGCAAGGCCGCGCTGGACCGGCAATTAGCGGATGAGTTGGCGAAGTACGATTCTGCATTCGTTACTAGTATTCGAGCTACAGATCGAGAGGTCGCAATGCTTCAGGAACGACTTGCCTCGCTAGAGCGTCTCAAGGAGCTACCCGAAGCCGTAAACCGTCTTGAGGAGGAGGCGGGAGAGCTTCAGGGGCAAATCGATAGGCTTCGGTCTGCTGTTAAGGAAGAACGCGCCCGTCTTCAGCAAGCAGATGAGCATGTTCAGCGAATCGCTGACCGCTTTCTTGACATCTTGCTTTACGTTGGATTTCCCGGTGTGTATAACGACGACCACGTCGTTCTCCATCCTCGCAATTGGCGCCCAATGGTGGTTCACGGAGAACAGGAATGGGGTTTCTTTGATGCTGGCAGCGGAGGAAAAAAGACTCTATTCAATGTCTGCTATGCACTTGCTGTTCATTCCGTTGCAGCTGAAAATAACCTGCCAGTTCCTTCCTTTCTGATTATCGACAGCCCAACCAAAAATATCAGTAAGGATGAAGATCCTAAGCTGGTTCGCGCTCTATATGACGCAATCTACCAATTAGCGTCTACGCTCCCAATCCAGTTTCTCTTAATCGACTCAGACCTTGTGAAGCCAAGGATTGATCTGCCGGAATTTAGCCAGAGACGTATGGCGGGTACGTCTGACGCGCCAAGCCTCATTTCGTATTACAAAGGTCCGTAAGAATGCCGCCGGCTTAAACTATGCCGAGGGCACCCGGGCGGCGGACGAGGTGCTAAAGGCTGTCATGTGTCATGGGGACGGTTCTGTTGACAACAAGCAAAAGTTTATGATAAGATCCCGGCAGAGGTGATAAAAGTGCCGAGGCATGCCCGGGTATTATCGAAAACACAAACCTACCACGTCATG
>QZIR01000066.1 GCA_003604975.1 Desulforudis sp. | reverse complement strand
GGCGATAGGTATGTACGATGTGCATGTGACGTACGCCCCTGACGGTGACTGTACGAATGAACATGGCTGTTTAATCCATCATATCACGGTTGAAGAAGCTTGAACTGAACGAGGATCGGCAACAGGCGAGCACCCTGCTTAAAATATATTGGAAACTGTTTGATATGCAGGCACGAGACTCGGTAAGGGGTAACGCGGAAAGAATCGCCAGGTAGTATGGCTGGCATCTCGGATGGTAGAGACTGGTCGGAAATCTTTGTACACGAATGTAGCCGGAGGCTTAGTGGTGGCGATGAGTTACCGTCCAAGGATTCTTATGCAAATATATAAGGGAGTTCGGTTATGCCGAGATCTCGTCCCATTTGGGAACTGCCCCGGCATCCCTTAGTCCTTGCATTTCTATAGTGTATTCAAACACGGTTATTGTGTGCTGTCAAGTAGGAGATGGGAATATTCTGATAGACCGTTTGTTCTAATTGACGGTCAAGCGGGACAGGATGAAAGGATTGAATGGCATGGTTCAGTACGGTGGGCCTCGGCAAACATGGTCGCATGAACAGAAGTATGCATATTTCCGTCTACGGGAGTTATTATCGTCCAACCGATGGGAGCTCTATCGGCCAACGGTAATTGGACTCTCAGCGCTAGTTGATGAAGCCCTGACCGTTTTGAGAATCTATGGAGATGAGGGCCACGAACACCCTAAGCACATACTAGAGGAGCTTACGGGTCGCTTAAATTCTGTCGTGTTTCAGGGCAGTGATTATTCCCAAGATGTGAAGTACTTAAGCTTATTAGCAAACACCTTGAAGACCATAGGTTATGGCGGGTGCCTTGTTAGATAGGCTTATTGAGTTGTCTCGGACTGACTATAGCAATGCCAGCATTTATGCCTATATCGCTTCGGTGGACGACGGCGAAACCACCATAGATGGCTTAGTCAGGTTATATAAGCGGAAAGGGTTTGGGGTGGAAAGGATCGGCGTTGATGAAGCTCAAGGCGAGTTTAGACACAGCAAGAACTAGGGCGACATCCGAACAATCCACCCAAGCCCAGTAATCGGTATAGAATTGTTTCCTGAAGGAGGGATTGCGATGACAGAAGGTTTCCAGGTGCCGTGGCCAGAGATCGGTATTTTCTGGGCAAGCGTGATTCTTGCCTTGATTACAGTAACCGCGACAACAATAAACTATTTGTTCTTTCGCTCTCAGATTGAGCCTGACGTATTGATCTATGCAACATCAGACGAGCGGAGACCTTCCATCATCGTTCTCGTCATAGAGAATGTGGGGAAAGGCCTAGCACGAAATGTCACGTTCTCAGCAGACAAGCCCATTCCAGAAAAGGCTTTCGGTTTTGAGAATGCCAAGACACCGTCAGAGATGAAGACCGGTCCATTGATTACTGGAATACCATCCCTTGCTCCCGGGTCCAAGAGAATAATCACCTGGGGCCAATACTATGGCTTACTGAAAGGCATCGGTACCAATGTGATTAATGTTGAGGTGCGTTTTGAAAGCAGGCGTAGCATATTACTCGGATACAAGAAACACCGAACAGTCTGCCCAGTAGATATCCTTTCCTTCGCCGGTACCGATGCTTCAGACAACAACTGGGACAAGATGCTTCACAAGGAGGTCAAGAGCATCGCTAGCGTCCTCAGGGAGTCTGCAACTGGGGACAAACCGATCAAGATTGAAGTCGTAGGCTCCAGAGATAGGTGCGTCTAATGCAAGTACTTCCTTCATGGTGCGAGAACCATTTCGGAGTTCTGCGCAATGGTGAACTACACTGTGCAAGTAAGAAGCCTAGCTGAGCAGTAGAGGAAGGGGTCTTTCAGGGACGGGCGGACGCCGGCGCGGGCGGCCAAGTGAACCACGATCTCCGGGCGGTGTTGGTTGAATAGTTGGCGCATTTGGTTCAAAGGGTTACCCTCTTAATAATACTGCTGATGAGTGAGCGCAAAGAAACGCATTTGGCCGAAACTAAGCGAACAGCCAGATCTATGACTTAATGTACGAACTAACCAGGAAAGATGAGTATTCATTCCATCCCGAAGCCCAAGCAGAGTTCATTCAAACTATCGAATACTAGTTACCGATCGCCAGTATGCGATGCTCCGTGAATATGGTAGAATATAGGTAAGACTCTTCCGGGTTTGAATGCTGGAGGTGAAGGTGTGTCTCCTGACGAGATTATGGATATCGCTAAAGAATACCTCAAACAGCAGCCTGATGTGTCGGCGGCCTATATCTTCGGGTCGGTGGCCAAAGGGAGCATGCGTGCCCGTAGTGATGTCGATGTGGCCGTGTTTTTCAGTGCCAAGGTTGGGGGTAAATTGGCCAGGTTTGACCGCCGGCTGGAATTGGAGATGGCGCTGCAAGATCGCATTCACCGACCTGTTCAAATCGTTGATTTTGAGGCGGCATCACCGGTATTGAAACATGAAATCATGAAGTCCGGAACGTGATCGTCCACGATTATGACGATATTGATCCGGTTATTGTTCTTGCCGTTTTGAGAAAGGATCTCGATGATTTGAGGTTCTTTGCCCACGTTGTTAAAGACCGGTTTTGCAGTTAGGGTTGTCGTCAAACTCAATCTTGGCCTCTTTCACCAGATCACTAGGATGGATTCCAAGCCCAGCTTTTCCCAAAGCCGGCGGGTGATTTTTGCCGGGCCGAACTCCTTGCTCCACTCGGAAAAGAGTTCCTGGACTTGACGAAATACCAAATCTTAGCGCCTGTATGCGCGTCGGCGTACTTTGTGGTATGTCGCTAGGACGGCGGCTCCGTAATTTCGGGGACACCGCACTTAATTATGAGGCGCGTTGAGGGGCCCGGCCTCCTTACGCTTGTTCTTTTCCTGGAGGCCTGCTGAGCAGTTCTATTCTATTCCGTCCGTTTCTGACCGGTTTCCGATTGAATTTTAACTTAGAGGTCATTAACTTAAGGGTCAGACCCGGTCAGATCCCTAAATTAACTCCCTACAGGCTTTTCTATTTTCCTTGCTTCGGTTAGTCATTTTGAGGTTAGAGCCTGACGAATTAGCATGCGCATATAGGTAGTGTGCCCGAGACCAGCTGTTGGGGCTGCTTTCTGAATTACAATCATGTCTTCCTTGGGAATACGCAAGGATACATGGACCATCTCAGGGCGCTCGAACTTTAGGTCGGTTTCCTCCCACTCCATATTCTGAGTATCATTTCGATCGAATGAATCGGCTAACTTCTTAATGTTTGGGGGACGGCGAGGCCCCTTGGTTTGTTTAGTGGTCATGATAGCTGTCACTCCTATTAGTATTACCATTGTACCACTAATGTGCTACAAAAGAACACACATCTGCAAGAAAACTCCGAGACCGTAGATAGGGTGGCCCGGGTGATATTGATCAGTACACTGTGTTGGGTAGCACGTTCGCTAATGAGAAAGCTTTAGTTTAGTAAGCCTTAGTGACCTTAATGGACAAGGTGCTTAGGGGCGAAACGGGTAGGGGTGGCGGCCAGGTCATCCATGGTGGTGAACAGGTGCTGAAAGCAGGGGTGTGTGGTAGAATATAGGTAATACAGGAGTGCACCTAGTGATGGATGCTAGGAGTGTGAAGATGGAATGGCCTCGAGAGATCTAACCGGCTATCGGCTTGGATGGGAAAAGGAGAGAATGCGGGAGAAACAGGCTCTCAGGAACCGGCATGAGAGGGCTATGACTCAGGCTCGTGTTGCTGGTGAACACCTGAAGCAGAAGTATGGTTGTCGGGTATTCCTCTACGGCTCAATTATTGATGAAGAGCGGTTTTTAGATCACTCGGATATAGATATGGCTATCTCGGACTTGGGTGTCGAGGTGGATTTTTGGGTTGTGTACTCAGAGGTGATGAAGATACTGCACCCATTTGGGTTTGATCTGGTCGAACTGGAGAGAATCGAAGCGGAAGTTCGTGATCACATATTGCAGAAGGGGGTGGAAGTATGACTCCTAGGCTGGCTTTGATGGAATCCAGGATTAGAAAAGAGCTTGTTCAGCTGGGGCGGTTAGAAGACGAACTCAGGCTGATGGCCAAGGTAAAGGATGCTAAACTGAATGTTTTTCGGTTGCGAGCCTGCGCTTCCATCTTGCACGACTTCTACTCCGGAATAGAAAAGGTCTTCGTTAGCATTGCGCGTGAGATAGATGGGGTAGTGCCGAAGTCCGATGGTTGGCACCGGGAAATTTTGGAGCAGATGGCACTTGAGATTCCATCGAAAAGACCTGCGGTAATTGATCGGGAGTTGGCCCGTGAACTTGAGCGATATCTGAGCTTTAGACACCGATTTCGTCATCTATATGGATATGAACTAGAGTGGTCTAGGTTGGAACCGTTGATTGAGGGCTTGGGAGATACCCTGCAACTGTTTGATAATGCACTTGACCGGTTTCTAACTGTAGTATCTGACATTGTGGATGAATAGCGTTAAGGAAACAAGCCGGTTGTCAGGAAGCAGACAGCCGGTTTATTTATTCTTCGACTTCATACACCTAATCAAGAAGACAAAAGGTGGTGAGGGTGTTGGAAAGACCTCAACAGTAAGAGAGATATTACTGCTACACTTTACGTGGCCTTGAGTACAAAGATGCTAAAAGTGTTGAACGTAAGAAGGAACTGAGATATTTGGCGAGAATTGGAACATAATCTTATAACGTAATATTAGCCAGCGGAGGCTCATTTATGTTGGAGGCATGCGCGGATCTCGTACAATGCGAACGGATATTGGACGACTTCATCTGCGAACGTTGTGGTTCCGATTCGTTGCGTGGACAGCATTTCCTTCTCAATGAGATTCCTGTTACAGAATACGACACTGAATACCTCAATGATCTGGTGGTTCACCGCTTGGCTACTGACCTGGTGGAGGGCACCAGGTTTCTTGTTAATCGGGTTCCCGCCTGTCTGGCCGTATTCCTGATATGGCAGGCCATTAAGGGGTACCAGGAAGGAGACTACTGGTCGGCAGTACGACGGGGAACCGGTGTTTCAGACCGTCGCCTGGATAGTAAGTGGGGTAGTGCCTTCCTCGGTTTCCTAAGGACACAGTGCCTGGTTCGAAAGCCTGACACCCGGGCTCATCGCTATGTGGCACCCATCCTTCTTCACGCTGGCATTCCGGACAGTTGTTTGCCCGAATACTTTCGTCAAATTGCTTGGGGACGATTTGTGAACCGAGGCATCACAGCGCCAAACAGCATCCTGGGTGAAGTAGAACAAATGCGGACAGAGGCACAGAGAGCATCCCGGTCGGAAATCCAGGATCGGATCGAGGAACTCTCTTCCAAGCGACGGAGATGCGAACGAGTCCGGAAACTGTTGGTCGAGTACCGGGAGTTGACCGAGTCGATCGAAGAGGACGGATATACGATCACCACCATCGTGGATGCGTTGGGCATTGCGGTCGATCTTGCCGAATTGAAGAGCCAGCAAGACGGTCTCTTACAGTCGGCTGACAGGCTGGACGAAAAAATTAGGGAACTGGAGTCTTTAGAAGATGAACAGTTGCTGCTCAGTGAAACAAAGCTTCAAAAGGTTTCGGCGTCGTTGAGGGAGGCCGAGTTCCAAGTGAAGCCATTGGGGATTCTGGAGAATGACCTAGCCCTGGAACTGGCGCAGTTTTTGTCCCTGTTGGCAAAGGAGCAGTGGGAGCGGGAGCTTTACGGACAACTTGTCCCTTCCAGCCCACGGGGAGACTGGCACTGGTTGGAGTTGATAATCCGGGCCTACGAGATAACCCAGGAAGTCGTGGGGGGTAATCCGGACGCGAGTGGCACGGCTGAACAAGGAAGGCACTTGCTGAAGCAACAGGCGGTCTATCATCAAGAGCTTGCCAAATTTCAAAGAATACTGACCGACTTTCTGGATGACGTGGTGTGCGAGTGCCCGGAGAGGATCTGGAAGAACCATGGAGTAGGTCGGGTAGCCTTGCGCGGCGACGGGGTGTCACTGGAGAGTGCTACCAATCTGGTGACGGTCTTAGCTAGGACGCTGGATGGATGGTGGGAGGCAATCGTGGCGGCCAAATTGCGCCGGATTAAGCTTGCGGATATCGAGGCAAGAGTACGGGATGTTGAGCAGCAGCTCGATGCAGTGGATGCCTTGGTAGTGGAGAAAACACGGACGCTCAGGCAGGTTATCTCTGGTGTGCCGGGTGTGCAGGAACACGGTGAGGTTCCGGACAGTAAAGTATTAAGTGAAGCGCAGGCGGACTTGGAAAAGACCAGGATCGAAAACCAGAAACGCTTGGAGCACATTTCTGAGGAATTAACCTTTCTGTTGGGCCGGGATCTTGACCCGAATACGATTGGCAGTGAAATGGATGAAGTGCAAGGGCAACTCCGCTCCCTGCTGGACCAGAAGAAAAGGATTGAGCAGGATGTGCCCCTGGAACCCTTGATATGGGTGGACAGGCCGATACAGCGATTTCTCCTGCACGGTGGGCAAGTAGCCGATGAATTTATTCTGTTGACGGTAGCAATGCTGACGTCTACCTGTGTCGATGGCGAACCACAGATACCGGAAGGCTGGCCGGGTACATACCGGTACCGGCGGATCTGGAATGCGTTTTCTACGTGGTGGTGGGAAGATGGCCGTGAGTTGTCCCACGTTGAGGTTCGCTTGCCCAGACCCCGTGTGGTTTGCTGGTGCGAGGGCTCCTGGCACGTTGGCGTGCAGGTGCCCGAGGAACTGTTGGATTTGAATGGGCTGTCAATTCGCCACGACGGCCACTCTCTGGAAGAATCCCGTCGGCTCGAGGGTTGTTGGCCTCTTGCCGGGTTAGATGGGTTGGTGGAGATCGGCGGGACCGATGCACCGGCTTTGCGCCTAGATCGCTTACAGCAGAAAGGTCAACCCTGTTTTGTATTTCGGGGTTGGGATGATCGTATGGGTCCTTTACCTGCGGCCAGAAGGATTACTGTGGGCAAGGTGGTTGTGATCGTCCCCGAAGAATGGTCGCGTGACAGGGTTGCCTCCGGATCTGCACCCGTCGCTGATGAGGCGGTGGCGGTGCCCGGTTATCGTGCCCATTTCTTCAATCTTACTCGGGATTCGGGGTTGGTTTCCTTTGTCTTACCAGACGGTACAAATTTCTCGTTGGAGACTGGAGCCAGACAGTTTGAGTTGGTCGGGGAATTTCTTGACTTGGATCCCGACCATGAAATGGGCCCACTCTTTGTAGGCCGACCACCTCGGATCAGGCCCGTCCGACAGAGTGTCTGGGACGGGACAGGGCGGGTAGTGCTGATCACCAGAGCTTCCCGTCGGAGAGAGGCGGTGGAGCTTGAGCTTAAGGGTAACCAGAAGGAACTGGATCTCTTCACCCGGGATAACGACCGGGGTTTGGAAAGTGGCTGCTACTGGGTGGTCGTCTATGACAGGGAACGGTACGAAATGGAGCGCCTGCCATTTCGCTTTGTCCCTGGATGGAAGGGCGTAAAGGTGCAACCGCAGCCAGTGCCACATTTCCCTCCACTGGGTGGTCACCAAGGTACCGTTGTAGATATCTTGTTCAACTCCGAGACTGTGCCGGACATTCGGGGAGATGTGTTCGATGGTGAAGTGCAAACCGAATGGGCTGACGGAAGGTTAAGGATGATGTTGCCGCCTCGTCCCCGGTTCGACGAGGTAGATCTCGAAGTCCGGGTGAATCAAGGCCGGATGGTACCCGTCAGGGTGATCCTGGAGAGAATCTGGTGGGCTCTTGGTAACGAGGATGAACGCTTTTCGGATCTAAAATGGCGGGACAATGTGGTCGACTTGGACAGGGACTGGTTTAGGCCCACATCCCAGAAGGTGTTGTGGATTAGGTGGCCCTGCGGAGGCCAAGTATTAGGTGCCATCTTTGCGGTGGAGATGGGTTTCGATCCGGACGCCAGAAAGCAGTACTTGGTCAAGAAGGCCCCGATCGGTGATCGAGAAAGGACCCAGATAGTGCCGATACCCTTGCGCGAGTTCACCAGTGCTTGGGTCGAGGAGCGCGGGGAGGATCAGAGCCTGTTTTTGTGGCTTCTAGGCTTGGAAGGGCAAGACTTGGGTGCGACCGTAATAGGCGCCTACCGGGCCTCCGCAGATCCGGAAAGAAGGAAGTCGTGCGCAACCTGTGATTTTGCCAAGACTCGTCGGAAGCGGTGCCGATGCATCTACCGGAAGTGGTCCTGGATGACGATGGCGCAATTCAATCAGTTGAGGGCCGGGTATGTTTGTGATTTATGGGACGGTGAGATCCTGGCGGGGGACAGCAATAGATGGGTTAGCCCCTCCATGGCTCGCTAGACTACGAGTAAAGGGTGAGAAATGATCAGCGAGAGTCGGGTGCTCAATCCTTTGGGAATCATCAACGAGATTGCGGAACGCTATCGTACGTACCTGTCCACCACTTTCTATTTTCGTGATCCCGAACTGCGTTCTTCTTTCAGGGAGGCCCTGGGGACGGCCGGCCTGGTGAAGGGACCCTACCTGGATGCCACACCTCCTTTTCGGAAGTCCAGGACTCCCCGTCGCCTCTTTGAAGACTTATTGGGGGTTCGTCCGGACGCCGGCTTTTTAGCGGCGGTCCAGGGAGATCGACCCCTCTACGACCATCAGGAGGAGGCGGTGGCTCGGGTCTGGCAGGGGCAAAACATTGTAGTGGCCACCGGTACAGGAAGCGGTAAGACGGAGTCGTTCTTGTTCCCGATTCTGCTTCACCTCTACCAGGAATTTCTTAAAGGAGAGCTTGGTCCAGGGGTACGAGCGCTAATCCTCTATCCTATGAACGCGTTGGCTAACGACCAACGCGACCGTCTGGGCGAGATATGCCGACGGCTGGAGGAGGCTGGTTCACCCTTCAGGTTCACTTATGGTCAGTACATCGGTCACACCCCTGAGGACGAGAACGATGAACGAAGAAAGGCACGGGAGCAGATTCGCGAAAGACTGCCGGGGGAGGTGGTACTCCGGTCGCAGATGCGGGAGAACCCGCCCCATATCCTGCTGACCAACTACTCTATGTTGGAGTACCTGCTCATCAGACCTCAGGACAGTCCACTTTTCGACAAGGGGCGGGCGCGGTGGTGGAAGTACCTGGTTTTGGACGAGGCGCACCAATACAGAGGCGCACGTGGCATGGAAATGGCCATGCTGTTACGCCGGCTCAAGCAGCGGTTGCGCGAGGGAGGTAAGACGGGACCTTTTCGCTGTCTTGCGACCAGCGCGACTCTTATGGGAGGGGACGGGGACAAGGGGCCCACAGCTCGTTTCGCCGCTACTCTTTTCGATGAACCGTACCACACGGAGGGTATAATCACTGGGGAAAAGCAATTGCCAACTGCAAGTGAGAACGGCTTTGAGCTGTCTGTCGAGGACTATCAACTGCTGTTGGAAGCACTGACTGGTGGTTCTCCTGCGTCCTTAGACAAGGTCCAGACGGTTGCCGGGCGGTTGGGGTTAGCGCCTGGTCCTGAGGCTGACCCGCAACAGCTGGCGGGGCAACTACTCCTGCTAGACCGCCGTTCTCGTCGGCTGCGTGAGCTTGTCACCGGGCAAGCGGAGACGGTGGCAGAGGCAGCGGAGAAGCTTTTCCCCGAAGCGGCCGAAGGACAAAGGGTGGCTGCCCTTGATACGCTGGTGCAACTACTCATGCGGGTTCCGAATCCTGGTATCGGTGAGGATCGTTCCGTTTGGGCTTCTCCGCTCTTGTCAGCCCGATACCATTTCTTTTTACGTGCCCCCGACGGAGCCTACATCTCGTACCATCCGCAAAAACAAATCGTGCTGGACCGGGCGGAAGCGAAAGACGCCGCCGTTTTTGAAGTGGCTTTGTGCAAGGAGTGCGGACAACACTACATAGTAGGCAATATTCACGGCAACCGGCGTAGCGGCAGGCTGGTGGAAGCCGTGCGTGATCCAAGTCATCCGGATTTTGGAGCCACTTTTTTCCGTCCTTTGGAAGGGGTGACGGGTATTGCCGAAGATGACGATGGGTCCGGCGATCCAAAAGCAAACAAGAAAGTGTATCACCTGTGCACTCGGTGCAAAGCGATTTGGAAAGATGGTAGCCGTTGCGGTTGCGAACACGGGGAAACCCTGACCGTTGAAAAACAGAAAACGACCAGGGAAGCCGAGGACAGGATTCCCCGCTGCAGTGCCTGTGGATACCAGGGACACGATCCGGTCAGAGAGGTAGTGCTGGGCGGCGATGGGCCCCATTCCGTGATTGCCACCACTTTGCACCAGAAGCTCCCTGAGGGGAGGAAAAAGGTGTTGGCTTTTGCCGATTCTCGGATGGAGGCCGCCTATTTCGCCTGGTATCTTGAACAATCATACCAGGACATCCTGCATCGTAACATAATTCTGGAGGCGGCGGGCCGCATAAGTCCCTATGTGGCCGAAGGGTTGAGCTTGGATGATGTTATTACGGAGTTGTACAGATTAATCCGAGAAAAGGCTCTTGCCGCACCTCAGCAGTCAGAGGCCAGTATTCGCCACGAAGCAGCCGTCGCCGTTTGCCGCGAGTTTCTGAGCGAAGAGAACAGACTCTCGCTGGAAGGGGTGGGGCTGGGGCACTGGATGGTGAAGTGGCCGGAGTGGTTTGGGATCCCTGATTTCTTGCGACAGGAACCTTGGGCATTATCGGATGAGGAAGCCTTGGGGTTGTTGTCTTTGTTGGCGGACTCCTTGAGAATGCAGGGAGCGGTGGAGTTGCGGTTGGACGGACCATTCGCCGTCCACTGGTCGGATCTCAGCTTCCTAAAAGCTCAAACCCGGGTGCAGATCGGAGCACGCCACAGTAAGGCAAAGCAGGGAGTACGTAGCTGGGATGGCTCGCGGGGGAACCGGACGGTTCTTCTCCAAAAGCTCTTAGCACAGCGCGGAATAACCGGCGAACAGGCCAAGATAGCGGCAGGCGACTGTCTGCGGCAGATATGGGAGGCTTTCCTAAAATACGATTACAATGCCCCGGAAATTAGCAGTAGACTTCTGCTTCCGGTTCACAACGATTGCTGGCGGATTAGCTCTTCCTGGTGGCGGTTCAAGCCGCTGACCGACCTGGATGCTATCTGGCAGTGCGGCACTTGCGGCCGGTTGGCGATGACATCGGTGTGCGGCGTTTGCTGGCAGGCCAAGTGTCCAGGAGTTCTAACCAGACCGTCCGGGGACGAACTGGAGCGGAACCACTATCGGCGCCTTTACCAAAGTAAGCTACCGGGAAGATTGCGGGTGGAGGAACATACCGCACAACTGGGGCGGGAGAAAGCACGGGAATTTCAGGCGGCATTTAAGAAGGGGCAGATTAACGTACTGAGTTGTTCAACCACATTTGAGTTAGGCGTAGATTTGGGGGACTTGGACACGGTTTTCTTGCGGAATGTTCCTCCGGAAGGTTTCAATTACGTCCAGCGTGTTGGTCGGGCCGGACGCCGTCCTGGGTGGCCGGGTCTGGCGGTCACCTATTGTCGTCGAGCGCCCCACGACCTTTACCACTTCGCCGATCCGACGGACATCCTGCGAGGCGTTACCAAGCCACCGGTTCTCAGACTGTCCAATCCCAAGATACTTATTCGTCACATAGTGGCTGTGGGTTTGGCCCACTTCTTTTCTGATTGCCAACACCGGTTCAAGAACGTCTGGGAACTCTGCACACATTTAGAGCACCCCACTTTGGTGCATGACTTTAGGGCTTTTCTGCAGGAACACCGCCAGAAAATCGAAGAGTCGTTAAGAAAGATTGTGCCGGCGGACATGCAGGTCGAACTGGGTATTAGTGACGGCAGGTGGATGGACTTGATCACGGGAGTGAACCCCAGTGGAGAAGATAGTCAATTGCTAAAGGCGGAACTTGAAGTGAGCACGGATTACCGGAACCTAGTGGGTTTGGAGGAACGTTCCCGTGAAAGACGGGATTACCAGACGGCTGATTGGGCTCGAAAACGTGCAAAGACGATTGCTACGGACGATATTCTTACTTTTCTCTCCCGCAAAGCAGTGATACCCAAATATGGATTTCCGGTGGACGTGGTCGAATTGGATACTCGATCAGCTATGATTCCTGGAGCGGGAGACGTGGAATTGCAGCGGGATTTAAAGATGGCTGTGGCCGAGTTTGCTCCGACCAGTCAGTTGGTGGCCAACAAACAACTGTGGGTGTCCTACGGTGTGAAACGGGTGGCCGAAAGAGAGTGGGACAGGAGCTACTACCGAAGGTGCCTCGAACACAATCGGTTTGACGTGTGGGGTCCTCAGGAGGACCCGCCCGGGGAACCTTGTTGTAGTAAAATGGGGGAAGAGCGGGAGTACGTAATACCGAGATTCGGCTTCGTTACCTTCAAGGAAAAGCCCAAAACGCCTAGGGCCCGACCTACCAGGCATTTTAGCACCCGCCCTTTCTTCATCGGCTTCAGGCGAGATCAGCAGGGGGTAGTCCTCATGCCGTCCGAAGACCCTGTTATACGTGTAAACAAGGCCTGCCCCGGCAAAATGGGAGTGGTGTGTGAAGGCCGACATGGGCGAATGTTTTATCTGTGTGAAAAGTGCGGTGCGGGTTTTCAAAAGGTGGAACAGCCCCATAAGACGCACCTGGGCGAACGATGTACCGGCGAATTGAAGAAGGTGGCATTAGGGCACGAGTTTGTTACGGATGTGCTCCAGATTCAATTTGAGTATCAGACCCCAGGCGGTGTAAATGATTTGTGGTTTGCCTATTCACTCGCGTATGCCTTGGCGGGAGGGGCCGCCAAAGTGCTCGAGGTTTTGCCCGGTGACGTGAGTACCACGGTTACCCATGGCAATAGTGGTCGCATTCCGCCCATTATTCTCTACGACAACGTGCCGGGTGGAGCTGGTTTGGTGGCGCGTCTGGAAGAGGAAGGCAACATGCGGGAGTGCTTAACGGAGGCGTACCAGCGGGTTATGGGGCGCTGTGGCTGTCGAGAGGACGAGAGTTGTTACGGCTGTTTGCGTAGCTACGCAAACCAGTTTGCTCACCATAGTTTGCAGCGAGGTCCTGTGAAGCGTTTCCTGGAGGAAGTGATCAGAGTTTTCGAAGAGTGTTAATGAATGCTCGCTTGCTCCTACTGGTCAAACAGGTCAAACCACGGTCAGGAGGACACCAGCTTTTTGACAGGACCCTCCCTCGTTGCCGCAAGTCATTGTTACACTTCCAGAAATTGTGTTATGGTGGGGCTATCAGAAAAAAGTGTGGAACCAGAATGATGGGGAAACGGTTATCATATTACCAGGCAGACAGGCGGTCATCTACGCCTTACTACAACCCGCGAAGGCGAACACCATATTACCATCCCCTGCCAGTCCGACCTATGCGGGGGCCAAGGAAAAGGAGCCGTGGTTGAGGCAATGTCTACTCGATTTTCGGTTACCGGGGATATCCCATGCGGCGCAGGACTTTAAACAAGGGGAGGCCAAAGACAAAAAATTCAAACTCCTCTTGTAATCCTAACTCGGATATGGCGTAGGAACGTATGGCCAGGTCTTTTTTGACAAGCTCGGTCAGTTGCGCAACGGTTTTTGATTTGCCTGTTCTCCGGGACAAGTTGAAGATCAACTCTTGCACTTCATGGTAGGGACATTCCTGCTCATGCGTCTCAATGACCTTCATAATCGGATCCTCAGGATTGATAATATCGGCGCGTGATATCGTGTTTTTCCCGATGACGGATAAAAGCTCGGATGGATCCCAGCATTTTAAAAGGCGGCATTCCAAGAAGCGGTGTTCGTAAATCGTACACGAAGAGCTTTTATCGTCAAAAAAGTAACAAGACCAATCTTCCCCTTTTCCGCGCACCTTGATCAGTTCTTGATGAACTGGTCTCAAAGTGCCAAGGACGGGATCGAACACCAATTCACCCTTCCTGATGGTTACTAAGTGCTGATGTCCCACATGTCTATCAAGAAGGATTCTCTTATCATCATGGTGGAGGGTTGGGCCGCCTTTCCGGCAACAGGTGCCACACTGTATACAACTATGGCGATGAATGTTTTGCATCTTCTTTATGCGCCTCCCAACCCCGAATGCCTCTGTAACTTTGTACTCTCAGATCTTGTAATCACGGAGAGATGAAGGGGAACTGCTGGGTCACTAAAATTTTATCATATCTCAGGCAAAAACCGAGACAAAAGTAAGAGACTGAAGCCAGTGCCCGCCGCTGGTTGCTTGACCTGATACTGACCGCCCGGGCCGTGGAGAAGGTGCTGCGGGTGGCTACACTTGACTCTGGTTGAGAAGCACTTTCCCAATGACCAGGCCCTGGAATCTTACCTTGGACAGCGCGGTATTACGTTGGAGAAGAGCAGTTAGGGAATTTCGGGGTTATCTTGATTTTAGTAAGCTTTGACAGTAGGCTGCTGTTGGTTTAAAATAGACTAGTATATAGTCTGAATAGGAGGTGGCCCATGAAGAGGGTTGGTTCTTACGAAGCCAAGACGCATTTGCCTGAACTATTAAAACGGGTTGCCATGGGTGAGCGGATTACCATAATGAAGCACGGTACGCCTGTGGCGATGCTTGTACCTGTTCGATCATCGGGAAAATTGGATGTACGTGCGGTGATTCGTGACATGCTGGAGTTCCGCAAGGGGAATACACTTGGAGAAATAGGTCTCAGGGAAATGATCGAAGAGGGGAGAAGGTATTGAAGCGCTTTATAGTTGATTGTTCGGTGGTTATGGCTTGGTGTTTTGAAGATGAAGCCGACGAGTATGCCGATTCTGTACTGGACTTGCTCGCGGACTCTGAAACGGTAGTACCGTCAATATGGACACTGGAGGTTGCAAATGTTTTACTCGTTGCTGAAAGGAAGAAGAGGTTAACGAAAGCCGATTCTTCGCGGTTTGTTAAACTTCTCCGAGAATTGCCTATCACTATTGATCAAGAGACTCCTGATCGGGCATTGAGTGAGATCCTGCCCGTTGGAAGACAGCTTGGTTTATCTGCTTATGATGCAGCGTATTTAGAGCTTGCGATGAGGGAAGGAATAGCATTGGCAACGCGAGACAACGGGCTGAAACAAGCGGCTCAAAAATGTGGCGTAAAACTCGTATAAAGATGTTATCGTGAACTATGCACAGGCGCATATGATGTAAGGTAGTTATTTGGGTCGTAGGGTTTGGGTGTGTAGTCAATGGGCGAACCGGATGAACATAACCCAGAAAGTCATTATCGTGCTTGGAATCATTGCCTTGATTGTTGCTGTGTTTATCGCTCCTGCTACCTACACCGAGATCATCGAAACCGATGATGAAGCTGTTGGGGTCATTGTTGCTGTGACCGCTGGTCTTGCTTTGGTGTTTGGGAGCAAGAAGGACTAGTCGAATATTTTACCCCCTCTTCTTTTTTTGAGTTTTTTAAAGGTTAGTATTTCCTTTTTCTTAACCTGCTCCAAATACCTGATCACATCTGCTAGTTGCCGCTCACGGTCATAATCGGACAACATTTCCTCGCG
>QZIR01000058.1 GCA_003604975.1 Desulforudis sp. | reverse complement strand
ATCTATATTCGGGCGGGACAGACTATGGGGCAGTCTCAAGTGGTCGATGTTCTATGAATAGTTGCCGTGAAAGTATGTATGACATACAATGTGTGTGAATTTGGCAGAACCCCTCAGTCAGTCCTGTCCGATTTCAAAATTATCAGAAATCACTGCTGTCTCATTATTCTCGCCATAGTAAAATCGGTGGAGAAACAATGGGCCTGAGTGACAGGCGGCCAGAAGAGTTCGAGCACACTGCGCCGCATTTCAGAAAGGCAAGGAGCAGGTAAACGATCAGGGCGATGATCTTTTATAACCTGAAAACTCGCAAGAATTCTGAGAGATCACTGCGTAAGTGAGAACAGTCCTGTCAGGGCGAAGGCTTTACCGACCGGATAGGAGTTCAAACGGAGCCAAGACAAACATTAAGATAGCCATGATCAGCTTCTAACCGTTTATTATTTTTACAACGAGGACCACCTATGCCTCTTACCAGTTTCCATCGGCTCTTACCGCGTGACGAAACCCCTGTAAACCAGAATAAACGAATCTGGGTACTTTCCGGTGGCAACATCCAGGACTGGTATTTTCATAACCAGCTACACGGGTGCGTTAGCCTGCGCCGCACGATAGAACTTTGGGCTCTTGAGCACGATATGCTTACAATGTTGCTGACAGGAAGAGGTTCCCTCGATTTTAGCGGCAATCCTGATCCCGACGCCGCGCAAGCACGATTCGAATCTTGCCAGCCACGTCGCCGTCAAGCCTACAGCCATCGTCCAGCAGCAACAGATAAAAACATTCAACCTGACGATGAAACTAGCCAACGCGCCAGTCAGGCGAGAAGCCAGGTTGAGCAGGATGCCGGGGGACAGGGCCGGTCTCACATCAATACAATCCAGAAGATCACAAATTTTCTGAAAAACAGGGGGGCCGGCGGCGTCGTTCTTGTCGAGGATTTTGCTTTTTTTCTCGATACGCTGCAGTCCCAAGACGAATCAGGAAATTTACCGCGGGAAATCTGCCATACGGTTACCCGCGAATGGCACAGGGAAATCAGGCCAGGGAAACTCCTTGTCTTTATCGAGCCGGAAAAGGAAAAAATTGAAGCCATTCTGCCGCCTGCACAGTACCCGGATGTGATCTATCGTGATACCCGAAGCCCTTGCAAAGATGAAATTCGAGAGGCAATAGAACGACTGACTGCCCGCAGGGGAGTTGAAATTCATGGCACTTCCGTGGAAATTGCTGAAGCATTGGCCAATCAGGAAAAGACGCTGAAGACAGCGCTATGGCCTGTAATTCGTAATATTAATAAAGGGGCCAGGGAGGTAAGCGTAAATACCATCATGAATCTTCCAGAGATTAACGAGGAGGAGGTACAGCGAATTCTGGCAGAGCTGAATGCACTTGCCGGCCTGACAGAAGTGAAGGAGAAGGCGGCGCTTCTGGAGGGAAAAGCCCGCCGCCTCCGGCGTGACCTGGAAGAAGGTCGGCCCATCCTGCAGAACGATACCATGCACCTCATGTTCATCGGATCTCCAGGTACTGGCAAGACGATGGTGGCCAACATCTTCGCCCGGCTCTTTCATGCCTTGGGCTTTCTGCGAAAGGACACGGTACGGGATATCCGGGCCTCAACCGTCATCTCGCAATATCAAGGTGAGTCGCGGCTCAATATGGCTCAAATTGTTGAGGAAACCCGCGGCGGTGTCCTGTTCATCGACGAGGCGCACCAGTTAGGAGACAAGGAGTCCCAAGGCACGCGGGAGGTGATTTCCGAGCTTGTTCCTGCTGCCTGGAACTACCGGAGTGATCTGGTTATCATCCTCGCTGGCTACGACCGCTTTGCTGATTTTTTTGCCATGGATGAAGGGCTTGAACGCCGATTCCCGAGCCAAAACCGAATCCTTTTCAAGGATTATAGCTTGGACGAACTCTGGCAGATTTTGCTCCTCAAGCTGCGCAAACTTGACCAAACAATTGATCCTTCCTCCGAACGTCGGCTTCGGGCCGTACTCAGGCAACGGGGAGGCCGCCGCTCCTTCGGGAATGCCGGAGGGGTGGATCTTCTGGTCAGTGAACTCCTGGACAATCAGACACGAAACGGCCGCACCGATCGCCTGCTTACCGCTGCGGAAATGCCGCCTCTCATCAGGGTTAACCAACAGGTTCTGGATGAGGCTTATGCGGAAATGGACAGATTGAAAGGGCTGGCGCCAGTTCGCAGCAAAATTGAAAACATTGTGAATACGTTGCGATACCGACTTGAAAACGAGGAGCACGGAATCGGTAGCGGCGAGCTTGAACTGCATCCGGGAAACATGCGATTCGTCGGCCCGCCAGGCACCGGTAAAACTACGGTTGGGCAGCTGATCGGCAAAATTCTGTTCGGACTCGGGTGCGTCAACAAACCAGGCGTCATGATTGCGGGCAGAGGCACGATGAAAGGTTCATACATTGGGCAATCCAAGGACCGGGTAAAAGAAGCTGTCAACCAGGCAAGAGATGGAGTCCTCTTCATAGACGAGGCGCATCAACTAGCGCCCCAACTCGGGCGGGGTGAGATCGGCGACCAATATGACGATGAAATCCGTGGTGAGTTGGTACGCCAGGTCACGCTCCGAGAAAATGACGCCACTGTTTTTATCCTGGCGGGGTACCAGGAAGGAATTGAGCGGTTGCTGGAAACCGATCCCGGTCTCACCGGGAGGGTTCCTGTGGAAATCACATTTCCAAATTTTTCAGCTACCGAATGCAGGGAACTTGCCCTCGAACTCCTGGAACGCGATGGCTTTACCTGGGCAGCAGATGTTCCTGAGCGGCTCGAACAAATAGCCGCTTCGGCCATTTTCTCGCAGGGCGATAAGTTCGGCAATGCTAGGTGGGTTAAAAACCTCCTGAAAGAGGGTATCAGCAACCTGGCGACTCGAATTATTTCAACTGGCATTTCTACGGGGGATCCCACGCGGAAACAACTGGCCGCCGCTGATTTTCTCAGGAGCGAAGGACCGGTTGGCCGGGCACCAGCCGTTCGCGCCAGCAGCATTGATGAATCTCTGACACCATGGACCCCTGTGCAGGATTATGTTATCCTGCCCGCCACATCTGGAGGTCAGGACGTGAGTGAAGCAACCCGGATAGTCGCCGAAAGCTCCCACCAGCTTCTTGTTTATATTAATAATGCTCGCGGCGTCCCAACGGGAACGGGTTTTTTTGTCACCCGCGATGGCATTATGGCCACCGCAGGACATATGCTGGAAAATATCGACCAGATACTCCATGTTGTCTGTCTCTGTGGCGGCCGAGATCGCATGCCAAGGAGGGCGCGGCCGGTGCTGATCAGAGAAGACCTGGATCTTGCCCTCCTTGCCGTGGATGTTGATACGCCCTGCCCGGCAATCCCTTTGGCAAACAGCCTTGAGCTGCCCGCGCTGCGTGAACTGGTGGTTTTTGGGACTGCCCACGTCAGACCCGGCGAGCCCGGACGATTTATTACTGCTCAGATCGCCCGCAATGAAAATACCAACGATCGCGACTTCGAAACCGCAGGCGCCATGGAGCCAGGGTTCAGTGGCGGCCCTGTTTATGATCCGGTGCAAGGTGGCGTGGTCGGAATAGTGAGCGGCGGATACGGAGAATCATCCAAAATAATGATTCGAGCCGAGCGGCTTGGCGAGATGCTGGAGACGGTGGGGTATCGCTTTCGATAACCTATTGAGCGCTGCATGGAAGGAAACCGCACGTCCCGTTTCCTGAGATATCAGTTTGTTATGTGGCAGGAAAGGCAAAATGGCTAACATTGTGGTGGGCTCGTATGATCCTGATGACCTTGATAAACGAGATGCATCGCAGGTCAATGAACCAGGAACTACAGGAAAACAGGACGAAGCTGAAGTGTTGTACCAAACCCGTCATGCGTATTTTTTTTCTGGCGATGGCGTTGCCGAGGATCCCGCCGAGGCTTTCCAATGGTTCCAAAGGGCAGCTGAACTGGGCCATTCCGAAGCACAATACAAGCTTGGTTATGCCTACCAGCATGGCCAAGGGGTTGCGCAGGACATGCATGAGGCCGTCAACTGGTACCGCGAGGCGGCAGAACAGGGCAATGTCGCAGCTCAGTATAATCTCGCTGTTGTCTACTGTGATGGCGAAGGGATAGATCAAGACTATACTGAATCGTTTAAGTGGTTACGCAAAGCGGCTGAAGCGGGCAATCCATCGGCACAGTGCCATCCCGGTTATTCATATTACAGCGGTATATTTACCGCTCGGGACGTTGGCAAGGGCTGGAATGGTTCCGCAAAGCAGCTGGGCAGGGATATACAAGGGCGCAGGATACATTACGTGAACTCGGTATTACTGCAGCTTGAAGACTGGCGATGTCTCGTGCGGCAATGGAAATGAATTACCATCGTATAAACTAATGTTGACCGACAACTCCTGAGCTCAGGGAAAGTAATCATGGCAGGGATCGTCATCGGACTGGCGTCCATAGAAAACGAGGCGGAATTTCGCCGCAGGGTCAGGGCATTGCTTCTCGCCCAAGAGGGAATAACACAGGAGGCGCAGCGGCAACTTGGCGCCTGGACCGAAGAACTGCAGGTGCAGCCTATCCGGAAGAGAGTAGTTGACGAAGTATTGGCCCTTCCCGAGGTCATCGAGGCCCGGCGGTTGCGAGAACGCAATGCGAATGAGAGCGCCAGATCTCGAAGTAATGAGGAGGTTCAACGTGAAAACACGGCCAGACGGAGTAACAATACGTCGGAAGCGGAAGTTAAAGAGTGGAGGGATAAAGCTGAGCGTGGTGACACCTACGCACAGATGTGTCTCGGTTTGGCATATGAAAAAGGCGAAGGAGTAGAACAAAACAAGCATGAGGCTGTCAAATGGTACAGAAAAGCTGCGGAACAAGGGCTTGCAACAGCGCAGAATAATCTCGGTTGGTTATATGAAAGAGGCAAAGGCGTAAAACAGAACAAGGCGGAGGCAGTCAAATGGTACAGAAAAGCTGCGAAACAGGGGCTTGCAACAGCGCAGAATAATCTCGGTTGGGTATATGAAAGTGGCGAAGGCGTAAAACAGAACAAGGCGGAGGCAGTCAAATGGTACAGAAAAGCTGCAAAACAGGGGCTTGCAACAGCGCAGAATAGTCTCGGACATGCTTACTATTTTGGTGAAGGCGTAGAGCAGGACATAGCTGCAGCCGCCAGATGGTTCAGGAGGGCCGCAAAACAGGGAGACACCGACGCGCCGAAGATATTACAGGAGATTGGTTCCGCAGCTGCTTGAAGACCTGAGAAGTCGCAGCAACGACCGGAGTACATTATCATTATATAAAGTGACATTGATCGGACCACCTGAATAAAGGAAAATACACATGGCAGGAATTGTCATCGGCCTTGCGTCAAGAGAAAACGAAGAAGAATTCCGTAACAGGGTGAGGGATTTTTTTCTTTCTCAGGAGGAATATTCCCCGGAATCGTTACAACAGATTGACCTTTGGGCCGAAGAACTGCAGGTAAAGCCTATCCGGAAGAGAGTTGTTGACGAAGTATTGGCCCTGCCCGAGGTAATCAAGGCCCGGCGGTCGCGCGCGCGCAATGTGAATGAGAGCGCCAGGCCTCGAAGTAATGAGGAGGTTGAACGGGGAAACACGGCCAGAAGGAGTAACAATCCATCGGAAGCGAAAGTCAAGAGATGGAAGGATGTAGCAGAGCGTGGAGACGCCGATGCGCAGTATATTCTCGGCTATGCATATGATTCCGGTGAAGACGTAGAAGAGGACAAGGCTGAGGCCGTCAGGTGGTACAGAAAAGCCGCGGAACAGGGGCACGCCAAAGCGCAGTTTTTTCTCGGTTGTGCATATTATTTGGGCAAAGGCGTTGAAGAGGACGAGGCTGAGGCCGTCAGATGGTTCAGAAAGGCCGCGGAACAGAGACACGCCGATGCGCAGTGTAATCTCGGCCAGGCATATGATTATGGTGCAGGCGTAGATGAAGACAAGGCTGAGGCCGTCAGGTGGTTCAGAAAAGCCGCGGAACAGGGACACGCCGATGCGCAGAATAATCTCGGCTACGCATATCAACATGGCGAGGGCGTAGAGCAGGAAAAGGCTGAGGCCGTCAGGTGGTTCAGAAAAGCCGCGGAACAGGGAGACGCCAAAGCGCAGTACAATCTCGGCTGTGCATATTGTTTTGGCAAAGGCGTAGAAGAGGACAAGGATGAGGAGGCCGTCAGATGGTTCAGAAAAGCTGCGGAACAGGGACACGCCAATGCGCAGTACTATCTCGGCGGTGCATATGATTTTGGCGTAGGCGTAGATGAGGACAAGGCTGAGGCCGTCAGATGGCTCAGAAAGGCCGCGGAACAGGGACACGCTGAAGCGCAGAAGAGATTACAGGAGCTCGGCTTGACAATTGTCTCAAAGCCAGAGTAGTCGCATGATAACACCAGAGATACATTATCGTGATCTACATGACATTTACCAGCTCTCCTGAATAAAGGAAAATATACATGGCAGGAATTGTCATCGGTCTGGCATCTATAGAAAATGAGGCGGAATTTCGTCGCCGGGTCAGAGCATTGCTTCTCGCCCAAGAGGGAAATACACAGGAGGCGCAGCGGCAACTTGACGCCTGGGCCGAAGAACTGCAGGTACAGCCTATCCGGCAGAGAGTGCTTGAGGAAGTACTTTCTCTTCCAGAGGTAATTGAGGCCCAGCGATCGCAGGAGGCATTGAAAAAAAAACCGAACCGGCAACCGGAAGTTCAACGGCCGGCGTCTCAGGTAATCAATACATCCTCATCCGTCTCCACACCAGGAGGCAATCGCCCACAATTGCCTGTACGCTCTTCTCAGAACACGTCTCAAAATGCCAGACCTCGAAGTAATGAGGAGGTTCGACAGGAAGGGGCGGCCAGGTGGCGAGAAATAGAATCGACGGCACGACGCTGGCAGAATGTATCGCAGAGTAATTCAACTCGACAACCAGATGTTCAACGGACGGAGTCTCGTACAGGGAATACTACCCAATCCGCCAATTCCGTGACAGATGAGTACCTGATTGAGGGACTTCAATTTAGGATGGAGTTTTGCCGTATACCATCAGGTCGTTTTGTGATGGGAACTCCTGGCACTCGACTTTCTTCAGAGGCGAACGAACAACCGGCTCATGAGGTGATTATAGGAAAACCGTTTTATATGGGAAAATATCCGGTAACTCAGGCACAGTGGCGTGCCGTGATGGGAAACAACCCCAGCAGATTCAAAGGAGATGACCGCCCGGTTGAGCAGGTATCCTGGAATGACGCGCAGGATTTCATCAATAAACTTAATAGAATCGCCGGCAGCGAACTGTACCGCTTGCCCACCGAGGCGGAATGGGAATATTCGTGCAGGACCGGGACAACACGTGTTTACTTCTCGTTTGGCGATAGCCATGACTCCAAACAGGCAAATTTTTCCTGGAAAGGACCAAAGGAAACAACCCCGGTGAACACCTTTCCTGCAAACCACTGGGGGCTGCATGACATGCATGGCAATGTTTTTGAATGGTGCCAGGACAATTATGCAAGTTACCGGAAAACTCCTGCTGATGGAAGCGCTTGGGAAAACAAGCCCTTCAGAAACCCCTATGATTTTTTGGGATTGACCATTTTGTTGATTCCGATACTGTGGGTGCTTTCCTTTCTA
Organism: Desulforudis sp.; assembly: GCA_003604975.1. Lineage (GTDB taxonomy): Bacteria > Bacillota > Desulfotomaculia > Desulfotomaculales > Desulforudaceae > SURF-60. Next base: position 7,794 of record QZIR01000058.1, on the reverse strand, counting down.
TTCGTGATCTTCCCCTCCCTATTTTTTTACTTTTTTCCTTCGAGTACTCAGTTGCCAGATTGGACGACAGTTGCTCTGCTGATAGGAATATCTTTCCTGAGTTATGTGGCCATTAAGCCCACTTCCTTCTTGAGACCTATCCATTCGCCTTCCTTTATAATGTTGATGAGTCGTATTATACGTGGAGGATGCTGGTATTATTGGGAATGGCGGGGCACATCAGCCTCACGGGCGGTGTACCCTCAGTGGAGAAGAAGTGATAAAATAGGTTTTCGTCTTGCCCGTATCCAACAGTAAAGAATACGAATAAGGATGCGATTTGTTATGAAGTATTCCAAGAGACTGAACCTGACCGTTATTTGACAATAGATAATGGCAAATAATACTAACAATATTGTGACAAAGGATTAAGAATGAACGCCATCGCCATCGACCTCGGCACTTCGAATACCCTGGTGGCAAAACTTGCGCCGGATGGAAAACCTCAGTTGTTTCAATTTGAAGACAACCTGAACATGATTCCTTCGGTGATCGGTATTGAGGAGGCCGGCGACAACGCCATTTTTGGTTCCGCTGCCCTGGGCTGGTGGCTCGACGGCCAACTGGCGGAACGGACATTCCGTCGCTGGAAACTCAAAATGGGCGAGAATGCAGTGCTGGCTCAACTCCACATGGGTGGCCGGTTACCCGAAGATATCACCCCGGAACGGCTTACCACCCTGCTGGTGCAGCACATTGTTGAAACCCTGAGCGCCGGTCATGATGGCGAGGAGATTGACTCTGTTCTCGTAACGGTGCCTCATGGCTGGCGACGGGAAAATCCGGAGAAATGCCGGGCCACCCGGGAGGCGGCAGCCGCGGCCAGAATCAACGGCAAGCCGGTGGCAGTTCAGAACATCACGGTCAGCGAGCCGGTGGCGGCAGCTGCCTACTGGCTCTGGATGAGTCAACAAAAGGGAGGGGAATCGTTTGCCGGGAAAACTATTCTCGTCTGCGATGTGGGCGGAGGTACTTTTGATCTCAGTCTGGTCGCTGCAGGGGGAAAGGATAAGCCCCTCGATGTCATTGACGCGGCAAATAATAATCTGGCCGGAGATATTGTTGATGCCCTGATCTGCGCGGTCGTATGCCAGGAGTTTAACCAGAAACACAATACATCCTATCCAACGGATGCAGAGCAAATACTGGATTCCGCGGCTGGTTCCATGCCCTGGCTGAGGTCATGGCTGCAGACCTGCCGAAGAAATTTTAAAGAGGGCCTTTCGGATAATATTGATGCCCATCTCGGCAGAGGAGGCAAAAACCTCGATGAGCTCCGTCCAGCCCGAGGAACATTTAATGACCCTGAGAATCGCGTCCTGAATATGAATCTGACCGCCAGCAGGTTTCAAGAGATTCTTGAACCCTACTACCAGGACAATCGCGATTTCCTCCAAAATTTCCTGAGCAACTCACCTTCGCATCTTCCGTACGCAGTGGTCTTTGCCGGGGGGGGCAGCAGGCTCTATGGGATATGCGAACATGTTGTCAACCCCGTTCTCCAGACATTAATGGGCAATCAAGCCGCGGAAGAAGCGCTGAAACGACTTCCCGCCAACCGTCCTGGTCGAAGTGCGGCCATTGTCTTTGGCGCGGCCCTCATCGCCAACGGCGTGGTCAGTGTCCAGGAACGATTGCTGCACGATGTTGGATTAGGGGTGGATATCCCTCATGACCCAAAAACAGGGAAACGGATCGGGGACGGCGAATTGTTAGCCAATGCATTAAATTTACCTGAGGATGTTAACGAGATTCTGATTACTCCTTTGCTCTCCAAAGGAAGCGTGCTCCCTTGCAGTGTAAAAAGTGCTGACATTAACTTGCCATTTCATATCAACGCAGAAAGTATCGATTTTAAAATTGCTGTTGATGACGGTTCAGATATACCGTGGATACAGCAATGGACTGTTGACGGTTTCGATGCAGATTTAAAAAATGGTATAGATCTGGATGCTTGGGAGATTAAAGCGGATAACGACGGAGCGATTACAGTTTCCTTTTCTCCAAAAGAGCGAGAGAGCCTGACATTCGTAGGGCGCCTAATCCGACAAGGTTCAGGGCGAGGAAGTCTTGTTATCGGCCGGGCTTCCATACAAGGCAAAAAAACATATCGCCGTGTCTCCCCTGACGAGATCAGGCGTATTTTAAGCAGAAAATTGTAACTTACCGCTTCCAAAGCGGTCATCAGGAGAATCGAACCATGGCAATAACTGTCAATGAAAATACCATCCAGCAGCTTCTTCCCCTGATCAGGTCATATCTCAACCGTCAGAGTGGAGGACAAGAGATTCACTGGCTGGACTGGCTCCCTCTTGCTGAACTCGCCCTGGCAAATCCGGCTGAATGGGTGGTCAGCTTCAATCGTCTTGACAATGACGGCCGTAACGGCATCATTTCACTTTTGCGCGATCCCCATGCCGGTACGTTGGCCGATTCCCTGCTGGTTGCCCTTGCCACCTGCGCCTCAGAAATTGAGAACGATCAATGGCGTGAATACGTTCTTGAGGACGCCGTTGCTGCTCATGAGCGGAATGCGGATCGACTTACCTCCCTCCGCGTGCAAGCTGAACTCGTGGCCAGGCAGATTGCAGGGGCCGAAGCTCGCCTGTTGCCTGGATTTGATGCCGCGGCTGAAATCAGTGCGCTTGAAAAACGGCTGACACTGATCCGTCAAGAGGAAGACAGGCTGAACGAACAATTCCATGAGATTCATCGACTCGAAAGGGAAATCCTGCAGAGTGATCTTCGCCGGCGCGTCCTGGCTCAGTACCGTTTCGACGCCCGACAGAAATATTTAGATGAGTTACAGGTTGAAAACCAAAACCTGGATGCCCGTAAAAACGATCTTGAGAATCAGGTGAACGTGGCAAAGCTTTCCCGTGATGACGCTGCCGCAAAGGTATCATCCTTGGAAGCAGAACGACTTGCCCTCGAGAGTGAACAGGCTGATCAGTTGGCGAGGCTGGATTCCATTCAGCAGTCCATGGACGAACTCCGTGCCAAGCAGGATCACACGTTAGTCGAGATCCGTCAAAAGGAAGAAGAACTCCGTCATCTGACTACCGAGGCAGAGCAGGCCGAGCGAACAATTCGTGAAATCAGTCCCCGGATAGAAAAAATGCGCCAACAGCTTTCGATGCTGGAGGTTCAGGCAAGGACAGCTGGCCTGGCGGATCTTGAATCAGAAGTGTCAAGGGTCTATGCAATGCTACCGGATGATAATGCCGACCTTGAGTGTAACGCGCCTTCTTGAGGTAATGCATCCTGAAAGACCATTTATTTTCAAAAAACGACTAAAATCAGAGGAGACTATAATATGAGCGGCCCCAAACGTGCAGACGTGGAAGCAGAGCTGAATGTAGCTCGAAATACCAAAAGACGCTGCGGCCAGATCATTTCCACCGCTGAATCGGCCAAATTAGAATCTTTGTTGCGAGGAATTGCCGTGACAATACAACAAACGGAAAAGCTTGGCTCGGCACTTGATAAGGAAATGAAAAGCCTGGATGGCGAGTGTTGTCGAGTTTCGCCCAGAGAAACCGAGGAGGCCAGAAATGCTGCAGAAGAAGGAAGAAAAGTCCTTTCCGATGCTGTTGTTGCCCAGCGCCGAGCGCAAGAACTGGTGAAAAATGCAACCAGTCAGGAACAGGAGGCAAACAATATTTTTCAACAGGCCGACAAAGAGTATGACCGGGCGGTCTCTGCGCTGCGTAAGGCTGGCTCCTCTGACTACCTGCACAAGCAAATGGAATGGGCGCGAGAGGCGAAAAGGCGTTATGACCAATCAGCGGCAGCTGCTGAAGAGGCGGCCAAGAGTCGTCACGCGGCGGAGGTGGCTACAGCCGATGCCCTTCGACGGGCAAAGGACGCCGCATCACTCCTGAAAGGGGCGCAAGAAAAGACCCACAGCACAAGAGAAGAAGCCGTGGCGCGTCTGCGGGCTGAAGAGGAGGCGCGACGGATTACTGAGCAGAAGGAGCGGGAGGCATCTGTAGCAGCCGAAAGAGCAAGGGCTGCTCTTGGCCGGCTCACCGGGCTACCCTGCGCTAAGTTCTGTCCAGGTCGGGAAGAAAACCTGAGGCAGGAATTGGAAACAGCGGTCAGGCTTCATGCAGAAGGCCGGTATGACGAAGCGAAAAAAAATGCGACCCGGATTGAGGCAGCGGGAAAAGAGCTCGAGCGAGAGGTGACAGCAGCGGCCAAGGCCTTTGAGGCGAGAAAAACAAAAGCAGAGTCAGCCATACAGGTTCTCGAATCCACCCTTGCCAACCTTGACCGTGAGATGATCACCGCCTGGGCGGATTCCCCGGAAGCCTTGAAGCAGGCAGAACAGGCACTTGCTGACAGCCGGAGATTGCTGATCGCTGAACGTTTTGAAGAGGCCCAAGTCTCTGCGGACTCTGCAAGCGCTGCGCTCTCGGATGCACTACGAACAGCCGCGACCAATCGAAGTTCCCATGAACAACGTGAACATATCGGCAATGCGATCATGGATGTGCTGCAGGAACTGCAATTCGACGTTTCCTATGAGCCAGGATCGAGGACCGAACCGCTGCGCATTGCCGGCCAGAGCCCGGACGAAACCGGGAGGGGCGATTTTGACATCGCTATCCCACTGGATGGAGAAATAGACTTCGAAGTTAAGGCAGCCAATGGTGACCAGACCTGTGTCGCAGCGGTCAAATCACTACAGGATCGCCTTGCGAAACGGGGCGTCAAATGGGAGACTACTGATTGGGGGCACGCTGATAAAGTTCACGCTGGCAAAACGAAGACAACCATAAAGACCACGCAGACAACCAAGACCAAAATCATGACAAAATCTTAAATGATCCGCCAGTATTAACGGGTACCATGGGTGTTCTTTAGTAAACTTTGGCATAGATTCAGCAGGAGGTAGATTCTGGCGACATTCGAATTGATTCCTATCAGCAGCAGTATCCCCAACGGATTTCAAATCTTCACAGCCGACACTCTTGAAGATTTGGGAGACTTGCTCCTTGACTTCGCTGACACTTATGACGGAGACGCTCAGGTCAGGTTGAATTTCTGTTCTCCGGGCAAACATCCCTTCACGATTCCTGAGGCGTTCCAGCTGACGGTTGAGGTCATGAACAAACAGTTGCCTCCAGATGTAAAAATTTTCTGTGAGGTAGCGTCATCTCAGATTGCCCTTCAACTGGCCCGATACCTGCCCGGAGGGGATCATGCACCTCGGGAAGCCAGGATTGGCAATATCAACGTGCGTATCCTCCAGGGTGACATTACCCGGATTAAAGTGGATGCCATTGTTAACGCGTCCAACACCCTTCTTCGTCTTGGCAGCGGAGTTTCTGGAGCTATCCGGCGTGCTGCCTCCAATCCGAGTGGCTTGCAGGCAGCACTTGCGGCTCAGGCGCCGATATCACCCGGCGATGTCGCCGTTACAGACGCTTTTGGCCTCCCTCTGACAAGAACAATAGTACATGCTGCCACTGCTAGCGGGGACATGGATGTGATACAGAAGGCTGCGAAAAATATTCTAGCAGCCTGTTCAAGGTGGCACATTCAGAGTGTTGCCATCCCTGCCATTGGGAGTGGCACAGGCGGACTGCCTCTCGAAAACTGTGCATCTATACTTTATGAAGCAATCGCAACTCACCAAAAAGACAACAAAATATTTCCTGCAAATATAATTTTTGCCCTTAATAGCGAAACAGCATTTCTGATTTTCTGTGAAATATTCAACGCCGGGGCAAAGGGCGGTACAATGCACATAAATCCATGAGCAAGCCGCTGTGTCTCCTGAATGCAATGAATGACTGCACTGTGCCTCTTTCATTAGCCCTCCATGCCTGGTTGCCTCGAGTAACCGATACGATGGGACCCGGAGTGCGATCAGTCGTCTGGGTTCAGGGCTGTACCCTTCACTGTCCCGGTTGTATGTCACCTGATACCTGGGATACAGAGTCAGGCTCGAGGGTATCACCCTTGGCTCTGGCAAACGAAATTATTGCCGTGCCGGGTATAGAGGGAATCACTGTAAGTGGCGGCGAGCCAACGGCTCAGGCAACAGCGGTAACGGTACTGCTGACCAAGGCAAAAGAATCAGGTCTTAACACCTGGGTATACAGTGGGCACACTATTGAAGAACTGGTAGCCCGCAATGATCCTGCAATCGACGGGATGCTGTCCGTGACGGATGTGCTGGTCGACGGGCGTTTTCAGCAGGAAGGGGAATCATTACGTTACCGTGGTTCAGGCAACCAGCGTATAATGCCGCTCTCTGGAGATATCCCCAAAAGTCGTCTATCATCGGGGCAAGGCTCCAGGTTCGAAATTACACTTGACAGCGAGGGGCATATGATCCTGCTCGGCATGCCACCCCGAGGCTTCCTCCTTTCTTTCCAGAATGCATTGGCTCAGCGGGGTATCAGCCTGCAGGGTGAACACTGGCTCACACACAAAAACAAAGGAAAACCATAGGCTACTCACACCTCCTTTTTGTCCCTACTAATCCCGAGATGCTTGCTCCTGCCCAGGCGGTCGGTCAAGCCGCTTTTCGGTGGTTGGCTCCCATTGTTCGCCCTTGGCGGGACAGGCTATGGGCTGATTCAAATGGTCGATGTTCTATGAATGGTTGCCGTGAAAGAACAATGAGGTGTCAGGGTTTCGGGAGGCGTATTCTCGACGGTTCTCACGTCAAGGTAGTCATCCAAAAGCCAGATCTTGATACCTGTCTCACCGGTCTGATTCTGGGGGTTAAGGAGGATGATGCTATCTCGACAGCTTTTGAAAACGCGCCGGTAGAACTACTTTCTGACCCGAAAGTTTTTTGTATAGAGGCGGGAGGAAGCGGGCAAGTCCATCTGAACAATTTTGATCATCATGATCCAGGGCTGAATCTGCCCGCAGCCAGCCGCCAGGCTTATGCCGCAATGAGAGTTTGTCACGAAAAGTTGGATCGTCTCGTGCGGTATGTGGAAATGATTGATGGCTGCGCGCCGAGACCTCCTCAAAGGGAAGGATTGATCGGCCTTTCAAGTATATTCTCAGGTATGATGCATTGCATCCAGAACATGCGTGCCCAATTCGTCGAGGGAATCGGTATGCTGAATACGGTTCTTGAACAGGATATAGACCCGTTTGGCAACATTCCACTGATCCCTCAATGGAAGCGGTATTATGTTGCCTGGTTGAAAAACAGGATGCATCTCGCACAGGTATTAAAATCTATTGAAATATTTGATACAAATGGGGGGAGGCGGGGAGGTTTTCTTGACAATCCTGGCGTGGGAGGCCTTGGCTGTTTGTATGCCAAAGGCTGCGATATCGGAATTCTCTCCTGTTCGTCGTTTGGACCCGGACGGGTACAAAAGTATACTATCGGCAGCACCGGGCTGAATATCGGGATACTCATTTTGTCTCTCAACACAGTCGAGCCAGGCTGGGGAGGAAGGAGCACGATCATCGGATCACCGAGGCGTGGCAGTTTATTGTCTCCAGAATTCATTATCGAAACGGTTGTGAAGATTTTTTGATCTACGTAGAGGGGGCTTGCCTTTCTGTCCAAAGTCACGGCTGTCAAAAATGCGGAAAAATAGTCAAAAAATAGTCAAGTCACGGATTATTTTACAATATCGTTTGAATATGATACTGGTACGTTGTATGCGGCTATCGAGAACCTCGGCATGTCAAAGGCATAGCGTGGACAGGTATAAGTGATTTCAGCAGGTTACTGCAGACTGCTCTTTGAAAATACCAGCATGTTCTCGG
>QZIR01000020.1 GCA_003604975.1 Desulforudis sp. | reverse complement strand
TAAATATATTGTATTTTGCATTGACAAACATTAGCATTTTTAATCAATAATTTCAGTATGTTTGTCGCAAAAAAAGACCTTAAACTAGCGCCATTCGGGTCAGACCCCGATTACTCCTTTCAAGACCTGACCCCGAGATTTACCGAGCTTTCCTTTCTATTTCTTGCACTCGGCACGGTACGCATCAGGTATGCAGACATCCGGGTTAATGGCTGCCGCCTTGTCAAACATCACCTCTGCCTTGGCGCATTCCCCGTCCAGGGCAAGGAGATATCCGGTCAAGACCTCCTTTCGGCCCTGCGAATACTCGGAATCCATCAGATCGAGCAGTTTCCGCGCTTCGGCAGGCATGTTGTTCTGGATGAGGACGGGGACGGCATCGGCCCGCTGCTCATTTTTGGATATTTTCTCCATTTTCTGCTGTAACTCTTCCATATCCTCCATCGAAGACAATCCATATAAATCATCCAGCCTGTCCTCAATGATCATGTTCCCGTCCGCCAGCAGGAAGGTCCCGCCCTGATAGGTATCTGTGAATTCGCCGATTAGGGTGCCGTCCGCGGCAAAAGCGTATATCTCGACGGCGTACTCCGGATTTTGCTCTTGTTCCGGCCCCTTTGCATATTTCAGGCTTTTAAGGGGCAACGTTGTCTCTTCCCTGATCATGGAGGAAACTTTCCGATACGAGGTTGTCGTTCCTTCCCGCGTCACCCGCTTGATATCGACATAATAACGATCAGCCCCGGGATATTCCTCCCAGCGTATCACATCACCCACGGTCGCCTTTATGCCTTCGGCATCGGGATCGGGCCATACCAGCTGAATGTCCCTGCTGATCGTCAGCTCAATATCGAAGCTGGCCGGATCCTGGTCAACGTGCACCTGCAGCCCGTTTTTGCGGAAATATGGCCCTCCCTTATATTCGGGACCGGTGAGTCGTTCCTCTCTGCCGGAGTACAAGGTAAAAGTGCCGGTATCCGGCATATTGCTCCAGCCCTGCGCCTGGATGGAATTGATTGTCCAGGAGCCGGACGGCAGGCTTATGCTGAACATGCCCTGGTCGTTGGTCTCTGTTTTGGCCTTGTATTGCGCATTCAGCATAAGCTCCAGGGATATTCCCTGCGCCGGCATACCCTGATAGGTGATCCGCCCCGATAGCACCCCCTCGCCTTCCGGCGGTGCGGGCAGGTTCTCTGTCATCGGCTGATTTCCGCCAAAAACCAGATGCTCGAAGAAATGATTGGCAGACGAAGTCTCCGCGCTTGATTGATAGGTCTGAAAATCAGAGGATTCGCCCATCTTTATCCCTGTCGCAAAATAAGAGCCCACACTGGTGGCCAGGAAAAGGCCCGAGAGGAAAGAGGTGAGAACCGCGGCAACGATACCTGACCCGGACCACCTGGCAATGGTAGGTTCTCTTTTTTTCCTGCCGTCATACAAGGTAACGACAATGCTCATCAACCACAGGAAAGAGACACCTATGGCAGAGAGCTTGTTCACCAACAGGTTGGCATCCTGAATCTGCTCCGTAATCACCTCCGGCGATCCTGAAAGATGCCGCATTGTAAAAAACATAAAGAACGCCCACATCGCTCCCCAGTAGATCACAAACAGGCAGAGAAACAGGATGGCCCGATCCCATCTGCGGTTAAGGTAATGCCCGCCTATTCCGGTGACCAAGGAGGCCAAAAATTTAAAAATCATGAATATCAATTCCTCATTCTAATTCGAAAGGACACAGAGTCGTATCTTAGAAATTATGAATCACCGCATGCATCATCAGATACATAGAGGCCAATAGAGAAGACTGTACCAAAAACGAGTGGCGCGCCGAAGATGAAAAAAAACATATAGAATTGGGGATGTCCCGCCTTCCCGTAATTGAATTATTTAAGAGCGTCCCTTTTTCCGTCCTTGGTAGAGAAAGTTATTATTGGTAACCGTCCTTTCCTATTACCCTAAGCATTCAGCCGTAACTTTTTGACCAACGGGCGGAAAATACAGTCCAATTTTTCGAGCTCACATTTCAGCCATTCATGTTGCTCATGCCAGGTTTCCCGATTCTTAACATCTGCTGATTTTTTAATGTAAATCCTACAATTATTCGCATCTTCCGGATTGTACCAGACAAGGGGCTCTCCAAAAGCATCCTCGATTTCCTCCTTCTTTTGTTCAATCTGCGAATAATATTCCTTTGCCTCCTGATCGTAGACGCACATTTCAGCCCGAATTTCGCCAATATCGTAGGACTGCTTTTCCGAGTTATACAACGAGGCAATGGCGGTCAATTGAAAACCACTCCGCCCCAATGCCAAGTTCATCCAATGCTGGGGAAGAGCTTTAGTCGGTTTGATTTTTGAACCTTGGTCAAAAAGATATTCCCTGAATGCTTGCCAGTAATCGCGTTGAAGAAGTTTCGACTCGGTTAAATTCTGTTCCTGGAGCTGGCCGGCGGCCTTGCTGACGCTTTTTGACCAGTCATTCGGTTTGGAAACAATATTGAATTTAGGCGCGGCAGGTGACTCGCCAATTTTCCACAGTTCAATCTCAAGCCCGAAAAAATTGAACCTACTGTCGGTTATTTCGTTGAGCCAGTCGAGAGCGGCCCGGTGCTCCTCCGTGAAACGGTCGGCTATCCAGACAATTGTCACCGCATTGAGCCCAGACGCATAGGTAAGCAATTGTCCGAGGTGAAGATGATCGGTTCGCTCCAGTTGATTCTCAATCAAAACCCAATTATTCGTAACAGTGTCCTTACAGAGAATATCCGCACGAAACGGCCCAACATTCTTCTCCTGAGCTTCCACTTCCAACTCGATCCCGATAGATTCACCGAGCAAAGCGATATTATCTTCCTGAGCCAGCCATGGTGTGAAATGAACGTCCTCTGTAACCCAGTATTCGCGAAGGCCAACTTTTTCCAATCTTCCTAGACTCATATTTTTCACGATGTTTTCTCCAAATCACCTGCAATCTCTCGAAATTGTTCCAAAGCAGCCTCCAAATCCTCAACTATTTCGGCGGCGATGATGCCGGGGTCGGGCAGGTTGTCGGAGTCTTCCAGGGAGTCGTCCTTGAGCCAGAAAATATCGAGGCTGGCTTTGTCGCGGCTGACCAGTTCTTCGTACCCGTAGGAGCGCCAGCGGCCATCCTGTTTTTCTTCGGACCAGGTGGGCTCGCGATCCTGGCGGTTGGCCGGGTTGTAGCACTTCACGAACTCGTCCAGGTCTTCACGCTTGAGCGTGTTGGTTTTGAGGGTGAAGTGCATGTTGGTGCGCAGATCATAGATCCAGAGTTTCCTGGTCCAGGGCGTTTCGCTGGCCGGCTTGCGGTCGAAGAAGAGGACGTTGGCCTTGACCCCCTGGGCGTAGAAAAGGCCGGTGGGCAACCGCAGCAGGGTATGGACATCGCACTCATGCAAGAGCTTGCGGCGGATGGTTTCCCCTGCCCCGCCTTCAAAGAGGACATTGTCCGGCACGACGATACCGCAGCGGCCATGCTGCTTCAGCAGGGTCTTGACGTGCTGGAGGAAGTTGAGCTGCTTGTTGGAGGTGGTGGACCAGAAGTCGTCCCGCTCGTAGGTATCCTTTTCCTTGACCACCTTGCCGTCCGCGCCGACCACCGAGGTCGAGCTTTTTTTGCCGAAGGGCGGATTGGTGAGGATGATGTCGAAGCGGGCACCGGGATCAGCGGCCAGGGAATCCGAGACCATCAGCGGCAGCTTGCCGCCGTTGGCGCCGATCCCGTGCAGCATGAGGTTCATGGCGCAGAGACGGGCCGTGCTCTGCACCAGTTCCCAGCCGGAAAAGGTGGCATCCTTCAGGGCCCGCTTTTCCTCCTTGGTCATGTTGGGGTTGTGGGCAATGATGTAGTCATGGGCGGCCAGCAGAAAGCCGCCGGTGCCGCAGGCCGGGTCGCAGATGACCTCGCCGGGCTTGGGCTGGACAACATCCACCATGGCCCGGATCAAAGGCCGGGGCGTAAAATACTGTCCGGCGCCGGACTTGGTGTCCTGGGCGTTCTTTTCCAGGAGGCCTTCGTAGGCATCACCCTTGACGTCGGCGCTCATCACCGACCAGTTTTCCTTGTCGATCAGGTCAACGATCAGCCGCCGCAGCTTGGCCGGGTCCTGGAATTTGTTCTGGGATTTGTTGAAAATCAGACCGAGCAACCCCTTCTCCTTGCCAAGCTGGTCCAGCAGGTGCCGGTAATGGTCGAACAGTTCGTCACCGTCTTTCTTGAGCAGACTCGGCCAGTCATAACCAGCCGGGACAGGGCTCTTCTGGTTGTACGGGGCCTTGGTCCGCTCGTCGGCCATCTTGAGAAAGAGCAGATACGTCAACTGCTCGACGTAATCACCATAACTCATCCCGTCGTCCCGCAGGACGTTACAGTAGTTCCATAATTTTTGTACTATATTCGCTGGAGTCATTCTTAACCTACTTGATTAAAATGGCACATCGTCATTAGTTTGTCCCGTATCCTGAGCTTCTACTTTCTCAACTTCCTCTGTTTCTTCTTCTACTGGCTCATCCGGAACGTAGGTAGGGAGCTCGGGAGGTGGGTGCGCTGCCCTAAAAACGGCTAAGAACTTGTCACGATCATTTAATCTGATCAAAACAGGATTTTCACACGAGGACGCCTTCCCAAATAAAACGGCTTCTCTTTCTCGCAAAGAAGGCAGCACAGAAGCATAATCTGAACCAAGGTAGTTTGATAAAAACTCTTTGCTGGTGTCATCAAATGCTCTCATTGCAAAAAGTGTGTTGCATTGGTTCAAAATTGTCTTTGTTACGCTTGCTGTCCTCTGGGTTACCAACAAACATCCTAAACCAAATTTTCTCCCTTGCAGAATCGCCCTTGCAGTACCATTTGTTGCAGCTCTATCCCCCTCAGTTGCAACGGCATTCCACTCGGGGACAAGTGAATGGGCTTCTTCATAAACCATACATACCCTAGCCTTCTTATCCTTACTCCTCCCCTGTTTCTGCACAATCCTTAATGCAGCTTCAGTAATTATCTGTGTCACCTCTGTAGGGGTAATAGATTGCATTGAAGCCTTCCCCTGGAATTGTTTACTGTCCTGCTTCCAGACCTCAAAGTCTGACGGGTTAAAAATCATCAAATTTCTGGGACATTCTGGCTTCATAAAATCTTCTATGTGTTTTTCTATTGCGTCAGAAAATGCCCCAACAGCCCCACCTTCTTCAACATTCCAAGCCACATTTTCTTTCCCTTTTTTACCAATCTTTTTGACTTCTTCTATAAACTTATCCTCGGTTGCTTGATCATAATAATCACTTAGTTCGTCTGGGTATTCATCTGTTAAATCAAGGCAAATCACCTTGATATCAGCGGCAAGCATTCTCTCGACCAACTCAAATGACAACATAGATTTGCCGATCCCTAGGATGCCAAGAATAGCTGTATTATGGGTTACAAGCTCATGTATGTTTTTGACACTCACGGAGTAAGAAGTCCCCGGGAAATGGCCAATGGAATCAATTTCAAGGTCATATTCCTCTTCACTTTTCAACTGCACAGGAGAATTCAATCTTGGCAACCATTTGACTGCTTTGAACTTCTTTTTGGCATCATCCCAAACCCCAACTTTTTGGGCTTGTGCTCTAGCATATCCAAAAGTGTTTTTTTGATGAACAATTTCTTCCTTTGTGAGACCAGCAACAATTTGATACAAAACTTTTTTCATTCCAACTGATGCTTCAACTAGCTTCCCTTCCTCAATATTCTTCTCACGGATTACTTCAAAATATAACCTGTCTATTGATGTCTCGGGGGCAACAATACCAACGAGGTTTTGCAACATGACCTGCAAGTTTTCATCCGGTTGTTCAGTTTGCATGTTGGCGAGTGCAGCAAATCCTTCAGGTAAAGTTTTCGCACTGCCAACATCTTGCTCATAACCCAAAGAAGTGATGTCAATTGCACGTATTAACATACCTTCATCTCGACCCACATAATCGAGGACAACGCCCATCCTCGACGTTGCATATGGATCATTAATCAAAAGCATTTGCCCAAATGCCATTTTCTGTTCAGTTGTTTGTCTAATCAGAAGAAGACCAGGTGTCTGATAAGCTGCAACCTTACCAATAAGCTCAGTTGGCAAATTAAATGCAAACAACTCTTTTATTTTGCTAGCAAGTTTAAGTAAGCCTTCTAGTGGTGTTAGAGGTACTGTCAATGCCCATGCTAGACCAACCCATAATAACTCTTTAGAAGCTCCCCTATGAAAAGTATAGAGAGAAAACAAAATAACTGGGCTATAGATCGCTTTGGGTGATCCTAGAAAATCAACAGCGACTCTCAAAATATTTGATGTCTGCCTTAGGTTGGTATTCTGGCTATCTTTTGTCAGGATTGCGATAAACGAGGAAATTGCTAATGTGCAAGAATAGAAGACAGCAAACCCAAAAAACAATTTATCTCCTGCCCCCCAAACAGTCCACTTGTTTATTATAAAAAGAGCGATTATCGCTGGGACTGTATATGCAATTACATCGACTGGTTTATGGTAGAAAGGAGTAATTAAATGGCTACCAAGCAACAAGCTCAGCACAGCCGCATAAAACCAAAATCCTTTATCACCCAATGGAGGAATCCAGCTCCCAAACGCAAGGAAACTCCCAAGACTCAAAATGCCAATATTAATAAGTAGCAACCAAACCCGAGTACTTTGTTTCATTGGCGAGTTTGACATTTATTCTCCATCCCTTTTTCATCTTCTACTGTTAGCTCTCCCGAAAATGCCTTGCTCAATATTGACTGACGAAGGCGTTCTGCTCGTAGGAGGTTAGTCGAGGATGCCTTCTCTAGCTCTGCCTCAATTGTCGCAACACGATCAAATTCATCCAAAATCATTTTCTGTTCTTCTGAAGGAGGCAATGGGATTGGAATCCCCTTCAAAATTGTCATATTGAGAATGTCCATCGTACCTCCATGTGATGCGATAGCAAAAAGATATTTCACATACGGAGACTGAATGTAAGCCCGGATAAAAATTGGATCTACAATCCGAAAATCAAGACTCATTTTAACTAGTCGAGGATTAATTATTCCTGGTTCTATATCTTCAGGCAAAACAAGAATGCGCCCTATTGTCCCGACCAAACTGACAAGCATATCACCTGACTTTACAGCACACGATTCAAGTTGTTTGTAGCGAGCTTCGTTTATGTAATAATCCCCATAAGATGGGTCGTCCCTGATAACCTGTTCTTGCCCATAAATCTTGTAGCCTTTCGGGACATAAAAAGATTTTTTTAATGCAGAGCCAAAAGGCCCCGCTTTAAGTGCATTAGGTATATCTTCTGCTAATTGCTCAAAATTTGTCCAAACCCACCCTGTTGGCAGATCTGGTAAATTTGACGCATCTACTTTCGGTGGCTCCTTATATTTTTTCTTCCACTTATCATCTTTTGGGAGTTTTCCTTTGGCTTTCATTTTGGCGAGTTCGGCTTCTTCCCACTTTTGGCGGCGTTCGACGAGGATGCGTTTGAGGAGTTTGGAGGCGGATTCTACGTCCGGATGTTGCTTTCGCCATTCTTCGGTGAGTTTGCCTTCGACAGCGGCTTTGAGGACGGCGGCTTTGTAGCGTTTGAGGTTGGCCTTGACGCGCTTGAGGTTGGCAACGGCTTCATCAAGCCGGGAGAATTGTTTTTCGATTTCCGCAACGATGCGTTTTTGTTGTTCGAGGGGAACCCAAGGGAATGGAAGCTGTTTAACGTCTGATTTTCTTACTGATGGGACAGTGGTAGCTTGAGAAATATCGCCGAGTCGCAATGTCAAAGTCCAATAAAAAAGGTAATCTGCATTAGCCATATCCTCTTTCGGAATGAGGCCCATTACGTTGTTATCGACAATGGCTGGCTGCCCCAAAATCGCTCGTCTATTGAGCTTGATTGCTTCGCCAATTTTTGCGAATACGACTGTCCCTTTCGGATATGGCCTTGCTTTAATGGAAAGAGCCTCTTCCTGATCTAAATAATGTTGAGCTTTGGTCAATCCTCTCTGGCCATTGTTCCATGCCAAGGAAATGTCTCCGACTTTGAAAAACGGCAATTCGCCATCCGTCTTGCCTTGCAGGGCTTTGGGAAATCCAAAGCCTGAGACGATCTCCACGACATTCTCTAGAGGAAGAAATTTAATTAGTTTTTTATCGGTTTCATGAGGCAGCCTCTCACACCCCATGTTCCTCCCAGTATCGAGGGTGTTTATATAAGATGCTGGCTTTTCCGAGACCTTCATATTGAGCTCCCGGCCAGCAGGTTCATGATCAGACGAATCATTAAATCCTTCTGTTTCGGATCGTTCTCGGCAATCAACAAGGCCAGAGCCACCAGCCCGTTGTCGTTGATGCCGGATTGTTCCAATAGGTTGTTCTCTTGCAGGAATACCAGGAAGAGGAAAGACCCGATCCGCTTATTGCCGTCGCTGAACGGGTGGTCCTTGATGACAAAGTACAGGAGGTGGGCCGCCTTTTCCTCGACGCTGGCATAGAGATCCTGACCACCGAAAGTCTGGTCAAGGTTGCCGAGGATGCCCTGGAGATAATGGTCACGCTCCTGCCCAAACAGCTCGGAGGCCTCGCCCCGCCCCATCAGGTCTTCCTTGAGCGCTTTGATAGATTTCCCGGTCCGAGCATAATCAAGAGAGCGGCGCGCCGGATGACGGTTTTTGGGGAGTTCCAAACGGTCTTCATCATACTTGAGCAGCAGGGACCATGATTTGGCATACCTGTCGACCACTTCCAGCACGGCTTTGCCCTCATCCGTTACCAACTGGTTCCGCTGCAAAGTTCTGGACAGCAAGGCAAACGCCTGTTCCATCTCGGCGAGACCCTTCTCGGCCAGGCGTCTTTCGTTGATTGTATAGCCTTTTATGAGATGATCTCTGAGAACCGAGGTCGCCCACTGACGGAAACGAACACCTCTTTTTGAATTAACCCGGTAGCCGACGGAGATTATTGCATCCAGATTGTAATGCGTTAACGTTCGGCGAACCTTGCGGTTCCCCTCCTTTTGAACTGCCGAGAAATCCTTGGTAGTTGCTTTTTTCTCAAGTTCCTCATCCGAAAATATATTTTTCAGATGGAGGCTTATGTTATCGGAAGAGGTGTCAAAGAATTCTGCCATTTGCCTTTGGGTAAGCCAGACGGTGTCGCGGTCGAGTCGCACCTCGACCGCGCTTTCTTCCACCTCATAGATAATTATTTCACCATGCTCACCTTGCATCTTACGCCGCTAACGCCTCATTCAATTCTTCCATAACCCCCTTCAACTCATCGCCAAAAGCTGATAGACTTTTCCCAACCCGCCCTCCTAGGCAAATGGCGCATTGTCAAAATCCTCGGCCTCAATGCCGAGGTTGGCGGCGATATGATCATGGGCTCCTTCTATTTTCATGCAATAAAAATACACATAAGGATTTATATTTTGTTTTTATACACTGAAAACATAATATAAACTATTTTATTTCGTTTTCATTTCTGAAAATATCCACATAGTTTTGGAAAATAAAAATTCGATTGCGCTGATATCCGGTCGCTTCTTTCAAAATCCCAAGTTCCGTGAAGGCAGATACCAACTGGTTGGCTGTGTAATATTTCAGGCCAAGCCGTTCTGCTACGGAGTTAACAGTAATGGCCGGTGTGACGTATAAAAGCATGATCAATCGACGACCATTTTCGGCCCTGCGGCCCAACGTCACAATTTTCCTTTCCATCTCCTGACGCAAAGCAAGAATATTTTGAAAAGTACCTTTTCCGCTTTCCGCTGTTTCAACCACTGCCTGCAGAAAAAAGCGAACCCAGTGGCCAATGTCGTGCGACTCTCGTACACGAGTCAACGCGTCATAATAGGCTCCGCGATGCTTTTCCAGGTGAGCTGACAGATAGAGTGAGGGCTTGGCAAGCAGACCATGGCTGACCAAATACAGGGTGATCAGCAACCGACCAATTCTGCCATTACCATCGAGAAAGGGATGAATTGTTTCAAACTGGTAGTGGCTTAAAGCACAGCGAATCAAATGCGGGACATGGATGCTCTCATTGTGCCAGAATGCTTCCAGATCAGATAAGAGGTCGGCCATGTCCTCATGGTGCGGTGGAATAAAAGCGGCATCAGCCAGCGAGGAACCTCCAATCCAATTTTGACTACGCCTGAATTCTCCCGGAGTTTTCCGTTTTCCCCGGACGCCGGTCATC
Organism: Desulforudis sp.; assembly: GCA_003604975.1. GTDB lineage: Bacteria > Bacillota > Desulfotomaculia > Desulfotomaculales > Desulforudaceae > SURF-60. The sequence goes on along the minus strand of QZIR01000020.1, from coordinate 5,691 downwards.
AATATTTCGTGGGTCTGCCGCAGAAGTCTCAGTGAAAGAGGCAAGGTATTTAATTTTTCAATGGCAGTATTCATTGCCCGCACATAATTTTGGACTTCACGCCAATCATTCCTTCGCTCGGGAATGATCGACTCTTCATCCATTACCGCCTCATCCATCTCTGTTTTTGTTCCTTCAATACGACTTGAGGTATTCGCCTCCTTGATAATGTGCATACGGATGAACAGATCGACATCGGGGACAATGAGGGTAAAGGCATTGAGCTCTCCAAGGGATTTTGTCGCCTTCTCCAACAGCACGTTTATACGTGTGTCATCCCAAGACCATTCCTGGTTTATTGAGGCAGGTTGAAAGCTCTTATATTGATACTGCTGTTTGAATTCTCCAGACCGGAAATTTTCGAATTTCATATTTTCCCTGTCTTACGCCGCCAAGGCCTCATTCAATGCTTCCATAATCCCATTCAACTCATCGCCAAAGAGCTGATACACTTTGCCCAGCCCGCCCTCCTGGGCAAAAGGCGCATAGTCAAAATCCTCGGCCTCGATGCCGAGGTTGGCGGCGATATGGTCGCGGATCATCACCAGCCACTGGCGTTGCTCATCGGTGAACTTCTTGCCGGCTGCCTCCTGCTGGAGAAGCCAGGCCTTGAAGTTGGATTCCACCCTGTCCGGAAACGGCACTAACTCATTCTCCTGGTGCATGGCAAAGCGGACCAGGGAAACCAGGTCGGTGAGGATGTGCGGGGCATTGACGCCTTTGACTTTTGACTCTTCCAGGGCGGCATAGGCATTCCACAGGTTGTCCACCCGGAAATGGTGCGGCGGCTTCTCGATCCTGCTGGCAAGCTCCTTGATGTCTTCGAAGCGAAGTCGGGCCTTGTATGGGGTGGCATAGAGGATCTGCAGGGCGGTTATTTCGTCCTTGTTGTCTTTGATGAACTGCTCAAAGGATTCGATCAGACCTTTGGCCTTTTCCCGGGCCTCGGCGGAAAAACCGGCCTCCAGCACCTTATCGATACTGATGGTGTCAATGGCCTGCTCGTTCTTCTTCTTGATATCCAGGATAAGTTCCCGGAGTTTTGGATCATACAGCGGCTTGACCGCCTCCTGAATCACCTTGGCCGCAGCCTGTTGCATCTCTTCATCAGTAGGATCACTTGTGTCGGCCTGCCTGCCTTGCTCAGCGCGACGCAGGTACACCTGATCAATATGCGTGTCCGGTTTGAGGGCGGTTACCAGGTCGGCGGTCAAATGCTCAAGGGATTTGTTGTTTGTCAGCGTTTTTACCTTTTGCTCATCTTCGGTACTGGTCCGGCGGGCTATCCTGGCCAGGCGGCCGGCAATGGACGAAATCACGTCCGGCTCCGTATTGCCGAGACTGACGGCCTGCATCAGCTTTTCCAGGCTGACGGAGGGTTTGCGCTCCATGGGCCGGGAGTCGGTCTTGTCCTGTTCGCAGACACCCACGCAGTCGACAATGATGAAATGATCCTTGCCTTTTGCATCCGGGGTGACGGCCTGCAGGTCGCCTTTATTGATAATTCGTACGCCGCGGCCTTTCATTTGCTCAAAAAAGGAGCGGGACTTCACCGCCCGCATGAACATGACGATTTCCAACGGCTTGATGTCGGTGCCGGTGGCGATCATATCCACGGTAACGGCAATGCGGGGGTTGTAACTGTTGCGGAAAGAAGCGATAAGCGTTTCAGGAGTGGCGCCTGTGGTCTTGTAGGTGATCTTCTGGGCAAAATCATTGCCTTTGCCGAATTCCTCGCGCACCATTTTGACAATATCTTCGGCGTGGCTGTCGTCCTTGGCAAAGATGAGGGTCTTGGGTACCCATTTACGGCCTGGAAAAATCTCGGTCAGGACCTTTTCCTTAAAGGTGCGGATAATTTTCCGGATCTGGTCCACGGCCACCACATCCCGGTCCAATTGGTTGGGGTCGTAGTCAAAATCCTCATCCAGCTTTTCCCAGCGGACCTTTCTGGTGTCGCGGTCGCGTTTGTCTATATAGTATCCGGCTTCAACCTTGGACCCTTTTTCGGTGATGGCGGTTTTTATCCGGTAGACATCGTAATTGACATTGACCCCGTCGGCCACGGCTCGTTCGTGGTCGTATTCCATCACCAGGTTCTGGTTGAAGAAACCAAAGGTTTGCTTGGAAGGCGTGGCGGTGAGGCCGATAAGAAAGGCATCGAAATAATCCAGGACCTGCCGCCAGAGGTTGTAGATGGAGCGGTGACACTCATCGGTGATGATGAAATCAAAGGTTTCGATGGGAAAGGCCGGGTTGTATTCCAGCGGCGGTATTTCTTTGAACGCTGGAGTGAGCCCCTGGATGGATAGTTCTTCATCCTCCTCGGCAAGTTCCTGGCCCTTGAGCATGGAATAGAGGCGCTGGATGGTGCAGATCGAGACCCGGGCCGTGGTATCCAGGGTGTTGGAGGTTAACCGCTGGACAATGTATTCCTCGTGGAATTTAAAGTTGTTGTAGGGTGAAACGTACTGCTGAAATTCCTTGAAAGTCTGCTTGCCCAGGTTGCCGCGATCAACCAGGAAAAGAATCCGACTGGCGCCGCCAAACTTGATGAGACGATAAATGAAATTGATGGCAGTGAAGGTCTTGCCGCTGCCGGTTGCCATCTGGATGAGGGCGCGGGGCCGATTGGCGGCCAGGGATTGCTCAAGATTCTTGATGGCCTGAATCTGGGCGGGCCAGAGGCCCTCTTCTACGAGGGGCGGCATGTTTTTGAGGCGTCCGCGCAGGGTGGAGGCTGCATGAAAATACGGACCCCCTGTATCGCCGGTTGATTCTGTGCATGATGCCTCGATTTCCCGGACAAAGTACTCCGGACTATGGAAGGCAAAAACCTGCCTGGAGCGGGGTTCAGGATCGAGATTGCTGGTGAACCGGGTAATTTCGCCGGTGGACTGGTAACAGAAAGGAAGCGGCCTGGTCCAGGCCGGCAGAGCGTCCGGCAGCCCTCTGGAATACTTTTCGGCTTGGATTTCAACACCGGTGAGGGTGGTTCCGACCTTCTTTGCTTCAATAACCCCGGCAGCCTTGCCGTTCACGTAGAGCAGGTAATCGGCAAAGCCATGGCCGCTCTTCAGGGGGAACTCGCGAATAGCAACGCCAAGGCCGGCATGGATATTGGCGTCCTTGATATCAAGAACCTTCCAGCCGGCCTTCTCCAGAAGCTGATCGATAACTTCCCGGGCGTGCTTTTCGCAGGTCATCTATTATTCTAATCGTGCAGAATTGTTTTTATTTCTTTTGAGAGTACTTTGTTTGCTTCCGGCCATGTCAAGTAACAATCAGAGAATTAACGAGTGAATACAATGCGAATTCATTTCACTTTAGCACTTCCGGCAGGCAAAACAAAGTGAATAAATCCAAGGACCTTTAATATGGGAACCGGGGTTCCCCTTGGAGGCTGATTGATTTTCCGGAGGGTCGGGGAAATGATGGAGTTTACCGGCGGGCACCTGGCGGGCCGACGACATGCGCCGGGAGGAGAGCTGTAATTCTCGCGGCGACATCTCTTGCGTCCCCAGCCCTCTCTTCGTGCGCAACGGTGATGGGCTTGCCCTCACGGAAATGGACCTGTACCGCGTAGATTTCGGTTCCGGGGGTGGAAGCTTTGTTCCCGGAGCGGCTGATCATCGAGTTGACCAGGATGATATCATCCACGCGATACGCCTTTGTCCTGCGATAGATGCGAAAGTCGAACACCTGCAGGATCCGGCCGCCGCCTCGCTCGAAGATCAGCCTGGTGCGGCCCAGGAGAAGCCACCAGGAGGGTATCCCGAACGACAGGAACAGCGCGAGGACGACCAGTAGTCCGGGCAGAGCCCGCAACCATTCGTGCGGACTCGCCGCAGGAATGTACTCGGCCAACGAGGCAGCCAGGTAGTATCCGAAGAAGGCGGCAAAGGGCGCCAGAAAGACCAGGGCGATAATCCGCGGGCCGCGCGGCGCATGACAGTCCAGGACCTCTTCTACCCGTCCGGTTTTCGTCCACTTTGAGTACATGACAACAGTCCTCCGGATCACAAAGGGGATATCGAGTCTGCCTTGGCAGCAGCTCTGCTGTATTTTCCTGCAAGGCGTGAAAGATTTTTCTTCATCCGGTGATTGAAGCTGCTCCGCCCGGTTTCGGCAAGAGAAAACACGCGGGAAATGGTCAACCGCCGATCCGGAGTACAGGCTTGATGGTTTCGCCCCGTTTCGCGTCGGTCATGGCCTGATTGATCTCGTGGAAGTCGTAGAACCTGATCAGTCGGTCAAAGGGGAACTTCCCGGCCCGGTAGAGGTCGATCAGATAGGGAATGAAGCTCTGCGGCACCGCGTCACCCTCGCGGATGCCGATGGTTCGGCGGCCTCCCGGGTATTTGGCGCCGCCCTCTCCGGTCATCAGCGCCACCGTGCCGCCGGGGTTCAGCACTTCCACGGCAAGACGGTGCATCTCCGGCATGCCGGTGGTCTCCACCACATACTCGACCCCAGTGCCGGTGATAGAGGCGATGCGGGCGGCGATATCTTCCCGGCCGCTGTCGATGGCGTGGCCGGCCCCGAGTTCCAGGGCGAGGGCGAGCCGGCCGGGCACGATGTCAACGCCGATGATCGGACCGGCGCCGATGATGCGGGCCGCCATGACCGCTGCCAGGCCGACCGCCCCGGTCCCGAAAACGGCGATGCCTGCGCCCTTCGGGACCCGCAGCGAGTTCAGCACGGTACCGGCGCCGGTCTGGATGCCGCATCCCAGGGGCGCCAGCAGCTCCAGGGGAAGGTCGGCGGGGACCGTGACCAGGTTGCGCTCGGTGGCCAGGGTCCGGGTTGCGAACGAGGACTGGCCGAAGAAGTGGCCACGGACGCCGCTGCGCTGCAAGGAATTGCTGCCGTCCAGCCGCTGGAAGCCGAAGTTCAGGTCCCAGAACCGGTCGCAATCCATGGGCCGGCCGCTTTTACAGGGGCGGCAAAGGCCGCAGGACTGATAGGACAGCACCACCGGATCGCCGGCACGGACGGCCTTCACCTTCCAGCCGACCCGCTCCACCACCCCCGCGCCTTCATGGCCCAGCACCAGGGCGTCGGGGCCATCGTACCACTCGTCGCAGAAGTCGATGTCGGTGCGGCAGATGCCTGAGGCGACGAGCCGCACCAGGACTTCGTCGTCCCGCGGCGCATCCATCTCCAGGGACTCGATCGCCAACGGGCCGCCCCGCTTGCGGAGGACGGCAGCCTGGATCGGGTACACGTTCCTGTCTGAAGCGCCCCGCGCTGTCATCCGCTAATAAGCCGTTACATTTTTCAGCTTGCCGTCGGGTTTGAATTCGACCATGCCCGATTTGGATCCGTCCGTCACGTAGACGAACCAACCGACATCTTTGCAGAAGACGCCGCGACTCAGGATCACATGGGTGATCCTGCTATCGGGTTTTTCGGCGAGGCCCGGCGCTTCCCGTACCAGCTTTGGCAGGACCGAGAAGTCGATGTCCTTGATGCGAAATGTTTTTGTACATATGGCAGTCCCGTCATCCGGCCCGGTAAGCCCTCCGTTGCGGTAGGTGAAGCGGCCGTAGCCGCTGCTGCTCGTTGGTTCCGGGGCGGTGGCGATGGCGAAGTTTTCGTAAATAATGAGCTCGACCGCTTCGGGGAGCCTGCCGGAGAGCGTTTTTGCCA
>QZIR01000046.1 GCA_003604975.1 Desulforudis sp. | reverse complement strand
CCCGATCCTGGAGCAGACCTTCGCCCATCCGGCAGGCGTTCGCGAGCCGCAGACGAACAAGCTCCCGGTGTTCATCACCACCACCGCCACCAGTGCGGAACTGATCAAATACGCCGCCAACGCCTTCCTGGCCATGAAGATCTCCTTTATAAATGAATTCGCCGGGCTCGCCGAACACGTGGGTGCGGACATCACCGAGGTCGCCCGGGGCATCGGCCTGGACGAACGCATCGGCATGCGCTACCTCATGGCCGGTGCCGGCTGGGGCGGCAGCTGCTTCGGTAAGGACGTCAGCGCCATCCTGCACGCCGCCCAACAGTACAACTACGACATGTACCTGGTGGACGCCGCCGTCAAAGCGAACCTGCGCCAGCACGAGTCCATCGTGAAGAAACTCCAGTCCCTGCTCAAGGTCATCCGGGGCACCACCATCGGCATCCTGGGCATCTCCTTTAAGCCGAACACCGACGACACCCGGGACGCCCCCTTTCTGGCCGTCGCCAAACGCCTGGTTGACCTGGGAGCCACCGTCAAGGCGCACGACCCAGTGGCCATCCCCACCCTCAAACAGAAGCACCCAGAACTAAACGTAATCTGCTGCGAGACACCCGAAGAAGCCGCTGCAGACTGCGACGCCCTGGTGCTGCTCACCGAATGGGACACCTTTCGCCACCTGGATTACAACGCCCTCGGGCAACTGATGCGGCAGAAATTCATCGTAGACGGCCGGAATGCCCTGAACCCGGAAGCCCTCAACAAAGCCGGATTCACCTACCCCCTTCCTCTACCACGAGGTGAACATCACCGGCACCCTGAACCTATTGGACGCCGCCGTAAACACCGGCGTAAACAAATTTATCTTCGGCTCCTCCAGCTCCGTGTACGGCATAAATGAAAAGGTCCCCTTCTGTGAAGAGGACCCCCTGCTCACCCCGATATCTCCCTACGCCGCCACCAAACTAGCGGGTGAGGCCCTGTGCCACTCCTTTGCCCATTTACACAAAATGCCCACGGTCTCCTTAAGGTTCTTCACCGTCTACGGCCCCCGGCAGCGCCCGGACCTGGCCATCCACAAATTCGCCCGCCTGATCCTGGACGGAAAACCGATCCCCGTCTACGGTGACGGCACCACCAGAAGAGACTACACCTACATCGACGACATCATCAAAGGTGTCAGGGCGGCAATTAGTTTCGACCCACCCAACCACTACGACGTCTTCAACCTGGGCAACTCCCAGACCGTCGAGCTAAGAGAACTGATCGCCCTCCTGGAGGAAACCCTGGGCAAGAAAGCAATCATCGACCGCCAGCCCACCCAGCCCGGTGACGTTCCCCAGACCTGGGCGGACACAGAAAAAGCCGGTCGGCTATTAGGCTTCCAGACAAACACACCGATTCGAGAGGGCTTAGCTAGGTTCGCGGAATGGCTGTGTGCAACCCAATAACTATAACACTACCATTCATCCCATAAACCGCTTGCGGCTTGTCTGTTGTTCTGAAGCCTGCTTTGTTCGAACAGGCTTTTCATTGTATAAATCGGTACCACCCAAACACTTCATCAACGTAAGCCAGAGAATCTTTATATCCAACAACCAGGAACGGTTATCCCGGTAGTATTTGTCCAGTTCCACTTTTAGCTCTAACGGTATGTTGTCCCGCCCGTTCACCTGAGCCCAGCCGGTAACCCCGGGCTTCAACTGATTCACCCCGGCCGCTTGGCGCATAGCGATTAACTCATCCTGGTTATACAATGCCGGACGCGGCCCTACGAAGTTCATATCCCCCCGGATGATATTCACCAACTGAGGTAGTTCATCTATTGAAAAACGGCGCAGAAACCTACCCAGTTTGGTAAAACGCTGATCATCTTTCGGCACCATATCAGACGGCAGGTCCGGTGTTCCCACACGCATTGTACGAAACTTGTACAGAGTAAAATACCGGTCATATTGCCCGACCCGTTTCTGCTTGAAAATAGCAGGACCAGGCGAGTCCAACCGGATAGCCAGCGCCACCAACAACATCAGCGGCAACGACAGTACCAGTAAGACAAGAGCCCCCATCAGATTGACGAGGCGATACATCACGAGGCTTCATCGCCCTTCTTTAGCATCTGGTACTCTTCTATCTCCGCCGCTATCCCTTCCCGAAAAGACACCGGCGCGTACCTGAAATCATCCGCCGCCGCCTCGTGTGAAAACGCCTTATCCTCGTTTAAACGGAGTACCTGTTCCGCCGTAAAGTTCGGCAGCCCGGGTATAGCACGGGCCAGATTAACGGCCGCCAGGGAAAGCCTCACCGGCAGGTGAATCTTAACAACCCGTTTGCCCAGCAGCGCCGCCACCGTATCCACAACCTCATTATAGGTTATCGGTTCCTTACCGGACACGTTATAGTCCTTTCGGAAAGTCTGGGATAAATTTAGCACCGTAGCCACAGCCCGTGCCAAATCGCGCACATATACCGGCTGTTGCACGCTCGTTCCCGAACCGAAGATCGGTACCACGGGGAAGCGGTCCACAAACCGGATAAGCTTAATCATGTTCCGGTCCCGCGGTGTCCCGTAGATCATCGTCGGCCGAAAAATGGTATACTCCAACCCACTCCCGGTGATTGCGTTTTCCGCCTTCAACCGTGTCTCCTTGCTCTTGGCTTCGAGTGTGGTAAACACCGCAGTAGTACTGAAAAAAAGCGCCCGTTTTACCCCGGCATCCTCGCATGCCCGGACTGTGTCCGGGCCGTGCCCGAAACCAATGGAGGCCACATTCACCAGGGCGTCCATCCCCTTCAAAGCCTCGAACAGTGAAGAAGGCTGACCCAGGTCACCGGTTACATACGTTACCTCACATCCGGACAGTACCGAGGTATTACTGCTTTCCCGAACAAAACAGTATACCTCGTATCCCGCCGCGCATAACTCACGCACCACAAACGAGCCGGTAAAACCCGTCGCCCCCGTTACCAGTACCTTCTTTATCAAAATCAAAACACCTCAGTCATTTGTTCCCGCCAGCCTGATAAACTCCCGCACCAACTTGGGCCGTGAGAACCGTTCCATCACCAGTTGACGCCCCCGTGCGCCCATCCCGGCACGCTCATCTTCCAGTAGTCCCGCCAACACCCGTGTCTGCCTCGCCAATGCCAAGCCATCCTCAGCCGGCGCGGTCAAACCACAAGCAGACTCATCCACCATCCGGGCCACCTCACCCGGTACAGCACACAGTACGGGCTTACCGGCCGCCAGGTAATCATACAGTTTATTCGGACTGACCGCGTTATAAAAAGCCCTGGCATCCTTCAGGGTGATCACCGCCGCATCTGCCGCTTGCAGCAAATCCGGAATGTCACCCTTGGGCACCGGGTCCATAAATCTCACGTTCGGCAACCCCATTTCCCGCGCCCGTGCCAGCAGGTCTCCCTTGACCGGTCCGTCCCCCACCAGCACGAACTCGATAGACGTATACTCTTTTAGCTCGTCCGCCGCTTGCAGAACTGTCTCAAGCGCATTTGCCGGCCCGTGCGCTCCGGTGTATACAACCGTAAACTCAGTAAAACCATACCGATTCCGCGCTTCAACACGCGCCATCCTGGGTACAAAATGTCCCGGATGCACTCCGTTTGGGATGAAGGAAATCCGATCTCCCGAAACACCCATATTCTCAAGGTAAGGTATAGATCCCTCCGCCAGCACGACAATGTGATCCGCCTCGCGGTAAAGCTTCTTCTCCACCTGCCGCATCACCCGCACCATCGGGTGCCCTTCGGAAAGACCGTTCATGTCGATCAATGCCTGCGGCCACAAATCCCGCACCTCAAAGATAAACCGGCACCCAAAACGTCTCGCCAGGTAAAGCCCGCCCAAAGCCGCAAACAGGTGTGGTGACGAACCTACAATTAAACCCGGACGTACCCCCAGTTTTAGGCCCGCCCGGTATACATTCCAGCTAAACTCAAACATGTTGAGCGCCCGCCGCCAATCGTTCCGCTGGTAGGTACTGGTCCGCACCCATTCAAACAGCACCCCGTTCACCGGTTCCTCCAGCCAAAGCTTTCCACGAAGATCCCGGACCTTCCGGCGTAGCGCCAGGTTCACATCCGCCGCAAAGATACGCACCGTATGCCCGGCGTTCACCAGTTCAACGCCAAAATCATAATGGCGTGTACCCCCGGGCAGATCCGGCGAAATCGCGTATTGATTAATAAACCAGACTTCCTGCACTCAAAAACTCCTCCAACGCTCTGGCCATTCAGCCCGTTTGTTTCCCGATCACCCAAACCTCTGCCGTAGTCCGCCGCACCTCCAGGCCATCCCCAACGGCCAGGTTTTCAATTACTCCGGAGTTAAGTACAACTTCGCCACTGACGTCCCCTTGTAGAAATGCATCACGTCTATTACCATCCAAACCCAACTCCAAATACCGCCAATCACCCGCCAAGCTAAAAAGGTCGTCCACGGACACCTCGGTGCCCTTCATCACCATCAGGCAGGATAGCTTACCATCCGTATCAGAGCGGTAAAAAACAACCCCCGCATCCGTACTTAAACCCCGCCCCAACAACCGCATCGGGGTCTCTTCTCCCGAATACGCCACCAAATCCACGAAATGACCGTGGCTGATCCTCAGCACTTTAGGCTCGTCCGAAACCACCTTGCATTCCACCGCTTTCGGCTCCCTGGTCTCCGGCCCCAAAGGCCACAGTAGAAAGCCCGTAACCCAGGCCCCGCTCTTCCGCCCCCGCGCACAAAAAACGGGTGCCGGTTCCCGCACGCCGTACCGGTAGGACACCCATCCCTGTATCTCGGGTTCTTCCCGGCCTTGTACAATATCAAAGTTCATCCCGTCGGTATCGATAGGCCGGATCACCAGCCCGGCAGCCCCATCATCACGTCTGTATTGACACCCTAAGCCGGACACCTCCGCTACCCCCGGCGGGAAATGAAAGCAGAACTCATAATGATGCTCATCGCGGGCCGTGAAATCATCAAACACCACCACATACTCACCCAAAACACTCATTACCCCACGACGATGTATTACCGGATCAGCCAGGCGCTGGTAACCCGTATGGCCGCCACACACCCATTGCAGATGCTCTCCCGCACAAACATCCACTTCAAGAGGCTCAGCAGTTTCCAGCCAGCGAAATGACCGGTGCGGCACCGATTGGGACTCCCCGTCCACCACCACCGTATTGTGCGCCACCGTACCCCGGAAAAAATTGCGCCACTGCGGCTCAGAGTTATACACATAAGTGCCCGGGTCGATCAACAGGTCGTGCCCGTGGGCAGCCAGTTCGATATGTAGTTGGTCCGCGTGGGAATGATACATGGAATGCGGTCCGTTCTTAAACAAGAGATAAGTGTCCCCGGGCTCCCAGCCCGACCGCTTAACATAGAATCCACCATTGTCAAAGACCCCCAGCGTATCGCTTAGTGGCTGGGTCTTTATCCGATTCCACCGTTCAACAGCATCCAAACCCAGCAGCCATAAGGTCTCTTCCGCCAGGCACCCTGCCGCATACTTGAGATCCCCACGGCCGAACAATACCGCGCCCGTCGCTAGTGCCGGGCGCATATCCACCACATCCTCATTACCCAGCCAAACGGCCACTCCGTTGTCGTTATCACCCACCAACGGCGCCCTGCCGTCCGGCTTGGCCACCCAGCACAAGAACTCAAACATTTTCTCCAGATAAGGCCAGACCCACGACGGCACATTACCGCCGTTTAGCTGTTCCATACGCACCACCTGCAGGTACAAGTACAGCACGAACCGGTGGTAGTATACGGCCTGCTCCCAGTTCACCCCGTCCGCATACACCTGCCGGGGCAGTTCACCGTACAATATCTTTAGAGCTGTCCGCTTCCAGGTCCGGGCCCGAACCAGTTCGGGGAAGGTCTGTGCGATCAGTGCCAACCCGGTCGCATCACCGATAAGGTGGTTATTGCGCATACAGTACCAGGAATAGGACAGGTGTCGCTCCAGGTGATAAGCGCTGTGTACAAAGGCGCGCACCAACTCGAACAACGTATCATCATCCAGGACTTCCGCACGCAGGACGAAATGGTAGGCCCATAGCCACGAAATCGACCGGATAGCGATCTCCAGATTAGATTGCCAGTTAACACCTACTTCCGGTGGGTTATCACGTAACCAACTCTTTATCTGACGTACAAACTCCTGCGCATAACGTTCGTCCCCGGTCCACCAGTAGGCCCGCCCCAAAACATAGAAATGCTGGTGCCGGTTCAGTTCCCACAGCGGGCGAATGTCCCCCAATCCATACCCGTCACCTATTTGCAGCTTACTCCAGTGTACCTGCGGCCAGCGTTTACCTTCCCCGGCATAGTGCCAGTCAATGTCACCATCAAAAGCGTACTCGCATCCCAACAGTTCAAACTGGTGTTCCAATACTTTTTCGGCAGCATGTAATAAGGTCTCTCGCTCCTGGCAAAAGACCTTGTTTAAAACCTGTGAATATAGATCCCTATCCTCTGGCAAAAAGAAAAACCGAACATTCTTTCGTAAACGTAAGTAATGACAGATGTCTGCCCGGGAGGTAAACCGTCCTCCAAATTGCTCCAGAACTGCTTCGTCACTCATCCACCCCGGCTTGTGTATCTTCTTGTACAGCCCGGATGCCCGTAATACACCATCCCAGGTCCGGTAATACAGTTCTCCCGGGCCAACGCATTTCAAGTCTTTTACTGCCTGACCAATACGGCTAATCATTATCTGCCAGCAGCAGCCTTCTGCTTATCGATCTGCTGACTACAGGTCTGAACATTATCACCTGCATCACCTACACCCAACCGATACACGGTAAAGCCACACTCCCGCCAGAGGTCGTAACTCAGTGCATTCCGGGTGTCGAAAACAACACGCCGGCGCATCAGTTTACCGAGTTCTTGCGGATAGAGGAACTTAAACTCGTCGTGATCGGCTAAAAGTAAAACACAGTCTGCATCCGCCAATGCATCCTGTAAGCTCGATAACTCATACTCAAAGTCGTGGACGTGCGGGTCATATATAGCAAAAGTAATCCCGGCCTGTTCCAATCCCCGCATCACTGGAAGTGCCGGCGTTGACCTTGCGTCTTCGATGTTCCCCTTGTAGCTTACACCCAACACAGCAACCCGCGGCGACGGGATGTCCTCTAATATTGCCTTCATCCGCTCGACTACGTACTGAGGCATCGAATCGTTAATTGTGCGGCCAAGATTTATGATACGGGCTGTATCCGGAAACCGCTCCACGATAAACCACGGGTCTACGGCTATACAGTGTCCGCCCACTCCGGGTCCAGGCCAGTGAATGTTTACACGCGGATGGAGATTGGCCAGTTCGATAACATCCCAGGCACTAATGTCTAATTTCTCACAGATTAAGGCAAGTTCATTTGCCAGGGCGATATTTACGTCCCGGTATGTATTCTCCATTAATTTGACCATCTCGGCTGTCGTGCAATCGGTAAGATGAATCTTACCCTCCACAAAAACTCTGTAGAGTTTTGCAGCTGATTCCCCAGAGGCACGATCCACGCCCCCGATTACACGGTCGTTTTGGATCAGCTCCCGCATCGTCCGCCCCGGAACCACCCGCTCCGGGCAGTGGGCCAATCTAAAGTCCGGCCCCGCCTTCAACCCCGACTCCTCCAGGATAGGCCTTAATACTCTCATACACGTACCTGGGGGCGAAGTTGACTCTAAAATAACAAGGTTACCTGCTTGTAACACAGAGGCTATCATACGGCCGGCATCCTGCACATACGCAAGGTCAGCCTGCTTGTCCTCAGAAATCGGAGTCGGTACGGCAATAATAAACACATCTGCGGGCTCCACTTCTGTTGCCGCTCTCAGCCGTCCTGATTTTACCGCCGCCTGCACCAGAGTGTGCAGCCCCCGCTCCTGGATGTGGATCCTACCGCGATTGACAGTCTCCACTACCCGCGGATTTGTATCCACACCCAGTACGTCAAAACCATTGGTGGCAAAGATACTGGCAGTGGGCAGTCCGATGTATCCCAGCCCCAGGATGCAGATCTTGTTCGTCATTTATTTATTACTCCTCCCTAACGTCTGGCCATCTCAGCTGCCTTCAGGGTCACCCGCGTCACCTCTTCGATCTCCGTAAACGGGATCGGCGCCGGGCCGCCCTGCCGTACCGCCTCCACGAAAGCGTGCATCCCCGCCGCATGCCCCTTGTCCTGCTTCCACAGCTTCATTTTCCGAAACCCAGGCCAGCCGTATCCCCGGAGCACCCGGAAATTGTCCAGGGCCAGTATCCGCCCCCGGCAGAAAACTTCCACCCGTTCCTTGGGGAACGATTTGTGCCCGTTGGCCAGGTAGTGCACCGCGCCGAAGGACCCGTCGGCAAAAGTCAGGTTGATGGTCACCTTATCATCCGTTACCTCAACCCCGAAATTCTTACCTATACCGGTAGCCTGTACCTCACCAATCGGTTGTCTAATCAGGTAACGCAGGAGATCGATGAAATGACAAGCTTCCCCAATGATACGTCCCCCGCCTATTTTGGAGTCCTGGGTCCAGTGGTCGGCGGGTATCGCCCCGGGGTTAACAGTAACTATACAGCTCTTAGGCTCCCGCATACTGTCCAGCAGGGCCTTCATCTTCTGAATATGGGGAGCGAAGCGCCGGTTGAAGCCAACGACTACCATTTTATCCGGGCTCTCCTGCTGGGCCGCCACGATCTTATCCAGCTCATCCCCGGTCAGGCATAGTGGCTTTTCCACGAAGACGTGTTTCCCGGCCCGCAGTCCGTCCAGCACAAAGCGGGCGTGGGTGTTGTGCCGCGTGGTGATGAACACGGCGTTTACTTCGGGGTCACCAAATACCTGGCTGGCGTCGGTGGTTGTCTCCTCAAAGCCAAACTTCTTTCCCGCATATGTACCACTGACCCCGCCGCTGCTGGCGATGCTCTTCAGCCTGGCTCCGGTCTGCTTTAATGCCGGGAGCATCACCCGGGTAGTGAAGTTGCCAGCCCCAATGATCCCGACCACCGGGGCCGCCCCACCAAACTTGGACCTGTCACCAGTTTCCTCGGGAGCATCTGCCAGACGCACGGACCGCACCTGTAACTCGTCATTCTTTCGCTCTTCGGGTGTAGGATACTGCAGCACGATCCCCAGGCAGGGCTTCCCGCTGGTTAAAAGTTCATAGGCTTCCAGGGCCCGGTCCAGGGGGAAACGGTGGCTGATCAAGGGCTCCATGTTCAGCCGACCCGCCGCCAGCATGTCCAATACGGCTTCAAAATTCCGCTGCTCCGTCCACCGCACGTAGCCCAAAGGATAATCCTGCCCCCGCTGTTCGTAGGCCGAGTCATAACGACCTGGTCCGTAGGAGCAAGATACCTGAAAGGATAGTTCTTTCTCGTAGAAGTCCGCGCGGGAGAGTTCGAGACCGGTCACCCCAACTAGTATGATACGGCCCCGCTTGCGGCACATCTGGGCCGCCTGGTGCACCGGTGCACTGCTCTGAGTGGCAGCCGTAATGATCACCCCGTCCACCCCGTGACTAGTGGAAAAGGCCATCCCTGCCGCTACCGGGTCTTCACCCTTGGACACGTCTACGGTCTCCACGCCGAACTGCCGTGCGATCTCCAGTTTACTCGGATCAGGGTCAATTCCCATTACCCTGCAACCGTGTGCCTGCAACAGTTGGGTAGTTATAAGGCCGATTAGCCCCAAGCCGGTGACCACAAACCTCTCGCTCAGGGTCGGCTGCGCCAGCCTGATCCCCTGTAAACCAATAGATCCAATAACGGTGAAGGCGGCCGCTTCGTTACTGACCCCGTCTGGAATACGAGCACAAAGGTTCTTTGGTACGCACACTACTTCGGCGTGGTAACCATTTGAAACCACCCTATCTCCCAACGAAAAACCGTCAACACCCTCGCCTAAGGCCAACACCACACCCGCGTTGGCGTAGCCCAACGGTAGGGGCTGGTCCAGCTTGGAACGCACGGCATCAAGAGTGGTGAAAAAACCATCGGTTTTCACCTTATCCAATACCTGACACACCTTGTCCGGCTGTTGGTGGGCCTTGGACAAAAGGTTGGCCTTGCCGAATTCCACCAACATCCGCTCCGTGCCAGCAGAAACTACGCTGGCCTGGCTGCCAATCAACAGGTGTCCCGGCCGCACCCGAGGAACTGGAACGTCAGCGATTTCTGTCATACCGTCTTTCAGATTTTGAAGGACTTGTTTCATTAAACCTCCTTATGTGTAGATAGCTTTAATCCCTTACACTAGGGGATGACTGTACTGTACGCGTTAGTTCGTCTTCAAGGCTCAACATAAGTTCTGTGGAACGTAAGGATTCTAACGGATCACCAGAAGCGCCTTCGACTATCGAGCGGGAAATGCTGCGGTACATCAGCCGGTAGGCATTCATAGGATTCACCCGTCTACGGCGGATAACCTTACTTGTACTCTCTGCTTCATAGCTAGAACCATCAACCATCCGCACTGTTACGTTGCCTGCGTGCAACTCAATATATTCTCGGACACCCAGCCTCTCACTGCCGACATCTGTCAACGTCATAGTAAAAGCTGCTTTATTCTCTAGCTCCACAAAGACCGTTAAACCACCGTTTTCCGCACGCCAAAGCCCGGAGTTGCGTACTGGTGAATAATCGTTCAAAAACATGAAGTGATCTAACCAATGGCAACCGTTAGAGGTCAAGCGACTCCGGGAGTTAGGCCAGTTGTACCAGTGCCGCGGCGGCAACGGTATCTCATACACAATGCAGTGGTAATTCACCGGCGCACCGGCAGGTACAGTTAGATCAGCCCGTACCCAGTTATTAAAAAGGCTGTGGCGCTTATGAAAGCAAGCAAACAAACGTTTTTCTTCCAAACTCTCCAGACAACGCCGCAACTCATTGAGTTGATCCCACGTCGTCGCGATGGGCTTTTCCACCACCGCATACGCCCCCTGCTGAAGGGCATGGACTGCAAGCGGCGTATGGGTATGATGGAAACCGGCGATAAACCAGGCATCGTAGCGCTCATCCTCTCGCGGCCAGGGGGATGTATCCAGCCACTGCCGCCAACGCGTTCGAGGCCCAATCTGAAGCGGATCCACCTCATGAATACAAGTCAGCTTCAAAGCCCCGTGCAGGTTTGGGATGATCTGTGTCTTTGCATAATTTCCTAGACCAAAAAGTACAGATGTACGTGTTTCCGATCCAGCCACTTGATCGCTGGGACAGGTATACTCACATATAGGATCAGATATTCTGGATATCAAACCCGTCGGGGCACCACTCTTTGTTAACCACCCCTCGAGTTCACCCCGAAGCGATATTAGAGCCTCTCTCACCGCCTGATCGTTTACTGGTAGTCCGGAAAAAGGTGACCAACCAATGTAAGCATCCAGCACCTCTGGAATAACAAGACCCTCTGCTGGATCAAAAACAACAGTTTTGTCCACTGGTGAAGTCCACCGCTCGTCCGACCAAGCTACGACAAAGCGAGGATCAATAACAACCCGACCTGTACGCCTGGGATGATTTGGTGCAAAGAATAGTACCCTTTGACCAGCCCCAAATGGAGCCCCCCCAGGTGCTTCCAAGACCTCCCCCACCCCAATTGCGGCGACCTTCTGGTTTCTTTCTCCCTCTTTCAGACGCGAACGAATCTTTCGCAGTACCGCCCGCGGTCCAACACGGCCCAGATAGTGCCACACCATGCGTAGATTTTTATCACGCACAATATATTGACCCACGACCGGGCACAACACCAGCCAAACTGCCACCCCAATGCGATACTGCATTTCAGGATGACGCCACTCGTCTAAATAGCTCTCTTGTCTATGTCTTACCGGAACGTGCATCTAATGCCCCTTTGCTTATAGGCAAATTTCATAACCGTGCTATGCCCTGCCCGCAGGGAAAAGCCATCCCCGTTCATGCCGGAGGCGGCACATCAACCACGCTTAACTCACCGGTCTTATAATTCTGGATAACTTGCCACATTTTTACTTTGCCCCCTGTTTCAACGCCGCTTCGTACAACCCGCGTATCTGGTCCGCGATTTTATCCCAGGTGAATTTTTCATTTACCAGCCTCTGGCCGTTACCGCCCATTTCTTGTCGCAACTGGGGATCGCCCAGTAATTGTTCCATCGCCGCAGCCAATTGGCCCACCTCCGGTTCGATGACCAGCCCGGCTCTGGCCGTGGCCACCTCGGGGAAATGGCACTGGCGGGTGATGACTACCGGAAGACCGCAGGCCATTGCTTCCAAAATAGCGATACTAAAACCTTCGGAATATGAAGGAAGCACGAAAACATCCGCGCCACCCGAAGCCGCCAGTTTTTCACGCCCGGTCAACATCCCGGCAAAGACCACTTTATCCAAAACGCCTTCCAACTCTAAAATTCTCGCCACCTCAGTCTGATAACCATCGCTATCCGGCCCAACAATCAACAAACAAATATCGTCCCGCTCCCGGGCCACCTTGCCGAAAGCCCGGGCCAAAATATCAAGCCCCTTTTTCGGATGAAGGCGGCCCAGGAACAACAACACTTGTTTTCCGGCGATCTGGGGATAAAGTTGCGCCAGTTCCCGGCGGGCGGGAAGCGGTTGAAACTCCTGCGGGTTGATCCCGTTAGAAATCATAAAGATTTTGTTATCCACCCCGAAAGCCCGGATATGGTTAACCTCTTCATCAGTGATCGCGTGTAGGACCGCCGCTTTTTGCAAAATGCGCTTCTGAACTAGTGCCGCATAGACTTTTTTCTTTAGCGCTTTATGATTTACAGCCCACGGTTCCAACTCCCCGTGAACGGTTACAATATACGGCCTGCCTGATTTTTTTGCCGCCCGGTAGGCGGCAAGATGGGGATGGCTCCACAGCTCGTGAATATGCACCAGATCAAACTTACCTGCCTCTTGTGCCACCGCCCGGGCCAAACCCGGTGCATAACCGGCCCACCAGCGGGCTAAAAAACCCTGTTCGAAAAGCCGCAGGTTGACCCCCTCGGGCCGGACAATCTTTGCCGCCTCCCCGCGCTGTACCGGCGCAAAGATCGATACCACCACACCTTTTGCAACCAAAGCTTCGGTTAGTTCAAGCACCACCTTTGTCGGTCCGCCCCATTCGGGGGCCAGACTGGCGGCGATATGGAGTATTTTCATTTTCCCTGTTCCCACCCTGTTCCCTATTGGTTATTTTCTTGGTGACGTTGCTCCCACCGCGGTCCGCTACGGCCCACACCCCGGTAGTAGAACCCCAACCTCATCAGCTCGCGCCCGTCCAACGCATTGCGGCCGTCGAATATCAGCCGGGGTGGGACCAAAACCCGGGACACTTGTTCCCACGGCAACTCACAAAACTCGGGCCATTCGGTGACCAGCACTACAGCCTGCGTTCCTCGCAGGGCCTCCAAGGCGGACTCGCACAAAACAACTTTCTCCGGCAGCAAAGAACGGGCATTCTCCATTGCTTGAGGATCATAAGCCCTTACCTCGGCACCATCTTCAACCAATAACCGCGCAATGTCCAGAGCAGGAGCCTCTCTGGAGTCATCGGTATGGGGTTTAAACGCCACACCGAGGAGCGCCACCTTCACCCCCTTGATCGTACCGAACGCCGCATGCAGCGCCTGAAGGGGTAGCAATCGCTGGCGGTTGTTAACATTAATTACCGCCCGGAGCAATTCAAAATTATAACCCTTGACCGCGGAGCAGAAGTCCAAGGCCCGTATATCTTTAGGAAAACATGAACCTCCGTACCCCAATCCCGCCCGCAAAAAACTTTGCCCAATGCGTGGATCAAGCCCGATCCCCCGGGCGATGTCGTCAATGTTGGCACCCACCCGCTCGCACAGGCTGGCCATTTCATTGACGAACGAAATTTTGGTAGCCAGAAAGGCATTGGCTGCATATTTGATCGTTTCAGCGCTCGTAATATCGGTGATTAGAAGAGGGGCTTCGATACCGGTATACATCTTCTTCACCAGGGTGATGGCCTCCTCGTTTTCCCCGCCGATCACGATCCGGCCGGGATGAAACCAGTCGTAAACGGCTTGTCCCTCCCGCAAAAACTCCGGATTGGCCACATACCGCAACCCGCTGTTGACCAACTCCTCCGCTACCAGGCGCAGCCCGGTTCCCGGCGGTACGGTACTCTTCATTACCAGTACCGCCGAACCAGGTTCATATTGCGGAACCCACCGGATGGCCGCTCGGACCTGGGAAAGATCGGTTCCACCGTACGATCGAGAGGGTGTGCCCACCGCCACTAAGATGACCTCTCCCAAGGGCGTTGTCATCTCTTCCGGATGGTGAAACCGGAGTCGGCCCGCCGCCAGACCTGAAGAAAGAAGTTCCGGCAGTTTAGGCTCGTAAAAGGGGCAACTTCCCTGCCGGAAGGCCGAAACCCTTTCCCAATCGGCGTCCACCCCCACCACATTGTAACCACTGTGCGCCAAGGCAGCGGCAGCTACCGCTCCTACATATCCCAAGCCTACTACCGTAATCCGCATCTTTGCTTCATCTCCCTTGTTCCGATCTTCCAACAATGGTCTAACCTGTCAACTAACCCTTCCTTTACCATAAAGAGCTAACCGCCTCTAAAAACGCTTTTGCCGAACGGACGATGCTGAACTCTCGACAGGCCTGTTCACTAATGGCCTCCCGGCGCACACAAATCTCTCCGATCCGCTCTTTGACTTGCTTTATGAGCAAAGCTAATTCCCCAGCATTGCTTGGATCGCAGAGTGTACCATTCCAGCCTTCCTTAATTAAATCATAGGCCGTCCCGGCACGGTCTGAGCAGAGCACGTAAAGTCCGCTGGCCAGCGCCTCGTTTACCACCAGACCCCAGACTTCTTCAAAAGACGGCAGGACCAAAACATCAGCGAGAGCGTAGTACCGGGGCAAGGCTTTTTGTTGTTGAAATCCTTCGAAGTAAATATTTTTCAATCCCTGATCTCCGCAGAATTGCCTGAGTTCTTCCTCTTGCGGTCCACTACCAACGATCAGCAAGCCGATGTCAGGATCATGTAGTTCGTCGAGCGCCTTAAGGACTTGAGAAACTCCTTTCCGACCAATCAGTTGCCCAACATAAAGCAACAGGAGTGTGGGGTAGGAGGTACGCTCTCTCAGCAAAGTTTTGTCTTGACGAAATTCCGCTACTTGTTCTCTGAACCAGTCCATATCTACCGTGTTAACCCCGACGTGGATATGCCCCTCCGGAGCACCCATATGTACCAGATATTCGGCCGCTTTCATCCCGTAAGCGATATAACGGTCGGCCCCTTTAATAATGACTCGCTTCATTCGACCGACAAGCCCGCCAGTCGTGCCCACACTCAGCAAAGTAGTCCCGTTCCAGAGGATGTACTTTTTCTTGAAAAACTTGCAATACAGCAGCGCTTGCCAATAGGCCGGCGCGTCATACCCCGAGGTAATGATAATATCAGGCTTGTACTGACGCAACGCCCGCCACAGACCCCGGTTCAGGTGAAGCGGCACCTCCTTGGTGCGGATGAACCTATGAAACCCGGGCAATATCCGGTAATCGAACTTGATCTGTTCTTTCGCCACCCGCCACTCACGATTGGCCTCTTTCTCCGCCAGAGCAACGACCTTAAAATCAAAATCCGCCACTTGGTTGAGATAATTCCAAAGAGGAATTCGGTATGGAGAAATGATATTGGTGATGAATAATACCTTCATTGGCATATCTGTCCTCGAAGTAATTTCTGAAATATGGAAATCGTATATGAAGCATTAGCCTCCCAAGATAGCTCGCCAAGGACAAGTTTACGCCCCTCTTCTCCCATTCGCCTCGCAAGTTCATCGTTTCGGAGCAAGGTTAACAACGCCTGAACCAAACTGTCTACATCTCTTGGTTGAACAAGTAAGCCATGTTTTCCATCCTCAATAACCTCGGCGATCCCCTCTCCCTTCGTACCGATGATCGGAGTTTTGCATCCCATAGCTTCCACATAAACAACACCAAAGGGCTCATCCCACGAAGGGAGGGCAAAGACGTCGCACCAAGACATAAAACTCATTAATTCACTGTGAGGCATGTTGTCCACAATTTCTACATGCTCTTCTAAATGGAGCTGATTTATAAGCTCACGAAGTTGACCTTCTTGAGAGCCACGTCCGACAATAATACATTTTATAGTTGGAATTGATAACGAAACTTTTTTGATTGCTTGAATTAGTATGTGGTGACCTTTCCGCTCTTCAAGCCACCCTACTGAAAGTATGACTTGAGTTTGACACCAACCCCGTGAAAAACAGTGCCACAAATGCTAGACCCCTTGATAATCCTGAACAGACCTTCGCCAAAACCAGAAAACGCGGTGC
>QZIR01000023.1 GCA_003604975.1 Desulforudis sp. | reverse complement strand
GCGGAGGGGGCACACCCGTTCCCATCCCGAACACGGCAGTTAAGCCCTCCAGCGCCGATGGTACTGGGACTCCCGGGAGAGTAGGTCACCGCCGGAATAAATTTAGCGAAACCCCTGGTTCAAATGGACCGGGGGTTTTTGCTTATCCATAACACAAAAAATGAGAAACAGGTGGAAAGTGACTGTCAAGTGTGAATATTTACGGATAACGACTATTGTGGTAGTATGAAAAAGTGGATGTCGTATTATTTGGGAGGTAGTTTAGCAGGATGCAGCAGGTTTCGGCTGCGTTAACGGAATGGCTGAAGGAGAAGGTGCGCGAAGCCGGTGCCGAAGGGTTGGTCATTGGTCTGAGTGGTGGGATCGACTCATCAGTTGCGGCTGCGCTGGCGGTCAGGGCTTTCCCCCAAAACACCCTGGGGATCATTATGCCCTGTTTCAGTAATCCTCAGGATGCCCTGGATGCGAAGCTGCTCGCCGAATCCCAGAACATCCCCACGGTGACCGTATGTTTGGATGAGCCGTTTCTGGCAATGCTGCGGGGGATAACCGGTAATGGTAACTATGACCCGCGAAGCTGTGACTTGACCGTGGCGAACATCAAACCGCGGTTGCGGATGAGTACGCTCTATTACTTTGCGGCCAGCCGGAAGTCGCTGGTTGTGGGAACGCTGAACAAGACGGAAATCATTGTTGGCTTCTACACCAAGTACGGGGATGGTGGCACTGACTTATCACCGCTGGCTAACCTGCTTAAAAGAGATGTGCGGGAATTGGCGCGGTACCTGGGGGTGCCCCAGCGGATCATCGACAAGGCTCCTTCGGCCGGATTGTGGCACGGCCATTGCGATGAAACCGAGATGGGGGTTACCTATCAGGAGCTAGATGAGTACCTCGGTAACGGTCAAGGTGATGAACGGGTGAAACGGATCATCAAGGCGCTGATCCAAAAGCACAAGCATAAACGTGATATGCCGTTAATCCCGCCGGTGTAAGAGGCGGGATTTCAATGTTGAGGTGATGGCATGGCCGGACATTCAAAGTGGGCGCAGATCAAGCGTAAGAAAGCCAAAACGGATGCCGCGCGGGGCAAACTTTTCACCAAACTGGCACGGGAGATCATCGTCGCGGCTCGGGAGGGCGGAGGTGACCCGGAAGGGAACGCCCGGCTGAAGGTGGCGGTTCAGCGGGCCAAGGAAGCGAACATACCCAACGACAACATTGCGCGGGCGATCCAAAAAGGGGTTGGGAACCTTGAAGGCAGCGCCTACGAAGAACTGTTTTACGAGGGATACGGGCCGGGTGGTGTAGCCGTGCTGGTGCACGGTTTAACGGATAATCGAAACCGGACCTCGGCTCACGTCCGGCACCTTTTTTCGAAGTACGGGGGGAACCTGGGCGAGGCCGGGTGTGTCGCCTGGCAGTTTCAGTCCCGGGGAGTTATCATCGTTGACCGCGGTACCAGTAATATTTCCGAGGACGAAATGACGCTGGTGGCCCTCGATGCCGGCGCAGAGGATATGGTCACCACTGAAGATGCCTTCGAATTAACTACGGCGCCGGAGGATTTGAATTCCGTTCGCGAAGCCTTGACCGAGAACGGCATCGAGGCGGCTGAGGCTGAAATTGCGATGGTTCCGCAGGCCGTTATCAGCGTAGGGCCGGAGGAAGCCGAGAAGGTGATGCGGCTGGTGGAGATGCTTGAGGAACACGACGACGTACAGGATGTGTACACCAACCTGGATCCCGGAGAATAGAATTGACCAAACGATTATAAGCGATAGCGTTGCTCTAATGAGCCGTTACGCCGGTCGCAGACTGCTGACTAGCGTGAGTTTCCTAGTTGGCAGTGAGAGAAACCCGCAAAGTCAAGCGCACCAAGGGTTTGCGGATTCGAAAACCTGTTACCTAACAGAATCGTTACAGACGCCCGATTTTCATAATTGTCATTAACTGTTGCTGCAGTTCGGAGCACTTCGTCAATGTTAAGCAGTCCTTCTGTTTAGCCTCTTGCGGGTAGATGTGAACCACTTCCTTGATGCCCGCCAACTCATCAAGCATCTTCGGAATGCTGATGTCTAAACCGGACTGGCAAGCTTTACGCCTGGCGAGGGCGGTTATTGTTATGGCCAATACGCAGTAAAAGGCGTGGACCATGATCTTCTGATCCGTCCAATGGTACTGCGGACGCCAGCTCAGGAAGTGGGGATCTTTCATCCGCTTAAAAGCCTCTTCAATGTGGGACTGGCCGCGGTAAGCGGTCACGATTTCCTCAGTGGACCAGTCATTGCGGTCAGTGAACAGGATATGTTTACCCATGTGTTCTTCCTTGTACTTGTCCAGGGCTTCGTGGTCGATGGCGTACTCCAGGTAAACACTGCCGTTCACCTCTTTCATCTCGGCCGAGATGAGAGTCTTAAGGGGAGCCGATCGGCTGTGCAGAATCTTGTTTACCTGGGCGGTTACGGAAGTCACGGTCGGTGGTTTACCCCTTTTCGTGGTAGCGTTGGCTCGTTTGTAGAGGTTCTTCTGAAGCTCCCGCAAGGATTCATCGGCCTTGCGTATTTGTAGCAGAAGCCCTTACATTTGGCCGAGAAACAGTGCCTCATTAAAGGTAACTACCACCGTCTGTTCGGCGCCGAAAACCGGTTTCCGTGTCCGGTAGGCTAAGACCCCGCCGAACTCCCCACCTTTCAATGACGTAAAGGAAGAACGGGGTACCGCCGGCAAATCCCGGTGCTGGGACGGCGCCAACGAACCCACGAAGGAAAAGGGGCTGCCGTCGATGGCCTTTTGGTTGTTTTTCGAGTTGTTGCCCTTATCGTAAACCAGGGTAATGTCCTGACAGCTGCCGCTGAGGAGCCGGTACCGCACCACCAGTTCTAAGTCACGCTAGGTGCCGTCAGCAGTTTTTTTGTATGGTAAAGTGGGAGCCGGGGCGGAGATAAAGTACTAAGCAGGCAGGGTAAAGATGAAGAGTGAGCTCCACACGTATCTCACCACCATCAATATGGAAATAAATAGAACAACAAGGAGGTGGTGAGACGTGAAGATTCGTAGAATCTGGCTCACCGGTATTCTCGTGGCCCTGTCGACGGTACTGCTGGGCGCGGGAGCGTACAGTGTCTCAAATGGTTCGTTTCCTTTCAAGTTGCACACGGAGGTAGCCGCCGGAACCGGGATGGTAGAGCAGGTCGCTTACCCCTGCGGGGCTATGGAAATAGTCTATGCCGGTGCCCTGCCCTCTGAATTAGAGGGTCTGGATGTGGATGCCATCGTCGAGCGCTATCGGGCGGAGGATGGCTGGACGGTGTCTTATGACGCCGCTTCCGGTCTGGTGCTGACGCGGCACACTGACGCATTGTGTCCGGAACACGCCGTATACCGTCATCTGGGCACCCAGGACGGATTGGTCGCCGTTTTCGAAGGACCGCTGGGGCATAACGGCAAAGTCGTACGGATCGAGCAGATCAAGCTCGAGAACCTTGACCCTGCCTATCGTCACAGGCTGGAGCAGGCCATGGATTTCGAGTTCCAGTCAGAAGAAGCTCAGGCTGAACTGCGACAGGAACTCGAGTTTACGGACGAAGACGCCCTGCACGCGGCCCTGGAAAATCTGGACGAACTGAAGGAATAAAATGTCTCCCGTCGAAAATAGGTCAGGGGAGGCGAACCGATGCATGTTGTTGTAGGCATTGATCCCGGCATCGCCCGGACAGGATATGGGGTGCTGGACCTTGATGGCAGCAGCTACCGGGCATTGACTTACGATTGCATCTACACCCCTGCCGGCGCTTCTCCTACGGAGAGGCTGCGTCTTCTTTTTCACCAGTTAACCGATGTCTTTCGCACCTACCAGGTGCAAGAGGTAGCCGTCGAACAGTTGTTCTTTAACCGCAACGTGTCGACCGCCCTCGTCGTGGGGCAGGCCCGGGGGGTGGCACTCCTGGCGGCAACCGAGGCGGGCGCCGAGGTTTTCGAGTATACCCCGCTGCAGGTCAAGCAGGCGACTACCGGCCAGGGCCGGGCATCCAAGCAACAGGTCCAGTTTATGGTCCGAGCCATTCTCGGGCTCGCCGAGGTACCGAAGCCGGACGACGTCGCCGACGCTTTGGCTGTGGCACTCTGCCACTGTCACAACCGGAGAGGAGCGAGCGCCATTTGATCGCCCACGTCCACGGAACACTGGCGGACGTCCTGATGGATGCCGTGATCATTGAAGTTGGCGGAATTGGATTGCACGTCCAGATCCCAGCCAACGTTTTATCCCATTTGCCTTCACCGGGGCAGAAGGTAAAGCTATACACGCACCTGGCCGTACGTGAGGACGGCATGGAGCTCTTCGGCTTCCGGGAAGAGGCGGACCGGGTGGCTTTCCTCCAGTTGCTCGGGGTGGGCGGGATTGGTCCTAAGACAGCCCTGGCGGCGATCAGCCAGTTGGGAACGGCCCGCCTGTGGCCGGCAATCCTGCAGGAAGACGCCACATTGCTGGGCACGGTGCCCGGGATCGGGAAGAAGATAGCCCGGCGGGTGATCGTGGAACTGAAGGACCGCATCCAAAAACAGCATCTGGTCGGGTCCGAGGCTGGGACTGTCGCCTCATCTTCAGGTGAGGCTCTGGCGGCCCTGGTGGCGCTGGGATACAACGAGCGTGAGGCGGCCGAGGCGATTCGCCTGGTGGACCAACAGGCTTCAGCGGACACCGCCGAACTGGTCAGGGCAGCCCTCCGGAGCCTTGGGAAGTGAGCACTGTCGAAACGGAGCACAGGGGGGCAAAGCCAGACCCCTTGGAAGGTGTGTCCTGAAAAGCCGTCGTCAGATGGGTAGTAAGGAGTTATTGGTGTTGGAAGACAGAATTGTAGCCCCCCAATTTTACAGTGATGATGCGGACGAGGCCGGTCTTCGCCCCAGGCGGTTGGATGAGTTTATCGGGCAGGAGCGGGTTAAGGAAACGCTGGCTCTCTTTATCCAGGCGGCCCGGAACCGGGGAGAAGTACTGGACCACGTCTTGCTTTTCGGTCCCCCGGGCTTGGGCAAGACCACCCTGGCGCAAATTGTCGCCCGCGAGATGGACGGCAGCATCCGAATTACTTCGGGTCCCGCCATAGAACGACCCGGCGACCTAGCCGCGATTCTGACCAATCTCACCCAGGGGGACGTCCTGTTCATTGATGAGGTGCACCGGCTTTCCCGGCCGGTGGAGGAGATCCTGTACCCGGCTATGGAGGATTTCGCGTTGGACATCGTGATCGGGAAGGGACCGGGCGCCCGTTCGCTGCGCCTAAATCTGACTCGTTTTACCCTGGTCGGGGCCACGACCCGGGCAGGACTACTGACCTCTCCGCTGCGGGACCGTTTTGGTGTGATCCTGCGGCTAGACTTCTACGGTATTGATGAGCTTCAGAAAATCGTGACCCGGGGAGCCGGCATTCTGGGTGTCCAGATTGATCAAGGCGGTGCGGCGGAGATCGCCAGGCGCTCCCGCGGGACGCCGCGCGTGGCGAACCGGATCCTGAAGAGGGTACGGGACTATACGGAGGTACGTGCCGACGGGCGGATTTCGGCCGAGGTGGCCCGGCAAGCCCTGGACTTTCTGGGTGTCGATGCGCTGGGTCTGGACGGGACGGACCGCCGCCTGCTGCATACCTTGATCGAGCTCTTCGGAGGTGGGCCCGTGGGGCTGGATACACTGGCCGCGGCGACCAGTGAAGAAGCGGTGACACTTGAGGACGTGTGTGAGCCTTACCTTTTGCAGATCGGCCTGTTGTTCAGAACCCCGCGCGGTCGTGTGGCGACTCCCCTTGCCTACCAACACCTGGGAAGGCCGGTGCCGGCCAATAACCAGGAGGCACTCTGGTAATTACGCCCACCGGTGTTTGACACCGGATGAATCAAGTGCTACAATAGATGTGACATTTACTAGAAGGACTGCGAGTCCTGAAACTGTTTTGTGTTCTTAACGGGTTTTCCCGGGAGGCGGCACCGATCAAGCTTTTACTGCACACCTGCTGCGCACCGTGTTCTATCCACCCGCTCGATGCCCTGCGCGACGAGGGGCACACGGTATATGGTTACTTCTTCAATCCCAATATTCACCCTTATTCGGAGTATCGCAGGCGAGAGGAGGCCTTGGAGTCCTACGCCCGGACGCAGGACTGGAAGGTCATCTTCGCTTCAGACTATCCCCTGGACGACTATTTCCGGAACGTTGCTTACCGGGAAGGAGCACGATGCCGGTTTTGCTACCTGCTACGTTTGCGGGAAGCGGCCCGGATGGCTCGGAAGGGTCAGTTTGAGGCCTTCTCAACCACCCTGCTGGTCAGTCCGTACCAGAAGCATGAGCTGATCCGTGAGGTCGGGGAAGCGGCTGCCCGGGAGTTCGGGGTGCCGTTTTTGTATCGGGACTTCCGGGAAGGATATAGGGAGGCGACCCGGCGCTCCCGTGAGCTGCAGCTGTATCGCCAGCAGTACTGCGGGTGTGTATTCAGCGAGAAGGAACGCTATTACCGGGGACGGAGAGGAGTGAATCCCTAGTGGAAGTCTTCCAGGGACTAGGGAAGATCATCCTGATTATCGGAGCGGTGATGGTTGTACTCGGCGGCATCATGCTGCTGGCGGGGAAGATCCCCGGCGTGGGTCGGCTGCCCGGGGACATCCTGGTCCAGAGGGGCAACTTTACCTTCTATTTCCCGATCGTGACGATGCTGGTACTGAGCCTTCTTCTGACCCTGATCCTAAACGCCGTCTTCCGTCGGTAGCGGACTACCTGTCCTCGCAGAGGGCAAAACCTCGCCTTTCGCGGTCTCCAGGCTTAGCAGCATTAAAAGCAGCTTTCTCAAAAGGTTTTGTTGTAAACACTTTCTTAGGATGCGGGGTGATAGCTCCTTGGCCAAGGTGCTGACCGTTACACATATGAACCGCTGTATTGCCTGTTATTCCTGTATGCTTGCCTGTTCCCGGGTGGTCTACGGGCACTTCTCCGCGGCGAAAAGCGCCATCCAGATCCGTACCCGGGGAGGTCTGCAGAGCAAACTGGCGGCAAATATCTGCATCGGCTGCTTCGGGCCTCCCTGTGCCGAGGCCTGTCCAGAGGACGCTCTTGTCGCCCGCAAAGGCGGCGGTGTACGGTTTCACTCCGACAAGTGCACGGGGTGCCGGGCCTGCGTGGCGGCCTGTATCGCCGATGTAATCGCGTTTGATGAGGAAGACGCAAAGCCGATCGTGTGTGTCCAGTGCGGCAGTTGCGCCCGGTTCTGTCCGCACGGGGTATTGGAAATGGCCAAAAAACCGGTGGAGGCACAGTAATGCTGAACGAAAACCGGATGCGGACGCTGTACATAGACCTGACGAACAAGACTTTCCGGGTTGAGGAACGTCACGACCTTTTTGACTGGCTCGGCGGAGTGGGCGTGGCCACCAGGCTGTTTTCGGAGCTGGTGCTGCCGGAGGCCGACCCGCTGGATCCCCGGCAGCCGATCATCTTTGCGATCGGTCCCCTGACCACGATCTTTCCGTTGGTAACCAAGACGGTCGCCGTTTTCCGCTCTCCGCTTACCGGACACTGGGGCGAGAGCTACGCGGGAATGCGGTTGGCTTTCGCGCTCCGGTTCGCGGGTTACGACGCAGTGGTGATCACCGGTACGGCGGACCGACTGGGCTATGCTGTGATTTCGCCGGAAGGGGTGGAATTCAAGGACGCCCGGAGACTAAAAGGGCTTTCCACCGAGGAGACGGGGCGGATTCTTCGGGAGACGGAACCGGGCCGGGGGCACCGGAGTACGATCCGGATCGGACCGTCCGGTGAGCGTGGCGTCAGGTTTGCCGGGGTGAATGTGGACACCTACCGCCATTTTGGCCGGATGGGGTTAGGCGCCGTAATGGGCGCCAAGAACCTGAAGGCGGTAGTGGTCACCGGGCAGGAGAGTTATCCCATTGCTGATCCCAAGGCCTACCGCAAGGCTTATGACCAGATATTCAACCAGGCCGTGAAGACGGAAATCATGGATAAGTACCACGGTCTGGGTACACCGGCAAACGTAGTCCCCTTGAACGAGTTGGGGGCCCTGCCGACGCGGAACCTTCAGAGCAACCGTTTTGAGCGGGCCGCTGATGTCAGCGGGGAGGCCTTTGCACGGGAGAACCTGGTCCGGAAACTGGCCTGTACCGGCTGTCCCGTCGGGTGCATTCACGTCGGCCTTTTCAGGCGCGAGTTCGCGGAAGGCTACGAGTATGAGACCGTGACCCTGGCCTACGACCACGAACTGATCTTCGCCCTTGGCATCTTTCTGGGTCTTGGTACGAGGGAAGGCATTTTCTCGTTGATTGAGAAGGTGGAATTGCTGGGTCTGGACGCCATATCCAGCGGCGTGATCCTCGGTTGGATGACCGAGGCCCTGGAAAAGGGGCTGATTACCGAGGGGCAGGTCGGTACCCGGCTGGTCTTCGGCGAGGCCGAACCCTACCTGGTGGCGCTGGACAGGCTTGTGGAGCAGCCCAATGAACTCTATGCTACGCTGGCCAGGGGCCTGACGGCGGCGGTAGAGAAGTTCGGGGGGGCCGATTTTGCCTGCCTGCTCGGGGGGCACGAGATGGCCGGTTACCATACCGGATACGGGTTCGTACTGGGCCAGACCGTGGGCGGACGCCACTCTCACCTCTGCAACGGGGGTTACGCCCTCGACCAGGAGCGCGGTATCCTGGACGACCGGGATAGGATGGTTCGGCGCCTGATCGCCGAGGAAAAGTGGCGGCAGGTGCTCAACAGCCTATGCCTGTGTCTTTTTGCCCGGAACATCTACGACGAGCCTACGACTGAAATGGCACTGAGTTCGGTAGGTATCGAGGTAAGCGAGGAAAGGCTGCGGGAGCTGGGTGGCCGGATCTTTTATTTGAAGCTGGAAACGAAAAAGAGGCTGGGCTTTAGACCGGACCAGGTACGCTTCCCTAAGCGGTACCTGGAGACCCCGACCTTCCAGGGGCGGCTCGACGAAGAGGTGCTGTTGGATCTTCACAAGCGGTATCTCAAGCAGATCGGAGAACTTTAGTATAACTTTAATCCCTCAAACTGGTTTGTTTTCCAAAGGACGGCAGGAACCCGTCCTTTTTTGTCGAATACGTACCTGGTAGTTTTTGACGGCCCTGGATGAAGGCGGGTTTGGAAACGAGAGGCCAGGCAGAGGAGGAGTACCTTGTTTTCAATACATAATCGCCGGTGTTCTGCAGTTCTACGAGTATTGTTGGCTATACCACTGCTCCTGGTCGTTCTCCTGATGAACACCGGCGATGCGTCGGCGCAGCAGGCGGCCGAGCCCCAGATCCGTGTCTTGCTGATCGAAGACGCGCCGTCCGTTACCTTCAAGACCGTCGGAAGCCGCGAACTGGTTAACGAGTATACCGGTGCGGTCATTGCTTCCCCGCGGTCAGGTGAGGTCTTTACCGTGAGTTGGCAGAGATCACAGCTCCAGGTAGCACGCGGCAGTGATGTCCTGGGTTCTTTTCGGGGACCGCTCGTGCTGCAGGAGACATCCGGGACGCTCTGCCTTCTGGGGGCCGGGGACACCGGTTCAGAACGGGCAATCCGTGAAGGGATTGCGGTAGTCGGCGCGAGTGGGCAAGTGTCTGTCCTTCCCTGTGATGCCCGCCAGCTTGTAGTCGCGAACAGCCGGGGAACGTCCACGGTGAACGTTGCCTCACCCGGGGACAGCGTCTTCTCCCTGGAGCAGAGCAATACTTTTAAGCGATACCGGGGTGAATTACGTCTTATCGCCGATAGCGCCGGCCTTCTGGCTATAAACACCCTGCCTATTGAACAGTACCTGTACAGCGTGGTGCCCAGCGAGGCCCTGATTGGCTGGCCGGAAGAGACTTACAAGGCTCAGGCCGTGGCGGCTCGCAGCTACGTGCTCTTCAGCCGGAAGCCCAACAGCTTGTATGATGTCTGCCAGACCCATATGACACAGGTCTACCACGGCTACGACCAGGAGCGGGCGGTAACAACGAGGGCCGTGAAAGCGAGCCGCGGCGAGGTGCTGGTTTACGAGGGCAAACCGATCGCGGCCTATTTCCATTCCAGCAGCGGGGGCTATACCGAAAATATTGAGGATGTCTGGACATACCCGGTCGCCTACATCCGGTCCGTGCCCGACCCTTACGACGCTAACGGCCAGCACTACAACTGGCAGGTTAGCTATTCGGCTGACCAGTTGAGAGAACAGTTGGCGAGCCGGAATTATCTGTTCTCCACCGTCGCCAACGTGGAGGTAATGGCGAAGACGGCCTCGGGACATCGGGTCAAACGGCTGCTTGTAGAAGGGAAGGGGACGCGGGGAGAACCACAGATGATGGTCATCGAGAATGCCGACCGGGTGCGGGTGGCCCTGGGGCTTAAGAGTTCGTTTTTTACAATGCTGAAGGAGACGGGCCCTGCCGGTCAGTTGCAGCGGGTCACCTTTAACGGAAACGGCTGGGGGCACGGTCTCGGGATGTCACAGTGGGGTGCCTACGGGATGGCCCACCAGGGACACGGTTACCGGGACATCCTGCATTACTACTACAGGGGGGTTACCCTGGAAGCCAACTACGGCCTGTAATCACCGCGGGGAGCGGGCAATTTGTCCACCACTCCGCAACAAGCGCGTCCTACAACAGAGCATAGACCTCAGGACCCCGGGTAAACCGGGGTTTTCTTGTGTTCCGGTTTTGGATAGAATGAAGAATGGTTCGATGTGGAAACGAGGACGGATGCGCGTTGCGGGTTGCAGAGTTTGACTATGAACTGCCGGATGAGTTAATCGCCCAGGAGCCGCTGCCTTTCCGGGATGAGTCCCGCCTGCTGGTCATTGGGCGGCACGAAACCGGGTTGGCGCACCGGCATTTCCGCGATATCCCGGACTACCTGCGACCGGGTGACCTGCTCGTGGTCAACGAGACCCGGGTGCTGCCTGTAAGGCTGTTCGGCCACAAGACCACGGGCGGCCGCGTGGAAGTCCTGCTACTACGGCCGGTCGTTGAAGGCCGCTGGGAGGCCCTGGTACGCCCCGGGAGGCGCTTGCCCGAGGGGACCCGGGTAGAGTTCGGGCCGGAACTCAGCGGCAAGATCCTGTCCCGGACCGAGGCCGGGGGGCGAATCATTGAGTTTGAATATGAAGGCAGGTTTGAAGAGGTTTTGGAGCGCATCGGGCACGTGCCCCTGCCTCCGTACATCAAGCGGGATCTTCCTGCTGAAGAGCGGGACCGCTACCAAACTGTTTACGCGCGCCACTCCGGTTCCGCGGCTGCGCCCACCGCGGGTCTGCATTTTACACCGGAGCTCCTGGAAAAGGTGAAGGCGATGGGTGTTTCGGTTGTGTCCGTGGTGCTGCACATCGGACTGGACACCTTCCGGCCGGTCAAGGTGGAGAACGTCCACGAGCACCGGATGCACTCGGAATGGTACTCGGTACCGAAGGCTTCGAGCCGGGCCATTACTGAGACGAAAAGGGTCGGGGGTAGGGTCATCGCGGTCGGGACCACGGTGACCCGTTGCCTGGAAGCCGCCGCGGGGGAAGATGGCACGGTCAGTCCCGGTGCTGCTTCTACCGACATCTTCATTTACCCGGGGTATAAGTTCAAGGTGATTGACGGGTTGGTGACGAACTTTCATCTGCCGCGCTCGACCCTGCTGATGCTGGTGAGCGCGCTGGTGGGGCGGGAGCGGCTGCTCGAGGCCTACCGGGAGGCGGTGCGGATGCGCTATCGGTTCTTCAGCTTCGGCGACGCGATGCTGATTATCTAGTCTTGCGCAAAGGTTGGTAGTAGCGAGTATGGGTTTATCCCTCGCTCCGGAGCGTGGGGGGTAAGCCCGGACCGGACAATGTAGAACAGTAACGCGAAACGGAGGATTGCCCGTGGCCATCAGCTTTGAACTGATCAAAACAGACCCGGAGACGGGGGCGCGGCTGGGCCGGCTGACCACTCCACACGGCGTGGTCGACACGCCGGTGTTTATGCCCGTGGGTACCCAGGCCACCGTCAAGACCATGACCCCAGAGGAAGTCTACGACCTCGGCGGTCGGATCATCCTCTCTAATACCTACCACCTTTACCTGCGCCCCGGCCACGAGCTGATTCGTGAGGCGGGGGGACTACACCGCTTCATGCACTGGGACGGCCCAATCCTCACGGACAGCGGCGGGTTCCAGGTCTTCAGCCTGGCCGCGCTCCGGAAGATCAGCGACGAGGGCGTGATGTTCCAGTCCCACATTGACGGTTCGAAGCATCTTTTCACGCCGGAAAAGGTTGCCGACATCGAGGGGGTGATCGGATCGGACATCGCGATGGTCTTTGACGAGTGCGCGCCTTACCCCTGTTCATACGAAGACGCGGTGAAGGCCCACGAGCGTACGGTTCATTGGGCCACGCGCACGCGTGACCATCTCGCTCAAATCGGCAGCGACCAGGCCTTCTTCGGCATTGTCCAGGGCTCGGTGGTCCGAGAACTTCGGGAGGCGAGTGCCCGCGCCCTAGTGGAGCTCGACTTCCCCGGTTACGGGATCGGGGGCCTTTCGGTGGGTGAGCCAAAGCCGCTGATGTACGACGCCCTGGATTGGACGGTCCCCCTGCTTCCGCCGGAGAAACCCCGCTATCTGATGGGGGTCGGCTCACCGGACTGTGTATTGGAGGCCGTGGCGCGGGGGGTGGACATGTTCGACTGTGTTTTGCCGACCCGCATGGCCCGGCACGGGGCGGTGTTCACAACCACCGGGCGCCTGAACCTGCGTAACGCGAAGAACGCGCTTGATTTCGGCCCTCTTGATCCAGGGTGTGGCTGTTACACCTGCCGCCACTTCAGCCGTGCCTATATGCACCACATGTTCAAGACCGGGGAGATCCTGGGTCTGCGGTTGGCCACCATTCACAACCTCAGGTTCTTGTTGGATCTGACGGAGCGGATCAGGGAGGCGCTGGCCGAGAATAGATTTGCTTTCCTGAAAACACAATACATGGAAGCGTATTTGACAGGGGGCTAAATTTGTAGTAAAACTACACATGGTTTAAAGGATAATTCCCAATGAAAAAGAATATCTACCTAAAATTACGAAAGGGGGTAGAATAGCCTGAGTCCAGAAGTTATCTCAATTCTTTACATTGTTGGTTTGTTTGCCCTTCTGTATTTTCTTTTGATTAGACCGCAACAGATTAGACAGAAAAAGCATATGGAGCTGATCAAGAACCTGCAACTGCATGATACAGTAGTCACCGCCGGCGGGATCTACGGTACGATTGTCAAGCTTGACGAGGACACCGTGGTTCTGAAGGTCGCTGAAAACACGAAGATCAAGGTTTTGCGGGCTTCGATCGCCCAGGTGGAAGGCTAGGTTGTAGGAGGGCGCGGGGTTGATCACACTGGCTGACGTCAAGGCAAACCCGGTCCTGGACAGCTTCATTCGCAACGGCAATAAGTTTCTCGGAGCCATGGGTTACACCGAGCATAGCTACCGCCACGTCAACCTGGTGTCAAGTATCGCACGCAACATCCTGGAGAGATTGGGTTACCCTTCGCGGGACGCCGAATTGGCCTCGATTGCCGGATATCTGCACGATGTGGGGAACGTGGTGAGCCGGTCTAACCACGGTAATTCCGGGGCAATCATTGTCTTCACCGTACTGCACGAGATGGGTATGCCCCCGGATGAACTTGCTACCGTCATTTCAGCCATTGCCAATCACGAGGAGGATTACGGCCAGCCGGTAAACACCGTGGCTGCAGCCTTGATTATGGCCGATAAATCCGATGTGCACCGTTCACGCGTACGGAACCCGGACCTGGCGACTTTCGACATTCACGACCGGGTGAACTACGCGGCGGAGCACTCTTTTTTGTGGGTGAACGAGGACCGGCGTACGATTACTCTGGAACTGACTATTGACACGGAAATATGTCCAGTGATGGAGTATTTTGAGATTTTTCTGGTGCGCATGACGCTTTGCCGTCGTGCAGCCACGTTTCTAAAGTCGAAGTTTGAATTAGTCATTAACGGGGCTAAATTGCTGTAAGGGGAGTAGTTAAGCAGTGAGATGGGACAACCTGATCAAGATGACCGCCGTCCTTCTGGTGGTCGGGTTCGTAGGTCTCTTGACCGCCTGGTCTCCGTTTTCGGGCGTACCCTGGTTGCCGTTTTCAAAGGACATCAACCTCGGGCTTGACCTGCAGGGCGGTATACATGTGGTGCTGCAGGCCGTACCCACTGAGGAGGACAAGGTAACGGCAGATGCCGTAAAACGGTCGATCGCGATCCTGGAGAACCGTATCAACCAGTTTGGCGTTACCGAACCGATTATCCAGCAGCAGGGCTCGGACCGCATTATTGTGGAGATCGCGGGGGTGGATGACCCCGACGAGGTTGTCCGGACGCTGATTATGCCAGCCTACCTCGAGTTCAAGACCGAGGACGGGCAGACGGTGCTGACCGGTGCCAACCTGAAGAACGCGCAGGAGGCCTTGGACAACGCCGGTCAGGCTGAAGTGAACTTTGAACTTGACCGGGAAGGCTCTCAGAAATTCGCCGAGGTGACCACGGCGAACGTCGGCCGTCACCTGGCGATCATGCTGGACGGGGAAGTCCTTCAGAATCCCACCATCGAGAGTCCGATTACCGAGGGTAAGGGCCGGATTACCGGATACGCCAGCCTTGAAGAGGCCCACCGGATCGCCGTCCTGCTGCGTTCAGGCGCCCTGCCGGTGAAACTGGACATTATGGAAAAGCGGACCGTCGGTCCGACACTGGGCACCGATTCCCTGGAGCGGTCCAAGACGGCCGGGGCGGTCGGTCTTGGCGCCATCCTGGTCTTTATGCTGGCTTACTACCGGGTCCCCGGCCTGGTGGCATCATTATCCCTGATAACATACGCCATTCTGGTGTTTTTGATCTTTGCCGCGATCAAGGTCACAATGACCTTGCCCGGGATCGCCGGCTTCCTACTGTCACTGGGTATCGCCATTGACGCCAACATCGTTATCTTTGAGCGGTTGAAGGAAGAGTTACGAACGGGCCGAACGCTGCGTTCGGCGATTGACGCCGGTTTCCGGCGGGCCTTTGTGGCCATCGTCGACGCCAATGTGACCACGATTCTAGCGGCCATCGTCCTTTATATCTTCGCACCGACGATGATCAAGGGTTTTGCGCTCACGTTGGGAATCGGTATTGCCGTCAGCATGTTCACTGCGCTGTCAATGACCAGGTGGCTGTTGCACCAGACGGCTGGTTCCGGGTTGGCGAGAAATCCCAAATTATATGGAGCTTAAGGAGGGAGATTGACGGTGTTTCACTTTATCCGACTGCGTAAATACTGGTACATCTTTTCGTTACTCATCTTGATTCCCGGCATCATCTCCCTCGGGGTCCGCGGGCTTAACCTGGGTATCGATTTCACCGGCGGCAACCTGCTGGAACTGGACTTCAAGCAGGCTGTCAGCGTACAGGAAGTGCGCTCGTCTCTCGCGGATATCAATCTCGAGAGAAGTGTCATTCAACGGAGTGACGAGGACCAGATCATCGTACGTACGGGAGTGCTTACTGAAGCGGAGAGCGAGTCTCTGATTACGTACTTAGAAGAGCAATTCGGTCTTGAGGAAGTGCTCCGGAACGAGAAGGTGGGTCCAACGATCGGCCAGGAGTTGACGCAGAAAGCAATTTTGGCGCTTTTCGCGGCCTCGGTGCTGATGATGCTATATATCTCCTGGCGGTTTGAGTTTAAGCAGGGTCTCGCTGCGATTGCTGCCCTGCTGCACGACGTGCTGGCGACGTTGGGTCTCTTCTCGATCTTCTACATCGAGATCAACAGCGCCTTCGTGGCCGCGATTCTGACCATCCTGGGTTACTCGATCAACGCGACGATTGTCATTTTCGACCGTGTGCGCGAGAACCTTAAGGATGCCAAGAAGGGCGACAAGTTGGAAGACGTGGTCAACACCAGCCTCTGGCAGACGTTAGCCCGTTCGATCAACACCACCTTGACCGTAATGTTTATGCTGCTAGCCTTGTATTTCCTTGGCGGCGCGACGTTGAAGACTTTCATCCTGGCGATGATCATCGGTGTGACCAGCGGTACCTATTCGTCGATCTTCTTTGCCAGCTCCGTCTGGATCGACCTGAAGCGTCGCTTCCCCGGCGGAGGTAGCCGCAGACGCCGTACCGCGGATGCCCAGGTCTAGCCTAAAATAGTACATATAGCCCTTCAACCGCCCCGGGCGGGGGGCGGGCATTATTATTTTCCGCAATTATTTCTCAATCCGAGGTGGGTTTCTGCAATGTCAAGCTCGAACCGGATCATCGTCAGTGTCCTGGGTAAGGACCGGGTCGGCCTAATTGCCAGCGTAACCGGTGTGCTGGCCGAGAACGGGGTCAACATCTTGGACATCAGTCAGACGATCCTGCAGGAGTTCCTGGCGATGATCATCATTGCCGATATGACGGGGGCCTCCGTGGACCTGGTGACGCTCAAGGAGCGCCTGAACACCAAAGGCGCAGAACTGGGCGTACGTATCGGCGCTCAGCACGAGGACGCCTTCCTGTACATGCACCGGATATAGGGAAGTGTTAAAACAAAGG
Organism: Desulforudis sp.; assembly: GCA_003604975.1. Classification (GTDB taxonomy): domain Bacteria; phylum Bacillota; class Desulfotomaculia; order Desulfotomaculales; family Desulforudaceae; genus SURF-60. Next base: position 162 of record QZIR01000023.1, on the reverse strand, counting down.
GGTCTAACCCCTGTGTATTATTAGATGCTGACACCTATAGTTACCATGTTCTGCATTCGACTCTTCTGCTGCTCACATTAGTGCCGTTTACCGTTGGGCCATTTTATCATAAGCTACAATGAGTATAAGCGGACAAGTAAACCGATGGATTATGTCAATAAG
>QZIR01000056.1 GCA_003604975.1 Desulforudis sp. | reverse complement strand
GACTGGAAAATGTTGCCAAGCGCTACCTGATTCATGCCGCTGCCTACAATCTGGGGCTGATCCTGCGGGCAATTTTCGGCCATGGTACCCCGAAGGGGAAGGCGGATGCCCTCGGGCTGCTCATTGTTGCGTTTTTGCGCCTGGTTATCGCCATTTTGATGCCAAAATCATCCCATGTCGGGTCAAGGTGTCAGGATTTTACTGGCCAGCCGAGGTTGACCTTGCACGCTGTCAGCAGTTGATGGATTTCCAAAATGGACCTTATTCAACGGGCTGATAACCATCTTAAACTTAACCACATGATCACATAAATTCAGTGCTTTCCTTCCTCCAACGCAAATACACAAACCTTGTTTCGGATACCAGTTTTTCCGAAATCCTGACCGGCACCGTCTGGGCGCTTTCCGCCCGTCTTCTTGCCACAGGGATGGGTCTTGTATTCAGCGTTATGGTCGTCCGATTTTACGGCGCGGAGGCTATGGGCATTGTGGCGATTATCTACTCATTTTTTACACTCGCTTCCATACTTACTGTCTTAGGTACCGATACGTCCATTCTCCGCTTGATACCGGAACACCTTACAAAATATTCGCCTTTCTCCGCCTTCAAAGTGTACCGGAAAACCCAATACATGATCATGGGAGTTTCTCTGGTCACAGGGACGATTTTTTTCTTCAGTGCGGAATTTATATCGACCTATGTCTTTTCCAAACCTCATCTAACTTTTTATTTTGCCCTGTCATCCGTGTTCATCCTTTTTCATTCAATGATGAAACTAAACACGGAAGCTGTTCGCGGATTACGGCTTATCAAAGCGTTTTCTCTGATGCTGGCGCTCCCTCAATGCCTAAACCTAATCTTCTTAACACTTATCAGCCTTGTACAGCCAACCCCAAATGCACCAGTCTATTCTGTACTGGGCGGTTTTGCCCTGACCGGCATTGCTGGTTGGATTATCATGGAGTATGCTCTAAAAAAAAGAATTAAGGCCAATGATTCTGTTCTCCCCGTATCCAGTTGTAACATCCTATCCATCTCCTTGCCCATGCTCCTGTCAGCAGCCATGACATTTATAATTTCCGAAACTGGCATCCTCATGCTCGGCATGTTCCGTAGCGAGGAAGAGGTGGGTTACTATGCCATTGCCATTAAACTTGCATCTCTACCAGCATTCGTACTCCAGGCAATTAATTCCATGGCTGGCCCAAAATTTTCCGAACTGTTCCATTCGGACAAGATAGAGGAACTATTTCATGTTGCCCATAAATCAGCAAAACTGATTTTCTTTACCTCTGTACCAATACTTATTGGATTGGTCGCTTTAGGGAATCCCATTCTCAGAATTATTTTTGGGACAGGGTTTGCTACAGCCTACATGGCCCTGATACTTCTCGCAGTAGGGCAATTTGTAAACGCGATTTCAGGTTCGAGCGGGATGTTTTTAAACATGACAGGAAATCAGAATGTATTACGTAATATAATGACCCTTGCTGCGGTGATAAATTTAAGCTTAAACTTCCTTCTCATCCCCAATTTTGGTATTAATGGAGCCGCTTTTTCAGCTATGATAAGTCTATGTCTCTGGAATTTGACAACGGTAGTATACATAAAAATAAAATTTGGAAAGACAACAGGTTATGTTCCTATATTCAAAAAGGCATCACAGCAAATAAATAAATTAAACATTAATGAAAAATGACTACTAAACCAAATTTTTTTATTATAGGGGCTGCAAAATCAGGAACTAGTTCTCTCGCAGATTATTTAAACCAACACCCTGATATATTTATATCTCCACTAAAGGAGCCTTTTTATTTTGTAAATGATTCAGGATACAATGATTACAATAAATACATTTCATTGTTTAATAAAAGCAACAATGAAAAAGCAGTCGGCGAGGCGTCAACTGGATATCTATTTGACAAATTTTCAGCAAAATTAATATATAAATTTAATAAAGAAGCTAAAATAATAGCTATATTGAGAAACCCATCAACTATGGCATTTTCATATTGGCAATACATGAAACTAATAGGAAATGAATCAAAGTCATTCATGGATGCAATTAGTCCACAAGAAAGAGTATACAGGCATAGCGATAAATTCAAAAATGAATGTGTAAACTGGTGGGCAAGTTATTTATATGTTGAACGCGCTTTATATTATGAACAAATACGCAGATACTACGAAATATTTAATCCTGAACAGATAAAAATATTTATTTATGAAGAATTCTTTAAAGAAAAAGAACTATCGTGCCGTGATTGTTATCAATTTCTTAATGTAGAAGATAATTTTAAGCCTGTATTTACTCGAAAAAATATGGGCGGATCAATTAGATTTAAATGTATTAGATCAATTCTAAATACAGAAAATGCAATAATCAGGAATATTACAAAAAAAATAATCCCTATTAAAGCTAGAAATATAATAAAAGACAAGCTTATTTCATTTAACACAAATGAAAATGACAAAAAAATAATGAATAATGAAGAAAAAAAGATTCTTAATGATTTGTTCCAGAAAGATATATATAATTTGGAAAAATTATTAAACAGAAAAATAGATACATGGCATTTTAAATACAAATAGAATTTCAATAAAAATGTTTCAAGCAAGATAAAATAAGCATCTTATGCTTTATCAGTATAATTCTTAAGCATATAATAATTTATTCTAAATTTCAAGTTCATGAATTTAAGAAAAAATAACCTACTTAAAATTTCAGCTTATAGCTTTATATTCGCTATAGTACCATCTGCTATTAGTGTCTATATAAGTTACTACAACTACTCAGGCGATATATTTTTAATTGGGCTTGTTGTACTGTTTGGTAGTTTTTGTATTTTTCCTGCATTACACATAATTTTAAGAGACAGAATTAATACGAATGCATTTCATCCTTTAATTTGTTTCCCTTTCCTTTATTGGTTTTTTTTGGGATTTGGCTGTTTAAGGTGGAAGGAGTTTTATGCATACGATTTGGTTTTTTTTGCTTTAAGTATTTCATTTTTAGGAATTATTTTTTATTTATTAGGTTATTGCTTGTGCAATATATATATTAATACAAAATATTATCATGCAAATCCATATATTGATAATTTAATAAATGATTTTAACATAAATAGAGTAAAACTTATTGTTATTGTTATAACATTCATTAGTATTGCATCATTCATATATATTGTATCAAACGTTGGCATACCTAGTTTGCGAACTGATATTATGGGAGCTGGTAGGATTAAAATATATGCTAAGATTTCAAATTTATCAGTTTATCTTCTTAGAATTATAGCTATTTCTTATTTTTTATTTTTTTTATCTAATTTAAAATCAAAAAATAATATATCGAATAAGATATATTTCATTTTTTCATTTTTACTTATTAGCACCACTGGGTCAAGAGCTGACCAATTTTTTCTTTTAACAGTATCTATTCCAATAGTTTGCATTAGCAACAAGGTCTCTTTCAAAAGGATTATTTTGTATTTTTCTATTCTATTTTTTTTAATCATGTCTTTTGGCTACATAAGGCACTCAAGATCATTTGATAATAATTTAAGCGCTATTGATATTATTTCTTTTAATAATTTTGATAGATTCATAGAATATATTTATATTCAGTCTTCAATACCTTCTTATAACATCATACTTATGAAGAGATTTTTTTTAGATCGGCATGAATTTGGATTTTTTTCAATAATAAATGTGACATTATCTAGTTTTCTTCCTGGGCACCAAATTGATTTTCCAACATTTATTGCGATAGATACTGGATTATTCGACGATATAGGCGCAATAACACCTACATTACCAGGTGAGTCATATATATCAAATGGAATTTACGGTGTTATTGTATTCATGTCGATATATGGAATTATTAGCTGTCTTTTATATAATTTTCTTTTGAGGAATAGATGCTATTCAAACTTGCTTTTGCATTCTTATTGGTTTTACGTAATGATAATATCTATTAATGGCGGAATTTTATCAGCAGGATCAAGATTTTTTTACGGATTTCTCATATGCAGTATTATAATAATATTATCAAAAAATTTTAATGCATGGAAATTTTCTAAAAACAAGATTATGATAAATTTACAATGACCTTATATTGAATTTTATTTTTCCCTTTTACAAATGAACATATTGATTATTAACACCTATCATTACTTGCGTGGCGGAGACTGTCGTCACGCCTTCGCGCTTGCTGATGCTCTAGAGAAGTTGGACCATGTCGTTCATTTCTTTGGGATGCAAAGCCCACTCAATACGCCTACGCATGACGCAGAATATTTCGTTAGCGAGATAGATTACCGGAAAGCTCTCAGCAAAAAAAACCCGATCACTGCAATAAAAGTTTTCTTAAGGTCGATTTATTCTCTTGAAGCCCGTCGTAATCTGGCCAGAATGCTTGACGATATCAAGCCAGACATCGCCCATCTTCACTCCATCAGGCATCATCTGACAAAATCCATACTCCCGGAACTAGCCAAACGCAATATTCCTATTGTCTGGACCCTCCACGATTATAAGGAGTTATGCCCAAACACCTCTTTTTATGATGGAGGTGGAATCTGCGAAGATTGCAAGGGAGGGCAATTCTTCCATGTAATCAAAAAACGATGCAAAAAAGGGTCATTACCTGCCTCAATTGTCGCTTACATTGAGGCGCAAGTCGATCGACTGGTAGGGTATTCCAGATATGTTGATCTTTACATATCACCGAGCGAATTCTTGAAAGCAAAATTCATGGAATACGGCTATCTCAACAATAAAATTACCACTATTCCAAATTTTATCGAACTGGACAGAATCTCCCCAGATTACGACCATGACAATTATCTCTTCTTTCTTGGTAGACTCGAGAAGGAAAAAGGCATCATTACCCTCCTCAAGGGGTTTGACCAGGCAACTAAAACTATGCCAGGACTTCGTCTTAAGATTGCCGGAAGCGGCAGCTTGGAGCAAGAACTTCAGGAACTTGCCCGAAGCCTGAACACGCACGGCGTTGAATTCCTGGGCCATGTGGAAGGCCAGGATCTCGTTAAACTTACAAAACGGGCCAAGGCAGTTGTTGTCCCTTCAGAATGGTATGAGAATTACCCTTATTCCTGTCTGGAAGCCATGGCCTCTGGCAAGCCTATCATTGCTTCAAGGATAGGGGGAATCCCGGAACTAGTCGAAGATGAAATTACGGGTTTCCTATTCGAGCCTTTTAATGTAAAACAACTTGCGGAAAAGATAAAACTTGTTGGGGAATTGTCGCCAGAGCAGATTAAGGAGATTGGCCAAAGAGCTCGGGAAAAAGTCGAAACAGGAAACTCAAAGGATAAATATCTGGAAAAAATTATTCCCATTTATTCGCGGTTGATTAATGAGAGGCGTAATAAAAAACAATTTTTGAAAGTAATTAGCTGATATGGAATGCGCAGTAATCACGACATATAGATGTAACGCCAAATGCGGGATGTGCAATACGTGGAAGTTTCCAAGCAACCCAACCGAGGAATTCAACCCGGAAATCCTGAATAAATTGCCTGGAGGCATGCAGAGGTTGAACATAACCGGCGGCGAACCAATGTTGCGCAAAGATATCAGGGACATTGTCAGGATTCTCGACACCAAGACAAACCGCCTTGAAATCAGCAGCAACGGCCGTTTCGACGACAAACTGGTCGCGATTGCCAAAGAATTTCCCAACATAACCATCAGGGTAAGTATTGAAGGGCTGCCGGCATTAAATGACGAGGTACGCGGCATAACGAATGGCTTTGATCATGCTCTGCGAGCTATTCTCCGTCTAAAAGAAATGGGGGTAAGCGATATCGGTTTTGCCATGACTATTTCCGGCGAGAACTGCCGTGATCTGATGGATGTATATAGCCTGGCCAGTAACCTGGATGTCGAACTGGCCAATGCTGTGGTCCACAACTCTTTTTATTTTCACAAGGAAGACAATCAAATCAAAAACAGAGACGAAGTCGAACAGGTGATGCAGAATTTCATGACTGCCCTGCTCACCTCACCCCGCCGCCGAATCAAAAGACGTGTCAAGGACTGGTTCAGGGCCTACTTGAATCTCGGATTGCTGCACCACGTCCAGGGTAAAGAGCGGCCGATAACTTGCGGGGCAGGCACAGACACTTTCTTCGTGGACCCCTATGGAAAGATCCTGGCCTGTAATGGCTCGAAGGAACCCTTGATAATGGGTGATCTCACTACCGCTTCGTTTGAAGAGATCTGGCACAGTAAGCAGGCCAGCAAAATCAGGGAAGAGGTTGCCGGTTGCCAACGGGCCTGCTGGATGACCGGAACTGCTGTCCCGGCAATGCGTCGCCGCCCCTGGGAGCCGATCAAATGGGTACTCGGCAACAAAATACGGATAATTCAGGGTAAACCTATTTCCCTTTAATTGCGTCAAACCTTCCTGGTATAAATGAAAATCGCAATCATCGGAATTAAAGGGGTCCCTGGTAAACACGGCGTAGAGGTGGTGGTTGATTCACTTCTTCCCCACCTGGCAGAACTTGGTCATGATATCACGGTTTATGGTTACGATTCGTACACAGATAGCGCTGACAATTACCAAGGGGCAAAAATCAGAACTGTACATGGGGCATCCTCAAAGAACACCGAGATGATTTCTCACATGTGGAATGCTTCTTGGGAGGTTCGCCGGCAAAATTTTGACATCGTCCATATTCACAATACCGACCCCTGCCTGCTGGCATGGCTGCCAAGGGCAAAATATGGGATAGTGGCAACATCGCATGGCCAGGCATATGTCCGGAAAAAATGGGGCCTTACAGCCCGGACAATGTCCAAATGCGCCGAACGTTTTTTTATCCACCTACCCGATGTTATCACCTCTGTTTCCAGGCCACTTGCAGATTTCTACGAACATAAATATGGAAAAAAAGTAATATACATACCAAACGGCATTAAGTTCCGGGACAAGCCGGCCTCAAGTATTCTAAATAAATGGGGGCTCGAAGAAGGCAATTATTTATTCTGCTCCGCGGGGAGGATTGAACGCACAAAAGGGCTTGATACTTTACTGCAAGCGTATGAGAAACTTGAAACAGATATGCCTTTAGTCATAGCTGGGGGAGGAAGCGGGAGCGATTTCGAATATTTTGAATATCTGAAATCAAAAAACATCAAAGGGGTTCAATTTGTCGGTTTCTTGTCAGGCGATGAATTGTTTTCCTTATATGCTTATCCCAAAATATTCATTTTCCCGTCTGAGTATGAGGCCATGTCCATGGCCTTACTGGAAGGATTATCGTTTGGCACTCCTACCGTGTACAGCAGTATCCCGGAAAATGAGGCTGTGGCCAAGGGACTTGCCTATTCCTTTGCCGTCTCCGATGCCAATTCACTTGCAACTACAATTAATACCGTTTTAGCTTCCTACCCGGCAGCCGTGGCCTTGGGCGAGAAGGCTCGGCAACAAATACAGGAGAAACATGACTGGAAAACTATTGCTCGCCAGTATGATTCAATTTATCAAAAAATGCAGAGGCATTAACACTTACATCTTGGACGAAAAATGAATGTACCTTTTTTAAATCTCAAAGCCCAATATGACCTTATAAAGGATGAATTTTCACCCAAACTTGAAAAGGTAATGCAAAGCAGCGCCTTTGCCGGTGGTCCTTTCGTCGAGGAATTCGAAAAGGATTTTGCCGCCTTTTGCGGGTGCAAACATGCTATCGGCGTTGGCAACGGAACAGACGCCCTCTGGATGGCGTTGATCGGCCTTGGCGTTGGCCGGGGTGACGAGGTGATTACGACGCCCAGCACCTTTATCGCCACCACCGAGGCCATCAGCTTCTGCGGGGCGGACCCGGTTTTCGTGGATGTGGACGAACGGACCGGCAATATGGACCCGGTACTACTCCCCCAGGCGATCACCGGCAAAACAAAAGCCATTATTCCGGTGCACCTCCATGGCCAGGCAGCGGACATGGCTCCCATAATGGATATTGCCAACCGGCACAACCTCATCGTCATCGAAGACGCCTGCCAGGCACATGATGCTGAATACAATGCGAAAAAGGCCGGGACAATGGGAGCAGCAGGGTGCTTCAGTTTTTATCCGGGCAAGAACCTTGGCGCTTTTGGCGAGGCTGGAGCCGTGACAACGGACGATGATCAACTGGCAGCGACAATCAGAATGTTTCGTGATCACGGCCAGGCGAAGAAATACCATCATTCCATCATTGGCTGGAACTGCAGGATGGACGGCATCCAGGGTGCGGTCCTTACGGTAAAGCTCAAACATCTTCGAGTTTGGACCGAGGGGCGGAGAAAAAACGCGGCTTTGTACAATTCACTTTTACGGGATCTCGACGAACTTGTCCTTCCCGTGGAAGCTGATTTTGCCAGGCATGTCTATCATATATATGCCATCAGGACCGAACGGCGCGATGCCCTGCTTGAATTTCTCCAGGGAAAAGGAATTAGCTGCGGAATTCACTATCCTGTCCCCATCCATCTCCAGGAAGCATACCGGCACATGGGGCATAAAGCCGGAGATTTTCCGGTAGCGGAAAAGCTGGCGGCAACTACTCTTTCTCTGCCCATGTTCCCGGAACTATCAGAAGAGCAGATTAGGTACGTGGCTGACGCGATTCACGAATTCTTCCGAAATCATTGAGCGCTTTATGAATCCGAACACATGTTTTGTTTCCAAGGATGTGAAACTGGGTGTCGATGTAAAACTCTATAACTTCGTCAACCTTTATGGCTGCGAGGTCGGTGACGGTAGCCGAATTGGCACCTTTGTCGAGATTCAGAAAAACGCCCGAATCGGGAAAAATTGCAAGATTCAGAGCCACACCTTTATCTGCGAAGGGGTAACCATAGAAGACGAGGTATTTGTCGGCCACGGCGTCATGTTCATCAATGACCGGGACCCCTCCGCGGTGAATCCCGACGGAGGTCTAAAATCTGATAACGACTGGGTATGCACGCCGATCCTGGTGAAGAAGAGGGCAAGCATAGGTTCCAACGCCACCATTATGTGCGGAGTAACGATCGGCGAGGGGGCACTGGTCGGCGCCGGGGCTGTTGTCACCAAGGATGTCCCGGACAACATGGTGGTGGTTGGCAACCCTGCCGTGGTCATCCGCAGCCGATCCTGAAATATTATCCACGGCTCAGGTTACGAATGTTTTCCAACCAACCCGCGTATAAGTTTCTTCTTCTGGCAGCCGATGTCCTGCTCATTGTCTTAAGTCTTGCCCTTGCCTTTCACTGGGGCGGCAAAGCAGTGCCCACCGCCGACAAACAACAAATCCTGTTTTTTGCCTATTACATATCAACGGCAACTTTCTCGTTTCTCATTTGTATTTTTTCCCTGCTGTACAACGACCTCTATAAACGGAATATCATTCTCACCCGCCATCGCCAAACAATCCTCATCATCAAGGCCATGCTGTTCAGTTGCGCTGTCGTGCTGCTCATGACCGCGGTTTTCCAGCATGGCAACCTGGCGACATTTGGCCGCAAATTTATCGCCCTGTATTTCAGCCTCGCCACCCTGCTGCTCCTGAGTTACAGGATTCTCCTGGTCACCCCGGCCATGCGGGCCGCCGCCAAAAACAAATTCGCCCCGCGCAGACTACTGATCATTGGCGCGGGCGGCGCCGGCCGCCACGTTGCCGCCTCCCTGTCCAGCGATGCGCTGTCCAACTTCGCCATCGTTGGTTTTTTGGATGACTCCCGCGCGGTTGGCGAAGAGATCCTGGTCAATGGTGAAGCATCAGAAATTTTCTATAATATCGGCAAGCTAGACCAACTTGCAGAGGTCATTAGAGATCAGAAGGTCGATGAGATTCTCATTGCCATCGACAATATCGACTATGCGGGTCTGATCAAACTTACTGACCACTGCCTGGCCACGGGTAAGGTGCTGCGGATCTATTCCGATTTTCTCAAGGTGATTGCCGAGAAAATGCGGATCGAATTTTATGCCGACATCCCGGTAATCATGCTTTCCCAGACACCGGCAGAGGGTTTTACCTGGAAGCTCAAAAGGGCATTTGATCTCGTTTTTGCCACTCTGGGACTTCTTTTTCTCAGCCCCATACTATTTCTGATAGCCATTGGTATTAAACTGTCCTCCAAGGGGCCGGTGCTTTTTGCCCAGGATCGAATCGGCAAAGGCGGCAGACCTTTTAAATTTTACAAGTTCCGCTCCATGCATGTAGGAGGAAGCAGCAGCAGCCACCAACAGTTTGTCAAAGATTTTATTAAGGAGGGGCAGGACCAGTGCAAGTCCGACATCAGGGTCTTTAAGATGACCAATGATCCCCGCATATTTCCGTTCGGAGCTTTTATCCGCAAAACCAGTCTGGATGAACTCCCGCAACTTTACAATGTCCTGAAGGGCGATATGAGCTTGGTCGGCCCTAGGCCATGCCTGCAGTATGAATGGGATTGCTACGATGAGTGGCACAAGAATCGCCTCAATGGCCTGCCTGGTTGTTCCGGGTTATGGCAGGCGCTGGGCCGGAGTACGGTGTCTTTTCAGGAGATGGTCATTCTTGACCTTTACTACATCAGCAATGTTTCTCTGTGGCTCGACATAAAAATCATCATTCTCACATTTCCGGTAATTTTCCTGGGCAAAGGAGCATATTAACATGAAGGTTGTTTACGAAGTAGGCGTTATAGGCTGTGGCTACTGGGGGCCTAACCTTATCCGCAATTTCATGCAGATGAAAAAGACCAACGTGGCAAAAATCGCTGATCTTGACCCTAAACGACTGGAGCACATCAAGGAACTGTATCCGTCCATCAGCCCTACCAATGACTACCGGGGGATAATCGAAGACCCAAATATCGATATTATTGCCATTGCCACGCCGGTAAAAACCCATTTCAAATTCGCCGCGGAGGCATTGGCGGCCGGCAAGCATGTCTTTGTGGAAAAGCCCATTGCCGCTTCCACGGCGGAAGCCAAGGAACTCATTGAACTGGCCGGCAAACACCGGGTTAAACTCATGGTCGGGCACACCTTCCTCTACACGGGTGCGGTCAGGAAGATGAAGGAAATTATCGATTCCGGTGAGCTGGGCGAGATTTATTATATTAATTCCCAGCGTCTCAACTTGGGGCTCTTCCAGCAGGATATCAATGTTATCTGGGATCTGGCCCCCCATGATTTGTCGATTATCCTGTATCTGCTTGGCAAATCCCCTGTCGCTGTCAGTGCTGCCGGAACTGCGCATATAAACCCCCGCGTGGAGGATGTGGCCACTGTTACGTTATATTTTGAAAAAGATATTATTGCCTTTGTCCAGTCCAGTTGGCTCGACCCGGATAAAATCAGGCGAATGACCGTGGTCGGGAGCAAAAAAATGATGGTGTACGACGACCTGCAGCCATCGGAAAAAATACGCATCTACAATAAATTTGTCGAGAAACCGACATATTATGACACCTTCGCCGAATTCCCTTATGCCTACAAGTATGGCGATATTGTCATTCCCATGCTGGCCGGCGGGGAACCCATTCGGCTTGAACTGGAACATCTGGTCGAATCTATTGAGAAAGACAAAGAACTGCTGACGGACGGCCAGAACGGCCTTCAAGTGGTTCGACTTCTGGAAGCTGCTAATGAATCACTGGAAAATGAAGGCAGGAAGGTGCCGCTGGATAACTAAACTGTGATCAATATTATTTTTGCGCTCTATGGCGCACACCTGATCGGCGATGTACTGCTCTACGTCCCCTGGCTCTCAAACCAAAAACGTGCTGAAAGCTACACCAGGAAAATTCTGGGCACCACCCTCCACTGTTTCATCCATGCGGTCCTTGTTGTTCTGCTCTTTTCCATCTTCAACCTGGACCGTGGGTATCTGGCGGCGGTAATCATATTTTGCCTTCATTTTACCATTGATTGGTCGCGGGTTCTGCTGGAAAGGCGGCTGATCAAACCTGATGATTTTTTGATTTTGGAGCGAAAAAAGGTGGTGGGCTGGCTGCTCAGGAAAGAATCCGGGGAAACTGCTCATTTCATGAACAAATACTTTAAGCGGTGGTTTGTGGTCAATGCTCTCGATCAAACCCTGCATTTGATCGCAATTTTGATATGCGCCTGGCTGATTCAGTCTTGAACGGAACCGGATTCGCTTATCTGGTGTTTTCCTGGGTTTCACTTGCCTCCACCGAGGAGTGATAATTATTGGTTGAGGGCCTCTCTTGCACCAGCGCGAGAGGATATCGAGGAATAATTGAAAAACTGGGAGTTGGTTTCTAAAACCATGAACATTCTCATCTGCGGCGGGGCCGGGTATATCGGCTCCCATATGGCCAAAATGCTGGCAGGCCGGGATCATGAGGTAACTGTTTTCGATAACCTTTCCACCGGGCATCGGGAAGCGGTCAAATGGGGGAAATTCGTCCAGGGTGACCTGCTCAACCAGGATGATTTGCGGGGACTCTTTGCCGGGGGGCAGTTCGATGCGGTCATGCATTTTTCCGCCAAGTCCCTGGTCGGGGAATCCGTGGCGCATCCCGGCCTCTACTACAGCAACAATGTCACCGGGACCCTGAACCTGCTCGATATCATGCTGGAGCATGGAGTGAAGAAGTTTGTCTTTTCCTCCTCCGCGGCGACCTTTGGTGTTCCGGTCAAGGACCTTATTGACGAAAGCCATCCCCAGAACCCCATCAACCCTTATGGTGAAACCAAACTGATGGTGGAGCGGATTCTTCGGGACTATGGGGCTGCTTACGGGCTTTCCTCGGTCAGCCTCCGCTATTTCAATGCGGCCGGGGCAGACCCGGAAGGAGAAATCGGCGAGTCGCATCAACCGGAGAGCCACCTGATACCCAATGTCCTGAAATCCGTGCTGGCGGACAACGCGCGGCTGAAGGTCTTCGGGGATGACTACGAGACAAAGGACGGAACCTGCGTGCGGGATTACATCCATATCAACGATCTGTGCACCGCCCACATGCAGGCCATTGAGTATATGGAATCAAACCGGGGTGCCGCCGGGTTCAACCTGGGCAACGGCCTGGGGTTCTCCATCTTTGATATTATTCAGGCCGCGGAGCGGGTGACCGGGAAAACAATTCCTTATGATGTTCAAGCCCGCCGGCCCGGTGACCCGCCGGTGCTGGTGGCGGACAGCAGCCTGGCAAGAAAAGAGTTGGGATGGGCACCTCGGTATACGGGAATTGACGGGATTATCGAGACGGCCTGGCGATGGCATCGGGGGCAGAAATATTGAGGCCCCCCCTCACCCCGACCCTCTCCCCAAAGGGGCGAGGGGGATTAGGAAGTGCCCCCTCCCCCTGGCCCACTCGAAGTCTCACGGTGTTCGCTTATCTGGAGTCTCACTGCGATCGCTTACCTCCCCGAGGGGCGAGGGAGTTTAGATCGCAGCCATCATATTGAATGGCGCGAAAAAACATTCTAAATTCCGGGGACGCTTTACTTTATTTGTTGGTTGGTAGGGGATGTGGTTAAATATTATGTGATTATGGGGTTAGGTGATTATGTGATTAAGGGGCACTTCGTTTTGGGATTATGTGGTTAACTGGTTAAGTTTTATGTGGTTATTTGGTTTGGGGAGGAGCGAGTGACAAGGGCTAAGTTCTGGGTTCTGAGGAGACGCTGGCCGTAAAGACCGTGCCTGCCTCAATGCTGAAAGCCGGTTTCTCTTGAAACCTGGAACTTGAAACTCAGGGCGGATACGCTTGACTTATGTACATGGCATGGATATTTTATATATATTAACAGGAGGACCAGCCATGACCATGCACATCAATCTTTCGCCAGAGATGGAAGGCTTTATCAAGGGCAAGGTTGCCAGCGGTTTTTATGGCAACGCCACGGAAGTGATTCGCGATGCCATTCGTCGCATGCAAGCTGAGGAAAGCCGCCTCGCAGCTTGGCAGGCGGCCATCAAGAAAGGTGATGACCAACTCGAACGCGGTGAGGGGATCGATTACACCTCCGAAACCTTGGAGGATATCACCGGAAAAGCCATGAGCGCGATGCACGGCGATCAGTCGATGGACCCTGATGTCCTCCCGTAAACCGCTACCAGTCAGACTCTCACCGAGAGCGCGACTGGATTTCATCGATATTCTCCGATATACCGGTGAAACATGGGGAAAAGACCAACTCGTCACCTACCGTGACAAGATCAACGAGGCATTACTGGCGGTCAGCCGCAATCCGCAGCTGGGCCACCGCCGAGAGGACTTGCCGCCAACCTACCGGACCTACCTGGTCGAGTCTCATATCATCATTTATCGAATATTTGAAAACTACCTCGGCGTAGTGCGCATATTGCACCAACGCATGGGTTTGACTGGACATATATAGCGAAGAGAAGAGGAGTTCCGGGGACACTTTATGGAATTCGCTTTCGGCTGCCTGGGCAAGGGCATCTTGCTCGTCTTCGCCCTGTGTTACCAACTGCGGTAGATTGCGGCATGTTACGACATATCCGCCTTCCTCGGCGGGAGTGAGTAATACCGGATACTGAAAACATTTCGACATATATGCCCAGGAATGAAGTGGCTTGTCAATAAACCTCCTCATGGATGCCGATATTCACCATGATAATTTCAGACTCGGCGACAACGAGTTGGGGAAATTGGGGACAGACCACGATTTTTTGCTTCGTGGCGGTGAATTGCGCCCTTGGTCATCCCCCCCCCTCCCAACCTCCCCCCGCCATGGGGGGGAGGGGAGCGTAAAAGGAATTCCGGGGACGCTTTACTTTACTGGCCGGTGGGTACGGGGTATACGGTTTGCGGTGGACGGTAGACGGTGGACGGTGGACGGTTAGAACCTTGGGGAAATTGGAGTTGTGTGCGTCAAGTTCTGCAAATAGCTTTTTGGCATGTGGTGGCCAGTCTGAAACCGGCGGCCGAGAATGGGCCAAAGGAAAATGCCGGGGGTCAGGTCTTGAAAAATCAGTTACAGGGAGGGGAAGCGGCGGGCGGTGAGGTGGTCCCCAAAATTCGGACAGTGCTGTAAGGAGGATAGCCACCCACTGACGAAGGAGGAACACCCAAGAGCAATACCAAGCGCAAACGCTACTCTGCCGAGTTCAAGGCCAAGGTCGCCCTGGAGGCGAGCAAGGGCGGGCAGCCCTCCCCCTCACCCTGGCCCTCTCCCCGAGGGACGAGGGGATTTTTTTGGGAGGTAATGGGCAAGCTCATCATGTTTATCAAATTGCTCTGGAAATTCTGAGATGGCACGTCTGTTCAAAACCCTTTTTTTCATATTCGCCCTGCTCATAATCATCGAGGCGGCGTGCTTTGTCCTGGTGCGGCCGGATGGGACAGGGGTTTCCGGCAGGGCCGATTTGCTGGTATCCTTCAAAGGCCCTGGCGTCCCCACGCAAAAGGTCTTTTCCTTGCTAAAAGATGGGGCGGCGGCACGGTTTGCCATCCCCGGCACCCCTCAGAAAACCATTGCATCATTCACCCGCAAATACGGCCTGCCCTCGGATGTGAAATATATCCCGGCCGGAGATCGGACCGCGAGCACTTTTGAAGATGCACTCCAGGCCGGCAAGGTTATCCGGGACGGCGGGTTCCGGGATGTGTTGCTGGTGGCGGCGGAGTACCATGTGGCGCGGGCGAAGCTGCTGCTTTGGGCAGAAACTCTGGGCAGCGGCTGCAGAATCACGGTGGTTGGGATTCCTGGCGGGGGGTCCTCCCGTCAAAAGGTTGCGCACTGGTACAATGAAGCGGTCAAGTTGCCGGGCAGCGTTTTTGAGTTGGTTTGGTATCATGCGACCGGGCGGTTGTTGACCTCTTATCCGCGGTTGAATGGGGCTTTGGAGAGGGTGAAGGGAGGGGTTTTGTGTGATTAGGTGATTAAGTGGTTAGGTGATTAAGTGGTTAGGTGGTTAAGTTGTTAAGTTGTTATGGGGGCACTTCGTTTTGTGATTATGTGGTTAAGTGGTTTTGGTGCGTGCCGCCGGTGCTGGATATCTCGGATTAATGGCTTGTTTTTTTCGGGTTAACTTGTAGTATATCTCGGAATAACAAACCGTATAGCGAGGCAATTGCATGTATCAGCGTCAAATTGAACAGACTCTTGTTTCGTTGCTGGAAGACTTCCGTATACTCTATCTTACCGGCCCCAGGCAGTCGGGTAAAACGACGCTGGCAAGGAAAATAGCGGCACTTCTGGGGATGAAATATGTGACCCTGGATGATCAGGCGGTTCTGTCTGCCATAAATAGTGATCCCCTGGGCTATATTCGTGCACAGGAAGGCCGGAAGCTTATTCTGGATGAATTCCAATACGCAGCGGCAGGGTTGATTCCGGCCATCAAAGAGGCGTCAGATGCATTGGCCCCCGGGGAGAGGGGTAAATTTTTACTCACCGGATCGGCGGATATTTTTCGTTCAGCCAAAACACAGGAATCCTTGCCCGGACACCTGGCAAGAGTTGAACTTTATCCTCTGTCCGTCACGGAAATCCATGGGAAATCTTTTAACCTGATCGACTTTCTCACCAACGGTACTTTGGAATACAGGGCAGTGCCTGTTCTTGAGCGGAATGAAATAGCGCGCTTGCTGCTTACCGGAGGGTACCCCGAGGTACAGGATAAAAGCCCTCGATCCAGGCAAATCTGGTTCAGGTCATATATTGAAGGACGTTTGTTAAAGGATTTTGAGAGTCTCTACGCCGCGCGCGGGGATTATCATTCCAAACTGTCCGCTTTGGTTGCCTGTCTCGCCGGCTTGAGCGGCAATTTATTGAAATATGCAAGTTTGGCAAATGACCTGGGGCTCGATGACAAATTGGTTAAATCCTATATAGAAGTCCTGGAGTTGATGTTTATCCTCAAGCGACTTCCCGCCTATGTCCGCAATGCGGCAAAAAGATCCGTTGTCGGCATGCCGAAAGTGCAGTTTGTCGATACCGGCCTTGCCTGCTCTCT
>QZIR01000011.1 GCA_003604975.1 Desulforudis sp. | reverse complement strand
GTACTGCGGGGGTCTGTTGCCAGGTGCCCCACCGGGCGCCGGACGACCACCGTACTGCGGGGGTCTGTTGCCAGGTGCCCCACCGGGCGCCGGACGACCGCCGTACTGCGGGGGTCTGTTGCCAGGTGCCCCACCGGGCGCCGGACGACCGCCGTGAACCGGTCGCTGTGCAGGAGTGGGACTCTGTACGTTGCGAACCGGTTGCTGCGGTCTGTTTTGCATCTGGGGCGCGGTTCCCGGAACATAGGGCCTGGCTTGCGGGGGCCTAGTCACATTCGGAGCAGGGCGAACCGGCTCGGTCTGCTGTTGCGGCTCCGCAGGCCTCTCCGGATGTTCCGGCGCCAGGTCTTTCCTAGGGGCAACCGGTTTTACAGCACCGGTCGGGCGGGGATCAGCGGCCCTGGGTGCAGCTTCTGCGGGTCCTTCCTTTTCCGATCCAGCCCTCGGTATGGGTACCGGAATATACATGGGTCGCTCCACAAACCGCCGGTCAGGCGGACGCTGTGGAACCTTGTCGACCAGCCCCGGTCCGTACTGGCTAAGACGAACGGACCTCCGGGGTCCATCCGATTTGGCCGTCGCTGGTTGGTTACCGGCTTTACCGCCCGCCTTGGCAGGAGCGGGTCGGTTACCCTGTGCTTTGCCGAGTGACTGATACAGCTTTTCTATCTCCTTGGTCTCCAGGGTGGACATGTGAGACTTAACCTCTATGCCCAGGCCTCCCAGGGCCGAGATTATGTCCTTACTGTTCTGGTTCAAATCTTTTGCAATCTCGTGTACTCGTTTTTTCCCCATTGAATCACCTCCAGTGTTTCACAGCCTCAGTAGTCCTCAGGCGTCTTAAGTTCAAGTATCCTGTTAACAAGGTTGTCATCGAGTAATGCCACCACCGCCCTCGGAGACTTACCTACGGCAGCACCGAGGTCTGTCTTTGTTTCGGCAACGAGACAGGGGACGCTGAACCTCTTGGCCAGCACGGTAAAGTCCCGTGTCGTCGAATCGGCCGCATCAGCGGCGATAATGATCAGCCTGGCCTGACGCCTTTCCAGTTTGGCCCGTACCCCTTCGTCACCGGAGACAACACTACGTGCCCGCTGCCCCAGGCCCAGAAGCTGTAGGATTTTTTTCATACCGCAAAACCTCCTCCTGGATACGGGATAAGACGTCTGGAGTCAGGCTCCGGTGAAGGCTCTTCTCAAGGCGGCCTCCCTTTAAGGCGGCGTTGAGGCAACTGCTGGAAGCGCAGATATACGCACCCCGGCCCGAACGCTTGCCGGTAAAGTCAATCTCAACCGAGCCTTCCGCTGTTCTAACCAGCCGGATCAGCTCGCGCTTAGTGCGCATCTCCCTGCAGCCCACACACATCCGCATCGGGAGTTTCTTAACCTTGCGCATTCGGATGCCTCCCTGGGTCGTCTTTAGGAACAACCTTCACCTGAACAAGACTAGGCATGTTCATCGAAATCTTGTGCTTCCGTATCAGTATCCTCGTTATCTAAATCCTGCGCTTCAGTATATTCTGCTTCCGTTTCAAATTCTTCTTGTCCGTAACCCTGATCCAAATACTCCTGGTAGATCTCGGCCATCTGTGACTCATTTTTAATATCAATCTTCCAACCAGTGAGCTTGGCGGCCAGTCGGGCGTTTTGACCCTCTCTTCCGATCGCCAGTGACAACTGGTAGTCGGGGACGATCACGCGCGCAATCTTCTCCTCTTCCCAGACCTCGACGGCGATCACCTTCGCCGGGCTCAGGGAGTTCGCTACGAACTTTGAGGGATCAGGACTCCACTTAACTACGTCGATTTTCTCGCCGTTGAGTTCGTTCACAATCGATTGTACCCTGATCCCCCTTGGCCCAACACAAGCCCCGACCGGGTCGATGTTCTCATCCTTTGAGTAAACCGCGATCTTGGAACGAATACCGGCCTCCCGGGCAATCGCCTTTAATTCGACGATTCCTTCCTGGAGTTCCGGCACCTCCAGTTCAAACAACCGCTTCAGGAGCCCCGGGTGGGTGCGGGAAACCAAGATCAAGGGGCCTTTGGTGGTCTTTTTGACCTCGATAATGTAAGCTTTGACCCGCGTACCGTAGCGATATTCTTCACGGGAAATCTGTTCCTGGGGGGAGAGCACAGCCTCAGCCTTACCCAGTTCAATGTAGACGCTCCGCTGCTCGATGCGCTGGACAATTCCGTTGATGATGTCGCCTTCACGGTTGGCAAATTCCTTAAAGACGAGATTCCGCTCCGCCTCCCGGATGCGCTGGACAACCACCTGCTTTGCGGTTTGCGCCGCAATACGCCCAAAGTTCCGGGGGGTGATCTCAAATTCAACAGCGTCACCGGGTTCATACCCGGGGTCCATCTTCCGGGCCTCATCCAGAGCTATTTCAATGGTGGGGTCCTCCACCTCTTCGACGATGGTTCGTTTGGCATACACCTTAAAGTCACCGGTATCCCGATCAATGGTTACCCTGGCGTTCTGGGACGTGCCAAAGTCCCGTCTGTATGCCGAGAGAAGCGCAGCCTCGATTGCTTCGAGCAGCACTTCAACTGAGATACCTCTCTCCTTCTCGAGATCACGAAGGGCGGACAAAAACTCTGTATTCATTCGTTTAGGCCTCCTGAGAAACGGCTAGATTTCAAGCGCCAGCTTGGCAGCGGCCAGGTTTTCCCAAGGAATGGATACTTCCTCCTCAGCTACCCGGAGAAGTACTCCATTGTTGTCACTGTGTTGCAGGACACCGGTAAATTTCTTTTGACCGTCAAGGGGAGTATAGGTCTTTATGGTTATCAAGCGGCCTGCAAAACGGATGTAGTCTTCACGCTTCTTTAAGGGCCGCTCCGCTCCGGGCGAGGAAACCTCAAGGAAGTAGGAATGGGGGAAAACATCCTCGTGTTCATCTAGAATCTCATCGATGTCTCTGGAGACAGCTTGGCAATCGTCGAGGGTGATTCCATCTGGCTTATCAATATAGATCCGGAGGTACCAGCTGTTTCCTTCTTTTACGTACTCAATTTCAACCAGTTCCACGTGGTGTTTGTCGTATACGGTCTCAGTCAGGGCAGCCACTGTATCGGCAACCCGTTTATTGCCCACCGATGCAATTCCTCCTTGGAATGGTCAGTATTCTAACGAGAAGGAGTGGGGCTATACCCACTCCTTCGGAAAAACAACAGAAATCTCGCGCAGGCCAGACGTATTATAACATAGAAAAAATGCAAAGGCAAGGTTACCAGCATTTTCTCCCGGTAGTAATACCAGGTGCGATCTCAGGAATCCAAAACGGAAAAACCCACTCGCTCCACGGCACGTACCAGGGTCGACCGTTCAACGTTATCCGCGATCGACATCCGGGCCAGACCCTGCTGGAGGTCCATACTCACTGCATGTACCCCCGAAACCGCTGACAAGGCCTTCTCGACGGCCTGCCTACAGTGCTGACAACTCATACCGCTGATGCGCAGAACTACTTCTCTTGCAGTCATTATCCTCGTCAGCCTACTCCATGATCTTGCTTAGCTTTCCTTCAATGACATCCTTGGGCGTATATCCCACTTCCTGGTCCACCACTTCACCAGCTTTAAAGAAAAGCAGTGTTGGAATACCCTTGATTCCGTATTTTGTGGCCAGGGACTGGTTCTCGTCAACATTCAGTTTACCGACCTTAGCCTTTCCCTGGAAGTCGGTCGCAAGCTGGTCGATCACCGGCGCCATACTCCGGCAGGGGCCGCACCAGGCCGCCCAAAAGTCTACCAGGACCGGTTGCTCACTCTTCAGCACTTCTTGTTCAAAATTCTTCTCATTAAACTCCATCACCATTTATTCAACCATCCCTTCTGCCTTTATAAGATCTTGGGACCGACCGTCCCTTTTTTCTAACGCCTTCACCCGCCACCAAAGGAGCCGCCGGAGCCGCAACTGCCACCTCGCTCCGTCTTTGGTCCGCCGAAGCTGAAGGGCGAAACCACCGGTTTGACTTCGCTGCCCTTGCACTTTGGACAGCTGGCGTTATCCTTTTCAGAAACCGGAATCAAGACCGTAAAGCGGTGCCCACAACTGTAGCACTTAAAATCATATAACGGCATTCTCTTTCACCCCTGTTGCCAATTCTGAAAGCCAATCTTCTAAATTGTAATATACAGAAATGGGGGCATGCAATACGGATGCTCCAATTTCCCCTACTGCGTGGCATTTTTTCTTTATGCCCCGCTCCCACAATTCCACCTTCTTATTTTAATACAATTTGGACAGGATTGCAAAATTTACTGCACTTCAATCTGCTGGATTCGCAATGCAATTTCGCCAAAGAGCGGCGCCGCACTAACACCCCCGCTGACGCCGTCTTCAACGAGGATGGTAATCGCATAACGGGGTGAGACAAGGGGGAAATACCCGGCAAACCACGCGTTGATTTTCCCGGTCGTCCCCGTCTCTGCCGAACCGGTCTTGCCAGCGCTCCCTCCTTCACTCAGGTACGCCAGGGCCCCTTGACCGTCTTCTGTCACCAGTTCCATTAGCTGGCGCATCAGTTGGGCGGTTGTACTCTTCATCACCGGCTGCGGCTCGGCAACCGGAAACTCTAACAGCACCTCACCGTCACTTCTCTGAACACGGTCAACCAGGCGCGGGGTATGGTACAGGCCGTCATTGGCAATAGCCGCGACCAGGGCGTTTACCTGAACCGGAGAAACCAGGACCGGACCCTGCCCCACGCTGGCGTTCACTAAGTTGTACGGCCTCTTAATCAGGTCGAAGTCCTGTCTGGCGTCAGGTTCATACGGATAGCCGATGATGGTCTGCTCCGACAGTCCGAGCCTAACGGCATAATCCGCCAGTGTCTCCGCCCCGACGGCCAGTCCGAGGTTGGCAAAGAAGGGGTTGCAGGAAACCGCAAAAGCCCTGGCGAAATTGATCTCCCCATGTCCCTCAGCGTTCCAGCAAGTAATCAACCGATCTGCTTTCCCGTTACAGACAAAGGAGGTCTCAAGGCTAGCGACACCCGCTTCGATAGCGGCCGCCGCGACCACAATCTTGAATATGGAACCGGGCTGATACAGGGCCAGGGTCCGGTCAAAGAAGACTTCACCAGACCCCTCATCGACCGTCGGAGCGAAGGGGTCACGCGCGGAAAAGCGCGGATAGGACGCCGCGGCCACGATGTCCCCGGTCCGTACGTCGGACACCACCATCGCCCCGCGTGCCGTGTTTTCGGTGAGGACCTCTTCCGCAATCTGCTGGATCCTCGCGTCAAGCGTGAGAATGACATCGGCCCGCCGGTAATCATCCTGTTCGACCAGCATGTCCAGACCGGGAAGGGGCCGACCGGTAGCATCACGGTGGGTACGTACGAGCATCGTCGGCCGTTCACCACGCAGGTACCGCTCATAAACAGCTTCGATACCCGTCTTGCCAACCCAGTCATCAATCCGGTAGGGCTTTCCGGATTCCGACCGCAGTTCTTTCCATTCGTCATCCGAGTGGATCTTCCCGAGGTGCCCGGTAATGTGCGGGGCCAGGGCCTGATCCCCGTAACGTAGCGTAACCGGGCAGACGATTAATCCACGGGAACGAAGCCCCCGGACCGCAATACTCTGCGCAGGAGACAACGGGTACGGCAAAACACCCGGTACATCCAGTCTGGGATTGATTTCGGTAACATCAACTTCGAGAATACACCCCAGGGTAGCGGCCAGCTGTGCGGGTTCACTAATGTAGTGCGGGATGACCACAATCCGTTCCGCACTGTAAAACGCCGTCAGGGATTGGCCATAACGGTCCAGAATCCGGCCCCGTGGGTAATCCTCGAGGGGCACCTCAATCGAATTCTGGGCCAGGGTGGCCGCCGCCAGACCATCGTGCGCCCCCAGCTGCAGCATGGCCAGGCGGCCTCCGGTTAGAGCCGCAATTACTACAAAACCGATAAGGATGGCGAACACCCGCCTGCGGTATGTCAAAAAGACCTCCTCGATTCTCTGGCAACCAGACCAATCAAAACCAAGTTACCTTCAATTTTTTCCAGAACAATCGAGGAGCATACCAGGAGAGAAGGTTACTGGATATACTGACGCTTCGCGGCGTTGTGCTCGGCGAGGGTACGGGAGAACACGTGGCTGCCGTCCGGTTTGGCCAGGTAATACAGGTAGTCGCTGGCCTCCGGTTCAAGCGCGGTCTGAAGGGAGACGGAGCCCGGGTTGGCAATGGGACCGGGAGGAAGGCCGGGGTACAGGTAGGTGTTGTAGGGCGACTGGACTTGCAGGTCCTCGTAAAGCACAACCTGCCGGGTCGGATCGCCCAGAGCGTAGATCACCGTGAAGCAGATCTGAAGGGGCATACCGATGTCCAGCCTTTTACGGATCACGCCGCTGATTAGTTTACGGTCGGCCTCAGTGCTGGCTTCCTTCTCCAACATCGAAGCGATGGTCACCATCTCGTGAAGGGTCATCCCCGCCTGACGGGCCCGTTCATTCAGGCGTAGACGCACCGCCTCCTGGTCAAAGCGGGCCAACATAGCCGAGACAATTTCCCGACTGGTGGCTCCCTGGTGAACAAGATAGGTGTCCGGGAAGAGGTAGCCTTCAAGCCGGCGCTCATCGCCGGGAAGACCGGACAGGAACGAGTAAGGATATTCGCTGTCCATAACGGCCGCCCAGAACTCATCCTCCTCGACAAATCCTTGCGCAACAAGCAGACTGGCAATCTGGGCGGTATTGTAGCCCTCCGGTATCGTCACCGATGCATAGGTAACCTGGCCCATTCTCAGCACTTCAAGAATCTCGGAAACAGAAAGACCGCGTGGCACGACAAAGCTCCCCGCCTTTAATGTCGCGTCGGCGCCGATATACCGGGCATATATGCGGAAGACCAGCGGGCTACGGATCAGGTCGTGTTCCCTGAGAACCAGGGCAATATCGGCGGTCGAGGCGTTGCGCGGGATTTCCAATGAAACATATTCACCTTCCCCGGGTGAGACCGGCCCCAGGCACAGGCTCACCACCAAGCCAACGCTGGCGAACAGAACAGTCAACAAGCCAATGAAGCCCATCACCGGGGCCATTAAACCGTCGGAACTGCCTTGTCCCATACGCTGATGTAACCAGTTAAACAATTGTCAATTCTCCGAACCTGATGCAATTTCTGCAAGAATTATAGCATCTACATACCATATTGTAAAAACTAACTACTCCTCCCATACCCCGAGGCAAAATGTTACAGCAACACCAAAAAGCTACTGCTACTGCTTTAAAGGTTCCAGAACTAGAAGGGCAGCATGCCGCCCGACGGCATCGGGTCCCCGACCGGTTCCACCGGCGTGACCACGGTGCTGGTATCCGGAAGGGGAGCAACGACCGTCGGGGGTGCTTCCATGGTACCCACCGCAATGACTTCGTTCTGCGGGTGGTAGAAGCTGAAAGGAAGTTCGGTCTTTTCCACCACCCCGTCACGCCACACCCAGCGTTCGGCCCGGGCCCGATAACCCTTTACACCCTTCTGCTTTACGATCTCCTGACCTACCTCCAGTAAGGGATCGTCTTCGTATACGGTACGCGGTTCAAGGGTTTCAGTCACCCAACTACGAATCTCGACCTTCGGCATATTCCGAGTGTCGCCGAACAGCTTTATCGTCAGGGTACCGTTCCCCAGTTCCGTCTTCAGATAAAGAAATCCATCGGTATTGTTGCGAAACTTGAAGTCAAGCGCCCCGTATACCACGGTAGCGTCACGGCCGATGGGCACGTAGGCTACGGGAAGCGAATGGTTCTTGCGTTCAATGATCTCCAGGTTGGCCAGCAGGATCGTATTATAGAGCGTAGTGGAAACCTGGCAGACGCCGCCGCCCATGCCCTCCTGAAACTCATTCTCAATAATGATCAGGGCGGATCGGTAGCCAGCTTCCTGGCTGCGTGGGCCCACGATTTCATTAAAGGACACGACCTCACCCGGAGCAATCAGGAGATTGCTAAGGGCCTTGGCGGACACGGCCACGTTGTAAGAGCGGTCCACCAGTGATGGGTCAAAACGCGTGGTAAACTGTGATACCAGTCCGTTGAGGTGCATCACCTCTACCTCATCGAGGGTGTGAGCGGGAGACACCTCTTCCAGGGCAATGTCAATCGTGACATGTCCGGGCCGGTCGATGCTGTTCAGCAAGGCTTCCTTTAAAGAGACATAGTCGACAGCAAAACCGGGTTCTTCCGGAACAAGCTCCACTGTGTCCCGTTCCGTAATGATAAAGCCCGCGTCCTTAGGTGGTTTAACCACATCACCAGTCAGTTCGGAAACCGCCCGTTGTAGTTCCTCGTCAGACACAACGGTCTGAAGCGGGATCTGCAGGCCGTACTGTTCAATACGTCGGCGCTCAATCCACTGGTTGACGATGAATCCCTCGCGACCGACCACATAGGCCTTGGAAGTAATCGCGTGAATGTCAAGGCTGACCCCCAGCTGTCCCAGCTTCACCGGCCAGGTCTTATCGTCGAGGCGCAGAGTGATCGTGGTGTTCCTGAGCTGTTGGTCCAGTTCTGCAAGCTTATCCAGACACCCATCCTGATCCAGACCGGCCAACGGGACCCCGTGCACAGAAACACCGGGGAATACCGTCTGTTCCTTCGTTTCAGCGGAGACCGTGCCCCAAAAAGCAAAAGCGCCCGCTGCCGACAGCACGAACAACAAAGCGACTGCCAACCATATCTGTCTGTGACTGGGCACCGTCCACCCTCCCCGGAGCTAATACGCCGAACCCGTGTTCCATGAATGGGCAAGTTCGGTCCAGACTAGTGTTCGTTTCCGACCTTTTCCTGCCAGGCGTCAGCGACGCGTTCCCACTCTTCGTCCTCGAGGTCAACAAGAACCTCGTTACCCTCTTCGTCCTCGGAGAACTTGAAGATGACGACTTCATCACCAGCTTCCCCTTCTTCCATCGGGATCAGAATCGCATATTCTTCTCCCTCAACTTCAAGTACGTCGAGGACACCGAAATCGTGTTCGGAACCCTCTTCGTCGACCAAGGTTATCGTTTCGTTTTCTATTGCCATAATATCACTCCTTAGCCAAGATAACAGTATTCTATGTGTAACCAGGTCCGTCGTCAAGTGGCGCATCTCTCTTCTCGAAAGCCATGTATCCCTCCAAAATCAAGGAGGCGGCCAACTTGTCAACCACTTCCTTGCGGCGTTTGCGCCGGACATCTGCACTAATCAATAGTCTTTCCACCTGCATCGTGGTTAAACGCTCGTCCCAGGTCACCACCCGAATCGGCAAAAACCGGGCCAATTCATCGACATAGGCAAGTACCTTTTCAGCCTGGGGTCCGAGCGTACCGTTCATATTCCGCGGCAATCCGACCACTACTGTACTGACGTCATGGTGGTCAACCAGGTTTTTGATCGCCTGCAGTTCTTCCGCTAAATTTGACCGGTGGACCACTCCCAGGGGTTGACTCGTGAGAAGACACTCGTCGCTCAAGGCCACCCCGATCCGCCGGTCACCGATATCCAGACCCATGTAGCGCACTCAAATCACCTTAATACAAAAATCCGGGCACCTGGCCGCACAGTAGCTGCACAACCGGCACCGGTCCGAGGCGACTTCGGCCCGACCGTCGACTAGGCGCAGGGCTTCGTTCCGGCAGGCGGCCACACATTCTCCGCATCCGCGGCACCAGTCCTCGATAATCAGGTGCCGGGGCTTTTTGGCCAGGATTTGCTGCAGTCCGTCGGGAACCCGGTCCCCGCTGAACAAACGGACGTTAAACTCGACCTCGAGCGTACTCTGCATACCGACGGCCACACTGGCAAACTCGTCAGTACCAAGGACAGCCTGGAGGGCGTTTCCCCATTCACCAAGAAGGTGACCGCCACCCAGCGCCTTCATCGCGTATATGCCCTTTCCGATCCGGTGGGCTCCCCTGATCGCAGCCATCATCTCGTCCGCTGTACCGTCAGCAATACCGAAGCCGCGAATGTTCCACAGGGGATGGATGACATCGATCTCTGGTACCGCGGCGGCGGCCCTGACCCCGGCTACGTGGTGGGTGGAAATCCCAACCGCTCGTACCACGCCCTTTTCTCGGGCCCGGAACAGGTATTCCAAGACTTCCCAGTGACCGTGGATCGTCGCCGCGGACTCCTGTTCGTGGAGCAGGTAGATATCAATATAATCCCGGTCCAGTTCCGCTAAGGCTCGGTAAAGACTGGCCTGGGCCTGCCGGGCCTCGTAGGCGTATGACTTGGTGGCCACGACGATCTCTTCTGACCGTCCGGCCAGTGCCCCGGCAATATGCGGGTAATTGCCGTACAGTTCGGCGGTGTCGACAAAGTTGACCCCGCGGTCAAAAGCCCGTCTCAGTACACGAGCCCCCTCGGCAGGGGAAAGGTCTGCCTGCAGGGGCCCTATCGTCAGCGAACCGAAACACAATCGCGATACCTTCAGTCCAGTATTCCCCAGAAACCGGTATTCCAAAAAGCACAACCCCACAACAAAGCCCTACTTCTTGGTAGGGCTGTGATCGGCCAGGTACTTGCGTAGGAGCTCTTCCAAGAGCTCGTCACGCTCAATCCGCCGCATAATACTGCGGGCGTTCTTATACCCCGTAATGTAGACCGGGTCTCCGGACAACAGGTAACCCACCATCTGGTTGATCGGGTTATAGCCTTTCTCTTTTAATGCATTGTATACGGCGAAAAGGACTTCCCGCGCCTCCTCATCATCGTCCGGCTTCCGCTCAAACCGCATCGTTTCTTCCGAGAAATCGCGGTCCATCTCAAACCCTCCATCCCAGTCTAGACTCCGGCCCTGGGGCCTGCCCGGGGACAGGCCGTAATCAGGTAAGGTTGTATTCGCCGTGGTGGTTCCCCTTTCCTCTTATGGAAGAAGGGAAATTGGATACATTTTATGGCAACAGATCAGTTTTAGCGGAACTGGTCGATAGCCTTGAGACGGGCCTGCTCCAGCGCCTGGTCCAGTTTGGAGGCGTCTTTCCCGCCGGCCTGGGCCAGGTCCGGACGACCGCCACCACCGCCTCCGACCACACCTGCGGCCTCCTTGACCAGGTGTCCGGCGTGCAGACCGCGCTGGATTAGGTCCTTGGACACGGCCACCAGCAGGCTGACCTTGTCACCGGTAATCGCCCCCAGGATGATCACCGACGAACCCAGGTGGTCGCGTAAGAGATCCATCAACCCGCGCATCTCCGCTATGTCACCAGCCCGTACGCGCGCCGCGAGCAGGCGGACACCGTCCAGGTTCTCCGCCCGATCCAAAAGATCTTTGATCTCGGTGGCCCGCAGCCGATCCTTGAGCGCTTCGATTTCCCGACCCGCCTCACGCAGGTCGTCAAACAGGGTCTTCACCTTTGACACGACATCTCTTGGCGGGGCCTTAAGGATTCTGGCGAGTTCCCCGATCTGGCGGCCGCTCTCCCGGAGCAGTTCAAACGCCCGGTTTCCGGTGACCGCCTCAATACGGCGTATCCCCGAGGCCACGCTGGATTCGGACGCGATATGGAATATGCCGGCCTGAGCCGTATTGAAGAGGTGCGTCCCGCCGCAGAGCTCGGCGCTGAATTCACCGATTCGCACGACCCGGACCTCATCCCCGTACTTCTCCCCGAACAGGGCCGTGACCCCGCTGTTCACCGCTTCCTCGTAGGTACCCTTCTCCACCTGGACCGGAACCGCATCCAGAATCACGCTGTTTACCAGCCGCTCCACACGGTCGAGCTCGTCCGCGCTTACCGCCTGGTAATGGGTAAAGTCAAAGCGCAGCCGTTCCGGGGCGACCAGGGATCCGGCCTGATTGACGTGATCACCGAGGACGGTGCGCAGCGCCTTATGCAACAGGTGGGTGGCGGTATGGTTGCGGCAGGTGTCCGTACGCCGGTCGCTGTCGATATCAACCTCAACAACCGCCGATTCTTCCAACGTCCCGTTCTCGATCAGAACCCGGTGTACAATCAGGTTTTCGACGGGACTCTGTACCTGACCGATTCTAGCGCGGAGCGAACCGTCACCGGAAATCCGGCCCCGGTCGCTGACCTGCCCTCCTGCCTCCGCATAACCAGGTGTGACATTCAGCACCACGTCCACCTCTGACCCTGCCCCGGCCCGTGATAGCCGCTGGCCGTCCTGCACAATGGCCAGTACCACCGCCTGGGTCCGCATTACTTCATAGCCAACGAACACCGTTTCACCTAGCTCGTCGCGCAGGTCGCGGAAGAAAGCGTCGTGTTCGCTGATGTACTCCGTCTCCCGCCTAGCCTGCCGGGCGCGCTGCCGCTGCTCCTGCATCGCCTGTTCAAATTCCTTCTCGTCAATCCCCAGGTTCTGTTCCGCACAGATCTCCCGCGTCAGTTCCAGGGGGAAACCAAACGTATCATATAAACGGAAGGCTTCGAGACCGCTCAGCACCGTCTCACCCTTAGCCCTGGCCGCGGCGATCAGGCTGGTGAGAATATCAGTGCCCTGCACCAGGCTCTTGCGGAAGCGGGCCTCTTCGGTCCTTACAATCTTAATGATGGAATCATGGAGCCGCTCCAGGTTGGGGTAGGCATCGCTCATCTGCTGGACTACGGCCTCGCTGACCTGGTCCAGGAATTGCTCCTCTTTGCCCAGCAACAGGCCGTAGCGAATCGCCCGCCGTAGAAGCCGCCGCACCACGTAACCGCGTCCCTCGTTCGAAGGAAGGGCCCCGTCCCCAATGGCAAAGGTCGTCGCCCGGGCATGGTCGGCGATCACCTTCAAGGCGATATCGGTATCCCGGTCCGCGCCGTAGGTGACACCCAGAATCCTGGCGGTGGCGTCGATGATCTCCCGGAAGAGGTCGGTATCAAAGTTGCTCTCCACGCCCTGCAGGACGGCGGACACGCGCTCCAGGCCCATGCCGGTGTCGATGCCTTTCTTCTCGAGCGGGCTGTATTCACCCTCTTCATTACGGAAGAACTGGATGAAGACCAGGTTCCAGATCTCCAGGTAGCGGTCGCACTCACACCCCACCGCACACTCCGGATCGTCGCAGCCGCGTTCGGGACCGAGATCATAGTAGATTTCGGAGCAGGGACCACAGGGTCCCACGCCAATCTCCCAGAAGTTCGTGTCCTTCCCAAGGCGCACGATCCGGTCCGGGGTGACACCGATCCGGGTCCAGATATCGAAGGCTTCGTCGTCGTCGGTATAGACGGAAATCCAGAGCCGGGCCGGATCAAGGCCCAGCTTTCCGGTGCTGAACTCCCAGGCCCAGTCTATCGCTTCATCTTTAAAGTAGTCTCCGAAGGAGAAGTTGCCAAGCATCTCAAAAAAAGTATGATGGCGGGCCGTTCTCCCCACCATCTCAATGTCAGGCATCCGCAGGCATTTCTGACAGGTGGTTACCCTGCGGTGCTCGGGTGTGGCTGCGCCCGTAAAAAACGGCTTAAAAGGTACCATCCCCGCCGCGGTCCATAAGATACTCGGATCCTGCGCGGGAATCAGCGACGCACTCGGAAGAATCTTATGTCCCTTCGAAACAAAAAAATCGAGAAACAGTTGTCTTAGTTCGCTTCCCCGCATAGAATTACGTCATCTCCCATTAAAGAAGGGGTTCAGGCGAACCCCCGAATTACGACCTTAATTATACAAACAATTCCCGTGAATGGTCAAGAAATCCTGCGGCCCGGGCAACGCCCCGCATATCACCTACTAATATAATTAACAAAGTAGGAAAATCCAAAAACCGTATTGACACGTCATATGTCAACTGCTAGACTTAATACAATTTTATATGACTTGCGTGCTCTTATCGAGAGCGGTGGAGGGACTGGCCCGATGAAGCCCGGCAACCAGTCGGCGATTTTTTTGCCGACCAAGGTGCTAAGTCCTGCAGGGGGAGAATAGTTCTTCTGGCAGATAAGAGAGGCCGTTAGCTTACTTGGCCTCTTCTTTACAGTAGAAGAGGCCTTGTTTTCTCGCCGGAGCACAGAGTCTATGGAGGTGTTTGGAGATGGGTGTTCAAAAATCCTACGCCGAGATCAACGAACGGATCCGGCAGGGTAAGGCGGTTGTGGTAACCGCCGAGGAAGTTATCCAACTGGTGAAAGAGGAGGGCCTGACCGAAACGGCCCGCAAGGTCGATGTGGTCACCACCGGAACCTTCAGTCCGATGTGCTCCTCGGGCGTGTATCTAAACTTCGGCCACAGCGCCCCCCGCATCCGCGGGCACAAGGTGTGGCTCAACGGGGTTCCCGCTTACGGGGGAATCGCCGCGGTCGACACCTACATCGGGGCCACCGCTTTGCCTGACGATGATCCTCTGAACTCGAGCTTCCCCGGTGAATTCCGGTACGGCGGCGGCCACGTTATTCACGACCTGGTGGCCGGCAAACTGGTAAAGCTCAAGGTGTGGAGTTACGGCACAGACTGCTATCCGCGCCGCGAAATCGAAACCGAGATCACCCTGGACCAGCTCAATGAAGCGGTACTCTTCAATCCACGGAACGCGTATCAGAATTACAATGTCGCCGTGAATTGTGGTTCACGTACGATATACACCTATATGGGAATGCTGAAACCCCACATGGCCAACATCCACTATTCGACCAGCGGTCAGCTCAGCCCGCTCCTGAAGGACCCGAACTTCCGCACGATCGGGGTGGGCACGAAGATCTTCCTGGGGGGCGGCGAAGGGTACGTGGCTTGGAACGGCACCCAGCACTTCCCCTCGATCAAGCCCGGTCCTACTGAGAATTCGGTGTTGGCGGCCGGCGGAACACTGACGGTGATCGGCGATCTGAAGGGCATGTCCCCCAAATGGCTTCTCGGAGCCAGTTTTATCGGCTACGGGGCGACGATGGTCGTCGGAATTGGTATTCCCATTCCGATCCTGGACGAGGAGATTCTCCGCTATGCGGCCCTGTCCGACGCGGAACTCTACGCCCCGGTTGTGGATTACAGTGACGCCTATCCGAACCGTAAACCGGACAGCTTAGGCCTGGTGAGCTATGCGGAACTTAAATCCGGTTGGGTCACCGTACAGGGCAAGGAGATCCCGTCTGCCCCGCTCTCCAGTTACAGCAAGGCCAAAGAGATCGCCGGGACTTTAAAGGACTGGATTCAAAGCGGGAAGTTCGAACTGACCGTACCAGTCAAGACGCTGCCCACTCCGGCGGACGGAGTCGTCGGGAAACCAATGCCGGTCAAGGACATATAAGGGGTGAATGGAATGAAGTCAAGGAAAATTGTGCTGCGGTTCCCGGCTACCCTTGCGGAACAGCCGCTGATCTACTATCTGGTCAAGGATTACGACCTGGTGATCAACATCATCAAGGCGAATATCAATCCCCACAAGGAAGGGACCCTGATCATGGAGCTCAGTGGGGCAAACTACGAGCAGGGCATTGAGTACATCCGGTCCCGCGGCGTACAGGTGCAGTTCCTGACTGAAGAAATCGTACGCAATGACGACCGCTGCATAAGCTGCGGCGCCTGCACCGCGGTATGCCCCTCGGGTGCGCTGCACATTGAGCGTCCGGATATGCAGGTGGTCTTCGACGGTGAGCAGTGTATCGTCTGCCAGCTGTGCACCAAAGTCTGTCCCTTGAAAGCCATGGAGGCGAAATTCTAGACCTTGTCCTATACTGAACGTACCTACCGTTTGGGTCTGCGTGAGAATGACCTCGCTTACTTTCAGGTTGTCTATAAAGAGACGGATCTGTACATCGGGGTCCGCAGCGACCGCTTTACACCGGAATTGGCCAAACGTACGGAGTCCCTGGTCCGGGAACTGCGTGGCCGACTCGAACGGTATATCGGCGAGGATCCCGGGTTCCTGCACACGCTGAAACCCTACACGCCTGCCGCCGCCGCGCCGGAGATCGCCCATGAGATGGCCGCGGCGGCGCGACTGGCCGGCGTCGGGCCCATGGCCGCGGTGGCAGGCGCCTTTGCGGCCCGGGTGGGCCGAGAACTCAGCCGGTTTTCAAAGGAAGTGTTGGTGGAAAACGGTGGCGATATTTTTCTGAAGAGCAGTTGCCGGCGCCTGATCGGCGTGTTCGCCGCCGATTCCCCGTTTACCGGGCGAGTCGCCCTGGAGATCCCGTCGAATATGACTCCGCTCGGGATCTGTACCTCATCGGGAGTGGTCGGCCATTCACTCAGCCTAGGCAAGGCCGACGCCGTAGTGGTGCTGGCCGCTTCAGCGGCGCTGGCCGACGCCGTGGCCACCGCCGCAGCCAACCTGGTATCCGGCCCGGAAGAGGTCTACCGGGCCACGGAATTCGCCTCGCAGGTCCCGGGCGTCCTCGGAGTCCTGTCTATCAAGGGGGACCGCTTGGCTGCCTGGGGTAAGATCAAGCTCGTCCCGGTCGATGCTGGCCACGGTTAGCGTCCAAATTGGTGCCACAAATTGGTGCCACACAAATTGGTGCCAGGCACCTAACTTATTAACTTATCATTCTTTCTCGCAAAAGTTCTCAAGAATAAGTTAATAATTCAAACAACCGATTCCGGGCCCAAATCAAGCCCAACCTTATAGACAGCATCCATGCCGGGCGTACCCAAAAACAGAACCCGGCCGGGGAGCCGGGTTCTACAAGTGGTTGTGTACTGTAACTTTAGCTCTAGTCCATGAGATCGTGAACCGCACCCTTAACCTCGCGCATCATGCGGCTTGCTCGTCTCTTCATTCTGGGGTTCTGGATAGCGGAAAACGCGTTGCGGGTGTTCGTGTCTGACATCAGCATTATGGCCGCCGCCCCGATCACCGTCCCGACGGCCAGTCCGCGCCAAAAAGCCATTCCAACGAGCCTCCTCTCAATTCAATACATAGATTCATTGTTCGGATCAAAGGCTACCAGCGAACCATCCTCGTCCAAGTCAAAGATTTGGACGCCTTCCTTACCGATCCGGTACTCAACGCAACAGTCCCAGCAAAAGTACTGTTCCACACCCACCTTACCGGTGGCTCTTCCGCCGCAAATCGGGCACTGCACCTTGATGCCTCCAGTCTAAGGGTCTTCTTGTTTCGCTTAAACTATTATGCCCAGTTGCTCCAAAAACAATCGAGTAGGGTAACGCCGCAACAATTTCTTGCGGCGTTATCCCTCTCACAGAACCGTACGTACGGGCCTCGTATACGGCTCCTGGTAAACCTCAGTT
>QZIR01000031.1 GCA_003604975.1 Desulforudis sp. | reverse complement strand
AACAAAGCGAATGTTTTCTATGATCTCTCGCCGCTCCTCCTGCGAATAAACAGGATACTTATTTTTCTTGGAGAAATTCAAGGCATCGGTTGAAACGCCGACGATGAGGTAATCGCCTAATTCCTTGGCTCTCTGTAAGATGCGGAGATGCCCCACATGGAAAACATCAAAAGTTCCGAATGTAATAATTCTAATCATCTCATATCTGTTATCGTTTAGGTACTATTTCATAAATTACAGATTTTGAAAACATTTCTGGGGAGATGATGGCTAGGAATCTTATCAAAAAAAATTCATTTTGGCCAACTTGCGGTATTACTTTCTGTAAATCCAGGTCCAAGTGCCTTGCCCATTCCCTGAAGTCCTTTACTGTCCAGAACCGGATATGTTCTTTCATGTGACAACGTATATTAGTAATCGGAAATCGTCCACAAAGTGCAAGTCGCAGGCGATGGATTATAAACCCTACATTAGGTAAGGTTATATAAAGTTTCGTACGAGTTAATCTGGCCGCCTGCTTAGTAAAACTTTCAGCATCATAGACATGCTCTATTACTTCCATCATTACCACATAATCAAATTTTTGGTCGAATTGTTCATCTAGAGGAAGATCCTGTCTGATTGTTTTGCCTTCAAAACCTTGTTCTACCAGGTGTTTAATTGCGGTTGCCGATATGTCAGCTCCTACAGATATGCAATTAGGTTTTTTCGAATAGAGGTATCGTAAAAAAGCACCATTTCCACAGCCTATATCGAGAACACTTGATCCATCCGGTATTTTATCGGCAATAATTTGATATCGAGGCATGGAAGAAGGTAAGTCATTATATTCCGCTCGTTTCTGCCAATACTGTTCATAATCATCAAACTCATTTAATGGAGCAGGCTGAGTCAGATTCCTGTATAGTCGACAAATTATTTTCATTGCAAAAAAAATGAGAAAATTAAATTGAGTAGTTATTAATACGTTCCTCGCATGTGACCACCGTGCCGAATTCTATGTGCATGATACGCAAGCGTATTGCCGGCCCGTAACAGGAATTCAATAACAAACCAAGGATTCCTCAATAGCATATTTAATGCGTCGCTAAATTGCTTATCCTTTATTGACCATATAAACTTTATGTATTTTTCATCTCGGTTAACCATTGTAATTTTTCTTCGAAAAGCATCCTGGATGTTTGGTGACTCTGGAAAAAGTTCAATTCCTTGTTCCAAAATCATTTTGAATAATTCGTAACGATCTTTGTTGGCACATGCTGAACCTGGTGTAATCCGATAAAGATATAAAGGGTAAGGTACGTACCAGATCGGTAGTTTACTATACGCTAGCATCCGTAAAAAAAAATCCATATCCTCGCCATAGCTGTGATTACTATGAACAATTTCATGTTCTCGAATATAATGTAACGGAAAAACAGGTTTTAAAAGTGAACGGTTTGAACTAATTAACTTTTCTATGGGTACGTTTATTATGTTAAGATTATCTCCTCCAAAAGCATGCTTTTCTCTCATTGGCCGCCAAGGATGTATTTTTCCTAAAGCATCATCGTGACATTCTAAAATATTATCAAAAATGAAACTTTCACCAATCTGGTTTGCTTTTTCCATCAATACTTCCAGACGTTCCGGCACCCAAGCGTCATCAGCATCGATAAAAGCGAGCCATTTCCCTCGTGCAACCTTTATAGCGCTATCTCGGGCTTGGCCAACTCCAAAATTTTTTGATTTTCCACAGAGTATAACACGCGGGTCAGAATAACTGTTGATAATTGATGCTGTGGAGTCATTTGAACCGTCATCCCAGATTAACAACTCAAAATTTTGGAATGTTTGTTTCAGAACGGAATCAATCGCTTGCCTTATTGTTCTTTCACCATTGAAAACCGGCATAATTACGGAGACGGCAGGTGAATAATGATGCGAAGGAAGCGTGCTCAAGGTTGACCGATCTCAAGATATTTTCTGAATATAGAATGACCCAGGCTCTCTTTCCGGGGTTAAAAATGGTGTGACTAACTTTAATTGCTCGTAATGATGGTGATGCAGGTAATTTAAGGCGCCAATAATTTTCCAGTTTGCATTATGTGTAAGGAACGCCTCAAGTAAATATTGTTCATTCCAAAACTTTACGTCTGTTTCCAGCCACTCTTTCAGATAATTTCTGGGCGTAAATATATCATGCAAGTGCACTATGACATTTTTATTGAGAGTCGGAAGCAGCTCAAGATATACGAAAAGCACGTCACCTTGCGGCCTGATAACGTGGGAGGAATCTATGAAGAGGATGTCGTTCGCTTCCAGTTCGGAAAAGAATCTGATATCCAGGTCTTCAACTTTTTGCCTGATTACCGTTACCCCTGACTTTTCAAGCCATGGCATCTCGTAGGGCTCGATACAGACATGCTTGCATCGATATGAAGGGCTTTCCATTTGATTAGCGTTAATGGCTCGAAGTGCTATCAGCGTGGAGTTCCCGCTGCCAACCTCGAATATCCGACTGGGCTTGATTGAGCGGATGATTTGGTACCAGTATTCGGCATCACCGGATTTGAAGTTGATATTGTCCAGACAGAAACCCTGTGCAGCGGCCTCTCCATGCCGAAGGTCAGCCAGTTCGTGCCCATAGGAAAAAGTTGATAGCATTTTGAGTTGTTCGGCGACGTTCAAATTCAAACCCGGAAGTTTTCTGTCTTGAGAAAACGGTTGTTTCGTTTTGCGATAATCAAATTGCGGTTCGTAATAATGATCGAGAATAGGAAAAACCCCGATTTTCATGAGCGAATTTTTGCAGACTGGCAATCTGCGCACGCCAATGCGCCGAATTTTCTTCAGTATCCGGGCAGATAAGTAGACGAAAGGCGCAAGCAACAAGTCGATGACCGGTAGGATTTTGTTTTTGATTTTGATGTTCATTGACATATTTTGACCAACCAGCTCTTGGTTGCGTGATAGAAAAAAGCGGCATATTGATACATGATCCGTTTAGAGCCCAACCCTACGTTACGATTGATTTTCATTACTTCGCGCAAAACCTCAATTCTGTTTCTGGGGTCCAGGCTGGCACCGTCCATAATTCTTAACGTTATGCATAGCGGAAGCTCTGTCGCCCCATTTCGAATAAGTTCCGGAAGAATCATTGCCGTGTCAGCCGCAATCCTGTAGGTGGTATCGAAGCCTCTTGCTTTTGTAAGCAGTCGGCTGCGATGAAAAACGCCTTGATGGTTTGGCAGTACTGGGCGGCACCATGCCCACCTGCCGTCGATGCCTTCCCACCTTGCTGGCGAACGAGTCCCCTCAGTTGCCTCAAGACTTTTAATATACTCTATGGAACCATAGGCCAGGTTAAATACTGAAGGAACTTTGTTTAGGTGCTGAATACAAATTTGAAGAATATCCGGAGACTTCAACTTGTCGCCCGCTCCTAAAAATATTACCCACTCGCCTTGAATCAGCGGCAGTGCTTTATTCCAGGCATCATAAATGCCCCGGTCCGGTTCACTGATGTAAACTACATTCGATCGCGATTCCGTAATCTGATACAACCATTCCTTCGTCCCATCTTCGGATGCTCCGTCGACAATGATCCAATGCCAGTCTAATGATGACTGCCTGAAAATTGAATCTGCAGTAATCTTGAGTAATGGCAGTGCGTTTAGTGTCGAGGTAATGATTGTGATGGTGCACATGCTAGAAGATAAAGAATTTCTATGTAATTTCGTCAGGGGCAGATGCTAATTTGTCTTTGGCCAATAGATTCAGGTAGAGGTCAGCATATTTTGCTGCTATAACAGATTCCGCGTAACGTTCTACAGCTTTCTTTCGGGATGAGGCTGATAACGAGGCATGGCGATCTTTATCCGAAAGTATCCATAAAATCCCTTCTGCAAGTTCAATGGAATCAAAGGGCGTGGCAAGCCAGCCAGTTTCACGATGCATTATAATATCAGGCAATCCGCCAATACTAAATGCCGCCACCGGAGTACCGCACGCCTGTGCCTCAAGAGCAATGTTCGGCAAGTTGTCTTGCCGGGACGACACCACTACAACATCAGCAGCTGAATATGCCTGTGCCAGGATCCGGTCATCGCTAACCACTCCCAGCCAATGTACAGGGCAGGGCCAGTCTTGGTGAGAAGGCTTATCCTGACCAAAAATTATTATTTCCAGGCTGTCAGAGGTTTGCGATGCCGCGATTCTCGATATTGCTTGCCTTAGCAGGTCCCCCCCCTTACGGGGATCAGTGACTCCGCCCATAGCACCCGCCAAAATAAGTTTTTTATGAAGAGGTAGGTTGAGCGCAATGCGTGCAACGTTTTGTGCTATGGGACGCCAGAGATGATCTAAATCGAGCGTGTAGGGAATGACGTGTACAGGTGAATTTGCGAAGAGAATGCTTTTCCTGGCACAATTAGCCAGCCAGTTGCTTGGAGACACGAGGGTAAAGGGCCTGCCCATCCATTCTTTCCGCTTAGTCTCCCATGTCATTCTGTTTAAATCCGGTCCATGTTCTCCCGTTGGGCGATTGCTCGGCCAATATCCGGCATGAAATCGAGCTGAATCGTCATCAGGGGCATAATGCTCTCCGCCGCAGAAGGGCCACATGTCATGCATGGTCCAAACCAAAGGTTTGTTCAGTCTTCCAATATCTTTAATGGAGAGGAGATTGGAAACCCAGTGGAGGTTCAGCATATCTGCGTCGCTGGTATTCAATTCATCAACTAACCCTGCGCCAATATCGCCAAATGTATGAAAAGTGGGGTTGCCGGACTGCCAATTGCGGCGGATATAATTCATCCAGCGCCTATGTAAAAATAATAAACAGCGGTCAGGAATTGTTCTTGAATGCCCACCAATGACATTGCTATCGTTTGTTTGCCGGCTAAGGACGCGCATATGGCTGTCGATGCCATGCTTATTTAGAGCACAGTGTATTCGATAGGCAGCACGGGCTGCTCCTCCGGCGATATCATGAGTAGATAGGTGTATTACTTTCATGCCCGGCCTGATATGAGAAGATTTGCGATTTTTCGTCGAAACAAGCGGGGCAGAAATTCAACCAGCCTGAACCAAAATCGCGAGCGATTTTCTAAGTTTCTTGCCGTGGTACTCAACACCGATCCCGTTTTTATATAGGATTTACCATAGGAGATGATTTTATCAGGGAAGAGATTCATTGCAGTCATTGCGTTATCCCATGACCACCTGAAATGAAAAGTTGTCGGCAAATGACATTTAATTACAGGCCAGAAACAATTTTTTATTAGATAAGCTCCATTCATGCGAAGATGCGCAGCAGTGTGCTCTACCAGTGAAAGGGGGTCAGGCACATGTTCAAAAACATCAGTTGCAATGAGTACATCGTACTCGCCCAATAATGCAGGAACATACCTGACATTTGGTGTCTTCTCAGCCAGAAAAATTGCGGCAGGATGTGGATGGGGTTCAACGATATGCACCTCTGCGGCTGGGTTATGCTCCCCGATCATTCGGGCCAATGTACCAAATCCACCGCCAATATCTGCGACACGCTTTGGGTTTAAGCTCGTCACATAAAAAGTATAATCACGACGGTGAGCTAAGGATTCAGCATCTTGTTCTACAAATAAGCCATTGAGCAGCCAAACAGGGTGGGTATAAAAATGGTTGATTCGTTCATCAATGACATTAGGGTCGCAACCGTACTCCTGCCAAGCAGTATCCATAAGTTTCCACATCCCTTGGAGATCAGGATAGCCTGTCTTTAGGATTTTAGTGATATAATCATATTCAGCGCTGGTGGCATATTCCTGGACAATATTCAAATATTTTTGAGAGGCAGTTGCCATTTCTACTTTTTACGGGGGGATTTTTTTATTAGATTTCCCCAAATAATCTTTGGAAATCTCTTCAAACGATTATGGATTCTTAGATTTGAACCGCCAAAATGATGATCAAACACATAGCGATCCGCATCCTGATCCTGGATAATTTTCTCCGGATGAGTCAGTTCGCCAAGAGGATAAACTGATATACCTTTTTGATCTTCGAGCGAAACTGTATGAGTGCCTTGCGGGCCAATGCCTATATTGGTCACCAAGTTGACGTTTGGTGTTGCTGTCAAGCCGCCATGATACCAGACGCAGGCAGTCCAGGGATACGCCCATGAATCGATCGCGCCTTGCTCAACATTGTCAAAAATTTTTGACCAGTAATTCCGTTCAACTCTGTCTGGCGTTTTCGAAATCCAGTCCGCTGAATACTTCCATTCAGGCCAAAACGGCAATCCACTTAAGTAATGCTGCCATGCTCTTCGCCAAGTAGCCCACCCCCAGCAATGATTGTACTTGGAAAAATAATAAGTCGCTTTGCCTCGCTTGCGCCCGTGTTGGAAGTTATCTCCTGTAATAACCCAAACACGCTCATTTGCCCTATAACGCTCAAGTAGAGAATCGCAGAAAAGGAAAAAATCCGGATGGGGCAAACAATCATCTTCAAGCACTATAGCTCTGTCTACATAGCTGAATACCCAGTCAAGGCCAGTGCTCACCCTGCGTTTGAGTCCCATATTTTGCTCAGCATAGTTTCGGTGGACGTCGCATGGCCAATCGACCTGCTCAACTATCTCCCTTACCTTTCTACAGCGCTCGACATCGTTCACATGCTCCTGTCGCGGACCATCAGCGATAATGAAAAGCTTGGATGGCTGCTGTTTACGAATAGCTGAGAAAGTCTCCAGGGTGTGGCGAGGACGATTGAAGATGATGTAGGCGATAGGGGCAGCAGGCATATTGTAGTGACCTTTTAGTAAGGAGAAATGGAAAATTGTTTTTCAGCTTCAACATAGATAGACTGTATTTTTCTTTCTTTGACATCAAGATGTTCATCAAAGTCTCTTGTCCTGGCATTAGTAAATCCTGAATTTGTAAGTATATTTACAATATTTTCATCATCGAACATGTAACGATGGTGGCCAGCCATGTAAGCAATATAGTTCACATAATCAATTTTAGAATTACCGTGATATGCAGGCTTGTGACGACAAAAAACATCGACGTTAAAGTTTGCTGGATTATGATAAGCATCAAGGTATATTCTTGCATTTGGAACCGCCGCACTGAAGATTCCATTGGGTACCAAAATTCGGTGACATTCCATAAGGAAGTTAAATAGTTCACTATAATTAAAATGTTCGAGCAGATGACTTGAATATATCATCTGAACGCTGCTTTCGGGAAAAGGTAATGGTTTTAAAAAATCTAAAACAAGGTCACACGAATTATTGATATCGGCATAAGTCCAACCTTTTAAGCCTCTGTTTCTGCCAGCACCGAGTTCAAGTTTGATGGGGCTATGATCTCTTAGCAGTGCTTCAATTTTCAGGCGGTTTGTTTGTGAAATATGTTTAGAACGGATAGTCAATTTCAGTTTTTGAATTAAATATATCAGCATATCTCTTAAACTTTTAAGGATCATCCTTTTCTATGTACGTTCTTAGCTATTGAAGGGGGGAGTCCTTCCTTACTGCGAGGAGGTTCTGATAACGAAATATTTCATTGGAGGAGTTGTATTCGAAGAGTGGAATTAAGCGTTCCGTATCAAGTCGGTAAATATTATACTCAGAGAGTATGTGATAGAAATCTTTAAGGAAGACGCGTGAAAACACATCGCACTCACCAAATTCAAACTGGATCATTTTGATCTGCCCGTTCGCCAACATTTTGCGGGCGCCCTTTAATACATTAAGCTCATTGCCTTCAGTATCGATCTTGAGAAAATCTATCTTGCTCACTTTTTCCCGTTCGCAGAAAAGATCAAGAGTGGTCAATTTGATATCGCTCTCATTGAGACAATCACTCTTGTGGAATGTAGAAAACACCTCGTTGTAAATACTGGCATGAGAACTGGTCAGATTGTCCGTGTAAGTAAAGATTTTTGCTGTCTCTTCCTCCGCCCCAAGGCCGATATTAATGCACTTAACTGAATTTCCAACAGTAGCCTTCAATTGGATGTAAGTATTTTTGTTCGGTTCGAATGCAAAAATTTGAGAGTTGGGAAATTCATCCACAAGCATTAGTGAATATTTGCCAACATTGGCGCCTACATCAAAAATAACAGGTCTAACATTCGTTAAATATTTCCTGAGAACATTAGTTATCAAAAAATGTTCACCACTTGCCAGGTAATTTTCGAACTTGAGAATACCGATATTGTTGTAGGCTATTGTGAGCAAATCTATTCCAGCATAATTAGTTACAGTTGCAATCATTTTTTTAATTTTATTCGCCCCGATGACTTTTATCATTGGATAAAGCACGTGCTTAAATAATAAATTCATCATATATTTTTGATCAATGTTATGTTGAACTTAGGAAGTATTGCGCCTTGTATTTGTTTAGTATCGTAAAAGCCATATTTGTTGCCATCATTAATTTCAAGTTTAATCTCATTTGTAAGCCAATCTTGAATTACTTCTTCGCTGCGCAGAAAAAAAACGAGGTAGTAAATGTCAGGTTTTAGAATATTTTCTATTTCAATAAGGTATTCAATATCATCAGATACATGTTCAATTCGAAAATTAAGGTATCTGTTACTGCAATGGATAATTGTATTCAAATTCCTGTCGCGAATAGCAAATCCAAAATCAATCCCTGTAAACATCTTTTGGATTCCTGTCGATTTCAATTTGATTTTGAATTTGATGGGTTCCCCAAAATGGACAGGGTAGTTCAAAAAAGTGAGTTTATCAAAAATCAATTCCTGTGCGGTCCCCCTGCGTTCTATGTCAATAAGACTAATTTCTTTACCTGTCAGAAATGATTCGCCGGAGTACTTGTCGATAGCTTGATCGACATCTCCTGAGAAAGTGATTTTCCCCGTCTTCAGTAGCATTGTTTTGCTGCAAAGGGCCTTGACCGCAGAAAAGTTATGGGAAACGAAAAGGATTGTCCTGCCCTGGCCGCTAACCTCCATCATCCTGTCAATGCATTTTTTCTGAAAAATAGTGTCTCCGACTGCCAAAACTTCATCGACAACCAGGATCTCCGGTTCAAGATGTGAAGCCACTGCGAAGGCTAAGCGAACGTACATTCCCGAGGAATACCTTTTCACGGGAGTATCGAGAAATTTTTCTACTTCAGCGAAGGCTACAATCTCATCAAATTTTTTTTTGATTTCAGCTTTTCCCATTCCAAGGATAGCACCATTCAGGAAAATATTTTCCCTGCCCGTCAATTCGGGGTGAAAACCTGTACCGACTTCCAGAAGACTGGCAATCCTGCCTCTAATCCTTATACGGCCAGTTGTCGGTTCAGTGATACGGCTGAGGATTTTTAATAGAGTGGATTTCCCGGCACCGTTTCTGCCAATGATTCCTACGCGTTCACCTTGTTTGATTTCAAAATTAATATTCTTAAGCGCCCAAAATTCTTCATGGGTATTGTCGTTTTGATTATGTGCGGCCAGTGGATATCGAATTCTTGCGATTGCGCCATTCAGCTTCTCCATAATTACATCGCGCAAAGCAGTATAGCGTTCCAGCCCCTGGTGACTGATGATATATTTTTTTGAGAGGTTCTCGACCTTTATTACGGCAGACATGATGATAATTAAATTACATCGGCAAATGTTTTTTCCGTTTTGCGGAAATAAATAATGCCACTAGCCAGGATGATTACAACCAGAGTTAATGACAGGAGAAAGGCGGGCCAATAAATATTGTATTCTCCTCCCAGGATTGCCCAGCGAAAACCGTCTATGACGCCAACCATGG
Organism: Desulforudis sp.; assembly: GCA_003604975.1. Classification (GTDB taxonomy): domain Bacteria; phylum Bacillota; class Desulfotomaculia; order Desulfotomaculales; family Desulforudaceae; genus SURF-60. Next base: position 7,481 of record QZIR01000031.1, on the reverse strand, counting down.
GATTCAATGAGTACAGGAGACGCCATTTATCCGGGACAATTGAACTGTTGAAACCCACCGGTGAAATGTAGAGGCCAAACTGAACAATAAATGGGATGATATAGCGGAAGTCCCGGTAGCGGACATTGAGGGCCGCTACCCATAGGCCTGCTGCGAGCGATGCTGCAAAGGCGATCAGGATAAACAAGGGCAAGGTAATAATGCGTGCCTCGGGAATAAAACCATACCAGAGCATCAGGACCAGGAGGATGACAAAAGAAATAAGAAAATCAACAAAGCTCACGATAACTGCGCTGGTAGGCATGACCAGTCTGGGAAAATAGACCTTGGAGATCATGTTCGCGTTGACTATTAGACTATTTCCTGCTTCGGTAAAAGATGTGGCAAAAAACTGCCAGGGCAGCATGGCGGCAAAGACCATGATGGGGTAGGGCGCTCCTCCTGACGGCAGTTTGGCAAGCTTACCGAAAACTACGGTGAAGACTATCATTGTCAGAAGCGGCCTGATAACAGCCCAGGCAATACCAATCACCGTCTGCTTGTAGCGGACAAGGATGTCGCGCCAGGCCAAAAAATAAAAAAGCTCCCGGTAGCGCCACAGGTCTTTCCAGTAATGGCGTTCGGTGCGGCCGGCTTCAATGACTAATTCGAGCTGTTCCATAAAATCTGATCTTTACCTGCTTGTATGAAACCGCCAGGCTGATTTGATAATTTCTTCCAGTGAGGCAAACTGCGGTTTCCACCCCAATTCATTAATCGCCCTGGTGGAATCTCCAATCAAAGCTGGAGGGTCGCCTTCACGTCTGGCGCCCATTTTTTCCGGAATATTTTTGCCGGTCACCAGTTTTGCTTTATCTATGACTTGTCGTACTGAAAACCCATTTCCATTGCCGAGGTTGTACGCTGTACCTGGCGAGCCAGCCTCAAGAAGGTTCAAGGCCAGAACATGGGCCCGGGCCAGATCAGTCACATGGATATAATCCCGGATGCAGGTGCCGTCCGGCGTATCGTAGTCATTGCCGAATAGAGTAATGGATGGCCGCTTTCCTGCCGCTGCATCCAAGACTAAGGGGATCAGATGGGTTTCCGGGTCGTGCGCCTCACCCGTCTCTCCACCAGGGTCGGCCCCGGCCGCGTTGAAATAACGCAAGGCGACAGACCGCAGTCCATGCGCGGATTCAAAGTCCCTTAATATCTGTTCGATCATGAGCTTTGAATGGCCGTACGGATTGATCGGGCGTTGAGGGTGATTTTCAGCTATCGGAATATTATCTGGAATCCCGTAGGTTGCACACGTGCTGGAAAAAACGATTTTGTCTATACGGTGATCACGCATTGCTTCAAGAAGCGTCAATGTTCCGAACACATTGTTCCGGTAATATTTGCCCGGATTTTCCATTGACTCGCCAACATATGCAAAGGCGGCAAAGTGCATGACCGCAGCGGGCTCATATTTCCGGATAACTTCATCAAGCTTCGCCCGATCCGCGATATCGCCGATCTCCAAGGGCCCCCATCGCACAGCCCATTCATGGCCATATATCAGGTTGTCATATGAGACGGGAATATAGCCTGACTGCGCCAGGGTTTTGCAAGCGTGACTGCCGATGTAGCCGGCGCCGCCTGTAACAAGTATTGTGTTATTGTCCGCCACGTGGAGATGCCGTTAATATTTAGTATTGGCCTTTTCTTCCCAGAGTTTGATGATTGGCCGATTCATTAAATTCTTTTGCAGTTTTTTCCACTCTTCGGAATTTAAAGACAGTGTTCTGATTTTCCGATCAATATAACTTTCAGTTTTTCGAACAAGGTCAGGCAGGTTGTTCTGGTCAATATTTCCCACCAGGATGAGATCAATTATTCCCGTATCCTTACCCTCGGCATAATCGTCGATTAGGTAAGCTTCCTCGAGATTGCCCAGTCGTTGGATAATGGAATCCAGAATGCGATTCATGCCCAGCGCTTTCTGCACCATGGATTGGAGCTCTTTGAAAAGGGAGTGTTCCTGGTTTGCCTGGTAGAGGATCTGGCGGCCGTTTTTATGGCTTTTCAGAAAGCCGGCATCGTCTAATTGGCGCAGTTCCTCCCGGACCTGACTCGGGGAAGCGTTGAATTCATCGGAAAGTTCGCGCAGGTATGCCTGACGTTCGGGATTGAGAAAGAGGCGCATCAGAATTTTGACGCGCATCTTGGAGGTGATGAGGCCGGAGAAAAGAGAGGTCATTTCCTTTTCCATTATGTTCTACTTTTAAGAACATTATGCATGGATTCGCAGCCGGTGTCAAATTTAAAATCTGGTTACCACTGAAGTTTTAATCCGGGAGACAGGTTGAATTTTTCCGCCGACCTCAGGGGATTGAATTTTTTCTGAAACTCAGGCCAGCGATGCATATCCTCTGGATTATCATGGATCCCCGCCTGCGCAGGGATGACGGGGTGGTATGAGGCCGGCAACGCCACCGGCAACATGGATCCCCACCTGCGCGGGGATGACATTACTATTTAGTCGATCCTGAAAAAACCCATTTTTAGCCGCAGGCGACCAGATTTCTCTCGTCACATATTCCGGCATACTGTCGGGAAGTTTTCCCAAGCAGAAGAAAAAGAACAAAAAAGGAGAGCATCTCCCTCAGTTTCCGGAGGATGATCCGCAAATTGTGCCCCACACCGCACAGCAGGGCATTGATCTTGTCGCCGAAGCTGCCTTTCAGCCAGTTCCGGCCCAACTTGCCGTCTTCCTTCATGTGACCGATAACTGGCTCCACTGCGCTCCGGCGTCGGAGTTCTTTCCTAATGGTGGGTGTCACTCCACGCCGCTGCCCCGAGATAAACACCGACGATGATTCCACCCCGTGGCCCCGGTAGCCGCGGTCCACATAGCAGCGCTCAGGGATAATCCCGGTCACCCGTTTTACCTGCTCCAGAGCGCCAGCAAGGGTATGGCCGTCAAAGGGATTGCCCGGCAACGCCTGCATCCCTACCACAAAATTATCCCGGCTGGTGGTGGCAACACTGACCTTGACCCCGAACTCGTACTTCTTGTGCACCTTGCCCTTGGCGATGCATTCCACCTCCGGCGCATGGATGCTGTACAACTTGTTCTTGTCCTGCTTCTGCTGGTCAAGCATACGTTCCGCCAGCGCAAGCTCTTCGTGGAATTCTGCGTGCAGGTCAGGATCATCCAAAATTTTGCGCAGGATATCACGGTACACTCGGCCCAGATACGTCTTCAGCCGCCGGATCTCTTTCTTCGCCCTCTTGAATTGCCGGGCATGGGCGTATGATCCCGCCCGCCGCAGGGCATTGGGGCCAAGACGGACGTAGCTCTGCCGAAGGGAAATGCCATGTCGCTCCGCCAACCGTACCAGTCGCTCCCGGCAGCGATTGTACGACCGGGAATCGGTGGGGTAGCGAACTGCTTTCGGCTGCACCGTGGTGTCCACGTTCACCCGCTTCAGGCTCGACTCCTTGACCGCGCCACTACGGAGACCGGTCCGTAACGTTTCCGCCAGGATCAACTCGCAGCCCTTTTCTCCGATTCGCTGCCGCCAACGGGTCATGGACGACGGGTCTATGGGCAGTTGGTGTTGAAAGTAGGTCTCACCGCAAAAATACTGCCAGTACGGATTCTCCACCCACTTCGCTACCACCTCTTCATCGGACAGGCCATAAACGTGGCCGAGGCAACTCAAGCCGACCAGCAGGCGGATCGGGGTGCCGGGCCGGCCAACTTTGGGCGTGTAGAATTTGCCGAACTCCTGCTCGAACAGCTCCCAGTTGATCAGGCCGGCGAGTCGATACAACTCGTGGTCATGGTTAAGGAGGTTTTCCAGCCTCTCCCGGAAAAGTGCCAGCCGCTTGTCGTTTTCCTTGCGTGAAGGGCGCATTCAAATCACCAGAAAAATGAGGGTTCAGTCCAATAATCCTGCAATTTATGGTGATATGAATTTAACATATTGTCAAATAATTTCAATATATTATGCGTTTTTCAGGGGCGACTATTTATAGCCTGTCATTCCCGCGAAAGCGGGAATCCATTTCTTCTGGCTGATTTTCCTTAAGAGCCACTATGAGGATGGGGCACAGGGGCTATTCGGTCCGGTCGTAGCGGAGCTGGGTTATCTGCTCTGACAACAGGCCCATCATGAAGATGATTGTGGAAGTGGTAAGGAGCAGGGCGGACATGTTTGAAAACCTGTGCGCGGTGATGAAAGTGTAGAGGTAATATCCCGTGCCGGTGAAGAGGAACAGCAGGCCGACCGGAATAAATACCCGTAAAGGGGAATAGAGGGTTGCAATCTTGGTGATGATCAGGAGGAACCTCGTGCCATCCCGGAGAAGATTGATTTTGCTTTTTCCCTCACGTTTTTTCGTCTCGATCGGAACATATTTAATGGTATGTCCGCTGCGCAGGAAGGCAATTGTGATGGTTGAAGGATAGGAAAAGGTATTGGGCAGCAGGTTCAGGAACTGCAGGGCTGTTTTTCTTCTGACTATCCGAAATCCAGAGGTCAGGTCCTTGACCGGAAACTTGCAGACATACGAGGCGAATCGGTTGTACATGAAATTTGCACAGTCCCGATGTGTGCATGTGTCCGACTCCCTGGTCCTTGCGCCGACGATCATGTCGAATTCGTCCTTGGCCGCAAGTAGGCTGGTGATATCCTCGGGTTTGTGCTGGCCGTCGGCATCCATCATCAGTACCCATTCGCCAGTGGCATGACGGATACCACTCTTAACCGCCGCGCCGTTGCCGATGTTGTAGGGGTGGGAGTGGACCTTTGCCCCTGCGTTCAGCGCCTCTGCCTTGGTATTGTCGGTGGACCCGTCATCAACGACCAGGACTTCAAAGTCCGGATGGAGCTGCCTGATATTTCTGATTGTCGCTCCAATGCTTTTTTCTTCATTGAAGGCGGGCAGGACGACGGTGACTTGTGGATGCTGCTGATCTGTCATGAAAGTCTTGTCTTGTAGGCTAAAGGGCTGTTCTGGTAGAGGGGCCGGCAGTTTCCTGCGCAAGCCTGTGTAATAGGTGACAGTATATTCGTTTCTGGATTGAAAGTAAAATATACATCCCTGGCAAGAGGTCGCCAGCGTGATTGAGCCCCTTCTCAATTATGTTCAACCAGTGAAGCCGCTCCGCTGCTCATTGACTGGAAAGGTTCCGCCCCCATCATTTTCAACCGCTCGGCTATTCTTGGTGACTGTCGCCGCACAAAGGTGTCAGTCAAATGCTGATTATCTCTGAAAACGATTATCCCTTCAGCGTCCCTAGCCCGACATTGAGAGTCTGGACATACAATGTCATAGAGGTCCAGCAGCCGTACATTCTGGAAATGCGAGGCGGCACGTCTCAAATAGTTCGTGACATCTTTCACTTGGCTGGATGGAAAAGTTTCAGCGCAGCTCATTCTGCTCGCAAAAAACGTGCTCGCCTTGGAGTTCTTCCTTTCTAAACAACTCGGACCGTCGAACGAAAGATACGGTGTGCCGGGCACCACTATGACCTGATCTGCTGCTTGAGAAAGCTGATCAAAGATTCGTGTCGACCCTTCTACCCATTGTAACTCAGTGAAGTTATACGTGGCTGCGCTCCCTACAATAATTATATCGGGCTGTAAGGTGGGGATAAAATCCAGTGTAGCATTTCGCCATTGGGCACATACGTCATAGTTTTTTCCAATGCGGCTGTAAAAATAATCCTCATCGACCATAGCGCAGGACGATTTGGTCAGGACTACAATGCGCCATTCAGGCGAACGATAAATTTCAGGAAACATTGAAAACCATTGCAGCCCTACACTGTCACCGAGAAGAACAATGGTTTTCTGAGCACTTATTTCACCAATCAAGCAGGGTTTAACCCTCGCACTAGCGTACCATTCGTCACAACCAAAAGCATAAATTTTTGGTAGATCACCGCGCGCTGCTTTTGCCATAGCTGCGACATTATCCTGTAATTTCTCACGCTGCGAAATAATTCTGAAATCGTAATCGGCGACAAGAATAACCAGCAGCATTACCAAAAGGGATGACGCTATCGTTATTTTTGGCGGTGCATCACTCAGCCTTCCTTTCCAGAAAGGGAGCTCGACCCAGCGATAACTTGCTGTGGCGAGGATCAGCGACAAGGCCACAAGGATTATGATCTCCACCCAGTCACCTTTCAGACCCAAAGAAAAGCCTATCATCAGGACTGGCCAGTGCCATAGATACCATGAATAGGAATGATTACCGATCCATACGAGTAATGGGTGTGTTAGGATTCGAAACCGCCCTCCCGTACCCGCTGCAATCACCATTGCAGCACCTAGGGAAGGTAGTAATGCTCGCCATCCGGGGTATGCCAGTTCGCTATGGAGTAACACCCCGCTTCCCATGATCAACAGTATTCCAATTGTTCCTATGCTCTTATCGAAAGATTCCGATCGATTTTGAGGCTGAGCGGCATTAGGATAGTCGGCCAACCAGACGAAAACTGCTGATCCTAAGGCAAATTGCCACATCCGGGACGGCATCAGGTAAAAAGACCAGAGCGGGTGTACGGTCATCCACGACAATGATAAAAACAGACTGGATAAAAACAGGAATCCCAATGCGAATAATAACGATTTGCTCCATTGCGACTCTTTCTTAAAACGACCGGCCCCGGTGAGTATTAACAATAACAATAGGGGCCATATGAGATAATATTGCTCCTCCACTCCCAATGACCACGTATGCAGAAAGAGATCTCTGGTTCGCAGTTCTGCAAAGTAATCAATTGTGGAAAAGGCGAAGAACAGGTTGCTCATCCAGGATATGGCATATCTGAATGAGGCTCCCAATTCTTTTACCTCATGCCCCGAAAGGAACAGATTCATAAATGCGAAAACGAGTACCAGCATCACCAATAATGCCGGGAAGAGGCGTTTCAAGCGCCTGGAGATAAATCGACCGATTTGAATTCGCTGGGTGTTTCGATACTCATGGATCAGCATGCCCGTAATAAGGTAACCAGACAGGACGAAGAATACGTCTACCCCGACAAAACCGCCGGAAAATGCTGGAATACGAGCATGCCCCAACACAACCAGAATGATGGCGATTGCGCGTAACCCTTGAATATCCTTCCGATATGGGAGTGTGGATGGCACTTTCATTGAATAGCATCCATTGAGAAGACAGTGACGTTGACTTATAGGTTCTTATCTATGCCCGGCTTTGCCGCATAATGAGTTGAAATTATTCGTTACAAAAGGGTCCAGGGGATGGCAAGGACATGGTCGGAAAGCTTGCGGGGTTCTTCAACCGAACAAATCAGCAGACCGTCATGTATTCTCTCTCTTGGAAAACAATCCCGAAAAGCTTTAAAACCTTGGATGTCATTTCTGTCAGGATGTGATTTAGCCTTAATCTCGATGGGAAAGAGTGTGCCGTTTATCTCAAGAATGAGATCTACTTCGACTCCTGAATAGGAGCGGAAATGGTAAATATTGGGT
>QZIR01000033.1 GCA_003604975.1 Desulforudis sp. | reverse complement strand
CTGAGGTTTACCAGGAGCCGTATACGAGGCCCGTACGTACGGTTCTGTGAGAGGGATAACGCCGCAAGAAATTGTTGCGGCGTTACCCTACTCGATTTTTGCCTAGGCCAACGCTGCTGCTAAGAGGGCCGAATTTTCACCCTCTTACTCAACGCATCCACAATGTCGGTACGAACAAAAGTTATCGCCGACGAAGGGCCATGCCAATCCTGGGGATGAAGTCCTTTTTCCGGGACAGTATCTCAGGCACAAAACACTTGCCATCCTCAACCTTTACCCCGAAAGCCTTCTCCACGATGTCCTTCTCCCCCTCCACCCATATCTCTTCACCTTTTCCTAAAAGGGGATTGGTGATAAGAAGGGCCACCAGATTGTATTCCCCGGTGTGACAAAGCTGCTTCATTTCCTCCCTTATCTCATCTTCCCGAGCCGCGATTTCTGATTCGTCCAGAACCATGATCTGGTTGACCCCGATTTTTTTGCCGACCAGCAGGTATTCCTTGAAATCCTTGGTGACGATTTCCCGGGCCGGTATTCCCTTGGCGGTAATGCTTGCCGCCAACAGTTCTTTTCCGTAATCCGCCAGGTTTAACCCAGCTAGAGCGCTTAACCGGTGGGCCATCGCGTAGTCTTTCTCCGTGGTGGTGGAAAGGGTCAGAAGCAGGGTATCCGACAAGATGCCTGAAAGCAGGGCGCCGGCGATTTCGGGCGTTATTTCCATCTGGTGGAGGCACAACTGGTAGGCGACAATGGTGCAGGTACTCCCGACAGGCTCGTTGTAAACATTGATTGGTTTGATCGTGGAGATGTCTCCCAGCCGGTGGTGGTCAATGATCTCCATGATGTCGGCCTGCTCGATGTCCGCTACCGCCTGGGAAATCTCGTTGTGGTCCACCAGGACCACTCGTTTCTGGATGGGATCCAGCAGGTCGCTCCGCGTTATGATGCCGACCAGCCGGTCGTCCTCATCAAGCACCATGGCGCAACGACACTCTGACTCCAGGACTAGATCCTTGACCTCACTGATGGTGGTCCTGAACCCGGCGACGGGAACATTCCGGGACATTATGCTGGAGACGGGCTGGCAAAGCATTACCAACTTGGCCGTGGCCAAGGTACGATGTGGGGAACTGATCACCAGGACACGCTCCTGCCTGGCCAATTCCAGGACATTTTCGCTAACGGGATGATCACCGGTGATAATCAAGGCCGAACATCCGGCCCTGATCAGATCGGCCTGTACATCAGACCGGTCACCCAGGATAGCTATGTTTCCCGCTTTAACCCTTTTGAGCGTGGTTCCCCGGTGCGAAGCGGCCACAAAAACATCCCCGGAGAGGGTGGTTACCTTTCCCGTGTTGGCCAGAACCTTTCCCTGCAGGGCGGAGATAAGCAGGCTTAACTGTACCGGGTTTGCGGACATGCCCTCTATCTCGAGCCGCTCTGCGTAGAACACAGCCAGATCCAGGGTGTCCACTATGCCTAACAATCTGTTATCAGCGTCGACTACGGGCAGGCTACGAATGTGTTTTTCCCTTATTTGGTGGGTTATGTCCAGGATAGAATTGCCGGGCGAGACCGAAATCGGTTTATTGAGGTTCATATCGGCCACAGTGGCGGCTACACTGTCTATGCGCACCGGCGGCTCCAGGCCGAAATTCTCCAGGATGTAGGCTGTTTCATGGTTCAGCGGACCGGCGGCGCACGGCACATAAAGATTAGCCTCATCCAGGAGATTCTTAAAGTAGGCGTAGCCGATAGCCGCACAGACAGAGTCGCTGTCGGGGGAACGGTGGCCGATAACCAGGACGCGGTTGCTTTTCATCTGGAAAAACTCCCCTTCCAATATGTTCCTAACCGTACTAAATAACGCTCCCCCTTGGACGTGTTTACTTCCGCGTAGTCGGTTTCCGCCTTTCTCGGCTCGGCTGTGGTCGACACTCCTAGCTCACTCCTATACTCCGATATCCAAGATCAAAGGCCCGCTCGTTAACCTCGTGCAGCCGGGCCGGGACAATGGACAACAGGGTTTCCCGCAGGGCGGCGGCCGGTATCGGCAGCTTGTCGATGGCCGCCAATGTACCCAGCAATACGCTGTTTAAGGCCTTTACGTTGCTGGCTTCACGGGCCAGACGCTCCGCATTCACGGTCACCAGGTTGGAGACGGTCTGACGCAGGTGTGCCATCAGTTCCTCACGGTTGTAACTGGACAGCCCAAGGACCACGGTAGTCGGGACGATGGTTGTGGTGGAGGTCACCACGGTGCCGCCCGGTTTCAGCAGGTACAGGTTTCGCACCGTTTCGGACAGCTCAAAACCGAGCAGAGCGTCAGCCTGCCCTGATGGGATCAGTGCTCCCTGGATGTTTCGGCCCATGCGTACATGACTGGTGACTGGACCCTCCCGCTGAGCCATACCCAGCACTTCCGAGGTGCGTACTTCCATCCCGGCGGCGATGGCGGCGTTACTTACCACCCGTGAGGCCAGGATGATCCCCTGACCCCCGACACCGGCGACTACAAGATCAAAGTTTTTCATTAACTCACCCTCCTAATCGCACCGGACGGACAGATCCGTACGCACAGGGCGCAGCCCGCGCAATTTAGGCTGATGACCGGGGCTTCTGGCCCCGGTAGTATTGCCGGGCAGCCCAGTTCGTCAACGCATATGCGGCAACCGTTACACAGTTCAGGGGAGGCTACCTCGTAGCGGAAGCCGCGCTTGTTCTTGGCGACACAGGGTTTACTCATCACCACGACCGACGGGCCGGGAAACTCCATGGCCTCACGGGCTTCACGGATCGCCTTGGTGGGGACGAGCGGGTCGACCACCCGCACGAATTCCACGCCGCAGGCCCGCGCCAGGGCTGCAATGTCAATGGCCTGGGCGGGTTCGCCCACGACCGTTTGCCCGGTGCCTGGGTGGGGCTGGTGACCGGTCATGGCCGTGGTATGGTTGTCGAGGACTACGACCGTAATGTTAGCCTTGTTGTAAACGGCGTTGATCAGGCCGGCAATCCCCGTATGGAAAAAGGTTGAGTCTCCCAGAAAGGCGACTTGCCGGCGCTCCGGTTCAGCCCAATGCAGCCCGTTGGCCACCGTGACGCTCGCCCCCATGCAGAGGGAGGTGTCCACGGCTTTGAGCGGGGGGGCGACCCCGAGCGTGTAGCAGCCGATATCGCCGGCGAAGACCACATCCAGACCTTCGGCGGCCTTCTTGAAGGCATAGTAGGAAGCCCTGTGCGGACAGCCGGCGCACATCACCGGGGGCCGTACGGGCAGGGCGGGTAGCTTGTTGTCTGTAGTCGCGGCCACCGCTTTGGTCTCGATCCCCGAAAAGGCGCCGACTGAAACCAGTACCCGGTCGACATCAAGTTCACCCTCACGTGGGACTACGTAGTCGTGCTTTCCGCTAATGCTGACGGACAGGCCGTGTTTCCAGGCCAGAGTAATAACCTGCTCCTCGACCACGGGCTCCAGTTCTTCCACGACCAGTACCCGGTCCATGCGCCGGATGAAGCTTAGCACGGGTTCAGCCGGAAGCGGGTACGGGGTTCCAAGTTTCAGGACGTCCACGTCTTCTGCCAAGCCGGCAAGGGCCAGGGACTCGTGTACATAGCCCACCGCGACCCCGCAAGCGATGATGCCGGTACGAGTGGCTTTACCGCCTTTTCTTTCCTCGTTAAATGGTGACTGTTCCAGAAGGGCACGGGCCTGTTCCTGCTGCCTGTTCAGGATCGGATGCCGCTGCCGGGCGACCGTTGGCAGACATATCCACCGCCTGTCCCGTTTGAAACCGGACACCGGACGCGGGTTGTACTCATCGGAGATCCGGATATCCTGGTAGGCGTGGCAGGTACGGGTGGTCGGACGCAGGATGACCGGTAGCTCCAGTTTTTCAGACAGCTCGAAGGCGTAGCGGGTCATTTCCCGGGCCTCGGCCGGGGTCGCCGGATCAAGCACCGGCAGCTTCGCAAACTTGGCAAAATAGCGGGTGTCCTGTTCGTTTTGCGAACTGTGCGGCCCAGGATCATCAGCTACCAACAGCACCAGCCCGCCTCGTACACCCAGATAGGCCAGCGTCATGAGGGGGTCGGCGGCGACGTTGAGGCCCACCTGTTTCATGGTACAGATGGCCCGGGCCCCGGCAAAAGCGGCTCCGGCGGCCACCTCGAGAGCGACTTTTTCATTAACCGACCATTCGGCATGAAAGTTGTGCCGGGGGGCCAGTTTGGAGAGCGTGGCCATGATTTCCGAGGAAGGTGTGCCTGGATACCCGGCGGCCACCTGAACCCCGGCTTCTACTGCACCGTAGGCAATGGCCTGGTTACCCATCAGTAGTCTTACAGGCAAAGCTTTTCCCCCTCTACAAGTATTGCTATAAAGTCCCATAGCCGAGGATGCGTACGGTAATTGCCGCCGCTGCGGCCAGGGACAACTTGAGTATAACATAATCCTGGGCGCTCATCTGTACTTTGCGGTAGGTGGAGCGTGAGCGGAGTGGCTGATCGGCCGGTCGTAGGTAACAGAAGGTCCATCATCTGGTGGTTGACTGGGGTGCGGGTTGGATTGTAAAATGAAGTTTGGTACGCTTGGGCCCATAGCTCAGGTGGTCAGAGCGCACGCCTGATAAGCGTGAGGTCCGTGGTTCGAATCCACGTGGGCCCACCATCAATAGAAGTCAGAAGTCGGAAGTCGGAGGTCGGACCGGCGGAAAGTATCGGCTGCGCCGATGCCAGGTGATTTTCGGTTGCCGGGGAATCTTGACACCGTACTTCTGACATACTATAATATCGCTTGTGCAACCCGTTCGCGCGGGTTCGCACCCATGCCATTCCGCGATAGCTCAATGGTAGAGCATCCGGCTGTTAACCGGAGGGTTGTAGGTTCGAGTCCTACTCGCGGAGCCAAGTAATCAAAGAGCCGTCTTCCTGTTGAAGGAAGGCGGTTTTTCGTTTCCATTATTAACATTTGCCAGATTATCTATGATAAAATCATCATATAGTCGGGGATTTATCTGGTTTTTCAGAGGAGTGGGACATTGCGTATCGCCATGCTTTCACCGATTGCCTGGAGAACACCGCCGCGCCACTACGGCCCCTGGGAAAGGGTGGTCTCGCTCTTAACGGAAGAACTGGTGGCCAGAGGCGCTGACGTTACTCTTTTCGCGACCGCCGATTCAGAGACTGCGGGCCGGCTGCGGTCGGTGTGCAGTGCCGGTTATGAAGAGGACCGGACGATTAACCCGAAAGTGTGGGAGTGTCTGCACATTTCCGAGGTTTTTGAAGCCGCTGCCGATTTCGATCTGATTCACAATCACTTTGATTTCCTTCCCCTTAGTTACAGCGGCCTGGTCGAGACGCCGGTGCTCGCTACCATCCACGGCTTTTCCTCGCCCAGGATTCTACCGGTCTACAGGAAATACAACGGCCGGGTTTCCTATGTTTCCATCAGCGATGCCGACCGTTCACCGGAATTGGACTACATCGCCACTATTCACCACGGCCTCAAGGTTGATGAATTCACCTTTCAGTCCGAGCCTGGGGAGTACCTGTTGTTTTTTGGCCGGATCCACCACGACAAGGGCGCGCGGGAGGCCGTCGAGATCGCGCGGCGTGCCGGCCGGAAGTTGCTCATTGCGGGCATCGTTCAGGACCAGTACTACTACGAGCGTGAGGTCAAGCCGTACCTGGACAACCGGCAGTGTACCTACGTTGGGAGTGTTGGCCCGCGAGAGCGCGACGAGCTGCTTGGCGGGGCCTATGCCTTGTTACACCCCATCAACTTCGATGAGCCTTTCGGGCTTTCGATTATTGAAGCAATGGCCTGCGGAACGCCGGTGATTGCTTTCAACCGTGGCAGCATGCCGGAGTTGATCCAACACGGTACGGACGGTCTGCTGGTTTCCGGGGTCGATGAAGCCGTGCAAGCGGTGGAGCAGGTTGCGGCGATTGACCGGGCCGAGTGTCGGAAGACGGTAGAGACCCGGTTTTCGGTGGCCCGGATGGCCGGGGATTACTTGAGGGTGTACCGGCAGATTTGCCAAACACGGATTTCTTAATTGACCAGTCAATAAAGGAGGGCCATCATGCACAAGCCGGTTGTTGAACGCTACAAACATAACCCAATCCTGACGCGGGACGACGTATCCTATCCCGTAGCCACCGTTCATAACGCCGGGGTGGTGAAGTACGAGGGGCGCTACATCATGCTTTTCCGTTCACACCGTCGTAACGGCCGTTCGATCATCGGTCTGGCCCAGAGTGACGACGGGTTTTCCTTCCACGTTCATCCAAAACCGTTTTTGGTCCCAGCTACGGAAGGGGTTTTCGCGGAGTACGAAGAATTTGGGGTGGAAGACCTGCGGATCTGCCCGATCGAAGGTGAATACCTGCTCACATACAGTGCCTATTCACGACACGGGGTGCGTGTGGCGCTTGCCCGCACCCGGGACTTCAAGCAGGTTGAGCGGGTTTCACTGATCACCCAGGCCGATTACCGCAACGTGGTTATCTTCCCGCAGCGGTTTAACGGGCTGTATGCCCGTCTGGACCGGCCGCACTCAGACATTTCACCCTGGTCGATCTGGATCTCTTATTCGCCGGACTTGGTTTACTGGGGAGACGCGAAGGTGGTAATGAAGCCCGTCCAGTATCATTGGGACGAGATGAAAATCGGACCAGGGGCGACCCCGATCAAGACCGTCCGGGGATGGCTGCACATCTACCATGGTGTGTTTCCGACGATGGACGGCTCGGTCTACAGGCTTGGTGCAGCCCTGCACGATCTGGATGACCCGTCCCGGATCCTGGGTGTGGCCGATGAATGGATCCTTCAACCCGAAGACCCATGGGAAATTACCGGTTATGTGCACAATGTCGTCTTCACCTGCGGCGCTGTGCCGGAGGACGACGGTACGCTGAAGCTTTACTGGGGTGGTGCGGACACGGTGATGTGCGTAGGCACCGCCAAAGTTGACGAGCTGGTCGATCTCTGCCTGAACTGTTCCCGTAAAGCCTTGCCATAGCGTTTATTGACGTTTATACATTTTGCCTATTAACTTAGAAGGGCGGTCGAACAATGACCCGGATTGATCAATTAAATCTTGTAGCGGTGATCATCGCCGGTGGGTGGGGACCCGCTTCTGTGCCGGCAGCGCTTTGGGAACCCGGTGATGGTGGTGCTACCGGCTGACCACATCGTCCGGCCTGTTCCGGAGTTTCAAAAGGCGGTCCTCTCGGCTGTACAAGCCTCCGTCCGGGACGGGGCCTTGTGCACCTTTGGCATCAGGCCGGACCATGCGGCTACCGGGTACGGTTACCTGGAGCAGGGTGAACAGGTTTCTGCGGACAATGGATGCGTTCAATACAGGCTGCTCAGTATCAAGGAAAAGCCGGACAGACAGACGGCCGAGACCTACCTGGCCAAGGGCTCGTTTTTGTGGAACAGTGGGATGTTCGTCTGGACGACCGACGCCATTCTCGCCGAGATTGAGCAGCACTTGCCCGCGCACCTGCACCACCTCCGGCCCCTGATGCAATTCGACGGTAAAGCAGAATGGCCGGAGGCCTTGCGCCGGGCTTTTTCGGAGATTCCCTCGGTATCCATAGATTACGGGGTGATGGAAAAGGCCTCCGCTGTACGAATTGTCGCTGCTTCCTTCTCTTGGAGCGATGTAGGCGGATGGCCGGCGGTGGACGCTTTTCTCGAAAAGGACAACCACGGCAATGCCTGTCGGGACCAAGTCAGGGCGGTGGACGCTCAGTACAATTGGGTCTTCAGTGAAGACCCTGAGGAGATCATCGCCCTTGTCGGGGTAAACGACCTTATTGTTGTCCGTTCCGGGAAGAAGACCCTGATTGTCCCGCGTGAACAGGCTGAAGAAACTCGTGGAGTCTGCTTTGCTGTGACATTGGTCGGAGGAGGGACGACGATATGGAACCGGACTTAAAACAGACCGTAATCCCATGCTTTAAAGCCTATGACATCCGGGGACGGGTCCCTGATGAGCTCAACGAGGAGCTGGCCTTCGCCATCGGACAGGCCTATGCTGCCCTGCTCCGGCCCAGACGGGTGGTGGTCGGTCACGATATCCGTCTGTCGAGCTCGTCCTTGAGCCGCGCCTTGATCAGGGGGCTGACCCAAAGCGGCGTAGATGTACTGGATATTGGGCTTTGCGGAACGGAGGGGGTCTATTTTGCAGCGTTTGAGCTCGATGTGGACGGTGGGATAATGGTTACCGCCAGCCACAACCCCGTGGACTACAACGGTATGAAGCTGGTCCGCGAACAGGCCAGGCCGATCAGCGGTGATTCAGGGTTGCGCGAGATCGAGGCCATTATCACCGGCGGAGAACTGGATCAGAAGAGCACGGCTGCAGTGCCGGGTAAGGTTGAGGCCTTCGACATAAATGAACGGTATGTCGCCCACCTGCTACGCTATGTTGATATCCCAAGGCTTAAGCCTTTGAAGGTAGTCTGTAACGCCGGTAACGGGGGGGCTGGCTTGGTTATCGATCAACTGGAGAAGCACCTGCCCTTTAAGTTTACCAAGCTTTTCTTTGAGCCCGACGGCAGCTTCCCCAATGGGGTGCCGAACCCGCTCCTGCCGGAGAACCGGCAGGTCACGGCCGAGGCGGTGCGGAAGGCCGGAGCCGATGTGGGGATTGCCTGGGATGGTGACTACGACCGTTGTTTTTTATTCGACGAGAGAGGGTCTTTCGTGGAGGGCTACTACATGGTCGGCCTGCTGGCCGGCCACCTGCTGAAGCGGCATCCGGGAGCACGGATCATCCACGACCCGAGGCTGACCTGGAGCACGATTGAAGTAGTCCAAGCGGCCGGTGGCATACCGGTACGGAGCAAGACCGGCCATGCGTTCATCAAGGAGCGGATGCGTGCGGAGGATGCTGTGTACGGAGGGGAGATGTCGGCTCACCACTACTTCCGTGATTTTGCGTACTGCGACAGCGGAATGATCCCCTGGCTGATGGTCCTGGAGATTATGAGCCAGACGGGGAAGAAGCTGTCCGAACTGATGGACGAGAGGATGATTCTTTATCCAATCAGCGGTGAGATCAACCGGAAGGTGGCCGATCCGGTTAGGACCATTGCCTGTGTCCGGTCAAAGTACGAGGCTGAGGCGCTGGACGTGGATGAAACAGATGGAGTGAGTCTGGAATTTGAGCGTTGGCGGTTTAACCTGCGCATGTCCAACACGGAGCCCGTTGTCCGGCTAAACGTCGAAACACGCGGCGACAGGGTGCTATTGAAGGAAAAGACCCAGTTGATACTGGCCGAGCTAGACGGTCATTAGCCCAATTCGGCAAATTAAATAAATATGACACATCAGACTAGTTTTCCCACTACAATATTCAACAAGAACTTGAAAAAGGCGGGTCGGAAATTATGCCACAAACTGGTGCATCTTGTGTTATCGCGACCAGAAGAGCCGAGATCAGGCAGGCCGACTGTTCCCGTGTCATAACACGGCTATTCCTTCCTGGAGGTGAAGACCGGATTCGCCGCATCATTGACCGGGTTTTGACCATCACTGAGGACGAAGTGTCGTCCCTGCTGGACCAGGTGATGGAGGAATTCGCGCACCGACACCGCCGGTTTATTGAAACCCTGCAGAAGAATTTCCAGGCCGTGGCCCATCTTGTTCCGGAAGAAGTAGTTCTGACGGACAACCAGAAACTGCTTATTGGCGCCTACTTCACCAGCGAGTATTCCATCCAGGCCGCCGGCGTGCTCAATCCGTCAATTACGCTGCACCCCAACCAGGCCAACCTCAGGGAAGGACAGTCCAGATACTTCATGACCTTTCGCTGTGTAGGTGAGGGCCACATATCTTCCCTGGAGTTTCGGTCTTGTGTCATTGATGATAACTACCGGATCCTCACCAAACCGATCAGTTGCCACGTCGAAACCCCTGAACTGCTTCCTAATGGGCCGGCCTTGGACAGGGGGCTTTTTGAGGCGAAGTTGAGGAGCAGAGGACTGTATAGCAAGTCATTGAACCTTCTGCTGCAGAGACTGCCGGATCCCTTCACTATCGCGGAACTGAACGAGCAGCTCGAGAGCTTGAACGGTGGTCGGACCTTGCCGAAACGGTTTAAATCCGAACTAGGCGTAACCCTGGACTGGATGCAGAAGAACGTATATTCGGTCCGATTCCGACCCGACACCCGGGTCTCCGGCCGTGTCCTCTTTCCGGTTATCGACAGTGAGTCCCGGGGCATAGAAGACGCGCGCCTGGTCCGTTTTACCGAAGAAGACGGTGAAGTCACCTACTATGCAACGTACACCGGTTACAACGGGTTCGCAATTGTCTCCCGAATCTTGGAGACTACGGACTTTACGACTTTCAAGTCCTATCCGCTGGTCGGTAAGGGCGCCCAGAATAAGGGTCTGGCCTTGTTCCCGCGCCGCATTAACGGGAAATACGCCCTGTTGTCCCGCCTGGACAATGAAAGCAACTATGTGGCCTATTCAGATAACCTCTACTGCTGGGATGATGCCAGCCTGATCAGGGGGCCGGCCAGCCCCTGGGAGTTCGTGCAAATCGGAAACGGCGGACCCCCTGTGGAAACTGAGTTCGGCTGGGTAGTCCTGACCCACGGGGTTGGTGCGATGCGGAAGTACTGTATCGGGGTTGATCTCCTGGATTTGGATGACCCCACGAGGCTGATCGGGCGTACGCGGGAACCGATACTGACCCCTAACGAATATGAAAGAGAAGGGTATGTGCCGAATGTGGTCTACTCGTGCGGGGCGGTTGCGCACCGGGATGCGCTGATCATTACCTATGCCATGTCGGACTGGGAGTCGGGCATTGCCACGGTGCCACTTAAAGACCTGCTAAGTAAGTGCCTGTTGTAAGGAAGTGATAGAACTGGGGAGGGTGAGAAATGGGTAATTTGGTGGGGAGGAAAAAACTGCGTTCGATTGCCGTTCTCGGTACTTACGTACCGCGAAAATGCGGTATTGCGACCTTTACCGACGACCTGTGCGAGGCCCTGGCCACGGAACTGGACAGCAGCTGTCAGGTGGCCGTAATAGCCATGGATGATGTGAACGGGGGGTATCCCTACCCTAAACGGGTCGAGTTTCAGATCCGCGACAGCAGCCTGCCGGACTATCTTCGGGCCGCCCAGTTCTTAAACGTGAATCAGCCTGATATTTTGGTCATCCAACACGAATACAGCATTTTTGGCGGCAAGAGCGGTGCTCATCTTTTACACTTGGTGAAAAACCTGGAAATACCGATTGTGACCACCCTGCATACGATCCTGACCGAACCGACAGAGCAGCAGCGGACGATCCTGCTCGAACTGGCCGGTTACTCTGAACTCGTTGTAACGATGAGCTTGAAGGGCCGTCAGATACTGCAGGAAACATACGGGATCCCCGAGGCAAAGATCGCCTACATTCCCCACGGCATTCCCGATTTTGCCTTTGTTGATCCGAGCTTCTACAAGGACACTCTGGGTGTGGAAGGCCACAAGGTGATCCTGTCTTTCGGACTGGTTCACCCCGGAAAAGGATTCGAACTGGTGATCAAGGCATTACCCCAGGTCATTGAAAAGCATCCGGACATCATTTATATCATCCTGGGCGCTACCCACCCGCACGTCATGAAGAACACCGGTGACGCCTACCGTCACGGTTTGCATCAACTGGTAAATCGGTTGGGGCTGGACTCCGTCGTCCGTTTTGACAATAAGTACGTTGATCTCGATGAGCTATGCCGGTATATGGAGGCGGCGGACATTTTTGTTACCCCGTATAAATCGCCGGCCCAGATTACTTCCGGGACCCTTGCTTATGCGGTCGGAGCGGGGAAAGCGGCGATTTCCACTCCATACTGGCATGCTGAGGAACTGCTCAGCGAAGGGCGCGGCCGGTTGGTTCCTTTTGATGACGTGGAGGCCATGGCGCATACGATTAACGATTTGCTGGACAACGAGCAGGAGTGCAACGCCATGCGCAAACGGGCCTACCAGTTTGGGCGTCAGACGATTTGGAAAGAGGTCGCCCGTGGTTACCTGGACCTCTTTAACCAGGTTCTGGTAAGGCCCAGTCTGAGACCGAAGTCTTCCTACAGCGACCATTCCGCCGCCAACGTGGTGGACAGGCTACCGGCGCCGAACCTGGAGCATTTTCAGACCATGACCGACGACACGGGAATCCTGCAGCACTCCGTTTATACCATACCGGAACGCGAACACGGATACTGTGTTGACGACAATGCCCGGGCCTTAGTTGTTACCAGCCTGTACTACTCCCTCTACCAGGACAAAAAGGTGATTCCCCTCACTCACAGATACCTCTCTTTCCTTTATCACGCCTTCAACCAGGAGACGGGTCGCTTTCGCAATTTCATGTCGTACAACCGCGAGTGGCTTGAAGCGGTCGGTAGTGAGGATGCCCACGGGCGTGCCCTTTGGGGCCTGGGCGTGGCCCTTCGGGACGCTTCGACGGAATCGATCGGTTCCCTGGCTACCAAACTCTTCACTCAAGGCCTGTCCGTCCTGGAGAGCTTTACTTCACCGCGAGCCTGGGCGTTTGCCCTGATCGGCCTGAACGCCTACCTAGAAGTATACGGCGGCGATGCCGGGGCGCGGAGATTTCGCCAGCTTCTGGCGGAAAAACTCCACACCCATTTCAAGAACAACCTGAGCGTGGAATGGGTCTGGTGTGAGGACATCAGCACCTACGACAACGGTAAGCTGCCCCATGCCCTGCTGCTCTCCGGTCGCCGCCTACCGGACCCGGCCATGTTTGAGACCGGCCTGGCCAGCCTGAAGTGGCTCCTGGCCCAACAGACCGCTCCGGAGGGGCATCTCTCCCTGATCGGGAACGCCGGTTGGCTTACCCGTGACGGCATGCGGGCCAAATTCGACCAGCAACCGATCGACGCGATGGCCCTGATTGACGCCTGCGTGGAGGCTTTTCGGGGTACCGGCGACTTTCGCTGGATTCACGAGGCCAGACGCTGCTTGGACTGGTTCCTGGGCTATAATGACCTGAACCTTCCTCTTTATGACTTTACCACCGGCGGCTGCCGTGACGGTCTGGAGGCGCACGGCGTCAATGCCAACCAGGGTGCCGAATCCACCCTGGCCTGGCTGATTTCCCTGCTCACGATCTTTGAGGTGATCGGTCAGCAGGTCCTCATCAGCGAAAACGGTTCCCGCCCGGGTTCCCGCCCGGTGCCAGGCACTTAACTTATTAACTTTTGCTTGAGGCTGGAAAAATCTCCTGCTACAATTGATGGGGGAGGTTTGTTGTTATGGGCAGGAAGCCGAGGATTGAGTACGAGGGTGCCGCATACTACATTATCCAGCGAGGGAACAATAGGGAGTACATCTTTGAGAACGATGATGACAAACAGTACCTTCTCAAGCAGGTAGAACAGTGCAAGCGAGGCCCAGGACTGGGATTCAGGCTTTTCGGCTACGTGGTGATGGGGAACCACTATCATCTGCTGCTGCAGACCCAGGAAAAACCGCTAAACAAGATAATGCACCGGATTAACGGCAACTACGGTTGGCACTATAACCTTAAATATCAGCGATCCGGGCATGTTTTCCAGGGACGGTACAAGGCGATCCTAATTCAGGACGAAGGCTACTTGCTGGCGGTGTTAAGGTACGTTCACCAGAATCCTGTAGTGGCAGGAATGTGTGCAACTACGGCTGACTACCGCTACAGCAGTGACGATCACTATCGTAAGAACCAGAGTTGGCTGGTCGACATTGACCTGGTCCTGGATTCCCTTGCCGGTGACCGTACGAAAGCAATAGAGAAGTATATAGCATTCATGGCGGAAGAAGACGATGCCAACTATGACGAACCAGGCGTCATAGGAGACGATAGTCTCTACCTGACGTTTCAATCTCAAACGACAGTGCCTGAAAGGAAGCGGTTGGACGAAATCCTTGTCGATACAGGTCTAAGCCCTGAGGACTACAAACTAATTAAGGCCGGGTCACGTCGCAGACACCTTACCCCTTACAAAAGGCTTTATGTTGAGATCGCACTGCACCATAAATATACACTCAGGGAGATCGGCGACAACATTGGTCTTTCAGATGTCGCTGCCTTCAAATTACTTCAACCAAAAAGCAAATAAACTAGAACCAAAAGTCTCGTAAGTTAATAAGTTAGGTGCCTGGCACCCAAATAAGTTAGGTGCCTGGCACCCAAGAGGAGAATTTGTGATGGCGTTGCGTAATCTCAGGGAATTTATTGATTTGTTACGGCAGAATAGGCAGTTGACCGTAATCGAGGCCGAGGTCGACCCGTACCTGGAACTGGCCGAGATCCACCGGCGGGTGATTGCCGAGAACGGCCCGGCGCTCCTTTTTAAGAAGGTAAAAGGCAGCCCCTTTCCAGTCCTGACGAACATGTTCGGCACGGTAGAGCGGATTGAGATGGCATTTGGCCCCCGCCCCAAGGAACTGGTGCGCGAAGCCGTGGAAATGGCGGAAGCATTGATGCCGCCCCGTCTGGCGAAGCTGTGGAAATACCGTCACCTGACCCAGGACCTTCGCCGCCTGGGGACCCGGAAGGTCCGGCGCGGTCCGGTGACCGAGGCCGTACAGAAGCCGCCCCGGCTTGATAAGCTGCCGATGCTCACCTCGTGGCCGGATGACGGCGGTCCGTTTCTGACCCTTCCCCTAGTCTACACGGAGCACCCGGAGAACGGTAAGCACAACCTGGGGATGTACCGCGTGCAGCGTTACGATGCCGCCACTACCGGGATGCACTGGCAGATCCAGAAAGGGGGCGGCTTCCACTACCACGTAGCCGAGGGAAGGGACGAACCCCTACCGGTGACGGTGTTCCTGGGCGGTCCCCCGGCGCTCATCCTCTCCGCCATTGCCCCTCTGCCGGAGGATATCGGGGAATTGATCCTGGCCTCAATGCTGGGGGGACACCGCCTCGAGATGGCTTCCAATCCTCTGGGCGGGCACCGTCTGATTGCCGAGGCCGAGTTCGCCATCGTCGGCAAGGTACCTCCGCGTGAGCGGCGTCCCGAGGGACCGTTTGGCGATCACTACGGGTATTACTCACTGCAGCACGACTACCCGGTGTTTAACATAGATGCCGTTTTCCACCGGAAGGACGCCATCTATCCGGCGACGGTGGTCGGCAAGCCGCGCCAGGAGGACTTCTTCATCGGGGATTACCTGCAGGAACTAATGAGCCCGCTGTTCCCCATGGTGATGCCGTCGGTCTGCGACCTCTGGTCATACGGGGAAACCGGTTTTCATTCGCTAACGGCGGCCGTGGTCCGGGAGCGCTACAGCCGTGAGGCTCTGGGTGCGGCATTTCGTATCCTCGGCGAGGGTCAACTGACCCTAACCAAGTTTCTGATGCTCACCGACACCCCGCGGGATCTGTGCGATTTCCGTGGTCTCCTGGAGCACCTGCTGGCCCGCGTGCGCTGGGAGCAGGATTTCTTCATCCTGGACAACCTGGCGATGGACACTCTGGATTACAGCGGTCCGGCCATAAACCGCGGCTCCAAGGCGATTCTGATGGGCCTCGGCCACGCCCGGCGCGAACTGCCGCGCGCCTTTACCGGAACCCCGCCACAGGGGGTGCAGGCCGTCAACGTGTTCTGTCCGGGCTGCCTGGTGGTAGCCGGGGAAACCCACGGTGAGTCACCTGACTTGGGTCCACACCTGGCCCGGGACCCCGCCTTGGCCGACTGGCCGCTGGTGATCCTGGCGGACGATGCCGGCATCGCCGCGCGGGAGATGGACTTCCTCTGGGCGGTGTTCACCCGCTTTGAACCGGCCGCCGATATCTACGCGGCTACGACCGAGGTCAGGCGTCACCACCTGAACTACGCACCGCCAATCGTGATCGACGCCAGGATGAAAGCCACCTATCCCGGGACCGTCGAACCCCTGCCGGAAACCGTTGAACTGGTGGACCGCCGGTGGAAGGAGTATTTCCCAGGCTAGGCCCAGCCAACATTTTTGGGAACGTCCAGTGTTCTTCCAATGATTTTAGCAACAACACCGGATTTGGTCGGGTCTGGGCCGGCGGACATACTCCGTGGTTGTGCCTTCAATGTTGATTTTCTTTTCATAAGGGGTCCCTGGTATCTTCAGGGGAGGTTGCCTCCAAACTGCATAACCCGAACCATACTGTTGATGCTGTCCAATAACCAGGGACAGATTGATCCGATGTCTTCGGGGTAGCTGTAGCGTTCGCCTGTCTGATGAACGACACAGCTGCCTTCGTAGATTTCAATTTCGATTGGAATAATGGACTTTTCCACTGTCTCCCCTCCCGATTGTTTATTGTTCATTATATTTGTTCGTCGTCAAATGGAATATATAGGACTGTGGGCTGACAATGGAAAGGACGACTGCCGTGAAGAATGGTGTTACTAGACTGGAAGGTGTTTTGGACTCCACAGCGGCGGATGATTCTCAAATGGCGGATGATTTCCAAATCGGGAACATAATGCCGGCCAGCGGTGAGCGGGTGAGAGTCCGGGTCGAAGGGTTTACCCACGCCGGTGAGGGTGTGGCCCGCAGGGGTGGGTTGGCTGTCTTTGTCGGCGGCGCACTGCCCGGGGAGACCGTGGAGGCCGAGATAACCGAAGTGCGTCGCCGTTTTGCCAGGGCCCGCCTGCTCGTGGTACACGACCGGGCGCCAGGACGCATAGACTCGGCCTGCCCCTCGCGCCTCGGCTGTGGCGGCTGTACGCTGCAGCACGTCGACTACCAGACCCAGTTGGATCTGAAGACCACGCTGGTCAGGGACAGCCTGGCACGTATCGGGCGGTTTACAGAGCCGCCGGTACGACAGACGCTCGGGATGGAAGACCCCCGGCATTACCGGAACAAGGTGCACTTTCAGGTGGCCCGCGTCGAGGGGCGAGTGGTCCTCGGTTTTTTCGAGGAAGGCAGCCACAGCCTGGCCACCGTACACCGGATCGCGCCGGGGGTTGAAGGGTGTCTTCTGCTGGACAAACGGCTGTCCCGAGTGGCTTCCGTGGTCGAGAGGCTGTTGAATGAGTACCGGGTTCCGGTTTATGACTGGGACCGGGAAATGGGTTACCTGCGGCACGTGATGCTCCGGCTGGCGGCGGCCACCGGGGAGGTAATGGTGATACTGGTGGCCGGAAGCGGGGATTGGTCCGGTCGCGACGCGTTTGCCACCAGCCTGCGGCAGGAGGCTCCTGAGGTGGTTTCGGTGATCCAGAACCGGAATCGGGGCCGGGGACGCGATGTTCTGGGCCGGGAAAACGAGATCCTGGCGGGTGCCTCCGTGATCACCGACCGCTTGGGCCAACTCCTCCTGCGAATCTCACCGACCTCTTTTTACCAGGTAAATCCGGCCCAGACCCTGGTGCTCTACGAACAGGTACTGGCGTATACCGCCCTGACCGGAAGGGAGACCGTAGTTGACGTTTTTAGCGGAATCGGAACGATCGCCCTGTTCCTGGCCCGGGCCGCCCGGAAGGTCTACGGACTGGAGATCGTACCGGAGGCCGTGACTGACGCTAAGGGAAACGCTTCATTGAACGGAATCCGTAACGTGGATTTTCGGCAGGGCCGGGCGGAAGAATGGCTTCCGGCACTCGCTCGGCAGGGTCTGAAGCCTGACGTGATCATCCTGGACCCGCCGCGTCGGGGGTGCGCGGAGTCCGTTCTGGAAGCGGCAACCGAGATGAAGCCCGCCTGTGTCGTTTATGTCTCATGCGATCCCGGTACCCTGGCCCGGGACCTGCGTCTTTTGGCCGGGGCCGGATATGACCTCGACGAAGTCCAGCCCGTGGACATGTTTCCCTACACCCATCACGTGGAGTGTGTAGTTTCCATCAAAAGAAAACACAGCATAAAGCCTTGAGGAAGCAGGGCTTTTTACATTTTGAGCATATGTTTCCTGCATTAGGCGAGGTCGTATTGGGGAACATGTTTATTTCTGGCCTCTTGGAGTCCGTTTTTATAGTCATATGATGTGCTAAAGTCTGCTGCCGGTCCGGTCACCGGGGACTGGTCCGCATTCCGGACAGTGCTTGAACAAGACTTCGCCCTCTCCCCCGTCAAGCTTAGGGCGATCAGGGAGATTGCCGGGGAGGTAATGTCCGCCCTTTCTGCTAGGCGGCCTGATGGAGATGTGGTGTATTGGGTGGTGGCCAGCACCGAGCCCACCGGCAAACCCCTGGAAGCCTGCCGGCTCGTGCCGGTGGCTCTAACGCTGTATGACCCGCAGGACATCCCGCCGCCTGGGGGCCGTTGCGGATGTGCGGACGGTCCCACGGCTCCCGGTGCAGTGGTTCGGCAAAAGAAAGGCAAAGTCCTCTTTGGGGTAGCGCGAGCAAAAGGATATTTCGATAGGGCTGGTGGAGCAATAGCAGGAAAAATATTTACCAGCAGCGAACAATCACTTAGTTAAGTGGACTGATCATGTCAGGATGTGATGCCCCAATGGATAATGGACTCAAAAAACTAGACACGAAAACGACCATGTTTAAGCTATACGTGGATATGCGAAAAAAGTGTTCTTCGAGCTTTAAGGCCCAAGTCTTACTGGAAATAGGAAGAAAAAACCATTTCTAAACTGGCGGCCGAGCATGGAGTCTATACCATGAAAGGGGGTGCCAATAGCTTAAACATCATCAAAAGTTTGTCTTGAC
>QZIR01000008.1 GCA_003604975.1 Desulforudis sp. | reverse complement strand
TCGTCCTGAGCCAGGATCAAACTCTCCATCAAAACTCAAAGAACTTAAACGCCACTGTTCAGTTTTCAAAGACCAGCTCGCACCTGCCGGTGACCCGGCTGGCGCGTCGCCCTAAAGGAGCGACATCTGTTAGTATATCATTTTTGCGGCGCCTAAGTCAATTTGTACTTTTTGGCTAAGTTGGATTGCTTCATCCCTTGTTCGCCGCAAGTCCTAATATAACATGCTCAAATTGGCCCTGTCAAGCGTTTTTGGGCCCGTCCGGGGCCAATTCCGCGTCCTCTTCGCCCTGTTCCTCACGGGGTTTTAGGAGCGGGAAGAGAATTACGTCGCGGATCGAGAGACTGTTTGTCAAAAGCATCACCAGGCGGTCGATACCGATGCCCAGTCCTCCGGCGGGCGGCATACCGTATTCCATGGCTGTAACATAGTCTGCGTCGTAGACGTGGGCTTCGTGGTCACCTTGGTCACGCTTGGCGAGCTGGGCCATGAAACGAGCCTTCTGGTCAATCGGATCGTTCAACTCGGAGAATGCGTTGGCCAGCTCCCTGGAGCAACCGTAAAGCTCAAAACGGTAGGTCAGCTGCGAGTCGTCCTCTTTACGCTTGGCCAGCGGGGAGATGTCCACCGGGTAGTCATATATAAAGGTAGGCTGTATGAGCTTGGGTTCCACCGCTTCTTCAAATACGTGGTTTACGGCATCACCCCACAACGGGGTAATGTCGGGGTCAAAACCAAACCGTCTAGCCGCTGCCGCCGCTTCTTCCGCCGAAAGACCGGCGAAATCCAAACCGGTGTGCTGCCGCACGGCGTCGAGCATCGAAAGACGGGACCAGGGTGTAGCCCAGTTCACAGTCTGATCACCATAGGGCAATTCGTATGTGCCAAAGACCTTGTCCACCACGTGGGTAATCAGGTCCTCAGTAAGGTCCATCATTACCTCGTAGTCGGCGTAAGCCTGGTAAATCTCCAACATGGTGAACTCAGGGTTATGGCGGGTCGAGATGCCCTCGTTGCGAAAGTTACGGTTGATCTCGTAAACCTTCTCCAATCCGCCTACCAGCAGCCGTTTTAAGTAGAGTTCCGGTGCGATGCGCAGGAAAAGCGGGATGCCCAACGCGTTGTGGAAGGTCTTAAAGGGCCGGGCGGTCGCCCCGCCGGCCAAGGGCTGCATCATCGGGGTCTCTACTTCCAAAAAGCCGCGGTCGTCCAGAAAACGCCGGATCGTAGCAATGATCCGGCTGCGGGCGATGAACACGTTCCGGGTTTCGGGATTGACGATGAGATCCAAGTAGCGCTGCCGGTAGCGTAGTTCGACGTCCTTTAGACCGTGCCACTTTTCGGGCAGGGGACGCAGGGACTTGGAAAGCAGGGTAAAACTATTGATGTGGATGCTGATCTCACCCATGCGCGTCTTGAACACGGTACCTTCAACGCCGATGATATCGCCCAGGTCAACCTTCTTGAAGAGCTCATAGGCCTCGGCCCCCACATCGTTCAAACGGACGTAGATCTGGATGCTGCCGGAACCATCCTGCAGGTCGCTGAAGGTAGCTTTACCGTGGCCGCGTCGGGCGATCAGGCGCCCGGCCAAACGTAATTCCCGGCCTTCCAGGGCCGGGAAATCGTCGAGGACCTGGGCCGCCAGGTGGGTACGCTCGTAACGTCCCCCAAAGGGATCAACCCCTTGTTCCCTAAACTCGGACAGCTTATCGTAGCGTATTTTCTGTAGTTCGTTCAGTTCCTGATCGATCATAATTCACGCTTCTCCTGTCCGAACCTACAGAGCAGAACGGACGATATCAGTGACTTTGTACTTCATTACTCCGGCCGGAACACTGATCTCCACGCTGTCTCCAACCCGTTTCCCGAGCAGCGCCCGGCCAACGGGAGACTCGTTGGATATCTTCTTCAGCCTGGGGTCGGATTCCACAGAACCGACGATGGTGTATTCGAGCTGGCTGCCGTCTTCCAGGTCTTCGAGCAAGACCGTGGATCCCACCCCGACCGCTTCAATATTCACGTCTTCGCTGTCAATGATTTTTGCATTGCGCAGCATTTTCTCCAGGGTAAGGATACGGCCCTCGATAAACGCCTGTTCGTTCTTGGCGTCTTCATATTCGGAACTCTCCGTGATATCACCAAACTCGATAGCCTGTTTGATGCGTCCAGCCACCTCACGACGTTTGACCGTTTTGAGTTTCTCCAGTTCATCCTCTAGTTTCTTGAGACCAGCGACAGTCAGGATAACTTCTTTTTCTCTCATCATGTGCCCAATCTCTCCTTAAATACCTATAGTGATACCACTTGAACAATATATGTATTAACGCCGTAGAATTATTCAGAGAAAACAGACAAAGTTTCAGGCACTATATCCCGCGCAGGGCTACAGTGCCTGTGCTAGTCCTCTAATATTTCTAACAATTATAAAGATACCCAAGGTCCTTGTCAAGAGTGTTTTCGGGCACTCTCTCGAATGCGATCGATGTCTTCCGGGGCAATCGCCCGTTCGAAGCTGCGAAAACCGGCCAGCTTGAACCCGTGCTTATCGGCCAGACGCCCGATTTCCTCCACCTGCTTCACAGTCAGGTTGCGACCGAGGGTAAAGCTTTCAAACCTTTTCTCCAGGGTCAGGATCATGGTCTCGGCCATACAGGCGTAGGCGGTGCAGGGCGGGAAACCGAAATTCAGGTTAAACTCGGGTGGTCCAGGCACATCAACCACCCCACCTTCAATGACCAGCACGTCGTCGCGCACCTCGACGACTCTTTTAGACACGTCTCGCGGGCGGGCCACGTCGCACACCACGGCCCCGGACTTCAGGTGTTCGGGTTGGATGATCGCGTCAACGGCACTGGTTACCGTAATCACGATATCGGCCTGTTTTAAGGCCTTGCCCAGGTTGGAATCAATACGCACGGCGAGGCCGGAGTCAAAGCGGATCCGTTCTGCCAGGGGTTCCAGCTTGGCCCGGTCCCGGCCGACCAGCGTCAAACTACCGACTTCCTCGGCCAGCATCTGCGCACATACCGAGCCGATTGCACCGTTCGCCCCTACAATCACGGCCTCCGATTCAGACAGTTTATGTCCCATCAGGCGTGCCGCTTCCTTGGTACCCTGCACGGCGGTATATACCGTATAACTATTCCCGGTCGTTACGGGAATGTCCAGTTGTTTCGCCACTGTAATCCCGGCGTCGCCGACGACCTTGGTAAAGGCGCCAAGACCGAGGATCTGCGCGCCGAGTTTCTCGGCCAGCCTGCCGGCGGCCACTACTTTTTTAAGCACGAATTCGGGAGGCAGGGTCATGATCTGCCGGGCGGTGAGGGTGCAGGAGACAAACCAGCCCTCCACCTCATTGTGCGGTGAACGAATCCCGGTTATGTGGGAGGCCTTGATCGGCGGAAGGGGCCGCAGTGCAGCCTCCACCCAGGAATCGGGAAGGCGCCTTGTAAACTTGAATTTGCGGCTGACATCCCGGACATTAAGGGGATGGATCATAAAAGCAAAACGCTCCAAATTAAAAAACCTCCTTTGGAGCGGAAATCTCAATATCCTATTCTAGCAACAGCCCCCTGCTTTGGCAAGAGCGCCAGTGTCCGGCGTCAACGCAGCTTCATCTCCTCAAGAAAAGCGCAGGAGGGCACCGAAATACAGAACCATGAGCATTACCAAAAAGCCACCCTCCGCGCGACTGACCGTCCGTTTAGAAAAGGCAAAGACCATCAACAGCACCGTGAATCCCAGCATGACCGGGATGGAGATGTTGACCAGCGAGGGGGAGACGGCAAAAGGAAACAAAGCCGCCGGAGCGCCAACAATAAACAGGATGTTGAAAATGTTGCTCCCTACGATATTGCCTACGGCCATGCTGGGCAATCGCTTACGGGCCGCCAGAACGGAAGCGGCCAGTTCCGGCAACGAGGTCCCCAGGGCTACAACGGTGAGCCCAATCACGGCCTCACTGATCCCGGCTACACGGGCGAATTCTACTGCGCCGCGAATGAACAGTTGGGCCCCGCCACCCAGGAAGATCAGCCCCACGATAATAAGCATGATGTTCTTCGGCAGGAAACCCTTGACCGTCGAACTTGCGGAATCCGCTGTTGTGGCTTCGGAGGCCTCTTGGGATTCTGAAGCCGTCTCCGCGCCAGTCCGCTGCCGGGCCGTTCTAATCGTGTATACCAGGAACAGGGTGATAAGGACCAACAGGATCAAGCCTTCCGACCGTGATACAGCAAATCCTGTCCGACTGAGCAGGAACACAACAATCGAAACCATAAGCAAGAAAGGAATCAGCCTTGTGTTCAGGGTTTTGGCGACCCTGATCGGTACCAGCAGGGCGGTAAGACCAAGGATCAACCCGATATTCGCGATGTTGCTGCCTACCGGATTGCCCAGAGCGATATCTCCGAGCCCCTGATAGGCGCTGATCAGGCTGGCGGCCAGTTCAGGCGCCGAGGTTCCGATGGCGATAATGGTCAGACCGGTGACCAGTGGGGAAACCCCGAAATGACGGGCCAACCGGCTTGCGCCACGTACCAGCCAGTCCGCCCCGGCGAGCAGCAGGGCCAGCCCTACCGGCGCCAGGAGAATGATACCAAGCATAATCATAACCACCTGTTGAAAAACGTTGTGGGATCGGCAGAGACCACTCCCCCAGAGGAACGTGCCAAGCTCATAGCCGGCTACACGAAAAGCCGATGATTCCCTGGCAGGCCCTGTGTGCACAGGCGGTCTCCCTACAGAACATGTTACCCTGCTGCAGAGTTGTCAAACCGGCTGCTGTACCAGCACGCTCCGGATCAGCTCTTGCATGGACCCGATAGTATCCGCAGCGTGCAGGCGTTCGCGCAGGCGGGCCCCGCCACGCATGCCCCGGGTGTACCAGGCGGCGTGTTTACGCATCTCGAGCACCGCCGTGTATTCTCCCTTGAACCGGACCAGGATGTCGAAGTGGTGCAGTGCCATCTCCACCCGTTCCTCCGAGGTAGGCGGCGGCAGCAGCTCACCGGTACGCAGGAAGTGTACGGCATCCCGATAGATCCACGGGTTACCCCGTGCCGCCCGGCCGATCATTACGGCGTCACAGCCGGTCTCCTCCAGCATCCGGGCTGCGTCCGGACCAGTCCAGACGTCTCCGTTGCCAATCACCGGGACGTCCACCGCCTCCTTAACCTGGCGAATCACCGACCAGTCCGCGGTACCGCTGAAGAAATCGCCGCGGAAGCGACCGTGCACGGTTACGGCCGAAGCGCCTGCAGCCACCGCCATCCGGGCGAAGTCGACGGCGCCGGGGTGGTTCTCGTCCCACCCCTTACGGATCTTGACGGTAACCGGGATGCGAACAGCCGCGACCACGGCCGCCACGATTTCCGCTGCCAGATCGGGTTCCTTCATCAGGGCCGCCCCGCCGCAGTTCTTGACGATCTTAGGGGTGGGACAACCCATGTTAATATCGATCATATCAGCGCCGCGCCCAGCCGCCATCTCGGCGGCCTGACTCAAAGTCTCGGGTTTGGATCCAAAAAGCTGCACGCAAATGGGATGCTCACCTTCAATATCAAGCAGCTCCTGCGTCTTGCGATTCCCGAACACCAAGGCCTGGTCGGAAATCATCTCGGTCCAGACCAGGCCACACCCCATCTCGCGGGCCAGAACTCGAAAGGCCTTGTCACTGATCCCGGCCATCGGTGCCGAAACAACCGGGTTCTTTACGGTCAGCGACCCAATGCGTAATCCCCTCACCTATCAAAAAACTCCTCACACTAGTTTTTGGTTCCTACTTTTAAAAAACGGTGAAACCTGACACCGTCGTCTATTATGATAGCATTTCCAAAACAAGAGTGCGTGTTTTTAATCCTCGTATCTGTCGTTAAAACGAAGTAAATTCGTCACAATGGATGGCGACAACATCTCAATTATTTCCCGACAATAGCCTAATCGTGTCTGTATAATGACGGCAGATTGGGCTATTATGATTTAAGGATAAAACAAGCGCGGCTTTACCCGGTACAAACCTATGGATAGTAATGGACGGAGATTAAATGACTAAGCAATGGATCCCACAAGAGCAGCTCGTCTTCTAGAGAAATGTTTTATTTTTATGGCATGGAACCCGGATGCATGGCCGCCGGAAGATTACCCACGGGTCAAGAGCGCCTACGAGGCGATGCAGTTGGCCGTCGAAGTGCTCCGCAAGCGGGCGGTTCATCCTAGCGTTGCTACACTCTAAAAGGGAGAATCCTCTCGGGCTTAGAGAGCAACTGGTAAATACACCATGACCAGAATACTCTCTTTAACATAGCATGTATTGCTAGTAATTTTCCCAAGGAGTTGTTAATTATGGCTGTGGAGACAGGCGAGAAATTGGAGTTGATTGACGTTATCCGTTCGCTTGGAAAACCTCTGACCAGGTCCGGAGTAGGCCTTCCGGCATTTGTGCCAGGAAAACTGGATGCGGAGAACTATCGTTCATCCCCGTCCGGAGTGGAACTGTTCGGATGGAAGCTAGACCTGAAGGCCACCACCAACCAGGGTCTGGTCATCCGGAATGTGGTTTACGAGGATGCCTACTACATTTACAAAATGCTGGTTCCAGTGTATGTCATTTAAAATGCCCCCACCGGGCTCTACGGTCCACGGGTGGTTTTGGCAGAAGAGCCTGTTCACTACGATGGAACTACCTGAAACGGAATAGTTCGTACATTCTGGGCCTACTCTAACGAGAGCGAACCCAGGGTTAAACCGGGGTCTCTCTCTCTCTCTCATTTATCCGTCTCTACAGCACCATTAACCAGCGTTTTGGTTCCGGTCGTAGATGAGGCGTAGGCCCTTCAGGGTCAGAAACGGGTCCACCTTTCCGATGGTCTTGCTCTCACGGGCGATCAGCTCCGCCAGTCCTCCCGTGGCCAGGACCAGGCAGTCGGCGCCCATCTCCTGTTTCATCCTTTCGACAACGGCATCGACCAGACCTGCATAACCGAAGACAATACCGGCCTGCATACTCTGGACGGTGTTGCGTCCGATCACCGTGGTCGGCGCAACCAGTTCCACCCGCGGCAGCTTGGCCGCCTGGCGGAAAAGGGCCTCGCAGGAGATACCGATCCCCGGCGCGATATTCCCTCCCAGGTACTCACCCCGGGCCGAAACCGCGCAGAAGGTGGTGGCGGTACCAAAATCCACGATGATCAAAGGACCGCCGTATTCCTCAAAGGCGGCAATGGCGTTGACAATTCGGTCGGCGCCGACCTCGCGCGGGTTCTCATATTTAATGGGCATTCCTGTCTTGATGCCGGGGCCCACGATCATCGGTTCACATTTGAAGTAGATGCGTGAAGCCTGTTCCAGGGTAGGATTCAGCGGTGGAACCACCGAGGAAATAACGGCCGCCTTGATCTCGCCCGGTTCCAGACGACGGTCCGCCAGTAATTGTTTAAGCAGTATTCCCAGTTCATCCGCAGTCCAGTGACGGCGGGTGGAGATCCGCCAGTGGGCGATTAGCTCCCGGTTCCGGTAAACGCCCAGTACAATGTTGGTATTACCAACATCAAGAACGAGGATCAAGCCGTTCACCATCCCTTAGGAGTACGTCTCCGGCGATTATCCGCTTCGTCAGTCCGTTGTCAGTCTTCAGCAGCAGGGCCCCGTCGTCATCAATACCTACCGCAATCCCCGTCCATTCGCCCTCCACGTTAACGACTCGGACGGGCCGGTCAAGCCAGCTGTGCATCCGCTTCCAGGCCTCGACAACCGGGGAAAAGCCGTCCGCCAGCCAGACACGGTACCAGTGCTCCAGGGAAACCAACAGTTCCCGCAGAAGACGGCGCCGGGAAACCGGGAAACCGGTAATCGCGGAGACGGATGTGGTTACCGCCCGCAACCCGGGCGGGAAATCGTCTTCATTCAGGTTGACGTTGATCCCGACCCCCAGGACAACGTGGTTAACCCGGTCGAACTCCCCGGAGAGTTCGGTAAGGATGCCGCCGAGCTTCCGGTCCCGCCAGACCAGGTCGTTGGGCCACTTGATCCCCACGTCCACACCCGGGTAACGCTCGAACGCTTGCACACAGGCCACGGCCGCCAGAAAGGTGATCTCCGGCGCGCGGGCCGGTAAAACGGTGGGACGCAGAATTATGGAAAACCATAGGCCTCCCAGCGGAGAAACCCAGGCCCGGCTGAGCCGCCCCCGTCCGCCCGTCTGTTCCTCGGCCAGAACAACCGTGCCTTCGGGCGCCCCGGCCCGGGCCAGTTCCTGTGCAGTTGTGTTGGTCGAGGGAAGAGAGAGATGATGGTGGTACACCTGGCCGCAGAAAAGCGTATCCAGGCCGGTGACCACCTCGTCGGGCAACAGCAGGTCGGGCGTGCCGACCAGCCGGTAACCGAGGCGGGAACGAGCTTCAATCTCATATCCCTCATTCCGCAGGGTCGACACGTATTTCCATACGGAGGTCCGCGATATGTTTAAACTGCGGCAGATCTCTTCTCCGGAGACGTAGTTGGGACAACGCTCCTTCAGGTACCCCAAGACAGCCGATTTCATCGTATCTCCGTTTACTCCATGCTGGACGTTATTACCATTAGTGTGTACACTTTCACCCCCAATATAGCGTGGCTATACCGGAGGGGTGAGGATTTCGATGTCCATACTGATATCCAGGGCTCGTACCGAATGGGTGAGCGCTCCGACCGAAATCAAGTCAACACCGGTCTTGGCAACCGCCACCACGGTCTCCTCGGTAATCCCGCCCGAGGCCTCAAGCAGGCAACGCCCATTGACCACTTCGACCGCTTCCCGCATCTCGTCCGGCGACATATTGTCAAGCAGGATAATGTCTGCACCCGTTTCAAGCGCCTCATCCAGTTCACGCCGGTTGGTTACCTCCACCTCAATCTTCAGCGTGTGGGGAACCCGGACCCGGGCCAGGGATACGGCCTGTCCGATTCCGCCGGCCACCCGGATGTGGTTCTCCTTGATGAGGACCCCGTCATAGAGGGCGAAGCGGTGGTTGTGCCCTCCCCCGACCCGAACGGCGTACTTCTCCAGCACCCGCAGCCCCGGTGTGGTCTTGCGGGTGTCCACAATCCGTGCCCGGTAGCTGGCTACGGCTTGGACTAACCCAGCCGTACGTGTGGCGATACCGGACAGGTGGCGGAGGAAATTAAGGGCCACCCGCTCCCCGCTAAGGAGTGTTTCCGCGCGGCCCTCCACCAAGGCCAGGGTGTCCCCCCGCGACACCTTGGCGCCATCCCGGATCTGCGGAGAAAACCGGACATCCGTGTCCAGGCTGGCAAAGACACGGGCCGCCACCGGCAGTCCGGCGACGATCCCCGCTTCCTTGGCCAGAATCCGGGCGCATGCAGGCGTATCCGGGGCCACTACGGCCCAGGTGGTGAGATCGCCCGGGCCGATATCCTCGGCCAGCGCCTGTTTGATAATCTCCTGAAAGTCGCCCAGCATCAATGCCTCCGAAAAATAATATGCTTGCGCCAGCGCTCTTCTGGCTGCGGATAGTCCCGCCGGTAGTGTCCCCCGCGACTCTCCGTACGCGCCAGGGCTGCTTCGGCGACCAGTTCACCTACCGTCAGCAGGTTTCGTATTTCAAACGTCTCGGGTTCTTCGGCTGCAAAGCCGGTCAAAAAACGCTGCCCGTCAAAGAAACCCAGGGCCCGGCCTAGGCCATCAGCCTCGCGGACTGGACCGACCCGTTCCAGCATCATCTTCTGCAGCTGGCGCCTCAGGGCCACCAAGTTGATTGGTTTTTCCGGCTTTAGGCCGCTGTTCGAGAAGGTAACGGGCGGATTTGCCCGGCCTCTTCCTGCTCCTGAACCCAACACTCGTTCCACGATCCTGGCCCCGAATACCAGGCCGTCCAGGAGCGAATTGCTGGCCAACCGGTTAGCGCCGTGCGCACCCGCACAGGCCACTTCACCACAGGCATACAGCCCGTTGATGGAGGTGGCCCCCTGCAGGTCAGTCTTGATCCCGCCCATAACATAGTGGGCTGCTGGCGCCACCGGTATTCCTTCCTTAGTCAGATTAATGCCCAGCGAGAGGCACGTCCGAGTGATATTGGGAAAACGCGCATACACCTGTTCCGTCGGCAGGTGTGTGACATCCAGGTATACTCTTGATTCCCCGGTCAGCTCCATCTCACTAAGGATTCCCCGGGTGACTACGTCCCGCGGCGCTAATTCCGCGTCCGGGTGGTAGCGCGGCATGAAGCGGTCACCCAGGGCATTACGTAGGATACCGCCCTCGCCTCTCACCGCTTCTGAGATTAAAAAGGGCGGTCCGTTACGCAGTGCCAGTACGGTCGGGTGAAACTGGATGAACTCCAGGTCCATCACATCGGCGCCAGCCCGGTAGGCGGCCGCAATGCCGTCTCCCGTGACCACCTCCGGGTTGGTGGTGTAAGCATACAACTGTCCCGCGCCGCCGCTGGCCATCACCACCACCCTGCTCCAGAACACACACAGGCGGCGATGCGCCTCATCGTAGGCTAGCAAACCGTAACACTGTCCGTCCCGGACCAGCAGGTCGACCACAAAATGCCGCTCCAGTACGGGAATCTTCTGTTCCTGGCGCACCTGCAACGACAA
Organism: Desulforudis sp.; assembly: GCA_003604975.1. GTDB lineage: Bacteria > Bacillota > Desulfotomaculia > Desulfotomaculales > Desulforudaceae > SURF-60. The sequence continues at coordinate 8,092 of QZIR01000008.1, read as the reverse complement.
CACCCGCTGGATTTCGGCTCCGGTGGCATCACCGCTGGCGTGCAGGATCCGGTTCTGGGAGTGCGCCCCTTCTCGGCCAAGCGCCAATTCCGAACCCATCCGGTCAAAGCGGGTACCCAGGCGGACCAGCTCACCAACGCGCTCCGGGCCTTCGTTGACCAGGACCTCCACGGCTTCCCGGTTGCACAGGTCGGCCCCGGCGACCAGAGTATCATCAAAATGCAGAAGAGGGGAATCTGCAGCACCGATTGCGGCGGCAATTCCCCCCTGGGCTCTTTCGGTACAGGTGTCTTCAACTGTTCGCTTGGTCAGCACCAGCACCCGGGCACCCATGGCTCCGGCCCTGTTGGCAGTGTACAGCCCGGCGATACCGCTGCCAACAATCAGAAAGTCCACCTGTTCAGTAGGCAGGTGGTTTACGTCAAAATTGGTTAGGTAGCGTACGGACACAGTCGATCCCCCTGCCTACACGATGGCCAGCATGCGTTCCAGGGCCAGGATGGCCCGTTCCCGGATACGGGTCTCCACACTCACCCTGGGTTCCAGGGTCTCGAGGGCGAGAGCCAGCTTTTCTAACGTGGTCAGTTTCATGCTCCGGCAGACGAGGCCGTTGGAAGCCGTATAGAATGCCTTGTCCGGACACTGTTTGGACAACTGGTGCAACAGGCCTTCCTCGGTGCCTACGATGAATTCCCTGGCTGGAGAGGCACAGGCATAACGCAGCATCCCGGATGTAGAGGCGACGTGATCGGCCAGAGCGATAACCTCAGAGCGGCATTCCGGGTGCACCACAAGCAGCGCCCCGGGATGGGCCGCCTTCGCCTTCTGCACTTCATCTGCGGTCAATTGGTCGTGAATGCAGCAAAAGCCGGGCCACAAGCTCATTTTCCGCCCCGTCCTCTGCTCGGCGAACCGCCCTAGGTTCTGGTCCGGCACAAAAAGGATCTCGCGGTCCCGGGGAAGTGAGCTAACCACCCGGATCACGTTCGCGGACGTGCAGCAGATATCACTTTCGGCCTTGACTTCGGCCGAGGTATTGACGTAGGACACCACCACCGGATTATTCAGGCGAGCTTTTTCCTCTCTTAGAGACGCGGCGTTAACCATATCCGCCATGGGACACCCGGCATCGGCATCCGGCAAGAGAACCAGCTTATCCGGGGAAAGAATGGCCGCGCTCTCCGCCATAAAGTGCACTCCGCAAAAAACGATGACCTCGGCGTCGGTATTCTCCGCCTGCCGCGAAAGCTCCAGCGAATCCCCGACAAAATCAGCCAGATCCTGAATTTCAGGCCGCTGGTAATAGTGGCTGAGGAGTACGGCCTTACGTTTACGTTTCAACTCCAGTATCTGTTTAACCAACTCCGAAGAGGCTGCCAACTGGCCCATCTCCCTAATCTATATCGTAAAGCAAAACATAAAAGTCCAAATTATTCGGTAAATTCTGTCGAGTTATAAAGTAATTCTAATGTCTGCTTTCGGCTTGTGTCAAGAAGCGCTTCCCGCGGCCCGGGTCAATCAGTCGCGTAAGACCCGGTTATGGGAATCGACCTGGGTCACCCTCGGCTTAAATCCGCGGGCTTCACCCTCGGTGATCATCCCGTAGGCCATGATGATCACCCTGTCTCCCGGTAGGCCAAGCCGGGCGGCCGCCCCGTTTAGGGCAATCACCCCCGAACCAGACTCCCCTTCAATGGCATAGGTTTCAAAGCGTTCACCGTTGTTTAGGTTCACGACCTGTACCTTTTCATAGGGCAGGATCCCGGCCTTTTCAAGAAGTACGGTATCGATGGTGATGCTTCCGGTGTACTCCAGATTAGCGTCGGTCACGGTTGCCCGGTGAATCTTTGATTTCAAAACAGTAATCAACAATTGCGCCACTCCCGTAAGATTTGAAGATTAACCCGGTATCCTCATCGTAATATTGTCAATCAGGCGGGCCTTCCCAAACCGTGCCGCTACAGCCAAAATCAGTTCGCCGTCCAGGCTGTCCACCGGCTCCAGGTCGGGCAGGCGGTACACGGAGGCGTAGTCGAGTTCGGCGAGAGGTTCGGCGGATATCGTTTCCACCATAATTTTTTCAATAGCCGGCCGGCTCCGCTCCCCGGACTGTATCGCCCGACGGGCCGTCTCCAGACTACGAAAGAGTACGGTAGCCGCCACGCGCTGTTCGGCATTCAGGTAGATGTTGCGCGAACTCAAGGCCAACCCGTCGGAATCACGCACGGTGGGAACAGCCCGGACCTCCAGGTCGAAGTTCAGATCCCTTACCATGCGCCTGATGATCTGTAGCTGCTGGGCGTCCTTCTGACCGAAAACAGCACTGTCCGGGCGAACGATATTGAAAAGTTTGGCTACCACCGTGGCCACGCCGCGAAAATGACCCGGACGCGAACGACCGCAAAGCACCGTATCCATCCGCTCCACCTCAACGTACAGGGCCGGTGACAGCGGGTACATCTCGGCGGTATCCGGCATAAACACCGCGTGCACCCCGGTCTCGCGGGCCAGCGCCAGATCGCGCTCCGAATCGCGCGGGTAATCGCGGAAGTCCTCCGTGGGGCCAAACTGCAGGGGATTCACAAAGATACTAACGACCACCGTTGGGCAAACTTTAGCCGCCTCACGCATCAGGGTCAGGTGCCCCTCGTGAAAGTAGCCCATCGTCGGTACAAGGCCGACCGCCCCCCGTTCCCGCGCCCGGCGCACATATTCCCTGATTCCGGCTATCGTTTGACAGACTTCCACTTTGTTCTCACACCTACCTCGTCCCAAATCTGAAGCAAGGGAGGCAAACCTAGACCCGTTTACCTCAATTACGGCCCTTCTTCAGCTTCTCCAGTTCCTCTTCCGGCATCGCAAAACCGTGCTCAGGCGCCGGGAACTGTCCGCCAGCCACCTCTTCCCTGAACGACGCCAAGGCCTGCGCCACTTCGGCACCCAGATCAGCGTATTTCTTTACAAAGCGCGGGGTGAACTCTCCTATGCCCAGGCTCAGCATATCGTGCGTGACCAGCACCTGACCGTCACAGTGCGGACCCGCGCCGATCCCGATGGTGGGGATATGCAGCTCTTCGGTGATCATCCGGGCTAGCGGGGCGGGCACGCACTCCAGTACCATCGCAAATGCCCCCGCTTCCTGTACCGCATGGGCGTCATCCAGGAGTTTGAAGGCCGCTTCAGCCTCCTTGCCCTGAACCCGGTAACCCCCAAGCTGGTACACCGACTGCGGGGTGAGGCCGATGTGGGCCATTACGGGAATTCCGGACCGAACCATCATCCTGATCTGCTCGGTAACTTCCCGGCCGCCTTCAAGTTTGACAGCCTGGGCCCGCCCCTGCTGCATCAGGCGTCCGGCACTGGCCAGGGCATCACGGGTAGAGAGGTGGTAGGTCATAAAAGGCAGGTCGGCCACCACCATGGCCCGCTGCGCCGCCCGGGAGACCGCCCGTGCATGGTGTACCATATCGTCGAGGGTAACCGGTATCGTCGACTCGTATCCCAGGACCACGTTACCCACGGAATCGCCGACCAGGATGACGTCGATTCCCGCCCGGTCCAGCATCCCTGCCGTCGGGTAGTCGTAGGCCGTAAGCATGGTAATGCGTCTGCCCTCTCGTTTCATCCGAGCCAGATAGGCGGTGTTAACCCGCTCTGCCGCCACTTTGTTCAACCCCTTCCAAAAGTCTCTCAATCGCCTTGGCTTCGGTCGTTCCGACCGAAGCCTTTTCCCGTGCGATCTGCAAGGCATAGAGTCCCAAACGCCGGTACAGGTCCCCGGCTATAGCATCACTACGACCAAAGGCCTCCAGGTGCCACTGCAGCGTAGGGACATCCCCCCGCGCCACCGGGCCGGTAAGCGCCTGCGTGGCGCCCATTTCCTTGATGTTCTGCAGGGTTCCGTCCAAGAGCGGAACCAGCGCCTGCAGTCCGTGTTCACGATCCAACCCGCACCGTTCCAGAAGACCGGTCGCCAGATGGATCAAGGCCACCAGGTAGTTGGAGGCCACACAGGCCGCCGCATGATAGAGGGCCTTGTCCTCCCCCTTCAGGTGTAGTAACACCCCCCCGAGATCGGCCACAACCTGTTCCGCGACCGGGATTGCGGCCGCATCCCCCTCGACCGCAAAATAGCAGCCCCCAAAGCGTTCCACTCCAGTCTCGGTGTCGGCAAAGGACTGAAGGGGATGGATCGACACAACGGCGGCGCCGTATTCCCGGGCCGGAGCCAGTTCCTCGGCCGTCAGGGCCCCGCTGGTGTGCACCACGACCTGACCGGAGTGAAAACCGCCGCGGTGGGCGATATCGAAGGCTACCGGCCCGATCTCCCGGTCCGGGGTCGTAATGAAAACGACGTCGGCCTCACCGACAACGGCACAGGGGTCGCTTGCAGCGTGTGCCTCGACCCTGACCGCCAGGCGCTCGGCCGAAGCCCGGGAGCGTGAGGCCACCCCGGTGATCCGGTAGCCGCGATTCCGCAAGGCGACACCCAACGCGGAGCCAACCTTTCCGGCGCCGATGATCGCCACCCTTGCCGCAGATTCAGTGCGTTCTGTCATACCGTTAACCTCCCCGTCCGGCCGCCAAAAAACAAAAATCCCCGGACAGATCCAAGGACTTAGGTCAAATCCCGTCTCGGTCCTACAGAAGGCTCCAAGCGGCCATGATAGAGGTGCCGCCCCGGCACCCAGATTGTCGTTCGGAAGTAATCAACAGTTTTCGTAACAGTGGTGTAGTTCCCTCATGGAGATACTACCCACTTTATATAGGCCATTCTAACACGGTGAGCCCGTCCCGGGCAATAGTCATCTAGGTGACATAATAACGCTACCAGTCCTTTTTAATGCCCATTTCTTCCAGCAACTGTTCAAACACGGTACCGATGTTCTCCCGGATTACCAGCCGGGCCCGGTTGTCATAGGGTGTGGGATCCCGGTTTACAATCACCAGATCCCTGGCCAGCTGGGGCAGTCCCGCCACGGGGTAGACCTGCAGGCTGGAGCCGACCACCAGTAAGAGCTGGCATCCGGACAAAACCTGTGTGGCCACCCAGAAGTCCGGACTCATCTGATCCCCGAAAAGGACGACATCGGGTCGGAACAGACCGCTACAGTCGCAGCGGGGCGGCTCCTCCCCCCCGTCCATCCATCCCTCAATTATATCAAAGGGATGGTGTTGATCGCACTGTTCACAGCGCACCGTGCGCAGGTGTCCGTGGACCTCCCAGACGGTGGAGCCGGCCCTCAGGTGCAGCCCGTCGATGTTCTGAGTGATGACCCCGAAGAGTAACCCGGCCTTTTGCAGTACCGCCAGAGCATGATGCCCGGCATTTGGCTTGGCTTGAAAGAAGGCCTGCCACCACTGCATGTTGTTGCGCCAGAAGGTCGCGGGGTCACGGTGGAAAGCGTCAACACTGCATACCTCCGCCGGGTCCGCTTTCTCCCACAGGCCCGTTCCCCGGCTGCGAAAATCGGGAATTCCACTCTCCGTGCTAATGCCTGCCCCGGTCAGGGCAAAGGTACGATCGGAGGCCCGGAGCAGGCGGGCCAACTCCCTGATTGCTTTGCTGAGGCTCATTCCATTCCCTCCAGTTATGCCCCTTTCCCCGTATTGTACCGTACAGTGGCCCTAGCGGTAAACTCGGGTACCCGGGAGTTTAGGTTTTTCTTTTCGGTTGGTTTTGGTACAGGAGAAACTCGAAAAATGCCGAAATATACTACTGGTGCCAATTCCTTGGTATTCGACGCAACCCGGTCAGAATAATGAGGGTGGCAGATTTGCGAGCAAGACTAGGTTCACTCGGCCTCATCTTCACTTCCTGTTTATTGATTGTTGGACTGGTACCAGTGATTTTCTATGCCCTTGTCCTACATCACACCACAACCGTCGGTCTGACTGAACTGAAAGAACGGGACGTTGCGGATAAGATGGCTACCTGTCTGAACTACTTTGCACACGTCTCGGCGGACCAGGCCCTGCAGGCCAGGGACTACGCCAACTGGGACGAGACCTACGAACAGGTGGTACTCAAAGATCCGGAGTGGTTCAAGACGAACCTCGACGGGTGGCTGGTTAAGGATTTCGGTGTGGGATTCGTCATCTTGCTCGATCAACACAACCAGGTGGTTCACGCCGCGGGGAGCGCGAAGGACAACCCGACGGGGTTTCTGGCTTCACTTCAACCCCTGCAGGACAGGTTTTTCCAGGATCGTAATCCGGCGGGCCTTCTCAGGGTGAATGGTCATACACATCTGGTGGCCGCTTCAAGTGTGTTTAATAGTGACGGGTCGGGACCACCCAGGGGGAAACTGCTCATCGGCACCCCGATCGTCCCCTACTACCTGGAACAGATGACCTCTCTCTACGGTATACCGGTTCAGTTCTTCGACAATGAAGAGTCAATACTGGATGTTGCCGCTGAAAGAACCGTTCTTCCCAAAGCACCCGGGGAAACGGCTGTCTTTTACGATGATTCCTGGATATACGCCGTCCAGATGCTGCCGGACCTTTCAGGTAACATCCTGGGTTATGTCATGATTTCCCAGGAACAGAAATCCCTCCTGCTGACCAGGCAGTCAATCACCAAAGCCGCCGTCTCAACGATGCTGTTTACCATCGTCCTGATTTCATTCCTTAGCATCCTCAGCCTCCGCATCACCACCGATCCCATTGTCCGCCTGGAAAAGAGCCTGTCCCGGATGCGGGAACAAAAGCGCTTCACCATGCTGCCCGATACAGGTCCCAAAGAGGTTTCCAGCCTGGCACGGACTTTTAACGCCCTGGCCAATACCCTCACCGATACAATCGCCGAAAGGGAAGCCCTTTACCGCCGGATGGCACAGACCGACGGCCTGACGGGACTTCCCAACCGTCGCTACTACCACGAACACCTGGCTGAACGGCTGGACCAGGCGAGGGAGGAAGGTAAACCACTGACTATCGCCTTGATCGAGTTAAACTACCTAGCCCACTACATCAACCGATTTGGATTGGAACAGGGAGACACGCTGGTCAAGGAAGTAGCCGATCTGCTGTCCGTGGAGCAGGCCCCTGATCAAGTTTTTTGCCGCTTCGGCGACGGCATCTTCGCCGTAATTATGTATAAGAAAGACCACAAACGGGCACTATCCGCCATCTACAAGCTTGTCGAACGGCTGGAAAAGACCCAGTACGAGGGACGCCAGGCACTACCCGGCGGACGGGTGTCCTTCTCTTATGGGCTGGCTTCCTATCCGGAAGAGACCCAGACTACGGCAGGACTGAACCGGATCGCTAATGGACAGCTCTTTGAGATGAAGCAACTGGGCCCAAACCGGCTCCTGCACTACCTGTCCTTCTTTGAGGATTTTACCGCAACCCCGGAAGCGTCGGGACGGATCCAGGAGATATCGCGTATCTTCATTAAACTGATCGATAGCATGGACAACTACACGGCAAACCATACCCATCGCGTTGTGGAATACTCGGCGGCCATCGCCCGTCACCTGGGATGGAAAGAGCACGACCTGGAGCGCCTGAAAACGGCGGCACTGATGCACGACATCGGGAAGATCCAGGTGGGTGGGGCAATCCTGCAGAAGGAAGGTGTACTCACGCCCAAGGAGTGGGAGATCATGCGGCAGCACCCGCGTTGGGGAGCAGAAATGGTGCGGGCGGTGACCGGTATGGAGGACATCGCTTACTGGATCGAATGCCACCACGAGCGCTACGACGGGACCGGTTATCCGACAGGCGTGGCCGGCGAGGCGATACCAATGGGTGCCCGCATTATCACCGTTGCGGACAGTTTCGACGCAATGACGACCAACCGTCCGTACCACGAAGCCCGTACCCTGGACGATGTAGTGCAGGAGCTCTATCGCTGCGCGGGAACCCAGTTTGACCCCACGGTCGTCGAAGCTCTGGTCTCCATCATCAAGAACCGGGCCAGTGAATCCCGGGTGGCGGAAAGCTCCTAAAACAATTCAGCCGCCCCTGGCGGAGCGGCCTTGGTCTTAAGCCTCGTAAAACGCCAACCCGATTAAGCCGGGGCCGGTATGCACCACCAATACCGGACCGATCTGCCCGAAAAAGATCTCCTTGATCTTAACGT
>QZIR01000040.1 GCA_003604975.1 Desulforudis sp. | reverse complement strand
CCCCCGCCTCTCCTTTGGTTTCTATTCTCCGATTCTATTCTCCGACTTCCGGGTGATTAGACCGACCCGTGTAATGAGTATGCAGCAAGTGATGTGATTTCTCGCTGAGCGGTTTTCCGAGGAACTCTTCATACAGCTGCTTGACTGACGGATTCTCGTGTGACTTTCGGATTTCCATCCCGCTGTCCACCTTGTAGATCCCGTCGATGCGCAGCTGCCGCAGTTCGGTATTGGTGCCGATCGGCTGGCCCCCGCCGCCGATACACCCGCCCGGACAGCACATCACTTCGATGAAATGGTAGTCCTTCAGTTCGCCGGCCTTGAGTTTCTCCATCAGGGTCCGCGCGTGGCGCAGGCCGTGGGCGACCAGGACCTTTACCGGTAATCCCTTGAGGTCGATGGTGGCTTCCTTGATTCCCTCCAACCCACGCATTTCCACCAGGTCAATGTTCCCCAGACTTTCTCCGGTAACCACCTCGTAGACCGTACGTAGGGCGGCTTCCATCACCCCACCGGTCGCCCCGAAGATGGCGGCCGCTCCTGTAGAGAGGCCGAGCGGATCGTCGTATTCCTCGTCGGGCAGGTTGGCCAGATCGATACAGGCTTCTTTCAGCATCCGGCCCAGTTCCCGGGAAGTGAGCACGATGTCCACATCGCGATAACCGCTGTCCTCCATCTCCGGCCGCAGGGCCTCGTACTTCTTGGCCGTACAGGGCATAATCGAGACCACCACGATGTCCTTCGGGTCGATCCCGGCTTTCTGGGCATAGAAGGTCTTGGCCAGCGCCCCAAACATCTGCTGCGGCGACTTAGCGCTCGATACGTGATCCAGGAGGTCGGGGTAAAAGTGTTCGATAAACTTGATCCAGCCGGGGCTGCATGAGGTAATCTGCGGCAGCACCCCGCCGTTTTTGACTCGATGAAGCAGTTCGTTGCCTTCCTCGATAATGGTCAGGTCGGCGGTAAAGTCGGTGTCGAATACCTTATCAAATCCGAGCCGTCTGAGGGCCGCCACCATCTTACCGGTCACTGGGGTGCCCGCGGGTAGGCCGAAGGCTTCGCCCATCGTTACCCGCGTAGCCGGGGCCGTCTGCACGACCACATGCTTGGTCGGGTCGGCCAGGGCCGCCCAGGCCCGGTCGGTGTCGTCCTTCTCATAGATCGCCCCCACCGGACAGACCAGTGAACACTGCCCGCAGTTAACACACACCGATTTATCCATAGGCAGGTTATAAGGCGGTGCAATTACGGTATTGAAACCGCGCAGCTGGGGCCCGATGGCGTGGACCGTCTGGACATTGTTGCACACGCTCACGCAGCGGCGGCAGTAGATACACTTCTTCGGTTCCCGGACAATGGACGGGCTGGATTCGTCCTTGGGATACATGGTCTGCGATACCCGCTTGAACCGGATATCCCGGACACCCAGCGCCTCAGCCATCGTCTGCAGTTCGCACCGGCCATGCCGCATACAAGTCAGGCACTCCATCGGATGGTCGGAGAGAATCAGCTCCATGATCATCCGCCGCGCCTGGCGCAGGCCGGGGGTGCTGGTCCAGACCACCATCCCCTCTGATGCCGGCAGGGTGCAGGAGGCCATGTAGGAACGGGCGCCCTGTACCTTGACGATGCAGAGCCGGCAGGCTCCGATCACGTTGATCTCACGCAGATAGCAGAGGGTCGGAATCTTGATGCCGATTTGACGCGCCGCTTCGAGAACAGACGTTCCCTGTTCGACTTCAGCCTGGTTACCATCTATCGTCAGCTTTACCTTTGCCACAGTTCTCGCCTCCTCCCTTACTTGCGCACGCGGCTCGGCGCCACACGCATCGGACAGACCCCGGTCGGGCATTTCCGGTCCTTGACGTGAGCGTCGTACTCATCGCGGTAGTTGTTGGTTGTACTTAACACTGGATTCGGAGCGGTCTGACCCAGGCCGCAGAGCGCGGAATTCTTAACCACATTGGCCAGTTCGATCAGCAGTTCCACATCTTCCGGAGTGCCCCGGCCCTGGGTCAGCTTGGTGAGGATCTCCGACATCCGACGGGTACCGATCCGACAGGGGGTGCACTTTCCACAGGACTCATCCTGGACAAAGTCCATAAAGAAACGGGCCAGGTCGACCATACAGCTGTCCTCGTCCAGGACGATCATTCCACCCGAACCCATTATCGAACCCAGTTCCGCCAGGGATTCGTAGCTAATGGGCACGTCCACGTACTTGGCCGGGATCGCCCCACCGGAAGGACCGCCGGTTTGGACGGCCTTCAACTGCTTGCCACCGGCAACCCCCCCGCCGATATCAAAAATGACTTGGCGCAGGGTGGTTCCCAGGGGGACCTCCACGAGGCCGGTGTTGTTGACCTTGCCGGCCAGGGCAAAGACCTTGGTGCCCTTGCTCTTCTCGGTTCCAATGGAGGCGTACCAGTCGCCGCCCCGATGGATGATCAGGGGTACGTTGGCCCACGTCTCCACGTTATTGATTGTCGTCGGTTTACCAAACAGGCCTTCCTGAGCCGGGAACGGGGGCCTCGGGCGCGGTTCACCGCGCCGGCCCATGATCGATTCCAGCAGGGCGGTTTCCTCGCCGCAGACAAAGGCGCCGGCGCCGACCCGGACCTCGACGTCGAAGTCAAACCCGGTCCCCAGGATGTCCTTGCCCAGGAGACCATTCAAGCGGGCCTGCTCAATCGCGTAGGAGAAATTTTTAATCGCGAGAGGATACTCGGCCCGGATGTAGGCGTAGCCCTGCGAGGCGCCCACCGCGAAGGCACCGATTACCATCCCCTCCAGTACGGAGTGGGGGTCACCTTCCAACACGCTCCGGTCCATAAAGGCACCCGGATCGCCCTCGTCACCGTTGCACACCACGTATTTCGGCGTGCCTGGGGCTTTCCGCACGAATCCCCACTTGAGTCCGGTTGGGAAACCAGCTCCACCACGACCCCGCAGGCCGGACGATGTAATCTCTTCAATCACCTTTTCCGGTGAACCCGCCTCCAGCACCGCAGCCAGGGCGGCGTATCCGTCCCGGGCGATGTATTCCTCGAGCGACAGCGGGTCAATAAACCCGCAGTTACGTAATACCAGCCGCATCTGGTTGCGGAAGTAGTCGATCTCCTCCCAGCGGTCCTGGAGCTTGCCGGTTTCCGGGCTGCGGTACATCAGCCCTTCAATGTGCCGTCCGTTCTCCAGGTGTTCCCGTACAATATAGACCGCGTCGTCCGGATTTACGTGCTGGTAGAAGGTACCCTCAGGATAGATCGTCACAATCGGCCCCATGTTGCAGGGCCCGAGGCAACCGGTGACAATGACCCGCACCTTCTCTTCCAGGCCCCGGTTCTTTATTTCATCAATCAGCGTATCCCTGACGGCCTTACACCCGGATGACACGCAGCCAGTGCCGCCGCACACCAAGACATGGTATTTATACCCGTCCTTCGGCAGCTCTCCGCTGCGTACAAGCAGCTTCTGCCTGGCTACCTCGCGCATTTCAGTCAGTTGTTGTATGTTCATCTCTTTCACTTCCCGCCTTACTCGTATTTCCCCAGTATTTCGGGAACCTTCTCCGGGTCTACGCCCGCATAAACGTCTTCATCGATGGTGATTACCGGGGCCAATGCACAGCAGCCAATGCAACGCACCACGTCAAGCGAGTACTTGCGATCGCTGGTCGTATCCCCGGCCCTGATATTTAGTTCCTGCTCGAGGCTTTCCAACACCTGTCCGGCACCCTTGACGTAGCAAGCCGTTCCGTTACACAGCGTAATCCCGTGCCGGCCTCGCGGGCGGAAGGTAAAGAAAGCATAAAAGGAGGCCGTCCCATAGACCTCGGTAAGTGACAGATCCAGCCGTTCGGAGGTTACCGCCAATAGGTCTTTAGGCAGATAACCAACCGTCTGCTGGATTCTCGAGAGTACCTGGATCAGTCCGCTGGGTTGGCCACGATACCCCTCAATGAAGCTGATAAGCGCGTCCCGATCGTAATGCTGGTGGTCCTGACAACAAGCCATTGCTATTCCTGTCCCCCTTCTCTCTTCCCTCTCTATAAGAATACAGATCCCCCTTCTGAGACTATTAGACAAAAACTTCGAGCTTCCTGCTGGGTTTTTATCAATTTTCTGAAATTTTTGTGAATGATAATACAATCACAACTAGTTGCACCTTTTACGGGGCGCCTATCCAACCATTTAAAGTCTCTGGGCTTAAGAAACCAGTGGCCGGGATGAGTAAATGGCTTACCTGAAGGCGCGTTCGAAGGCCTCCACGGTATACTCAATATCGGATTCGATGTGTGCGGTCGAGACAAACATCGCTTCAAACTGCGCGGGGGCGATGTATATCCCTTCAGCCAGCAAGCGGTGGAAGAACTCGGCGTACCTCTCGGTATCACTCTGAAGCGCGGTGCGGAAATCAACGACCGGCTCCGGGCTAAAAAAGGTACAGAGCATTGAACCAATACGGTTGAATGACACCGGTGCGCCGGTACACTGGGCGGCATCGGCAATGCCGGCGGCCAGAAGTGCGCTTATCCTTTCAAGTTCGTCGTATACACCGGGCCGGGCTAACACACGCAGGGTGGCGATACCGGCCGCCATCGCCAGTGGGTTTCCGGACAGGGTACCGGCCTGGTACACCGACCCCGCCGGGGCCATCATCTCCATAATCTCGCGTTTTCCGCCGTAGGCGCCCACGGGAAGGCCGCCGCCGATGATCTTGCCAAGACACGTCAGGTCGGGTAGCACCCCGAACAAGTTCTGGGCGCCACCGTAGGTTAGCCTGAAGCCGGTGATTACCTCGTCGAAGATGAGCAGGCTACCGTAGCGGGTGGTCAGCTCACGCAGTCCTTCCAGAAAGCCCGAGGCCGGCAAAACCAGTCCCATGTTTCCGGCGACCGGTTCGACGATCACGGCAGCAATCTCTTCACCCTGTTCCCGGAAGATGTTTTCCACTCCTGCTAGGTCGTTGTATCCGGCCACAATCGTCGATTGCGCGGTATCATCCGGCACACCTGGGCTCGTCGGAACCCCCATGGTAAGCGCTCCTGAGCCAGCCTTGACCAGCAGGGCATCCGCGTGCCCGTGGTAACAACCCTCGAACTTCAGGATCTTGTTACGTTTAGTATAGGCCCGGGCCAAACGCAGGGCGCTCATCGTGGCCTCGGTGCCTGAGTTGACCATGCGCACCAGTTTCACACTGGGGAGGGCCTCCACCAGCATCCGGGCCAGTTCCGTCTCGGCCTCGGTCGGAGTGCCGTAACTCGTTCCCCTGCCGGCGGCTTCTCTGATCGCCGCCACCACGTGCGGGTGGGCGTGCCCCAGGATCAGCGGCCCCCAGGAACCTACGTAGTCGATGTATTGGTTGTTGTCAGCGTCCCGGATCCGGGCGCCGGCCGCCCGGGCCACATAGACCGGACTGCCGCCAACGGCGCCGAAGGCGCGCACCGGACTGTTTACCCCACCGGGGATGTAGCGCTGTGCATCGTTAAAGAGCGCTTCCGAACGGTCGAGCTTCAAGGTCAAGGGCGTTCGCCTCCTTCTCGTTCAGTCCTCTATAAAGTACAGCATGCTGGCCCGTTTCAACTCACGGGTACTGAATAGCATCAGGTAATCGTCAATCTCAATCGCTTTGCTGATCTGGCGGATTACTTCCAGGCACTCGGCTTGGGTGTGCTTATGGACCATAGCGTACAGGTTGTACGGCCAGCCGGGCAACGGTTCCCGTTGGTAGCAGTGGGTAACCTCTCGGAAGGAGGCTACCCGGAGTCCAACCTCCTCCACCCGGCCCTCAGGTGCCCGCCACACCACCAGCGCATTGGCCTTGTAGCCCACCCGTTGGTGCCGTACCGCGGCCCCGAACCGCCGCATCAGGCCTCTCTCAAGCAGGCTGTCCACGGTCTGGAGGACCTCTTCCTCAGTAACCCCCACCCGTTCGGCGATCTCCAAAAACGGCCGCTCACAGAGCGGCAGATCATTCTGGATCTCCCGGATGATCCTTTTCTCACTTGCGGTCAGCATGGTCCACCTCGGAAACATCAAACTTGACGGAAATCTTGAACAGCCGCTTGGCCGGCAGGCTCATCAGATCCCCGATCCCGGTCCGGCCCTTGATCTCCTCAATGATCTGGTTACGCTGTTCGGGTGACGGCGCGAGCACGGTAAACCACAAGTTGTACCCGTGATCCCGGATATAGTTGTGTGTAACCTGGTAGTATCCGTTGATGATACCGGCGACTTCTTCAATCCTCGCTTCCGGCACTTTCATGGCGCAGAGAGTCCCCGCGTAGCCCATTTTCCGGGAGTCAAAGAAACCGCCGATCCGCCTGATAATTCCGGATTCCTTCAGGCTCTTGATCCGGGCGATCACCTCTGCCTCATCGATGCCCAGCTCGGCTCCAATAACGGCATAAGGCCGGGATGATACCGGAATCTGCTTTTGAATCAGGTTTAACAGCTGCCGGTCCGTATTATCCAGTTGCATTGGCTACCTCTTTACCCCGGCGGTACAGGCACCAGGGTTCTTCCGCCATGAAATCTCCATGGTAAAACTCCGCCCTCGCCCGGCAGCCGCCGCAGCGGTCGCCGTAATCGCAGGTGCCGCAGCGCCCGCTGTAAGCCCTGGTCCGCAACCGCCGAAACACCTCGGCGTTCCGCCAGAGTTCACTGAACGGGGTCTCCCGGACATTGCCGATCTTGGCCTGCATGTAGGCGCAAGGCTGGACCTCACCCACCGGGTTGATCAGGCAGTAGGACAGCCCGGCCAGACAACCCCGTTTGAAACGGGTCTCGATCCCCAGCTGGTCGGCCACCCGGATAAACTGGGGCGCACAGGTCGGCTTAAGCTCGATCTTCACCTGCTTCTGTTTATTGAGGATGCGTCGAAGCAGCTTCTCATATTCCACCTCACGCAGCGTGGTGTACTCAATATCCTTACCGCGCCCGGTGGGCACCAGGAAGAAGACGTGGTGGGCCATGGCGCCGAGGTCCACGGCCAGGTCGGTCAGCGCCTCCGCCTCTTCATAGTTCCAGTCCATCACCGTGGTGTGGACCTGAAACGGGAGGCCCGCCGCCAGGCAGTTCTTCATTCCGTCCACGGCAGCCTGCCAGGAACCCGGCATGGCCCGAAAACGGTCGTGCGCCTGGGGGTCGACACTATCGATACTGATCCCAATCGCCCGTGCTCCGGCTTTTACCAGCTTCTGCCCCACCTCGAGCAAAATCATGGTCCCGTTTGACCCGAGTACTGGCCTCAAACCCTTCTCCGCCGCGTAGGTGATCAGTTCGTAAATATCCGAACGCATCAGGGGTTCACCGCCGGAAAAGATCATGATCTTAAACCCGGCCGCCGCGATCTCGTCGATCAGGGCCTTCCCCTCGCGCGTATCCAACTCGTCCTCGGCACGTGCCCCGGCATCGCGATAGCAGTGGGCGCACGCCAGATTACAAGCATTGGTTGTGTTCCACGATACCAGCATGACTAGCCCTCCCTTAGCCAGCGAGCCATGTCCTTGGCAAAATAGGTTAAGATTATATCTGCTCCGGCACGGCGGATACTGGTCAGCATCTCCAGCACGAGGCCCCGCTCGTCCACCCAGCCCCGTTGGGCGGCCGCGCGGACCATGGCGTACTCGCCGCTGACGTTGTAAGCCGCGACGGGCATCCGGAACTCGTCCTTGATCCGCCGGATGATGTCCAGGTAGGACAGCGCCGGCTTTACCATCACGATATCGGCCCCTTCTTCGATGTCCTGGGCCACCTCGCGCACGGCCTCGTCGCTGTTCGCCGGGTCCATCTGGTAGGACCGGCGGTCGCCGAACTGCGGCGCGGAATCGGCGGCTTCACGGAATGGACCGTAGAAGGCTGAGGCATACTTGGCGGCGTAAGACATTATCGGAACGTCGTCCAGCCCCTCGCGGTCCAGCAGTTCCCGGATCGCCCGCACCCGCCCGTCCATCATATCGGACGGGGCCACCATATCGGCCCCGGCCCGGGCATGCGACAAACCGGTCCTGGCCAGCAGGCTGAGCGAGGGGTCATTCAGGATGTTTCCGGTCGTCGGGCAGACCATGCCGCAGTGGCCGTGGCTGGTGTAACCGCAGAGGCAGACATCGGTGGCCACGAGTAGGTCTTTATGCCCGGCCTTGATCTGCCTGACAGCGGACTGCACGATCCCGTCGTCGGCATAGGCGGCACTGGCCTTTTCGTCCTTGTGTGCCGGATCCGGTACCCCGAACAGGATCACCCCGGGAATCCCCAGGGACACCACCTCTTCGATCTCGGCCCCCAGCGTGTCCGCGGAGAAGCGGTACACCCCCGGCATGGTCTCAACCGGCTGACGCACCCCCGTTCCCCCCGTGACAAATACCGGGTACATCAGGTTATCCAGATCCAGGCGCGTCTCGCGGATCATTCGCCTGATGGCGGCGCTGTTCCTCAACCGGCGCAGCCTGGTTTGTGGAAAGCCCATGCTCACACCCTCTTCTAAAACGGTCTTACTAACTCTCTTATGATTAACGTCTAATGCGGGTCTGGGTCTATACCGCTTGATCCTCAGAGTCTAGCTGTTCAGCCCGATCTCCTCATCCGTCAAATAACATGCCGGGTCGGGCGCCCAGAAGTCGCCCGTCACCGCCTCGGCCCGCGGGCGGAAGTTCCCGTTACAGATACTCAGCCACCGGCAGGCCGCACAGCGTCCGTGAAGCAGGGGTTTACGGTCTTTCAGCCCTGCCATTATCGGGTGGGAGCGGTCTTCCCAGATCTCGCCGAACTTCCGCTCCCGGACGTTACCCAGGGTATGGTTCATCGTAAACTGATCCGGATGGACATCCCCGTGCCAGTCCACACACCCGATGGCGACCCCGCTGCGGTTGCCGCCAGCGTTCTGCAGCCACTGCCACACCAGGTCTGCCTTCTCCGACTCCGTGTCCTTCAGTTTCAGGAATGTATAGACCACGTCGGCGTGGTTGTCGACGGTCAGGATTTCCTTGTTCAGGCCCCGCCGACAAAAGTCGGCCGTCCGTTCATAGATCCGGTCAACCACGGCCCGCTTCTCCGCAGGATTCAGGTCCTGTTCAATCAGCTGGCTGCCGCGGCCCGAGTACACCAGGTGGTAAAAGCAGACCCGGTCGATACCCTCGGACTCCACGAGGTCAAATATAGCGTCGATCTCGCGATAGTTGTCCCTGGTAATCGTGAACCGTAGTCCGACCCGCTGACCGACAGCGACACAGTGACGCACGCCCTCGATGGCGGCCTCAAAGGCCCCGTCGTAGCCCCGCATCCGGTCGTTGGTTTCACGCATCCCATCGATACTGATCCCCGCGTAACCGACCCCGGTCTCCTTCAGACGCCAAGCCACCTCGCGCGTGATCAGCGTTCCGTTCGTCGATACGGTGGGCCGGATACCCTTCTCCCGGGCCAGGTTCGCCAGTTCAAAAAAATCCGGTCGCATCAGGGGTTCACCGCCGGAAAATAGGATTACCGGCACCCGGAATGCGGCCAGGTCATCGATTAATTGTCTGCCCTCAACCGTCGAAAGCTCACCCTCGCCCGGTTTCAGACGGGCGATGGCGTAACAGTGCTTACACTTCAGGTTGCAGGCACGGGTGGAATTCCAGACCACCACCGGGCGTACAGGCCCCTCCCAGCGTCTGTACCGCAGATGATCCCCGGTCTCGTTCCGTCCCGAAATGATCTTTGAAATACTGAGCACTAACTTCCACTCCCGCTGAAATAGCCTCTGATTAAGGAAACCAATCCTTCGATCGTATACTTTTCAGCCACGGCATCGACCTTCAGGCCGTATTCGCCAGCCGTGTCCGCCGTGACCGGCCCGATGCAGGCCACTGCCACGCCCTTGAGCAGGTCACCAATCCGGTCGGCACCGAGGGCATTCACAAAGTTGCGCACCGTGGATGAACTGGTGAAGGTCACCATGTTGATCCGTCGTGCCTCGAACATCCTACTCACTGCTTCGACATCGCCCGTACCGGGTACCGTACGGTAGGCAGTCACATCATCGACGCGGGCGCCCATCTGCTCCAGGGCCTCGGCCAGCATTGTAGGGGCAATGTCGGCCCGGGGTAGAAGAATGCGGTCACCCGGCTTAACCATGGCCTGCATTCCCCGGGCAATCTCAGCCGCTTGGTACTCCACCGGCACATACTCGATGAAAAGACCACGCTGTTCCAGGGCCTCCCTGGTAACCGGTCCGATGGCACAGATCCGCACCCCGACCAGTTCCCTGACGTCGTGCCCCAGCGCTCGCAGGCGGCTGAAGAAATAACGCACCCCGTTCACACTGGTGAAGACCACCCAGTTGTAGCTGCCGATCTCCGCGATTGCCCTGTCCAGCGGGGCCCAGTCGGCCGGGGCCTCAATGGCGATGGTCGGGAACTCCAGGGCCTCTCCGCCCAGGCGGGTGATCGCGTTCGACAGTGCACTGGCCTGTTCCCTCGAACGCGTAACCAGGATTCGCTTCCCGAAAAGCGGCTTACGCTCGATCCACTTCAAGTGATTGCGTAGCGAACAGACCTCTCCAACCACAATCACCGCCGGATTCTTCAGGCCGGCTGTGTTAACCTTCTCCACAATATCCTCGAGAGTACCCTCTACGGTGACCTGCTCCGGCCAGGTTCCCCACCGGATCACCGATACGGGGGTGGAGCCCGGACGGCCATAGCGTGTAAGCCGCTCCACGATCTTGGGCAGGTTGACCATCCCCATCAAGAAGACCAGGGTCCCGGCCCCCGTGCTCAACTTATCCCAGGCAATGGTACTCTCGTCCTTCGTCGGGTCTTCATTTCCTGTGATGATCGCCACTGAGGTCGTAAAATCACGGTGGGTCAGCGGAATACCGGCGTAGGCCGGGGCGGCCACCGCGGAAGTCACCCCGGGCACCACCTCAAAATCCAGGCCGTTGTCGGCCAGGGCCTCCGCTTCCTCTCCGCCGCGCCCAAAAATATAGGGGTCGCCTCCCTTAACCCGCGCTACCGTCTTCCCTTCCCTGGCTTTGGCCACCAGGACGGCGTTGATCTGGTCCTGGGTAAGCGTATGGCCGTCGGGAGACTTGCCGGCGTAGACCAGTTCGGCCCCCGGCTTGGTGTAACTCAGGAGGCGCGGGTTGACCAGGCGGTCGAAGACAACCACATCGGCGTCCTCGATACACTGGCGCCCCCGGATGGTTAAAAGACCGGGGTCACCCGGACCGGCGCCGATCAGATGAACGATTCCTTTAGACACCGGCCCTGCCTCCCTCCCGCAGTTCTTGGAGTATTTCCCTTGCTCCCATACTCAGCAATTTCTCAGCCAGCCGCTGGCCCAGTTCCTCCGGCATATCCAGCGCCGCCGCATCAATTGCGCGTGCAATCTTCTTACCGTCCAGTGAGGCGACCAGCCCTTCAAGCACCAGGTCGCCGTCCCACACGCGGGCCAGGGCTCCGATCGGAATCTGGCAGCCACCCTCGAGGCACTTCAACAGGGCCCGCTCGGCCAACACGGCCGCCCGGGTGTCCGCATGGTCAATTCTTTTCAGCTTCTCCATCATATCCGTATCGTCTTCCCGCACTTCCACCCCAAGGGCGCCCTGCCCCACAGCCGGTAAACAGACGGCAAAAGACAGGCGTTGCGTGACCCGCCCAGCCAAGCCCAGGCGGGAGACGCCGGCCCAGGCCAGGACGATGGCGTCCACTTTCCCCTCTTCCAGCTTGCGCAGCCTGGTCTGCACGTTACCGCGTACGGACACTATCTCCAGGTCGGAGCGGAAGGCATTGATCTGGGCGGTACGGCGGAGACTGCTCGTCCCGATCCGGGCGCCTGCTTCAAACTCTTCCAGCTTCTTGCCGTGCCGGGAAATCAGGACGTCCCCCGGGTCCTCCCGTTCTAGGATCGCACCAATGGCCAGCCCTTCCGGCAGTTTAGTCGGCAGGTCTTTCATGCTGTGGACCGCGATATCGATCTGGCCATCCAGGAGCGCCTTTTCAATCTCCTTGGTAAAGAGGCCCTTGTCGCCGATCTTCGCCAGCGCCACATCCAGGATATTGTCCCCGGTGGTCTGGATCTTTTCCACCCGGAAGTTCAGCTCCGGAAAAAGCTTTTTCAGGCGCACTACGACCTGCCTGGTCTGCTCCAGCGCCAGGGCGCTTCCCCGCGAACCTACGGTTACAACTCTACCCATTCAAATCCGTCCTACCGTCCCGACTTGCCCTTAAAGCCCGCCGGGCGTTTTTGCCCCGTCTCCGGGGTCTCCGTTTCCAGATCAAACAGCTTCTGCAACGCCTCCGCAAAATGGTACCCTTCCGGGGTCTGGGCATAATCCTTGAGACGGGTGATCGGCTCGTGCAGGAGCTGGTTCACGATGGAGTTGGCCAGGGATCCGATCACCTTGATCTCCCGGTCGGAGAGTTCACCCAGGCGGTTGATCGCCCGCTGCAGCTCCTTCTGCTTGATCTCCTCGCCCCGCCTCTTCAGAGCCGCCACCGTGGGTACCACAAACCTGGTACCGAGGGCGCACATGAACTCCTCAAGACGTTGTTCAATGATCTCTTCCGCCAACGAGGCCGCACGTCTCCGTTCGGCTAGGTTGGAATCAACCACACTCTGCAAACTGTCAATATCGTACAAGGCCACACCCGGCAGGTGCCCTACCGCGGGATCGATGTCCCGGGGCACGGCAATATCAATCATAAACATGCTCGAATGACCCCGATCGGCCAGAACCGGCTCCATAAACTCAGCCTTGATTACGTAATGGGCGGCGGCCGTACAGCTGATCACGATATCTGCGTCGAGTATTGATTCGTAGAGCTTATCAAAGCGTACGGCCCGTCCCCCGAACTGCCGGGCCAATTCCACCGCCCGGTCATAGGAACGGTTCGAGACGATCACACCCGAAACGCCGTTGGCCAACAGGTGCTTCACCGTCAACTCGCTCATTTTTCCGGCACCCACAATCAGCACCGAGCGGCCCTCCAGGCTGCCCAAGGTCTGGCGGGCCAATTCCACCGCGGCGTAGCTGATCGAAACCGGGTTCTTGTCAATACCGGTCTCGTGCCGCACCCGCTTGCCCAGCGCCAGTGCGTGCTGGAAGACAACATTCATCAGCGAGCTTACCGTACCGACCTCCAGCGCCACCAGATAGGCCTGTTTCACCTGCCCCAGAATTTGGGTCTCCCCCAGCACCATGGAGTCCAGGCCCGAGGCTACCCGGAACAGATGGCGCAAGGCCTCGTCCAAGGTAAGGATATAGGTGTAAGACTTCATTTCCGCGGCCAAATACCCGCAGTAACTGGAAAGGAACTGCCACAGGCTGTCCACGCCACGCTCGTCCAGGAGTACGGCATAGATCTCGGTACGGTTGCAGGTGGAAACGATCACACAGCTCTCCACCCCTTCATAGGCGTGAAGTGTGCTGACCGTCTCCTTTAACGAATAATCGGGAAAAGATAGCTTCTCCCTTACTTCAAGCGGGGCTGTACGGTGATTCAAACCCAAAACCGCGAAC
Source organism: Desulforudis sp. (assembly GCA_003604975.1). Classification (GTDB taxonomy): domain Bacteria; phylum Bacillota; class Desulfotomaculia; order Desulfotomaculales; family Desulforudaceae; genus SURF-60. The sequence goes on along the minus strand of QZIR01000040.1, from coordinate 5,536 downwards.
AACACGGTCAACCAGCTCCTCCAACATCGCGCTGTCTCCCCGCTCAAGCGCCTCCAGAATCTCCGGTCCGGAAAGCGCTTCAAGCAAAGCTTCTTTTTCTGTAGTGTCTTGGACACTCCGAACAATATTATGGCGTATTTCACCGATAAGTTCAAGGTAGCGCCCATAGAGCGGTCCGTAAAGACGCTCAAGCCGCTGCCGGATCTTTCGGGCCAGCATCGGGCTCTGGCCCCCGGTGGAAATGGCGATGACCAAATCCCCCCGGCGCACCGTGGCCGGCACGTAAAAGGTGCAGTTCTCGGGGTCATCCACAGAATTGATCAATATCTGACGTGCCGTACAGTCTCTGGCTACTTCCCGGTTTACAGCCGGATCATTGGTGGCACTGATCACCAAAAACGCCCCTTCAACGTCTCCGAAGTGGTAGGGGCGCAGAATCACCTCAATCAGGCCTTGAGTCCGCATTTCCTCGAGTTCCCCGGTCAGGTCAGGGCTGATCAGACGCACGCGTGCGCCCGCCTCAAGGAGGGAACACACTTTGCGTAGGGCCACCGTTCCCCCGCCTACAACGACACCCAACTGACCGTCCAGCTTTAAGGCTACCGGATAGATACCTGGCATTGCGATACCTCTACCACAATCTAAAGTTTAGTAACTCCGTACCTGGATAAACTCCGCAATTTGCCGCAGACTATCCCGGGCCGGAACGTCCGGCAAACGTTTCAACTCCTGAATGGCCTTCTCTAGGTATGCTCCGGCCATATGTCGACCGTAGTTGATGCCGCCCAGTTCACGGGTTAGCTCGATCGCTTCCCCAACCTCGTCCTCAGTCTTGGACCGGTTTTCCACGATCTGTGAGAGGCGCGCAGCCGCGGCCCCATCCTGGTGCAAGGCATAGATCACGGGAATGGTCACGATTCCCTGGCGCAGATCTCCACCCACCCGCTTACCCAGGCGTAACTCATCGGCCACCATGTCCAGGATGTCGTCCGTAACCTGAAAAGCCATGCCGAGATAGTGCCCGAAGCGTCCCAGTGGGTAGTGAATCGAATCTGGAGCCCCGCCCGCCACGGCCCCGAGTTTGCAGCTGGCTTCAATCAGACAGGCGGTCTTACAGCGGATGCGATGCAGGTAATTACGCAGGTTAGCCTCGTAGATCCCGTGCATCTGGATTATCTCACCCTCGCACATCCTCACGCAGGTGCGGGACAGAACACGGGAGATGAGCGGATCCTCGTACCCGGAAACCTGGATTAACGCCTTGGCAAGGACATAGTCACCGGTATGCGTGGAAACCTTATTGCCCCAGAGCGCCCTGACCGTAGGCTTTCCGCGCCTGGCATCGGCCTGGTCAACTACGTCATCGTGCACGAGCGTGGCCATGTGAATCAGTTCGAGGGCTACCGCGAGGGGCCAGACCGGGCTCACGTCATCCGTGTATACTTTGGCAGATAATAGCGCAAAAGCCGGTCGTAAACGCTTGCCGCCGGCCCTCAAAAGGTGGGTTGCCGTCTGATTTATTATGGCATCTTCACTGATCAGCACTTTACCTAGTTCGATCTCAACCGCTTCAAGGTCAGCACTGACCTCTTCAAAGAATGGTAGCATTTCCTAAAAGCCCTTTCCGCCTAAGAAGTGACAAAACACAAGTTCGTTACTTCGCTGGGCTGTCCGAATTCTCCTGCCCAACCTGCCAAATTCAACTAATATCGACAAATAGCGGGCCAAAAGCCGCCTATTGGCTCCCCTTGACTTTCGTGGATTCGAAGTAAAACCCGTCGTCCTTCTCGAAAGGAATGGCTTCAATGTCCTGGACTTCACCGCGATCCTCGTCCTCGACTTCCTCAATCTCCGTCGACAGACCGTGCTGTGCCAGATCCTGCCAGATATCCTCGCGGTCGTAACCCACACTGTCGTCGTCGTTCGCGTACCGCCAGGGCCGTGGAAATACTTCCTCTTCCAGCGGACGCCGGCTCCCGGTCTTGTCCCTGATTTCCTCACCGGCCTTGCAGGCCATACACATCGTGGTGTAGGGTATGGCCTCCAGCCGCTCCATGTTGATCTCGGCGCCACAGTGGTCGCAATAGCCGTACCGTCCCTGATCAATCTTGTCCAGGGCGTCGTCAATCGCGCCCAGCACCAGCCGCGCGTCACCCCATAGCGCCAGGTCCTTGCTCCGTTCAAAGGTCTCGCTGGCCACGTCGGCGGGATGGTTATCGTACATCGAAAGCTCGGATATGGAGTCTTCCTGAGCGACATTCAGAGTCGATTCCACATTCCCCATTCTCTCTTCCATCACATGTTTAAATTCCGACAGGCGATTCGCGAAGTATTCCAACTGTTTGCCATCCACGTGTGCCTTTCCACCTTCCTGTGATGTGTGAACGGGATCAGGGTCCAAGGTTTAACTGTACCAGTCGTACGATGTGGGCGATGAACTGGCTGATACCCGGCAGGTTGAGCATCACAATACGCTGCAGGATCAGAAGCACGATCGCCCCTAAAATGGTAAAGCCGATGGCGATACCCAGACCGCGGGCAATGCCGGCGAGGAAGTTGATGTACATCAGCCGGTAAGGGCGCTTGAGCAGGTAAACATACTCGGCCAGTTTCATCTTCTCCATCGCGATAGCTAGTTCTTCAATCTTGTCCTTGAGGGCCTCCAAAACGGCGGTTTGTTTCGGTCTTGGTCTAAGCATCAGGACCCTCCCGTTCTTGCCTGATAACATTATTTACCGTCACGCCTTAATTAATGTCCCATGATCAGATACCAGGCAAACGCCCAGGAAAACAAAAAACGGGGTCACCCCCGTTTCCCCCTGTCTAAGAAAGTATTGCTGAGGCCCAACCCTCACACTTCCCTTCGAACCAGCCCGGCCAAAATCCGCCCCAATATGGGCAGAAGGCGGAGTTTCTCCTGCTGACCGAGGAATACCGCGTGCCAGAATTCGCGGGCCAGCTCCGGTCTTTTCTCCAGATAAGACATCGCATGGTGAAGATATCGGTAGAACACGGAGGCCAGACGGTCAGATTCGCGCAACTGCGGCCAAATCTTCTGCCCCATGAGTCTTTCATAACCGGAAACAGCGGCCCCGTAGTTGCCACTATTCTTCAGAATGGCTTCAGCCGCCAGCAACGCACTCCAACATCCCGCGTGCACTCCCTCGCCGGTCAGGGGATCGGCCAGCGCGGCAGCATCACCCACCAGCAAGACCCGGTCCCGGGCCACGGTCTGGTCGCTCTCCGTCCGGAGCGGAATCGGAAACCCCCGTCGATTGGTCTGGAGCGCTTCCCCGAACCCCTGCTTTTCCAGGTACCGATCAAGGTGGGCGGCGATGCTGGCCGCCTGTGGGTAAACCGTGTAAACGCCAACGTTAAGGTGGTCGCCCTTCGGAAATATCCACCCGTATCCTCCGGGGATCACCGAAAAGTCCACAGAGATCTTGCCCCGGCTGGCTTCCATGCGTGACGGCTCCGGACAAACCTCGGTGACCGCCGCAAAAGCGTAGCGTCTGACCCTTCTCATCCCGGCCCCGACGCGGCTGTGGGCCCCGTCCGCCCCGACCACCAGGTTGGCCAAAACCGGTCCACGTTCCGTGTGCAGCGTTACGTGGTTTCTTTCCTTTTCAACCGACCGGACACTGGTGTCTTCCCATAGGGCGGCACCGGCTCCCCGGGCGGTGGCACACAAAAATTCATCAAACCGGCTGCGCTGAACCATGTAACAGACCGGCTCCGCCCACTCCAGTTCCACCGTACGGTGATAGCACAGTGACGCCCGGCGGCATTCATCCTCGACGCTGTTGTCCCAGGCAACGGGGATGAATTCCCTGGTCTTTGGCGTGATCCCCCCACCGCACGGTTTGTTCCTCGGATGCCGGGATTTTTCCAGGAGAACCACATCACGACCGGCATCCGCAAGCAGGAAGGCCAGCAATGAACCGCACGGGCCGGCCCCCACAATGGCAATTTCGTGTTTCTGCACGCTACTTCCCGTCCACGGTCTCGCAGAGACTAGTTGATAAGGCTCTGGATCGGCGCCGGAATCCGCCCACCCCGCCGTACAAACCCGGCGGCTGAAAAACGGCTGATCGACATCACCGGCGACCGTCCTAGCAGACCGCCGAACTCCACGTAATCCCCTACCTTTTTTCCGGGAACCGGGATTACCCGGACTGCGGTCGTCTTGCGGTTGATCACCCCGATCGCGATCTCGTCAGCAATCAGGGCCGACAGGGTCTCCGCGGGGGTATCGCCGGGCACGACAATCATGTCCAGCCCCACCGAACACACCGCGGTCATCGCCTCCAGCTTCTCCAGATTGAGGGCGCCGCATTCCACCGCCCGGATCATCCCGCTATCCTCGCTCACCGGGATGAAGGCTCCGGAAAGACCGCCCACGTGGGACGACGCCATAGCGCCACCCTTCTTCACGGCGTCGTTGAGCAGGGCTAGAGCGGCGGTGGTACCAGGCGCCCCGCAACACTCAATTCCCATCGCCTCGATAATCTCAGCCACACTATCACCCACTGCCGGGGTGGGCGCCAGGGACAGATCCACGATCCCAAACGGGACTCCCAGCCTCTCGGCTGCACGGCGCCCGATTAACTCACCCATCCTGGTAATCTTGAACGACATCTTCTTAATCAGCTCGGCCAGCGCCCCCAGATCGGCATCCGGCAGTTTCGCCACCGCCTTCTTAACTACGCCCGGACCGCTAACCCCGACATTGATCACACATTCGGGCTCACCAACACCGTGGAAGGCTCCGGCCATGAAGGGATTGTCTTCGGGAGCGTTCGCGAATACGACCAGCTTGGCACAGCCAATGGCGTCGCGCTCGGCGGTACGCTCGGCCGTATCCTTGATAATCCGGCCCATCAGCGCCACCGCGTCCATATTGATGCCGGCGCCCGTGGTGGCCACGTTGACCGAGCTGCACACCCGTTCGGTGGTTGAAAGCACCGCCGGAATGGCCTCGATCAGGCTCCGGTCGCCCGAAGTGAACCCCTTGTGGACCAGGGCGGAGAATCCCCCGATGAAGTTGACCCGGACGTCGGAAGCAGCCTGGTCGAGGGTGCGGGCAATGGCAACGCAGTCATCCGGGGAGCGCCCGTCGGCCAGCAAGGAAACCGGAGTCACCGCAATCCGCTTGTTAACAATCGGAATGCCAAACTCCCGTTCCAGCTGCTCTCCGACCTCCACCAGCAGGCCGGCCATCCTGGTAATCTTCCGATACACCCGCTCACATAACTGGTCAATATCCCGGTCCCTACAGTCGCGCAGGCTGATCCCCAGAGTGATCGTGCGGATGTCCAGGTTCTCTTCCTGAATCATGTTTATGGTCTCAAGGATTTCCTCAATACCGAGCATTATTTCCCTCCTGGTGCCACTGGTGCCAGGCACCTAACTTATTAACTTATTGACATTGTGCCACTGGTGCCAGGCACCTAACTTATTAACTTATTGACATAATCCATCGGTTTACTTGTCCGCTTATACTCATTGTAGCTTATGATAAAATGGCCCAACGGTA
>QZIR01000050.1 GCA_003604975.1 Desulforudis sp. | reverse complement strand
CACTACGAACGGCGGTTTCTTTCGCAAGGGCGACTGGGTGGTTGCCGAGAAGGCCGGGAAAGCGTACTGCGGCTGGGTGTGCGGCCTGCCGACGGAGACAACTAAAGCTATCGGGGTAGCCGATGCCGATGGCAAGAGAGTTGGCCAGTTCAGTCCGAAGAAAGTGCGGCTGCTGGCCAGATCGACGGGGTTTTCTTGGAAGGAGGTGAAGCCCGCATTCCTCCCCTGAATGAATTCAGGGGAATCCTGCGGGCGATACTTGAAGCCGAGCGGTGGCTCGCTCTTCTGGATCGCTACAAAAGATACATCGAGGACGCGATGGCGACTGTCGAGTGCGATAGAGTTCGGACCATCAATGTGAATAAGGTACAGCAACCTGGAAATGCAGGCTTAATTTTTCAGGAGGTGTTTTTTTAGTGCGAAGCGAAATTCCCGTTTCCCTACTCAAGGCGCACCCCAAGAATCAGGAGTATTACTCTAACCTTTCGGACGAGAAGTACCAAGAGATCAAGCGCAGCATCGAAGCCCACGGCATCCGGGACCCGCTCAAGGTCCTGCCCGACTACACGGTGGTCGCTGGCCACCAGCGGCTCAGGATTGCCCGGGAGTTGGGCCTAGAGAAGGTTCCGGTGGTGATCCTGGACGTCTCTCTGGAGGAAGCGGAGTACCTGCTGATCGCGGACAATGAGGAGCGCCGGCAGTTCGACGACAACCCGATCAGGAAGGCCAAGCGGGCTGAGTTTTTGAAGCGGTACTGGGGCGTTAGAGAAGGTCGCCTGGCAAAACCTGGAACACCTGAGGGACATTTTGTCCCTCAGGTTAAAACCTTGGCTGACGTGGCTGAAGCAATCGGGGAAACTGAAAAGAGCACCAAGCGTCTTCTCAAGCTCAACGACCTGATTCCGTCACTTCAGGATTTGGTTTCCCGGAGCAAGCTCTCCCAGGCCGCCGCCTATTCTCTGGCCTTTCTGCCGCCCGAAGAACAGGAAAACCTGCTCAATGCTTTGGGCGAATCCGGCGTGTGCGGCCTTTCCGTGGCCGAAGCCAAGGAGCTCCGTGCCCGGATCGAATCGGCGCTCAAAGAGCGGGATGACCTGGCCGGCAAGCTGGCCGAATCTCAAGAGCGGGAGCGAGAACTGGACCGGAAATTATCCGCGCTCCAGGATCAGCTCGAATCCGCCCGGGAAGATATTGCCGAACGTTTGAGCCACGAGTATCAGGAAAAAACGGAACAGGCTCTGTCGAACCTGAAGCGGCAGCTGAAAGAAGCGAGGGATGAAACGGCTGAACTGTGGGCCAAATTAAAGCAGGCCAAGGCAAAGGTAACGGAAAAGATTGTTTCTGATCCAAAGCAGGAAACCGAAATCAAAAACTTGAAGGCCAAGATTGAAGAGTTGGAAAAACAGTTGGCTGAGAACAACAAACCCGGCGCGGACATAGTCGCTGAAATCGAACGGCTCGAATCCGAAAAAAGAGTGCTAGAGTGGGAAGTCAACCGGACCCGGCAGGCCGTGGTGTTTGGCAACTTCGTGCGCAAGCTCTTTACGCCGCTGATGAAGGCGGAGGACGAATATGACAACTTGGTCAGGCAGACGGAGCTCCGGGGGCTGCACTTCGAAGAGGCGCGGCGGTGGATTGCCATGTTGAAGCGCTACCAGGAAAAACTTGGAGACGCGATGCGCACGGTAGAATCAGGTGCGGGCAAAGTCATAGACATCAGCAAGACGCGCTAGAAAACCGGCCCCAAAAGGGGCCGGTTTTCTGTTTCAGGGCCTGAAACTTGCAAGGGGGTGGCTGCGTGAACAAAGACCATGGTGGCGTAGGTTCGGTTGGAAAGGACGGAAATGGACCGCCAGACAACATGCAGGACCTATTGAATCAACTGCGTGGTTTCGCGGAAATGTCGGCAGGAGTAATCAAGACGGCCATAAGCGCTATGGAGCAGCAGATTGTGGCGGGAAGCGAAAGGGTTCAGCGGGAAAATCAGGTGCTTCAGCTTTCTCTTCAAAGCGCGCAGTCCGAGCTTGCGCGGATCAAGGTGTACGATGAAGCGGTGCTCCAGCTCCAGCAGTATACGGACGAGCTTCGAGAGCACGGCGGCGTGTCATCCATCGTGGACGCCGTCATGCGCTTCCCGGTGACGGAGCCGGAAGCCAGGTCCATCTTGCGGGCGATTCGCGAGCGGGTGGACGGTTTCATCGCGGAAAACCCTGCGTGGAGACCGGTTGCAAAAACGCTGTTCAGTCGATTGGTGAAAAGGGTTCAGGTGGGGTTTTCGGCTCCGAAGGTTAACAAATGTCCGGCGATAGGCTTTCACGACATCATGGATTTCATCAAATCCTACGGGTTCAGCATTCCGGATGGCGGCCCGCTCGCCGCGGCTTTGCTCCGCGCCAGAGCCGAATAGGAGTCAAAGAGGGGACGTATCAAAACTGGGAGTGCGGCAAAAATGTGCCCAAAGAGGATAAAGTGTTGGGAATAGCAAAGTTTCTGGGAAAAACAGAGACCGGTGTTTGGAATCTGATGGAAATGCAAAGGCTCTTTTGCGGATCGTCCGAAGAAATATCCCGGTGCGGCCGTCCCACTGTACAGATTGACTCAGAAGCGTTTCTGCGGCTGTACGGCAAGGGCTTGGCCGATCAGGCCGTCGCGGAAGCCCTTGGCGTTTCCCGCTCGGCCGTTGTTCGCTTCAGGGAGCACCTAGGGCTCGATCCCAGCAAAAAGAAAGGCGGGCGCGGCCCCGGGAAGCCCCGTGAAAAATTCGCCGAAATCCGCAGGAGCGCGGCGCGAAAGAGCCCCGGTAGGGCGCAGGATCCTTCAAGGCTGGCCGAGCTCCGGCAGCGCGCAGGCCTCACGCTCAAGGATATGGAAAAGATGCTGAGCGTGTCCTATAGCACGGCCTGGAAATTAGAGAACGGCTTGGTTGTTCGCGATGCCATCGCACTGGAGCAGGCGTGGCTGAAACACCTGGGCGGCCTGGACTCTTTGCCGGACATTCCGGCGCAAGAAATTGCAACTGAGAAAGGTGATGTGGTATGCGCAAATTGATGGTCCTTATAATGGTTCTTTTCCTACTTGTTCCCGGAATGGCATTTGCCGAACCGGGAGGGGCTCCCGCCAACCCCTTTGACATTCAGCCGATTTCTCCGGAAGAGCTGGCCGGGAAAGTCACAAAGGTCGGCGAAAACGTGGTGGAACTTGGACGCGGGCTGGCCCCGCCGGCCATGTGGATCGCGTTCGTCGTCGCTGCAGGGTTGATCTTCATCGGGCTGCCGATCATGATGTTCACAAAGAAAGTGTTCACCAGCGGCTGCATGGTCTTGGTGGGAGTGTTCATAATGTATGTTCTCATTTTCCACTCGGAATCGATCATCGGGGTGATTAAAGGAGTGTTCAGCACGGGACAGTAGGCCGGGTATGCGCATACCCGGTTTTCTTGTCAACTACCCCTCAATGAATTGAGGGGCTTGCGGTGAAGAACCGCAAGAGCCGGTATTGATCCGGCGGTGTTGACTCGCTCCGTGGAGACCAGGTGAGACGCTTGCCTGCAAGAATGGTGTTGTCCCAGCCGGTTCGCGGCGGGCGTCTCCGTGCAGTCCGCGCCTGGCGGAGGAGCAGGGGGCATAATTACCCGCGAAAGCGGTGACCGGGGCGTTGCGCCCCGCCCCCGCAAGGGGGATTGGCAAAAGGGGGAACCGTACATGATTAATCCCAACACGGTAATCGTATTGAACGCGGACGGCCGTCCCTTGAGTCCGACCCGCCCGGCCCGTGCCCGGTGGCTTTTGAAGCGGGGCAGCGGTCCCGGCGGGCTACCCAATCACTTCCGGGTGTTTCGCCAGCTTGGACTATGCGAGGCAGAACCGCTCAATGCCGCGGATGATCGAAAAACGTCCGCCACAGGCCCCGCCCTTTGGGGCTGGGGATAAGGCGGCCACCCCCTGGACAAACAGCTGCTTTGCGACCAGGTATGCGCATACCTGGTCTTTCTCTTCTCAGGAGGTGTTTTCATGCGCAACGAAATTTCCGTCTCTCTTCTCAAGCCCCATCCGAAGAACCAGGACTACTACGACGATCTGCCGGACGAGAAGTACCAGGAAGTCAAGAGGAGCATCGAAGCCCATGGGATCAGAGACCCGCTGAAAGTCCTTCCCGACTACACGGTGGTGTCCGGTCATCAGAGGCGCAAGATCGCCCAGGAGCTGGGCCTGAAGAAGGTCCCGGTGGTCATCTTGGACGTATCTCCGGAAGAAGCGGAATACCTGTTGATCGCGGACAACGAGGAGAGAAGACAGTCCGACGACGACCCGATCAGGAAGGCCAAGCGGGCGAAATTCTTAAAAGAGTATTGGGGTATCCATAAGGGCCGGCCGGAAAAAATTCATCAATTTGATGAAATAAAAACTGCCAAAGACGTAGCCAGGGCTGTCGGCGTAGACACGCCGAATCTCAATCGCCTTCTCAAGCTCAACGACCTCATTGACCCCCTGCAGAACCTTGTTTCGGCGGGTAAACTCTCTCAGGCTGCCGCTCATTCTCTGGCCTTCCTTCCGCCCGAAGAGCAGGAGGAGTTGCTCCGAACTCTGGGCGAGTCGGGCGTTTGCGGCCTGTCTGCTGCGGAAGCGCGGGAGCTCAGAAAAGAACTGGATGCGGTCAGGAAGGAAAAGGAGTCCCTTCAAGACCACCTGACCGAGTTGGAGGGCGAAAAGGATGGCCTCTCCAGGCAGCTTGCAGGCATCCAGGACAGCATCTCCTCTATGGAGGAGGAGATTGCTGAGAAGTTGGGCCGGCGGTACGAGGAGAAGCTGCAGGGTGCCCTTTCCGGTCTCCGGCAAAAACTCGATGAGAAGCAGGCCGAGGCCGAGGATCTCCGCGCCAGACTGAAGGAACTCAAGCAAAAACCAGTCGAGAAAATTGTCCAGGAAGTCGTTTACAAAATCGACCCTGCGCTGGAGGCGGAACTTGAGGCCGCCAGGAGGCAGAACGTGGAGTTGCTGAAGGAGAAAGAATGGCTGCGGTCCCGCTTCGAGGCGGTAGCCCAGGAGAAAGAGAAGAAAGAAGCCAAGCTCCGCGTGCTGGAAAGCGAGGCCGAGCGGCTGCAGCGGATGCTGGACCATGCCCGCAAAGAGCTGGAGAAAGAAAAGAGCCGCCCGAAGCCTCCTCAGTGGTCGAAAGAGCATCTGGAGTTCCGGGCGCTGATGGAGGAGGCGTCGCGGAACGCGGCTTCCCTTGCAGCGGCGCTTTCCCAAATCGAAGAAAGGCACGCGGAACGTTTCCTGGCGGCGGCCCGTGTCCGGGGCGCGTCGGAGTTGGAAGAGATGGCGGAGGTCATGGGTGATGCCCTGCTCTTCAGGTCGTTCGACGCGGGCCTGAACGCGGCCGCGGGCAGGATCGGGCGCGTCTGGGACGTGCTGGAGCCGGGGAAGCCGAAGCTTCAAGTGCTGAAAGGAAAGGGGGATAGTTGACATGGGGAGGCCGAAAAAAGAAAGCCTGGCGGACCGGATGCTGGAGATGTTGGAGAATGCTTATCCCGAGGGGGTTCTGACAACGGAGATCGCGCAGGAGATCTACGGCAGTCCTTCTTTGGAAAACCGCGTCAGGGTTGCCCGGCTCGCCAGGAGCTTGCGGCGGCTGGGCTACCGCGCCTACGGCATCGGCGGGGTGTACCACTTGGGCACGGAGAATGTGCTCGAGATAGTGACCCGCCGGTACGAAAAGATGGCCTGCGGGTTTCTTTTAGGCGGTGCGGAAGCCGCCAGAGGCATGGAAGAGCTGGGTGATCCCGCCCGCGCGAAAACCCTGCGCCAAGGATTAAGGAAGGCAGTCGCCGAAACTCTCAAGGCGGTGTAGAGTGTTTGTTGCGCCGCACGGCTGGCGCCGAACGCGCTGCCGCCGGCACCGGGGGGTTGGCCATGTTTTTGGCCAACCTGAGTACCGAACCCGAAGGACGAGGTTGGCGACGTTCTGGAGCTGGCCGGCAACTTGCAGACCGGGTATGCGCATACCCGGTTTTTGTTTTTCAGGGGGTGGTTTTGATGAATGTGCTTGACACAACATTAAGGAGTTTGGTGGAGCGGGGTACTTTCGCGCTTCTGGCGGTCTTGACCCAGGAAGGAAACGTAGTCCTTCGTCCTATCGGAGGGAGCTGGGGCAGCGGGATTGTCGACGCGGTGCATGAAATGGCCGAAAGATACCCCGGCTGCAAGATGCGGTTGTTCGAGCAGAACTGCGACTGGAAAAGGCACTTCGAAGGCATCGTTTCCAGAGAGCAGGTCTTGCCCTACGCGGAATACTCTCCGGAAACGAAGGCCGCCCTGGAAGCCGTGCGACGCAAGGCGCTGGGCTGGGAGGAGTCGGATTGGCCGCGTAGAATCTGTTTCTGAGAAGAGAGCAAGGCGGGGGGTCAAAGGGTGGTCCAAAGGCCGGAGTTGTGCGTCGTGTGGGTTGCGGACATCGCTGAAATCCCGACGGAGTTGGGCAACAAGTGTCTCTTGTTGCAGGAATTAGGTTTCAACGCTTACCGGAACACCGAAGAGGAACTATTCGAGGCGCTTACTGAAAGCGCCCAGCGTCCGGAATGTTTGGAGATTTGCCTGAAAAGTAGCCGCTGCCAGAAATTTTTGAGCGCGTTTGAAGAAGGACGCACTCCGTTCAGTGAGCGCGACCCCATTCGGCTGCTCGAACACGGCGGGCGGTACTGGGTGGCAGAGGGTAAACACCGCGTCTGCCTTGCGAAAAGGGCCGGGGTGGAGAGCCTGGAGGCCCTTGTGTGCCACCTGAAGGAGGACACCGAATCCCTGCTTCCGCGCGAAGGGGAGCCGGGTCGGTATCAGTTTCGTTCTTCCTTCAACTTTGGTAGCCTTGATGGTGCCAGGGGGACCATGGCTTACTTGTGGGCTCATGGCCATCCGGATGCGGTCCCGAGGATGTTTAATTTCCGGGGCGCTTGGCTTGATGTCTCCCAAGATACCGAGGGGTCTCCCGTGGAACTTTTTCCGGGGCTTCAATACCGGGTTCTGATCCGCAGGGAGCATGAGAAAAAAGGCTTCTTCCGGCGTCGGGAGCAGTTGGTCGTCGAGGCGGAGGTCTTGATTGAGAGTCACCCGAAGACGAAGATCTGGCTTTTGGAGATGCCGCCGCAGAGATTTTCGCCCGGAGCGCTCCATCCTTCCGCACCGTCTACCGGTGTGGGCGCTGGCGGCGGGGGCACTTTCTGCAATTGTCTCGCCTGTGGCCGATTATTGCTTGACCGGGCAAGGAGCCGGGCCAGGATACCGCCGCCCTCCCCCGGGGATGACCCGCCCGCAACCGCAGCGGCCAAGCCCCTTGCGCTGAGGAATCTCCGCAAAAGGCACTTGATGAGCGCGGGTGGGGCGAGGGTTTCGTCTGGGGGCTTCCGGATATCCGGTCGTGGCCTGTCTGGAGTGGATCGCTTTCTCTCCGAGTTCCCTGAAAAAGCGTAATATACTTCTATACAAAGCGGGGTGCATTTTCTTTGCCATGGGAAAGGGTGCGATTGTGCGAGCTTCGTTCCGGAGAGGTGTTTGAGTGTCGAGGGGCACTTTTCGTGCTAGAAGGCAACTGCGGCAGAAAAAGCCGGATGGTGTATGCGACTTTGCTTGAGCCATTTGATGTACAGAAATTTTTCGATGCTGGCTTCTCGGAAGAAGAAGCCAAAAACCAGATTGTGGTTCATATCGATGGTCAAGCGTAGTCCTGGGCGTGGGGGTGGCCGGATGCGGATTCCGAGGACTGGGAATCTCCAGAGCCGGTGATCTGTATTCGGAAACAGTCTGCGGAGTACCTGATGTGGGTCAATCGACTCCACGCTTAAAGGCAGGGGCTCGCGGTAGGATCAAACAGGCCGGGTATACGCATACCCGGTTTTTGTTTTTCAGGGGGTGTTGGTGTGCAGTCGATCCAGGCCAACCGTGGCCGTGCCCTGGAAGACCTGCTGGAGACGGTCTTCGAGAGCGCCGGGCCCGGGGTCAAGATATTTCGTCAGAACAACAAATGGGTGCCTTTGCGTTCCGGCAGATCCTTTCCGTACAAAGGAGTCCCCGTCGACTTCGTGGGCGTCGTCTCCGGAATCCCGGTTGCCGTAGAATGCAAAGAGACGGCAGGGAAAAGTCTTCCCCTGAATCCCAGCAGGTTTCCGGAGAAGGAAATCCTGGCCCTCCGGGAATTCTCCGAAGCCGGCGGCCGGGCCTTTGTCGTGGCGGCTTTCTGGCGGGTTGACAGCCTGGCCGTGTACCGCTTTGAGAGCTTTCACCGATTTTGGCAGCAGTACAAAACCGGAGGCAGGGCGAGCCTGCGCCCCGATGACGCGGACGCCTGGGCGCCCTTGGCCGACGCGGCGGCAATTCCAAACCTGTTCAGCGAGGTGTGCTCTATTGCCGGAAATCGCAACTAAAGACGACCGGGTTGTCGTCGAATACCAAAAAGGGTCGGGCAAAAAAATCCGCCGCTTTGATCTCGGGCTGGACTATCTGGGCGGCAGCTTTCTGGCCTTCACCCTGGTCGCCGAAGAAAAAGCGAATGGCGCCTGGAGAATCCTGCGGGCGGAGATAGACTCTGACGACACGACCGCCGATCCCGACGACGCGGCGGACGACCTGGCCGATGTGCGATGGCACATCTTCTCCTCAAGGGAGCGCGGCCGCAAACTTTCGCCGGCTGTAGCGTTTTGGGAGAAAGAAAACCTGGTTTTGGCGGCATGCCTTTCTGATAGATACGCTGCGCAGAAAACCCCCTTCGCAGAGCAGGAAAAGCAGCTCGAAGACATGCCGGATCCCGAAAAGCTTCTCTGTTGCTGGCCCAGTCGGGACGCGTGGCAAGTTGCGAGGAAATCTGCTTAGGATGCTTATTGCCTATCTGATCGGTTTGGTACTAATGATCGGGATCGTAGTGGTGGCAGCAGCCCTGGCAAAGTCCGCGGTGGTCAAGGCGGTAACGGGCCTGAGCGAAAAGCTTGTTAGGTAAGTAGCTCGGCCGTTATGGAAAGGAGTAGAGGTGATAGGATGCCCGCCCGTAGAATGCGCCAGAATTCCGAAAACAAAGAACGCTTCCGCCAGTTGATCAAGGAAAAGGTTGCCCGGGAGAAGGAAAAGATGAAGGGCCGCATCGACGAGGAGCTGCCCTCCTGGGCCGCCTGGGCCTTAAAGCCCATAGCCGGCGTGATGTTCGACGTCCAGCGGGCCGGCGACAACGCGAAGGGCGAAGGCGGCGAGGACAGCGCCTTTCTGAACCTTTGGCTGATGCTGCCGAGGGACTGGATCGTCCTCAACGACGTGGTGCTGGAACCCAAGCCCGACGAGTTCATCCAGCTCGACCACGTTCTTATCGGCCCGCCCGGCATCTATCTGGTGGAAACCAAAGCCTGGGACGGCGCCTTCCTGGCCCACAAGGACAACTGGAAGCGCAAGCAAGGAAACCGCTGGGTGCGGTGCGAAAGCCCCACCAGGCAGAGCCTGCGGCACCTGAGACTGTTCACCGTCTGGATCTTGGACGGGCTCGGCGCCGAACTGCCCATGGATCCCTCCGAGTGGATTCACCCGAACGTGCTCTTCACCCGGGCAAAGTGGCTAAAGGCCGAGAGCTGTTCGGTCCCGGTGTTCCAGGGAGCGACAGCCTTCGCCTGGCACATCCGAAAGCAGACGAAAAAGGCGGCCCTTTCTCCCGGAATGGTTGACTCCATTGCCCGGTCCATCGCGGAGGCCGGGCCGTATAAACAGCAGGCTGCCGAGGCGGCTAACACGGTATTACTTGAACTGCCGGCCGAAACCGGAATCAATGGCGAAAACCAGGCCGGCAGCGCCGCCGGGACCGAGGATGCGCCCGGTCCGGTTGCGGAGGCGGGCGAGGTCCTGGCATCCAGCGTCCGAATTGAAGAAGGTCGGACAAAGCAAGGGCGCGTCTACGCAAAGGTCTACGGAACCAAGGAAGACGCGCTTAAGGTCCATCAGGAGTACCAGGAGAGAGGCCGGCAGCCGACGGCGTGCATGGCGGACCGGTTCGTGAAGGGGGCGTGGTATTTCTATATTGAAAATCTCTAAGTATCCGCCGGAGTTCTTTAGTGAAATGCTCCAGTCTAATAAAAATTTATCGTTAGATAGTTTTATTTTTCCACAAGTTTCGCACTTCTCCTTTTTTTGTTTTGGCCCGCCTTCGGCGGGCTCTTTTTGGAGGTGATTCGATGATAGCTGTCTACTGCGACGGCCTGTGCGAGCCGAACCCGGGCGGGATCGCCACCTGCGGATGGTTGGCATTCGACGGCGGAGAGCTTTTGCACAGGCATTCATCTGTGGTGCGCCGGGGAAGCGGCGCGACGAACAACGTCGCCGAGTACGGCGCGGTCATATCGGCTTTGGGTTGGCTTCTGGCGAACGGATACGCGTCCAGAAGGACGGTCGTTCATTCGGACAGCCAGCTCCTGGTTTATCAGCTTGCAGGGAAATACGTGGTGCGTTCGCCGAACATCGTCCCCCTGCATGCCCAAACACTGGATCTGGCCAGGATGCTCCGAGAAGTTGTCTTCCGGTGGATTCCGAGGGAAAAGAACGCCGAGGCCGACGCCCTGTCCCGGGAGGCGTACCGGAACGCCCTGGGCGGGCAGAGCCGCGAAGAGAGAGCGCGGAAACTCACCCCGCTGGTCGCCCGGGTGGGAGTCGATCTGTATGTCGTGCCTTCGCAGTCCAACCCGCGGAAGCTGTACGCGGTCAACCTGGCAGAAAACACCTGCGAATGCCCGGATTTTCGCGTCCGGGGACGAAAACTTGGATACTGCAAGCATATTCTGGCCGCCCGGGAATTCTCCAGGACGGCTTAAAATTCTAAAGCTGGAAACCGCCGTCCGGGGGCGCGGCGGTGGCGGAGAACAAGCCCCCGTCTCTGGCCTGCAATTTTGCAGGCTTTCTTTTTCAGGAGGTGGTTTTGTGCGCCTGTACGTCGTCTTCAGCGACAACACCGACAGACTTTCCGAATACCTTTCGGCCAAGTACGAAATCGCAGGCACGGACCGCACCCTGGATGCGGCGGTGGCCGCCGCGCTGCGGCTTGACCCCCGCCCTGACGTCTTTCTCATCCTGGGGACGGCCTTGGCGTCAACGCTGGTCGACGGAAAAGTCAACTGGGGGCTCGCCCTGCTCAGAAACCTGACCGAACTCCGGCGGGCCTGCCCGAAAAGCAGGCTGGTGGTTGTACTTCCCGAAGCCGCGAGCGATTCTCTGATAAGAGAAATCGTGCGTCTGGGAATCTACGACGTTCACCGGGTCGACAGGGTGCGGGTCGAGGAGCTGCCGGAATACATCGAGAACCCCAGAACTTTCGCCGATGTGGGCATGAACGGCAAACAGGGCGAAGTAGACGCCGCCGGCAGACCGGGCGAAATAGAAATAGAAGCCGGAGATGCACGCCGGGGCATCCTGGACCGGACCCTCGAACGCTTCAGGCGGTCGCGGCCCGCCGTTGACAAGCTGGGAATGCCTTCGGACGCGGCCCTTTTACATGACTCCCGGCTGTCCCCTTACTCCAACCTTGAAGAAGCCCTGTCGGCGGCAAGGGCAAGGCCCCCTGACGCCCTGCTGGTGAGCGAGAACGTCAACCTTTCCGACGTGCAGAACCTGAAGCGGAACATTGATTTCATCAGCTTGGCCGTAGTGATGGTCGGCCCGAAGGTCGACCCGTCGGTCTTCAGATATGGCATTGATGATTGGATCGACGGCGTTACCCGCGCCAATCTCGAACGTGTCGCGTCGCGGTCCCGCCAGATGCGCGAGCTGTGGAACCGGGCCAACCGCGACGCCCTGACCGGCTGCTACAGGCGCGACTTCTTCGACCCGTGGGTGGAAAGCCAGAGAGCCGGCTACAGCTTGGCCATATGCGACCTGGACGACTTCAAGGCCGTCAACGACCGGCACGGGCACCTGCTGGGAGACGCCGTCCTGTCTGAATTCGGACGGTTCTTGCTCGCTGCGGTGCGCCAGGCCGACATTGTGGCCAGGTTCGGCGGGGAGGAGTTCGTGCTCGCCTTCCCCGGCCTGCCGCCGGAAACCGCAGTGAAGATCGTTCGGGGCATGCAGGACAGGTGGAACAAACAAACGGTGGACGGCGTGGCCGTGACCTTTTCCTGCGGCGTGGCTGGGAGCGAACAGGGAGACGCCCGCGATCTGGCGGACAAAGCGCTCTACGCGGCCAAGGCGGCCGGGAAGAACCAGGTGCTCATATACCGGGAGCCCGTTCCCGAAGTACCCCATCCGCCGATTGTAATGCCCGTTCCCGAAGCGCCCCAGCCTGCGGCACCCATTCCTGAAGCGCTTCGCCTACCGCTCGCAACACTTCCCTCCGAGACGCCCGCAGCGCCTGCTTCCGCGGGCAGACCCTTTGCGCCGGCCTACCAGCCCATAAACAACAGGGTGTTGGTGGTTCACTCCCCCTGGCTGGAAGGAGCGGGCGTCACCACCGTGGCCGTTTATGTCGCCAGGATGCTTAAAAAGAAAAAACTCCGCGTGGCCTTGATCGACGCCGACACCAGGAATCCAGGGATTGCTTCCGCCCTCAACTTGCCCTTGGACCAGATGTGGCGGCACGACTGGCGCACGCTCGACATTTCGGCCGGGATTCGCGTCGACGGCATCGCCGTCTGGGCGCTCGACCCCTGGCGGAAAGACAATCTGAACGTGCCGGCCCTCCGCGAACTGATGGCGCACTGTGAGAAAGAGGCGGACGCGGTGGTGGTGGACGCCGGCAACGACCCCGAACAGGACATCCCGGGGCAGTCGATACTGGTGGCGTCTCCAGACCCTATGCTGCCGGACGTGGCGCGGGCCTGGAACCACTTCAAGCCCCGCACGGACTCCATACTGGTGTTCAACCGCGCCGGCGATACCCACGGCCTGTACAATATTGAAGCGCTCGGCCTGCCCTTGGGGTGTGTGCTGCCGTTGGGCATTAGTGCGGAGTGGAAGAACGAATTGTCCGGCTTTCTTTTTCGTTCTGGCTGTGTTTGTGGCGTCAATGCCGTCAGGAGCGTGGGCCGATGATGCCGAACAAATCACCATCAACGGGTAGAAAGGAGTTAAATTCCATGGCATTGCCCAAAATTAAATCCAGATCCCCGGGTTCGTTTTTCTTGATCATCGCTTTTGCCGCCGCTTTGGTGGCGGCCTTCTTCGCGGCGCAGGCCGTCAAGCTGGCCGCGCCCTCCGTATCCGTGCTCGTCGCCAAACAGGACCTCGCGCCCGGAGAAAGGCTGACCGAAGACAAGCTGGACGTGAAACAGCTTCCCGCGGCGGCCGTTCCCCAGGACCGCGTGACCGGAGACATGCTGGATTCCGCCATCGGGGCGCACGCGAAAACCGCCGTGGCGGCGGGCGACCCGATTCGTGTAAGCCACGTGGCTGAATTATCGCCCCCGGGCGGCACGGTGGCGGCCCGTCTGGCATTGACCGGCCAGAAAGATCTGCGCGGGTACGCCCTTCCTGCCGACGCGACCCAGGGCCTGGTTCTTGAAGCCGGTGACCGGGTGGACCTCATCGGCGTGGTGGACGTGCCGAGGGAGATCGGCGCGGACAGCGTCACGACCTCGAAAGTGCTGGTCTGGAGCGCCCCGGTTTTACACGTCCCGCTGGTGGACGAAAACCGCCCGGAGACGGGCAACGAACGGGTCATCGTGGCCCTGCGTCCGCAGGAGGTCGAAAAAGTGGCCCTGGCTGCCACGAAAGGGCGCATCCACGCTGTGATCAACCCCGTGGGCGACAGCGTTAAGGCCGAAACCGCGGGTGTCCAGTTGCACATCTTGTTCCCGCAAGGGGGTCGCGAATAATGCACGAATTTGACCGCACCATCCGGTTGATGGTGGTCGATGATGAGCCCCGCTTCCGGGAGAAAATGCGGGGCGACTTTGAGCAGCACTATCGCATCAAGGTGGTGGCGCTGGCCGGGACCGGAAGGGACGCCGTGAGCATGGCCCGGGACCAGGCCCCGGACGCCGCGATTGTGGACCTCGGACTCGTCGACATGAGCGGCCTGGACGTGGCGGAGCAGATCGCCAAAGTGTCTCCGGGCACGGTGGTGTTCATCGCCACGGACGCCCCCTCGATGGATCTCTGGCGCCGGGCGACGGCTCTCGGCGTGCGCCAGGTGTTCACGAAGACCATGGGGGGTGCAGACATCGGGGGCATGTTGGAGCAGGAAGTGGATAAGGTCCGCGAGGAGATGCGCCGCATGAGCGAAAAGCTCCCCCTGGCCACTCCGGGCAGCGGCCCCTTTGGCCGGGGCGTGCATCACGCCCCGAGACAGCTTCAGTCCGTCCGCCGGGTGGTCATCGCCCTGATGAGCCCGAAGGGCGGCGTGGGCAAAACCACCACCACCGTTAATATGGCCGTCGCGGCCGCCACCCAGGCCGATTTGGCGGTACGCGTGGCTGCGGTGGACCTTAATGAGTACGGGTGCGTCACTCTTCAAATGAACCTGGGCAGTCCGGAGAAAGCCCTCATGGGAGATGCTCTGTTGGCCAGAAGCATACTCAACTGGCAGTACATCAGTGACAGCCCTTCGTCCGAAGAAGTTGAGGAGTTCATGGTCCGCCACCCGTCGGGGGTGTGGGTGGTTCCGGCCGTTCCTTCGCCGGAGAAGGTGGCTGAGATTTCGAAGCCGCTGATTCAAAAGGTCTTGACCATTCTCCGAAATCATTTCGACCTGGTGCTGGTTGATTTGCCACCTTCAATTACCCTGGACGTTTCCTGGGCGACCGCGGAGCTCGCTGATTACATTATTGTCGTTGTCACCCCGGACGACCAGGTCGTGCCGGGCATGAACCAGCTCAACGCCACGCTGACCGCCCTGGGGTGCGCGTCCAAGTGCTACAGGACGGTCAATCAATATGACCAGCCGGAGGGCTTGTCGATGTCCGAATTGGATAGATACATCCCCTACCCCAATTTGGGCGTGTTTCCGGACGACGTAGGCGTGAAAAAAGGCCGAAAGTTGGGCCAGCCTTACGTGTTGCTGGATCCCAACAGCGTCTATGCGTCTAACGTCAGGCGCTGCTTGAATCAGCTCTTCCCGGTGTTCTCTGACGGGGCGCAGCCGGCGGGGCGGAGCGGCGGGATAGTCCGATCCATTAGGAATCTTTTTCGGAGGTCTGCCGGTTAGGAGGTGCACAAAGGATGCCTGACAAGCCGGCATTGTTCCAGGAACGTCCTGCTCTGCCTGCAAATATGCAAGCACCTATCGGCAAGGCCGCTCCTGTTCCCAGTGGCCATCCGACTCCGATCAGGCTGACGGCTGTAAGAACCAAACCAGCAATCCACGCCACCTGGAAAGCGGTTCCGACATCCCGTCGTTCGACAGCATCTTGCTTCGGTGCAGTGCAGACCTTGGCTATTGTGCAAAAGAGGGCCAGAATGCCCAAGCACCAGGCGATAGTCGGTTCGGAGATCGCCAAACCGCTCAAAACCAACAGAATAAACCAGTTTTTTCTAAGCCTTTTTGGAAAACGTTGGATTTTTGGTCGCTTCTGATTACCCTCTTTGTCGCAATGTACGTGTTTTTCGTTCGTGTCATCTACCATTAGAAGAACCTCCTTCGAGACTAATTCGTCATTCTTGCCACGTCAACCCTGGCTTTTCAAGCAAAAAACATGGGAAAGGGTGACTAGGAAAAGTGTTTAACAGAAACAAGCCCCAAAGTGGCCTTCAGCAGCGCCTGGGAGAAGTCCGTGGGGACCTTCAGCCCGCTGAGCACAAAACCTTGGATCGCGAAACCCTGTTCGCCGAAGTCCGGCCCCTGGCGCAAAAAGAGATCCAAAAGAAGTTTTCAGCCCAGGATCTGGCCGACCGGCACTCGCAAGCCCTCGGGAGAAGGGTCCGCGGCATCGTCCTTGAACTGATCGAGGCCCGGGCTCCGGAGTTCCCCAAACCTTTGCAGTTGGGTATCGCGGACGAGCTGGTTGACGACCTGTTGGGCTACGGCCCTCTGGAGCAGTTTTTCACTGGTCCCCAGGCGGACGCCGTGACTGAGATTAAGGTAATCAACTATAAATTGATCCGCGTCGAGATCGGGGGCAAGGAGCATATCGCCCTGGACGAAAACGGCAAGCCCTTGCGGTTCAGGAGCGACGAGCACGCGCGGGACGTTCTTGAACGTATGATTGCCCCGACTGGGAGAAGGATCGACCTGGCAAATCCCCGGGTGTCTGCGCGGCTTCCGGACGGCTCCCGGTTAATGGCGCACATCTCTCCCGTCGCGGTGGACGGCGCGACCGTTTCGATCCGGCGCTTCAGGCAGGACATGACCATGGAGAAGTTCCTGGAGTATGGCGCCCTAAACCAGGAGATTGCCGACTTTCTGGCCGCCTGCGTCAAGGCCCGTCTGAACGTAATCGTCTCCGGCGGCACGTCTTCCGGGAAAACCACGTTTTTGAACGTGTTGGCCAACTACATCCCGGAGGACGAGTCCATCATCACCATCGAGGACCCGGCCGAACTTCAGCTGCAGCACACCAACGTGCGCCGTCTTGAAGCCCGACCCCCCAACATTGAAGGAAAGGGCGAGATCACCCAGAGGGACTTGGTGGCCGACGCCCTGAGAATGGCCCCGAGGAGAATCATCGTGGGCGAGTGCCGCCGGGGAGAAGCCTTCGATATGATGCAGGCCATGAACACCGGCCACGACGGCTCCCTTACCACGGCGCACGCCAACAGCGCCTCCGACTTGGTCAACACGCGCCTGGCGAACATGATCCAGATGGCCGACATGGGCCTGCCGTTCGAGGCGATCCTGGCGATGATCGCGAGCGCCGCGGACCTCGTGGTGCACATATGCAGGGACCGGACCGGCCGGCGGAGGGTCGACCATGTCTGCGAAACCCTCGGCGTGGAGAGCGGCGCGATGCGCATCGCACTCCAGGACATCTTTGCGTTCGACAACGACAGCGGCGCTTGGGTGCGCACGGAACACCCGCTTGCCCGGGCCGACCGGCTGCGGTGGGCGGGCATCACGGGGGTGACTTGATTGGACCTTCAGATCGCGTATGTGGCAGTCCCCCTGGGGGTCGTGATCGCCATCGTCTTCGCCGCGCTGGGCGTTAAAGCCCGGCGGGAGTATTCCAGCTGGCTGAACGTCCGCCGGCGCGCGCACGAATCCGAAGAAGACAGGCGCTCCGCGCTCCAGCGCGAGGCGATGGCCGCCGGTCTGGACATTCCGGAGTCGCACATGGTTATCGCCGGCGTTTCTGGGGCCGTCGTGGGCATGGGGTTGGTCCTGGCCGTGACCGGCTCCACCACCTTGGCTCCCGCGGGGTTGCTGCTGGGTGTAGCGGTTCCTTCGGCCTGGGTGAAACACCGCGTCAGGGGCCGGGCCCGGGCTTTCGAAGCCCAGCTCGGGATCATCCTGGGCCAGATGGCCGCGTCGCTCCGCGCGGGGCAGTCGGTGCCGCAGGCGCTGGAGCAGGCGGCCCTTTCCGCGCCGCCGCCCGCCCAAGATGTCTTCGGCAGGGCCGTGCAGCTGATGAGGGTCGGCAAGACTCCCATAGAAGCCCTGGAGGAAGCCGGAAAGCTCGTCAAGTCGCGGGACATGGAACTCATCTCTGTGGCCACGGCGGTGCAGATGCGCACCGGGGGAGACCTAGCCGCCCTGTACGACCAGTCCGCCGAGGGCATCAGGGACCGGACGGCCTTCAGGTCCCAGGTGAGCGCGGCCACTTCCGAGGGCCGCCTGACGACGAACGTGCTCGTGATCCTGCCCTTCCTGGCCGTGGGGGGCATGCGCGTTTTGAGCCCGGAGTACATGTCGCCGCTCTTCAACGCCCCCGGCGGGCAGATCACCTTGGTCGTCTGCAGCGGGCTCATCCTGCTCGGGTGGGCTGTAGTGCGTCGGATTGTCGCGGTAGAATACTAAGGGGGTTACGACAGTGCAACACAGTCTGGTCGTGGGAATATTCACCATGGTCGCCGCGCTGAGCCTCCTGCTGGCCCTGGACGCGGCGAGAAAGAGGGTCCTGGAGAGAAAGCCCGCCCGGTCGTTCCAGACCATCGGCAAGACCGCGTGGGTCCAGGGGATGAGTTCGGTCATTCCCCTGGTGTTCGTCATCTTCCCGGAGGACGTCAGGCTCCAGACCGAGCGCCGCCTGGCCTGGGCCGACATAGAAGAGATCTCCGCGGCGGAGTTCCTGGCGATAAAACTCGCTTCCGCCGTGGGGATTCCGGTGATCGGAGGGATGGCGGGGACGCTGCTTGGGATCGACCTGCTCTGGTTCGTGCTTCTGGGCGGCGTCGGGTACATGCTCCCCGATATGATCATCCAGGACAAGATCGCCAAGCGCCAGAAAGCCATACGCAGGGACCTCACGGAATTCGCCACCCTCCTGGCGACAACCCTCCAGGCGGGCGGCGGGGACGTCTACCTCGCCCTGAACGAAGTGGGCACCCATTTCGGGGGCGTGCTAGGAACCGAAGTGCAGCGGGCCGCGCACGAGATCGCCTCCGGAAAGCGGCGGGCGGACGCCCTCCAGGGAATCGCCGACCGCTGCGGGGTGGACGAGCTGACGCAGCTCGTCCAGGTCATGCTCCAGGCCGAGAAGTACGGGACGCCCATCGCCGAAGCGGTGCGCCAGCACGCCGCCCAGGTGCGGCTGATGCGGAGATACCAGGCCGAGAAGATCGCGAACGAGGCCGTGGTCAAGATGACCTTCCCCATGCTGGTCTTCATCGTGGGACCCCTGCTGGTAATGCTGGCCTACCCGGCGTTTGCTCAGCTTAGAAACATTTTGCTTTACTGAGAAAGGAGGTGTTCTCAATTGCTGAAGAAATTGTGGCTGGACGAGCGCGGCCCCACACTCTTGGAGTACGCGGGTTTGGCGGTGCTGCTGCTGGTCGGGATCTGGGTTGCCGCGACCCAGCTCGCGGGCGGCGTTGGACAGCGCTTTAATGACATCAGAGACAGGGTCAGGCCCTAACTGTTGGCCGGGTGTCAACCACCCCTGACTGAAGTCAGAGGCTTGTAGGATCTCCCGCAAGCCCCGGGTTGACTAGCCCGAGGAGAATCGACTCCTCCCGTCTTCCGGCGGG
>QZIR01000064.1 GCA_003604975.1 Desulforudis sp. | reverse complement strand
ATATCAGCATTCTTAAATCTGACCGAAGCGTGTGAGGGAGTCCCCTGTCAGACCTGCATGCTGCTCAATGTTGTCGACAGAACCGTCCCCATGACAGTTGCAGGATATGGGGTTCAGGGTGGCTCAGTTTTAAATGATCACTTGGCTCACATTTATATTAGCGTTTAGATAAAATCGCTTATCGCTTTCTCTCTATCGTTTGAGAACATGCTCAATATCTCGTCTATCGCAATCAATCTTGTGTTTTCTTTAAAATATTCGTTGTAGCTGCTCCATGGATATGATTCTGCGCTGCTTATGCCTGCCTTCTCAGGATTAAGATGGACGTACCGGATAACCCCGAGTAAATAAGCGTCGTCTTCAATACTTTCGCTCCGGTACCGGTCTTGAAAAACATGCCCTATTCGTTTGTATTTCTTGTTGAAATAGTAAGCGTAACTGGTCCCGATACGTTTAAGAGCCTTTGATAAAAGATCCTTTCCTTCCTTCAGAACCAAATGCAGATGATTATCCATCACGCAATATGCGTAGACGGTAAAATGATCGCCACCCTTCTTCTCCGAAATGGCGGCAATGATTCTGGCTTTATCTTCATCATCGATGAACACTTCTTTCCGGTTGTTCCCCCGCAGTATGACGTGGTAGGTTTGTGTTTTCGATAATACCCGGGCATGCCTCGGCACTTTTATCACCTCTGCCGGGATCTTATCATGGCCAATTCCTGTTGTCAAGAGAACCGTCCCTATGACATGCACACGGTCTGCCGTCCCCACGACATTTCTGTAATCGTCGCAATTCCGCACAGTCCCGCATTTGCCTCCCCGGCCTCGGTCTGTATTTAGTGAGGTAGTCAACGTATTTCACGTTAGGTGGATCGTCATCAGCTTCGCGTACCCGTCAAGAAGCAACTTAGCTAAACATCCGAGCCCGGATTTTCCGCGTCGGTGATCGCCGCCGGGCGGGAGAACCAAACGTAGGCCAGGAGCCGGCCGACGTTCTATTAAACAAGCGATCCCTGTCATCCTTCCCCACCTTCAAGCCATAGCCGGCACCTGTCGCGTGGTACTTGACTGTTGTTTTACGCTCTAACTTGCATACCGACAGTCCTCCCAAGAACGCAGCGTTCACGCGCACGGTTTACCGCGTGGCGTGCAATGCTTTTTGGGCCGGGGTCCCCACGTTATGGAGTGACATTAAGCGTGCTAAAAATCGACGCAATCTCATCGTCATCAGCGATATCTTCTTCTCCAGATGAAGTTGATAAGAACTCCAGATTCCTATCATCTCTTCCGCTTTCTTCCTCCAGTTTGTCGGCCCACACAAGGATTGCCTCAAGCTGGCTCTCGATGTCAACTCCGAGGTCGAACGCCAGTGACTTCAGAGACTCAGCCTCCTCGCGTAGCTCATCCGCTGTAAGATCCCATTCCCCGGAAGCGATACTGTCAGCAACAGAAAGGAGCGCCTCTTCGACACGTTTCAGCGTCCCCTCAGGAAGCATACTTGAGCGTTTCTCTACTAGTCGACAAATGGGGCGGAGGTCGTCCGACAATCCCGGTTCGATCAGGAGGGCGTCATACCCTGCATTTGCGAAAGCTCGTGCCCACTCAACACCTGCCTCCACATGGTTAGACAGAGCCTCGAGCAAGTCGGCCAGCCCGTCCCTATCAAGACCTCTTTCTCGTATTCGGCTTTCAATGCACGGCAGTTTCTCCTGCACCAGAGCCAAGAGAGGTGAGCAGCAGTCTGTGCCGATCTCGGCAACAAGCACCAACCTCGCTTCAAGAGATATCGGCCAATGTTCTCTTCGGGTTGCTCCCGCCCGGGACACGTGAATTAGGCGACATGGGGGAGAACTCAGAGTTCTACGCATAATACTTGTCGCTAATGACGGGTCCTTCTCAAAAAACCGCCGAACACCACTTCGTCCTGCTTCTTCGCCCGACCAAGACCATAACGACTTAAGCTGCTCGTAGAACACAATTGTTTCGATTAACAGCGCCATTTCACTTTGGCTACTCGAAAGGTACATCCTGAGAAAGTCCCTTATGGACGGGTTCTGATATCGAATGAGAATGTTGGAGCCCTCACGCTGATATACAAGGAAGTCTCCGTCCAGTTCCTTCAGAGCGCTACGAAAGTCCTGTGGGCCAATGGTCGACCCGAAGTGTCTGGAATAGCCAAGATTGTATGCTTGATAAGCTATCTCGGCATCGGCCAACAGCACTTCATATGGCATGCTCACCATCATGAGAAGCAAGTTCCGTGCAGCCTGCGATAGGTGATTCATAAAGGCGTGTTGCCAAATTGCAAGGGGATTATTCATACTGTTAAGAAAGAGAGTCACATAGCCCGACGGGCGCACGTTGCGCAAGCGACGATAATCTGTCAACAATTGCACAATGCGCGGACTGTAGTTGGGGTGGTCAATGATCTTAAGATATCTCTTGTCCTCGAGGAGACATTTGCGATATTGCGCAGGCAGCGCTGAAAAGTACACGTGGTTGAATAGTATCTTGGCACGGTTCATCCGAGTGTACTTCGCTAGGTCGATAATGCACTTCTCCGTACTAAAGCCTTCCCTGTTTAGCTTTTCGTATTGCAGATAGGCCTGTTGCAAGATGTACTCTCGTGTCGTCAGGATCAGTTTCACACCCGAGGATTTTCGAACCGTGTGAATGAAGTCGATAAGGCGCTGGTCTTCATTCTTGTTCAACTTCTCCCCGAATGAAGTCTGGCCGAGAAAATCGTCGTAGTAGAAGACCCGCCTTGTCTCAGGCTTGACCAATTTCCAGGCTTCGGTCATGTCTTCACTGACCTTGACAACCTCATAACCTGCTCTGCTGTAATGCAGTACCAGCATCTCAGCAAGGGTCGTCTTGCCGATTCCAGGAATCCCGGCGATGATGCAAAAGTTATGATCGTCAAGGATTCTGGCAGCCTCCTCGAAGCTCGCATTCTGCACATAGAGTAGTGCATGTTCCCTGATACGGGAAAGTTCTTCTCTAGACATGTTGTAGATGCCAGCGTGGAGCACTTCCTCTAGTATTGGAAGACTGGTCAACCAGAGTTTGATCGTTTGTCGTTCTACGTGCGGGAACTTACCCAGGAGATTGTTGAGATCTTCCTTTCCAAGCACATCCCCAGTGTTCAGGACATAAGGAGACAGTACGTTCGAAATGGAGTCCTTCTGAGCTGAGCTCAAGGGAATTGACGTAGCAACGATGTACCGCGATGGCTTGAGTGCATGCACTTTTTTCAGTTCCTTAGAAGTTAGAACATGAATGAGAGCGTCAAATCCAGACTCAACGTAATGCTTACACTGGACAACCAAGGTCTCATCCTTGTCAGTGGAGTAGCGGAAGTCTATACCTAAGTCCTTACCAGCTTTGAAGGACTCAAGTGTCAGCGCGAACTCCTCCTGAAGGAGGTCGCGAACGAGCCCTTCAAAGTCTATTGGAGATAGTGTTCTGAAGTCATAGCTTGGCATTGGTCTAAACTCCGGTCAACGTTGTAGTTCACCGGCGGCGCGATAGCGCGTCCTGTGTGCAACTGCTTTATGCGGGATCGCTACCTGCCTCCAGTTACTAGATCAACGAATCAAGTTCACTCACCAAATGATACGGTGCTCCCGCTTCGCGAAAAGCTTCTACTAAAGCTCTATGGTATTGGAGTTGGTCCTCCTTGCTTGCCTTGAAACGTGCCCAGATCGTGTCGCCAAATCGACGGTAGTCCATCACGGTCGAGCGGGTATTGTGAAGTTTATCAGCTAGTGTTACACGGTAAAGTGGATAAACCTCTTTGCGAATCCTCTCAACGTAGGCCGCCTTGCGCTCGTGCCAAGGAGGCTTCGGACCATCTTGGTAGTCCGGCGGTGTATCCGTACGCAGTTCAACAAAGTTTTCCCGAGATTCCGCCATAACTGGGAACGCCGGAATCAGCGAAATTTTGAACCTCCGCGACTAACAATTTATTTGTGTGATCTTCACGAAGCGCCAGGCGATGCAGCATGCCAGAGTGTGATTTAAACTGCTTTGGCAAAGAGTTAAGTTACCCAAAGGAAATTCGCTTGGCGCCAAACCGGCACGAGTGCATATCAAGGCCCGTTTCAAAGTGTGAGTCAACCAAATCCATTATAAGGATTTCAATGATATATGGTAATGCCTTTGGAGATAATCCTTATACTCGCTCATTGGATATCTACCCTTTTTGGTTCCAAGTACTTCGGCTACACAAGTATCTAGATTTGGCGGTACTGATTTAAGCACCAGCCCTTGATACTTAAGAAAAAACTCCTTCGCGTTAAAAACAACGAATTGACTCCTACTACTGTCCAATACAATCAAATCCCCCGCCGCGTAGTCTGCATAGCCAAACTTAATGCCTTTAGCTAAGAATGCCTTGGATAGAAGATAAATCAGGCCATCAAAAGACTTTTCATTTGCCGGAAGACATCTTGAAAGTATGCTATCAGTATCATTCGGCCCGATCTGGGTTCGGCGGAACACATAAGGTGCGCAAATACGCATTACGAGACGCATCGGACACTGTAATAATAGTTTTACTTCTTTACGCCTGTAATCCAACCTGAAACTCAAGCGATCAAAGTCTGTCCCAGCGATTTCGAGAGGCGTTCCGACCAGTGCTCTATTCAGGTCATCAAGGGTGGAAAGGACAAAGTCCCTTTCTTGAATCTGCCAGTAGATGTTTTCATCAATTTTAGGAATACCCTTGTTGTTCAAATAGTTGGCTCCGGTCGAATTGTTTTCTACCAACCAACGGTAGACCTTCATCGTCACCGCTTGTTTTCTCTCCCTGCTCTTCCGAATAAAATCGTTAATGTCTTGCCGTAACTGGTCGTACTCCGCTATAACCCTTTCCAATTCCGTATATCCATCTTCACCCTTCAGTTTGCCTTTCTTAATCCGATTGACCACCGAATCAGCCCGTTTACAACACGCCTGAAACCTATCTCTGAGCGACCTGGTTAGAAAAAGTGGGTGGGCTTCGTATTCGTCTCTCCACTGGTTAACTAACCTGTCTGCTCCAGGAAATCTTTTGTTCAATTCCTGCAGGTTAAGCAATTCTTTTCTGGTCTGATGTTGCATCCGCTGGTATTGCTCGATAGTTATCCCTTGAGGCAAACCAAAATCGAAGTCAAAGTGCGTTACACAATCACTACCAACGTTTAGAGAAGTGCCATTCAACCTGTTAGTGATATAGTGAATATATCTGTTCGGAGTGTTGCAGAGCGAACAAGTTACCCCTGTCTCCCCAAAGTCATGGAAATCCTTTTCAGCAGCCCACTCGGTTTCGGCCTGCTTAATTATTTTAGGCAGCATCTGATCAACTATAGCTTTTACTTGAGGAGACAAATTCTCAAGATCTCTGGCCCTGACTTTCTCCCGCGTTTCCAAGACTTGTTTCAGCTCAGGATAGTCTTTGATTACCTCACTGTTAATCATTAATTGTCGTTCCCGCCTGCCGATGATTAGAGAGTCTCTATTACTCACCCATACCACATCCCAGTTTGCTTATGCATTCCGCTATTCACCATTAGCCCGTCACAGATTAAATCGGCCATTCCGCCCTGACATTGCACATCCAGGTTCTAGACTTAGGTGCTACTTCCCCGATGCGCTCGCAGGCCCGCCTGAAGCTGTCCACATCTTCAGTAGTCAGGGGAAGACTGGACCTAACCTCGACCCAGCCCTCGTATGTATCATCCAGGGTAAGCCACCGGAAACCGGTCGAAGCGAATGCCGACGGGAGTGCTCCTACAAAACACATTTCAAGTCTCACAGCGTTACCCCGTTTCTTGATTGCAGCGGGACGGTAATTCCCCACCAAGAACGACAGCCTATCCTTACCGAGCCGGACACCGCAGCGGTACGGCAGGTTCACCTTTAGCCAATCGTAGACTCTGTTGGCCCGGACACGCAACTCCGAGTCCTGAAATAGTATTTTCAAGGCTTCCTGCTCACTTAACATTTCCGGAGTTTCTCTCCATAACACGGTTTCACCCCGCTTTTCAGGTGAAATTCAGTTGGAAATTTAGGTATTGTCTTTGTCCGACGGTGAATGGCCGCTGAGCCGCACCCGGCCTGTCAAGCCTAGATCATCTAGTATTTGTTTTAAGTCGGATTCAAAACTCTGGGAGACCGCGCTTTCCACGGTAACGGAAAACTCTATGCCGATTTTGAGATCAGTACCGCTTCGCAACTTGGGCAGGAGCTTTGTTCCCAATCGATTCCAAATCTCAGGAGGTAGGTCTCCGGCAATTCGAAGCGTCTTGGTGGTAGCCCCCGGTACAGGCTCCGGCCCAGGTTTCGGTTCCGGTCCGGGGATCGTTTCTGGTTCCCGTCCCAGTCCAGGTTCTGGTTCAGGACCAACAACCCCTCCGGGCCTCTGTGCGATCTTTAAAGCCTCGGCCTTGGGCCTCAGCAACAGGAAAACACCCGGTTCAAAGGTGACTTCCTCCGGGGAAATAAACTCTGTGAACCAGACACGCTCGTAACCACCATCCGGCTTATGTCCCGACACTAGGCCGAAATCGCCCCGTTGCACAAATTCCAAGATCTTGCCGCGCAGAACGGTATCCGGGTCAAGCAGCCTCGTAAGCGCGCCGTTGAGGAAACTCTGCCGCAGACTGGCAAGCGGCCAGGCTCCCGACGCCTTCAGAGCAGGCGGCCAGTTTCGCTCAATGTAGCCCGCGCCGACTGACTCGTTAAGTAAAGCTTGTGACTTCAGGGCCGTTATCACACGTCCGCAGAGCGTCTCGCCGCTGCTGGAATGCCCCGCACCAAGGTCGATGGTTTTGAGCCCGTCCGGTTCCTGGTTGTCCGCAATTACCACATAGCGATAACCGCCCCACACCTCGTCCTTAACGGCATCTTCCGATTCGCCCACCTTTGACCGGATTTCAGCCTGATCATTACGGTCGAAATCACCGCCAAGCGTTCCTTCGGCTATTTCCCGGGCCACACGCTTCCAGGCCAACCACAGCTCAATTTTATCGCGCAAGTCGCGCCCGGGCTTCTTCACGCACCAAACCAACGAGCCCGGGTAAAGCCTGGGAGACTTACCGCGTTGTTTTGTCCATTCCGCAATCTGCTGGCGGAGCGGGCCGTTACCGGTCCACTGAAATTCGGGGTCAACGATAACAAGCGTGAGCTTCGGAGTATCCTGCACGGCAGTTCCGTCTTCTGGAAAGAGCACAATGGGGATGCTCGCGCCCTTTTCGAATTCCTTTTGAACGAGAGTCCGCATAGCGGGTTTGATTTCGGATTCTTCGTCAAGGGAGGCCCGCCGGTCGTTCACCACTTTTTTGACAGTTGGTTGGTGACTGATTTTGAAGCCGTCTGAGCCAACACGGCGGATAAAGTATGACTTGTCTTCTAGCGCAAACGCGGCGTTATCGACAGAGGTGGTATCCACGTCGGGCTCCCCGAGCGCGAACCGCAACTCCGGCAAATGCGCCACCTTGTCCACCTGACCGCCGGAGGACTCGAACAGAATCGTAGTCCCCACTCGACGGTGGATGTTCCGCAACGCCCCCCTGGTATCGGCATCGAGCGCCCGGGCATGCGAATGTAAGCCGGCGATGTCTGAGTCAATAGCGGCCACAAGGCGCGACTCCCCAAGCTGCCCAAGCACCACACTCCGGAATTCCGGTACCTCCAGGGGCGCAGAGCCAAGCGTGATGAGCGGCTCGCGGCGTGCCTCGGTGAAACCCGTGCGGTAGGCCCAGGATATCCACTGGGCGAGCATGGCCAATGTCCCGCGGGTCTGCTGGTACTGCGAGAGGGCCTGCCACTTCCGCTGGAATACGGACAGCGTCGCCGGATGGAACGGGTAGCAAATCTCAAAACGGCTGCGCAGGTACTCCCTGGCTCTCGCCTCTGTAGCGGCGCTGTCTACGGCCGTCCACTCGGGCGGCAACTGCGCCCGGCGCTCGAAGCACCAGTCTGCATAAACCTTGGATATCTTTTTACGAACGCGGTCGCTGCCGATGTCCTCAAAGAGCCGCCGCCGTACGACCTCGCTGATCTCCGTCTCGTCGTTGGCGATGAGGTCTTTTGCAACGCGGCGCACCACCTTGGTGATCCTATCCTGCCACTGCATGTCCCATTCGGTCATCTCCACCTGGCTGCGCGGCAAGCTGATAACCGCAGCGCACCGGACGGTGCCGGTCGCGGCTACGGTCAGGTTCTGGATGAAGGAGTGAAACTGCTCGGCCATGCCCCGGTGGCGGTTGAGAAAGTTCAAAACCTCGTCAAAAAGGAGGAGCACCGGCCCGCCGGCGGCTTTGAACACACGGCTGAGTGCTTCCGTTCCCGGGGGTGTGGTCAAAGCCGCCGCGCCGAGCTCCTGGACGCCCTTGTCGTCGGCCAGTTGCCGGGCAATGTCGATCCACGGAGTCTCGCGGCCTTCCTGCGGGTCCCATGCGTTGCCGACAAACACTGCAACCCTGGCCTCGGGTACAGCCCTGATGCCCGCCTCCTTAATCAGGCCGGCCACGCCCGGAAAGCTGGATGCCTTTGCCCCGCTCGTGACGAGGTGATAAAGCGCCGTGAGCGTGTGGGTCTTCCCGCCCCCGAACTGCGTGATGAGCGTCATGACCGGTGCAGTGTTCGCTGTCTCGCCGGAAAGGCGCCTGAGCACCATCCCGGCATGCTCGCGCAGGGCTCGGGTGAAGCACGTCCGTTTAAAAAACTGTTCCGGCTCCCGATAATCCTCCGGCGCAGTCTTGGCAATCACCTGTTCTAAGTGTATCGCGAACTCGTCCGGGTTGAACGACCGGCCCTCGCGGACCTCCTTTCGCGGCGTAGCGACCTTGTACCAGGGTTCCATCGGTTCGCCCCCTCCTTACCTTCGTTTTAGATAATCGAACAACCGAACGGCTGATGCCTTCAGGCGCACAAGATTCGCGTAGGCAACAGGCGCAAAACTATCCTGGGAGGAATAGAGACGGTAACGGATGCCGTCGGTGACCACAACGTCGCGGGGTGTTCCAAACGACTCTAAATAGCCCTTCGCTTGCTCCAGCGCGCCCTCCACCCCTGCGCCGAGGCGCTTGACCTCGACAACAAACTGACAGTTTTTTGCGATGCGCGGCAACGCCGAGAAAACCGCCACGTCAATATAGCGCCATTTCACCGCGATGCACTCAGGGGGCCAACCCAAGGAGCGCAGCAAGGGCAGCACAAAATGCCCCACAAGCTCGTCTTCAGTCGGTAGATCTCCAAACCTTCCACTGTCCCAGTAAAGCGGCACCAGATCCTGCGCCTGGGCAACCACCTCGCTAATAGCGGTCGGAACATCCGAAAGCGGCGGCTCTTCCTGCGGGAGATCGGGAAGGGGTGCTGTCTGCCATTGAGTCGGCGGCGAATTGATGAACCTGCGGGCGTATTCAACGACCTCCTCCGACCGCACCCGCGAGCAGCGGGCAGGATTCGCGCCGAACACTTGGCTGTCGAAGGTATACGGTTGCGGAAGCGCGCACCACCGGATTCGCCTGGCGTGCTGCAAGTCCCAGCCATTTACATCATCGAACTGCTCAAGGTACAGGTACTCGCTCGCCACGATCCCCACAGCGGTGATTGTAGCAATACCCGTTCGCAAGAGGACCACATCGCCGATTTCCATCTCGCTGGCGAAGCGACGGACAAAACCGCCCTCGAACTCAATATCGTCGCGTTCTGGTTTCCAAGGTCCGGCGTCGCCCGGCCCGATAAGCCCAACGCCGTACTTGAGAAAAATATCAGCATACGGCCGGGTTGCCGGGCCGGCGGCTATTTGCCATACTGACGGAATAGGCTTCACAACTGCCATCTCTCTTTGTTACCTCGACACGGCCAACAGCATAGCGTCAAGCAAGCGCTTCTCCTCGCTGCCCTTAGGATAAAGAGCCGATAAGGCGTTCGCCAGGCGTAGAAAGTCGGGGCCGCGTTCCTGCTCGGCCTTGATGAGCGCCCGCAAAGCGTTAGTCTGACCGCCGGCCTGAAGCAGCATCGCGGCATGTACCCGGTCGAGCGTAGTCGCCTCCTGCTTGGCGTTACCCTCCACGGCAGACGGGGTGACCGATATCTTCCCGCGGCTACGCCCGCGAATCTTTGGAGCATGCTGCTCCTCAAGCTCCGGAAAAAGAACAAGCTGTAAATCCTTTTTGGGGTCGTGATCGATCCAGTCTGCGGTTACATCTGCCCCCTCTTCACCGAAAAGCTGCTTTGCCCGCTCGGCGACCGGAAGTAACCGTACAACGCCCTTTTTCGTCTCAATGATCCGGCCTTCCCATTTAGGCAAATTGATCCCGAGAGGCTGGGCGAACCGGCGCACAACGTCGAAAATGAGGGTATATCCCTTCGATTTGCGATGTGGGGTAGTCTCCTCTTCATCGTCTTCATCGGAAAACTCTCCCTCTTCAGCTTCCTGGGCGCCGTTGTCCGCCGCATTGCCATTCGTGCTCTGGAGCGTCCAGAGGAAGAGCGCCGTTAGCCGCGCGTCTTCTTCGAGAGCCCCGGCTGCGCTGTTGCGGGCCATAGCTTCAGCAGTCCCAAGAACTTGTTCCAAAGCAGTGCGGCCTACGACCTCCCAGACCTTTTCCAGGTATTCAGCAAGTTTAACTTCTCTGCCGTCCGCGGTCTCGACGCGGCTGTACCGGCTAAAAATCTCCAATGCCGGGCCGATGCAGGCAAAGACAAGGTCCGCACCGCGTATTCCTTCGGACTGGAGGCGCTCCATCCAGTCGCCGACCCGCTTAGGCAACTCGCGTAACACCTCTGCCCAGTCGCCCACGGGCGCATTTTCCGGGCGGGGACGGCAGACGAGGTGGACGCTGGTGGCCAGAGCTGCGGATTCACGGGCACGGACTCTAACTGACCTCTCCGTGACGACAGGCCAGGAGCCGGTTATAGTCCATCCCCCGCGAATCATCCCGTTTAGCAAGGCTTCCCAACCTTCTGTTGTCTTATGAGCAAAGACGATAGACCCGACACCATCGTCTCGTAAAATCCTTCTTCCCTCTCGAAACGACGCAGCCATTGCTTCTTCGAAAAAGATCTTGTCTTTCTTTTTGCCATCAACCTCTTTTGTCTCGTCCTGAACAGCCTCTGGCCCCTTCGGCGTTAGCCGATTGTTCGGATCGAAAGGATCTCGCAAAACCGGATGACCGGGCAATGCTCTCTTAAACCATACAAAGAAGAAGTCAGACAAATCGGAGTACGGAATGGCATCATAATATGGCGGATCGGTGAACAAGACGCCTACCGATTCGTATAATAAAGGAGAATATCGTGCATCGGCTTGCTGGCACTGGCCTGGCGTTAGAAGCACGGTGGCATGACTTTCGACTACTTTGGCGATCCAGTCCAATGCGGCACCGACGTTTGCCGCTTCATCTCCTAGGGGGCGGATTTCACAAAAATCCCAGACAACTGGAAGTGCCTGACGACCAAAGGTGCTGGCCACAGCTTCTATTGTCTGAAGCCACCTGACCAAACTTGACATTTGATCCGCGACACGTCCAGCTACGAGAGTCAATAACTCTTTAAGCACATCGCTGGCACGAGAGGAGCTTACCAATCCCATCAATATGGTGAGCATTACCTTCTGCCGCGCTGTGAAAAGGTCGCCCCACTGGAGCATGCCGTATCGCTGGACTCGGAAGCCAAGTGTACCAATGGGTGGCAGTGGTTCATCCGGAACGGGGCAAAGGCCCTTCTTGCCTCCGTGCTCCCATTCATCTAGAATCGCCTGGAGTCGCTGCTGCGCCTTCCAAACAGCCTGATAATCGCGCTCGGTGGGCAAGCGGTAATGGCGGCCCTGCTCGCCGGGCCTGAGCGTCACCACGGCCAGCAGCCGCGCGCCGCCGACCCGGTTTCCCTTCGCGTCAAAGAGCACATCCGCGCCGCCGCGTTGCTCGGATAGCTGTGCCCGCACCCGCTCCGGCGGCAGTACAATGTGACAGGCCGGGCACGTTGCTTTTGCGCGCGTCACCGTGCCGTTGGGGACTTCCTTATCCGTCTTGGGCTCAAAGATTTCGAACTCTATACCAGGCGGTTCGCTCCGGCAGCGGACTACCTTATACCGGAGCGCCCGCTTGCGGTTCGTTTTCTTACACAACCAGAAGGAGCGCACCAGCGGGATCTCCGCGCCACAGTTGGGCGACTCGCATTTTACCGTCCGCGCCCAAAGGTAGGCGATGGGCGTGGCCCCACTGGGGTCTTTGGGGTAGAATTCCGCCAGTTCCTTTTCAGCCTGCTTCTTGATCTCCGCCCCGACGCGGCGCAGTTCTTCAGCTAACTCAGGCCCGTGGCGGGGAATGTCTTCCAGCATTACCTTCAAAATCAGACAGGCCACCGGGTTAAGATCGCTGGCGAAGGCGTCGCAGCCCAGCCGCAAGGCTTCAAGCGGGATCGACCCGCCGCCCGCAAAGGGGTCAACGACAAGCGGCGGCTCCTCGCCTTGCGCCGCTTTTACCAGGTCCCTGCCGGCCTGGAGGTAACCCTGGTCCGTTGAAAGATCCCAGTTAGCAAAGTCGCCGATGAACTTGAGCAGCCAGCGCTGCAGGTCCGCATCTGAGGCGTCTGCCGCCCCCTGGTAAAGACGCGAGAGAATCCGGCGAGCCTGTACCTTAAAAGCGCCGGGGCAAAAGGGATCGGCAGGATCGGGCAGGAGCAACCCCAGGAGCATCGCCCGGCACGCCGCTAATGGCCGCCGCGCCCACCAGAGGTGCAGCGTGCTCGGATGCCCGTGCCGGATAGACTTCTCCCGCGCCGAATGTTTGGAGACCTCCGCAATCGGGAAGTCCACCTCTGCGAGCCGCTTGCATTCTTTAGGAATCATTGCTGTCCTCCTGTTTGAGTCTTTAGAGCAATGATTTTTTCGACGATGCCCTTCAAAGATATGCTCGTCTTCCCTTCGACAGCGGCTTTTTCAACAATCTGTTGAAGAACGACAGGGTTTTTTAGTGCATGTTCCTTCTTAGGAATTCCAAGCTCATTCTGGGCTTGCGAAAGTAATCGGTTGAATAGTTCCTGCCCAATCTCCTCCTCGAGAGTCGCTTCCAGTTTCACTTTAAAACAAGCATAACAGTCGTCAATTCTATTTGGCCAATCTTCCTCAGCCTGGCCAAGTAGACGCAACATATAACGATTGTTTTCGGGTCTTGCGTCCTTTTCTCCGTAGTCGCTGTCCCAAATCACATAAGCAGGAATCCCTAGGTGCCGAAAAATGACTAGCGGTCGATCTAAATTGGTTTTTCCCATACACGGAATAACAGAAATACCCGCGCTGTCGAAATTATAACCCACCGCCTTGGATATACCGAAAATGGCAGCCCGATCATTTTCACCTTCAACCAGCACCACTACATCCGCGAAAAATCCTTCATTAATCCAAGGAGTCATAATCGCCTGTAGTCGGGGGCGAAGCGTTTCCGCTGTGTATTTAGCTCCTTGTTGACCACAGGCATTCCACAATTCTTCAGCCACAGCCTCAAGCTCGGCTTTCTCAACTTTTGTTACCTTCGGCATTTCGACCTCGAAATCTGTTTTTCGCAGGAGTCTGATTTGATCGAAGCGGTCAAGGCCAACAAATAGAGGGGCATGGGTAGAATAGATTACCTGGGTCTTCCTGGCGACTCCAGAGATAGTTCCCTTTGCCAGTTGAAAAAGAACGGTTGCCAGATGCCGCTGGCGGCTGGGATGTTGGTATAATTCCGGTTCTTCTATGGCGAGAACTAGACCCGGAAGGTTCGGTTCTTCTGTCTCTGGTACCTGATCCACAGGACTAGAACGATCCTCTACTGTATTCTCTATTTTTCGCGCGGCCACCAGGTGTTGTAACATGGTCAAGATGAACGCACGTTGGAGACCGTGACCAGTCCGTAACACCGAGGATTCATACCCATCTTCAAGCAGCTTGACTTGAGCTTTGGGCGGCGGAATACTTATATCGGTAAGCTCGATCCAACGCAGAGAAACGCCTGTATCTGGAGCGTATTGCTTAAGCGTCTCGGACAGCCGCGCCTGAAGTTCTGTTAATTCGATAAGTTTAGCCGGATCGAGAATCTCTCTATACTTTGCCTGCGTTTCTTCCTTAAATGCCGTAATATCTTCCCGGCGTGCAAGCGCGTTGCGAACAACGAGGTCCATGATCTCGGTAACGCAGGAACCTTTTCTTTCCATAGCCTCTTCTGAGGCATCCCGAACAGCCGGAATTCTAATGAAGCGTGTATGGCGACCAAGATAACCTTGTCCAACCCCTGTAAACCCGAAAAATTGGCCATCATCACGGATTCTGATGCATGCGTCAGGATTAGAGTCTTCCCATTCTTGGAGTCTACTCAAGGCATCGTCAGCAGACCGTACAGTTGGAAGCGACGAGTACTTCTCGGTACTTCTCAGTTCATTGTACTTACTCCTAATCTCTGTCTTTCCACTTGTATTGCGAACCTCA
This sequence comes from Desulforudis sp., assembly GCA_003604975.1. Classification (GTDB taxonomy): domain Bacteria; phylum Bacillota; class Desulfotomaculia; order Desulfotomaculales; family Desulforudaceae; genus SURF-60. The sequence continues at coordinate 6,784 of QZIR01000064.1, read as the reverse complement.
CTGAAGTCGGGGTTCTGAAGTCTCATACCGTGGTACGTTCCGGACTTCCTGCCAGGTACCAACGAGAATACTCTCACCACAGTTAGAGTGTCGTTGTCGATGTATGCAGAGAAGAAACCCTGCTCCTCTGTAGACAGGTCAGTGAATTTAACGGCAATTTCGATGTCCTGACTGGTATCCTCCCTATAAAAATCCTCTGTTGTCACTTTAGCTAATGGGTCATAGAAAAACTCCAGTGCCGCAAGGAAGGTCGACTTTCCCGAACCGTTGCGGCCTACCAATGCCGTTAAGCGGTCGCAGGGAAGCGACTCTTCCAAGATTGAGCGGAAGTTCTTCACGTGTACTGCGCTGATAAGCATAACACCACCTACCTTATTCGCCTAAAAGAATACCTGTCCTTGACGTGGTCGTGAAAGTAAGAACCCTTTGAAGGCGATTGCATCAATCCCCTATATACGGATTCGGGCACCCCAGAGTATTGATACACACCACTGTGGAACTCCACCTATAGTGTCTTGGTATCCGGTTCGTAGCCAATAGAACGAATATTACTTGAAGAAACCGGTGTCCTATTCACAGAGCTAACCTCCTTCATATGGCGCCTGTTCCTCCCGCACCCGCATCGGTAGGGTCAGGGCGTCAACAGTAAGGTAGTAATGCGCCACCTTGGTGACCTCGTGCCATTTGAAGCGCGCTGGATCCTTGATCGGTTCTTGTAGCTGCGGTTTGGCATTGCAGTTGGTGACCACATAGAGCCAATAACAGTCGCGGCGGTCCTCGGCCACGCGGCACTCATTAGGCGTAAGCAGGATCGTCCCCGTGGCTTCGGCCAATCCCTTCACCTCTATAAGGCGCAACTCGCCGGAGTTAAGGTCGAGGCTGGTAACGTCGTAACCGAGGTTCTTCTCATGGACATCATAGACCTGCCGGCCCTGGGCCTTCTCATGCTCCATAACCACCTGCATGGCAACAGCCTCGGTCTCCGAATTAGGACGCATTTGGCGGACATCCGGCGCTTCGCGCTCCGGGTGCGGCAGCACCAGCACGCTGGCCATCCGCTCTACCGCCTGAAGGGTTAACGACCTTTGCTGCTCCAGTTCCTTCCGGCGACGTTCGCGCCTCGCCATGAGTTCCGCATGACGATTCTCCGCCTGAACTAATCGGCCATCCGCTCCGGGGATTCCTTTTTCCTTGTCCTCGATCGCTTTCCCTATTTCTTCGTCCGCACGCTGGAGGAGTTCTGTGAGCGAAAGCTCCACGTGCTCGGCAATGCGCTCCACCTCCGCGATGCGTTCCTTGCGGGTCTCTTCTATGAACGGCTGGAGCGCATTATCATGCAGCCATGTTGATGCTTCGGGCACAGAGGCAACGGCAGGAAGTTCGACAGGCAGTTCGGCTGGGGTGAAGTTTCCCAGCATGTTCGGCTCACGCAGGAAATGTTCGCCAGCGGCAGTGATTTCTACCGCGAAAAGCCGCTCGTGAACCACATGACCCAGGCCGTCCACAACCCGAGCACGGTAGAAGTCGATCCGGGCAGGCTCCTCATGCTGAAGCGAATGATAACAGGCACCCTTACCGAAGGCTTCGGCAGCATGAGCGTATGTGTACCTCCGGAGAGCCTCGAAGAGTGGATGGCCGGGGGTGACCCATTCGAGGCTATATCTCTCCGCCGTTTCACGGTCCGTTGAACAGCGCGGATACTTTGCTGAAACGGCGGGGAGTTTCCAATCTGGATCTCGCTCGTAACGCATCAGGACCGAGGGCGTCCTGGCGGGCTCGAAGGTATGCGGCATATTTTCGACGACTTTGAGCTTAAATGGTACATATTCGGCTGCCTCGCGGATGAAGCGGGCGATGGTCTCCGGCACAACACGGCGCTCCTGGGCACGGGCGCGACGCTCGATCAGCATTGCCAAGTTGAGCTTCTTCGACGCCAGCCCCTCCAGCGCGTTTTCGCAAATCGCCCGGAATCTGCCTTCATCTACGCTTTGAAGCAGGCGCTCTTCGAGGTCGGCATCCCCGAGCTTGCCGGCGTAGTAGTCGCGCAGGATGCGCTCAATGTGGGCCGCCGGCAGGACCTCGCCAACGACGTTGAATACCGCGTCATCATCCAGGGCGTCGCGTATTTCCTGGAGCTTTTCGAGGAGGCGCTGGAGAATGCGGCCTTCGATGGTGTTTGTAGCGACGAAGTTGAAAATGAGACAGTCCTTTCGCTGGCCGTAACGGTGAATTCGGCCCATCCTCTGCTCAAGGCGGTTCGGATTCCAGGGAATATCATAGTTAAAGAGAATGTTGCAAACCTGCAGGTTGATGCCTTCGCCCGCCGCTTCGGTGGCTACAAGCACCTGGATCTCGCCTTCGCGGAACTGTTGTTCGGAATACAGCCGCGTGCCCGGCTCATCACGAGAACCGGGCTTCATCCCGCCATGAATGTAGCCGACCTTGAAGCCCCACGACCTGAGCTTATCGACAAGGTAAGTAAGGGTGTCTTTGAACTCGGTGAAAAGGAGAAGGCGCTTTGCCGGCTGGTCGAAAAAACCTTCCTTATGGAGCAGGTCTTTGAGTTTGGAGAGCTTGGCCTCGGAGTCAGAACATTCTACGGTCTTGGCCTGCTCGGCAAGCTGGCGGAGTTCTGCAATCTCTTCGCGCACCTGCCCGGCGTTGCTCGCGAGGGTGATGGCTTCGAGCATTTGCTCGAGCCGCTCGCGTTCGCTTTCCTCCATTTCCTCGAGTTCCTCCGGGTCAGGTAGGTCGGGAGGAGCAAGTAAAGCCAGTTCCTGTGCCCGCTTTAATCCTTCTTCAAGCCTGCGGGCGCGGTTCTGCAGGCTGTGGCGCACGGCGTAGGTGATGGAAGCCAGCCTGCGCTGATAAAGTGACATCAAGAAGCCGACCGCACGGGCACGCGGATCATCACCCTGGGCGGCAGCTTTCGCGCTCTGGCGTTTTACGAAACGAGTAATGTCTTTGTATAGCTCGAATTCGGGACCGTCGATTTGAAAATCAACCGTATGCGGGATGCGCTTGGTGAATATTTTTTCCGCCACCCACATGCCATCCGACCGCCGCTCGGGAAAGTAGACCATCGCCTCTTTGGTACGGCGCAGGTAAAACGGGGCACGACGGCGGTTCATGGCCTCGCGGATTGACCGGACGTCGGCATACGCATCTCGATCAATTAGTTGCAAGAAGAGTGAAAAGTTATTTGGATCGCCCTTGTGTGGCGTTGCCGTAAGCATGAGAATATGGTCGGACGTATCGCGAAGGAGTTCACCGAGAGCGTAACGCGCGGTCTTTCGCGTGGGCGGAGTCCAGGACATCCGGTGGGCCTCATCGACAACTACAAGGTCCCAGCGGACTTGCTTAAGTCCGGGCAGGATTTCCTCCCGTTTAGCCAAGTCGAGCGATGTAATAACCTTTTTCTGCTCAAGCCACTGATTAACGCCGAACTGGTCACGGATGTCTCCCCCCTTAAGTACGAGGAACTTCTCGTCAAACTTCTCCTTTAGCTCTCGCTGCCATTGGAAAGCAAGATTGGACGGGCAGGCAATAAGTACCCTCTCGGCAAGCCCACGCAGTTGCAGTTCGCGAATGAGGAGGCCCGCCATGATCGTCTTTCCTGCTCCCGCATCATCCGCCAGCAAGAATCGGATACGGGCTAATTTCAGAAGGTAGTCGTAGATCGCTTCGAGCTGATGCGGAAGCGGGTCCACCCGGGAAATAGAAAGACCGAAATATGGATCAAACTCGTAGGCTATGCCCAAGGCATACGCCTGCAGCCCGAGACGGAGCAGTTTTCCGTCAGCATCATAACTATAATCAGTGTCGGTAATGGTGAGACGTTCCAAGTCCTGCGAACTGAGGGTAACCTTACGGAAGCGCTCGGACTGTACGCCAACCAGGCCAAGGACCCAGTTTCCGTCACCGCTTGCTCGAACAGTTTCAACACGCATCGGCTCGTTAAACAGGGAGCCTCTTAATATTTGACCCTCACGTGGATTATTGACTGACATCCAGCCACCTGTCCCAAAGAAATGATATAGTCTCTAACTGGTTAGCTACTAACGTAAATATTTCGACAAAAAGGATATAAATTCCTGCTTTGTATTGTAACAATAAATGCCATGTCAAAAATATTGGTCGGCGTTAAACTAACCAGCTGCTGTTTGTCCAAAACGACTCCGTCACAGGAGATGGCATATCCTCCCTCGATTGCCCCGCCTTCACCGGCATACGACGGGGCTTCTCAAGGTAACATGTCAAAATAACTACTGAACTATTGAGTCAAAAAGGCTTTTTAGGTTAAAAACAAGACCAAAAGGAGGGTTTAACCGCATGAAAATCACTCAAGGCAACTCGATAACCGCTAAAGCGCTTTAACTATTTACATCAACTATCTACGAAAAGGAAGCGTCCAACCATACCCTTGCCGTTTACGATAAATGGCCTTCCTGTTGTGGCTCCGGGATACTTCCGGCACAGAGGCCATGCCGTCAGACGTGACGGCCAAGACTTGCGCGAATACCAAAGGTAGCTCGCGGTCCTCCCCCGCCCTCCCAAACTACCACTTGCGCAGAAACCGGAAGATATCCCGCACAAGCAGGACCTCTACGCCGATAATCATTCCGCAAAAGAAACACGCCTGTCTACACGCAGGCTGATCCTTTCTGCTACCGATAACACTCGGCGCCGGATTCTCCGCCCGGGTGGTTGTACCAGGATAACGGCGGCACTGTGGAGTACGACGGGCTTGAGGACACCCGCGGGCGGACAGCGGTGGAGTGATGGCGGACCACACGCAGGCCGATCTACTTGCCGTCACCAACGACGGCGGCGGCTCTGTGAGCTTCCCCGCCTTTGAAGACTTACAACGAAAAACGGCCTGCCGATCTCTTACTCGATTAACCGGATGAACTCTGCGAAGAGTGGATGGTAAACCTCGTATGCCCCCCTTTCTTTGCGCCTGACTAAGCCTTTTTCTATCAGTCTGGGCAAAAGACCGCGCTGCTTCCCGAAGGTTTGGGTCACGGGGGCATGGGGTTGTTTGACTAAAGCGGCGAGCACCTTTCTTTCGGCGGGCGAACAAACCCTCCACTCTTCTTCAAATTTCTCCATTTCTAAATGGCTGATTATCACTTTCCAATGTCCGTTAAGCAGCCCGACGGACAGTTGAGAGTTTTGCTGGTAGGCCGCGTCAACCAAGTCACGCATCACAAAGGATACAAAATACGGGTGTCCAAGCGTTTTTTCGTAGACCCTTTGAATTACTTCTTTGTCGATAATAAGGCAGCTGTCAACGGCGTTTAAGGGATGCCGCACCGCTTCCTCCGTATCTGAAAAGGTGAACGGTAACACAGGCATTCTCTCAAAAAACCGGGTCACCGGTTCCGCTATTTCTCTAACAGCCCCGAAAAGCGTTTCCGGGCCGGTCACCACTAAGGGGTAGCGTGCCCCTGCCCCCTGCAGGTCTTGAAACAGTGTTCGCAGGGCCAGCAATGCTTTTGGATGAATTTCTGAGAGGTTCTGAATGTCGTCTATGAACACGACCATTCCCGCATACTTTTTCTCAATGCTTTCACGCCACAGAGACAACATGCCGCGGTAAAGCATTTCCATCGTTCCTTCAACGGGCGCCTCTTCTCTTCGCTTGACCGCCACCATGCCCATCCGGACAGATTGGAATTCCCATTTTTCAAATTCCTGGGCCAGTTTGGATTTCGGCACCACGTCTATAAGGCGGCGTATAAAGGCCCGGGCAAATTCATCGAACGAAGCATACGCGCTCGTAGCGCTTAGGTTCACGGTGAGGACGGGTTTTCCCTCAACCTTTTCGTTTTCGGCAATGCGCACAAATCGGCGGAGCAGACTGGTTTTTCCGATGCCCCACGGCCCCAATAACGCAATATTCCACGGGCCGCCTCCGTGAGCGGCCAGTCCGGAAAAAAGACCTTTTTTAAAGAACTCCTGTTCCTTTGAACGGTTGGCAAACAAGTGATCCGGAGCGGGGAAGTACGGGTTAAAAGGGTTGACTTGCAAGGATTTTCACCACCGCTACAATTGTATCTATATTTATGTTTCAATTGTATCTTTTGTCTCGAACCTTGTCAACATTCATTTTTCCTGCCAAAATTCAGACGCCCCAAGCCCGGCTTTAGCCCCTCTGCCCTCACTGCTCTCAGCCTTGTTCCCTTTACGCCGCGACGCCGGGTTGCCACACGCCAACCTTCCACGCACCGTCCCGGGGCGTACGACCAGCTTCACTCTGTTGCGCTGCCGCCACTTTGACGTTCGCTGAGATAATCGCCGCTATGTTTTCATCCAGATTTATACAGACCATACTTTTATGCAAAAATACAGCATGCCTGCCATAACAGCTAGCCAAGCGCATCCGGCGGAGGAACCACCCCTCCCTTAAGGTTTAGAGAACGAAACCAGCTTTACAAAAACCTCGACAAGTTGCGGGTCGAACTGGGTCCCCGCGCACCTCTTCAGTTCTTTCAGGGCCTCTTCGGGCGGCAGAGCAGGGCGGTGCGGCCGGTCCGACGTCATCGCGTCGTAGGCGTCGGCTATAGCAAGGATGCGGCTTAGGATGTGGATCTCCTCGCCGGTCATCCCCCGGGGATATCCCTTCCCGTTCCACCGCTCGTGGTGCTGCCGGATTAGTTCCGCCACCGGCGCCAGATCGAGTGAAGAAAGGGCGATCCGGTATCCGATATCGGGGTGGCGCCTCACTTCTTCCATCTCCTCCTCGACAAGCGCCGCCGGCTTGAAAAGAATCTGTTCCGGC
>QZIR01000049.1 GCA_003604975.1 Desulforudis sp. | reverse complement strand
ACTTGGGACCACCCCCCGAGAGGAATGCGGTGGCACAGATTCTGTCGCGCCCTGAAGCCCTTGATACGCGGGAGTTTCTATTTTTGAAGTGTCAAACTTGTATAATAGTACGTTTCTTTCGTACTGCATTAAAAGCATAAAAAGATACTACTCATTTCTAATCAAGTTTGAAAATGGCCATCCCGCAAAAGATACCTCTCTTTTTCGATTTCGTTATATACGTAGCGCTGCCAAATCCACCTTTGGGACTAGCCCTTCTTGCGAGGCCCGGCTGAGCAGGGTGGTTACCGCCTCATACCCTGTCTCGCCTAAATCTACGGTAAACTCGTTCACGTAAAGCTTGATGTGCGCTTTTACTACTTCAGGGGATAACTCTTGGGCGTGGCTTAGCACGTACTCCTGCGACGCCTCCGGGTGTGCCCAGGCGTATTCCACGGATGCCCGAATCCAGCCGGCGATCGCAGGTAGATCCAGTGACCGACGGGCGATGATCGCTCCCAGCGGAAGCGGCAAGTTGGTATCGGCCTCCCACCAACTGCCTAAGTCGGCCAAGAGAGTTAGCCCATAAGAAGGATAGGTGAAGCGTGCCTCGTGGATCACCAGCCCTGCATCAACCAGACCATCACGCACCGCCGGCATGATCTCGTGAAACGGCAGAATCACAATCTTGCCGACGCCCCCTGGCACATGTTGAGTTGCCCACAGTCGGAACAGTAAGTAGGCGGTTGATCGCTCACTAGGTACCGCCACCCGTCGACCGGCCAGCACCGCTGGACCGTTGGTGCTGCCTGCTCTGTTTGACGTAAGTACCAGCGGCCCGCATCCTCTACCCAACGCACCCCCGCATGGTAGTAGCGCGTACTCGGATAACACCCATGGTAGTGCCGCACACGAGATCTTGACCACGTCCGGCCCGTTGAAGCTAGCTGCCAAACGGTTCGTGATGTCGATATCTACATAGGTGACGTCAAGCTTCGGTGCACCGGGTATCAGTCCGTGTACCCAGGCGTGGAAAATAAACGTGTCGTTGGGGCAGGGAGAGAAGGCAATTTTCATAGTAACACCCTTGGTAATACTGAGCCGGCTGCTTCCAGAACGCCCAGAGCCTCGTTGATGCGCCACGCGGTACGGTCACGCGGACCGACCAGGTTTGAGACGGCGCGGAGCTCCAGAACCGGCACACCGTGCTCGTGGGCCGCGAAAGCCACACCATACCCCTCCATCGCCTCGGCGGTGGCCCCCGGCACCCTTGCGGCCAGTTCCGCGGCACTCTCAGCCGTACCCGTCACCGTCGATACGGTGAGCACGGGGCCGGTTGTGACCGGCAACCCGGCCGCGAGCAGCGCCTCGGTCACACCGTTCACCAGGCTGACATCGACCGGGATGCGGGTGGAACCGAAACCCAACTCATCCAAACTGGTAAAACCCTCTAGCGTCTCCACTCCCAGGTCGGCGGCGACGATCTCGTTCGCCACCACGAGGGAGCCCACCTCCGCCTTGCCGGGAAAGCCTCCACCGATACCGGCGCTCACGACCAGGCCGTACTCGGCGGTTGCCAATACCTTCGCCGTGTTGGCCGCGGCCGATACCGGGCCGACACCGGCGACCAGGACGTCAAACCGTCCATCGCTTTGAAGCCCGCGTAACACTGCTTCTCTCTCCACCGAGACCGCGGTCATCACGAGGATACGCATTCCCGATTCCCACCTACGAGGATTTGTAATATTTGGTGTTATTTCGTTTAAACCCAGATTCATTTTTTCTCCTTTATATTGTTACATATTATTTTCCGGAAGCTAGCAAACAAGTGTTTTTCGACAAGTTAATTAATAAATCCTGCTATAATGACCAAAACCCTCTTTCTAGGTATACCTATGTTTTTGGCGGCCCCCGTTGGCTCGTTCGTCGGCTACGAGCCGAATCGGCCCCGGAAAAAACCAAGGGATTCTCTCGTCGAAACGTGAGAATCCCTTGGTTTTGTTCATTTATGGCGGAGAGAGGGGGATTCGAACCCCCGAGACGCTATTAACGCCTACTCGATTTCGAGTCGAGCGCCTTCAACCGGACTCAGCCATCTCTCCGCGTATACTTAATTGCTTATTTTCTGATGTCCCTGAAGAAACGCCGCACGATCTCCCGGCATTCCTCTCCAAGCACCCCGGGAATCACTTCCACCTGATGGTTAAAGCGTGGCTCCCGCAGGAGTTCGACCACTGAGCCGGCCGCGCCGGCCTTGGGGTCTGGAGTACCGTAAACCACTTTGCCCACCCGGAACTGCACGATCGCCCCCGCACACATCGGGCAGGGCTCCATCGTCACGTAGAGCGTAGCGCGATTTAAACGCCAGTCACCCAGACTGCGGGCGGCCTCCCGCAAGGCGATCATCTCGGCGTGTGCCGACGCGTCCTTGTCGGCCTCGCGCAGGTTGTGCCCGCGCCCGATGATTGTCCCGTCCTGCACCACCACGGCGCCGACCGGAACCTCACCCTTGGCATAGGCCTTTTCAGCCTCCTGCAGCGCTTCGCGCATAAACCCGGCGTGTTGGGCCTGGTCCGGCACCCAGTTCACGGTTACTACCTACTTTACAGTCCGGCCACAGATCCTCAACCGGTATTCTGAGCCTGTTAGAACTTCGGGAATCGGCGCAGCCGATTCCTTCTTCTGCTTCCGACCTCCGACTTCTGACATCTGACCTCTATTTTGGTGGGCCCGGAGGGACTCGAACCCCCGGCACGCGGTTTAGGAAACCGCTGCTCTATCCGCCTGAGCTACGGGCCCAAAATCGGTATTTTCATCGTCAGAATAAAATGTAGGAATCCGCGCCGCGAATTCCCTGCTTCGTCGAAACCGACGATTGTTGATGTCAGAATCCCGGTATCGGCGCAGCCGCTGCTTCCGACCTCTGACGTCTGACTTCTGTTAATGGCGCGCCCGGAGGGAGTCGAACCCCCAACCTACAGATCCGTAGTCTGGCGCTCTATCCATTGAGCTACGGGCGCGTATTGGTCGTTAGTCGTTAGTCGTTGGTCTTCAGTCGTCGGTAGCTTCAAATCCGTCTACTTCCTCGGATTTCCCGGCATCGGCTTAGCCGATGCTTCCGACCGTTCCGACTTCCGACCTCTGACGACCGACTTCTGTTTTATGGCGGAGAGAGAGGGATTCGAACCCTCGAGACAGGATTATGCCCATCTACTCGCTTAGCAGGCGAGCGCCTTCGACCTACTCGGCCATCTCTCCACGAACTATCGCTTTTCTCCACCGACCTCCATGTTAATGGCGGAGGGGGTGGGATTCGAACCCACGGAACCACAAGGGTTCAACGGTTTTCAAGACCGTCTCCTTAAACCGCTCGGACACCCCTCCGTGGTCGTTTTCACGCAAATAACACTATAGCATAATCGGGGTGCCAGTGTCAACAGCTCTGCCCACCAAAACCGCGCGACAAGGAGCCTCAGCGCTCCTCAGGGCGCCTGGTAAGAGCGCCTTGGTCACATCTCCTCTTCCGGGTCGCTCAACGGTATTTTCAACTCGCCGACCGGGTAGTAGTTTTCCACCGTGTTCTCCAGGAAACTCCACGTCTGCTGCGCGTTGGTGCGCCAGTTGGTCGGGCAGGTGGCCAGCACCTCCACAAACGAGAATCCCCGGCCGGAAAGCTGGTTCTCCAGCGCTCGAACCAGCATGTTCCCCAGCTGCCGTGAGCGGGCCACCGTTCCCCGGGCCACATAGGCCCCGTCCGGCGTGATCTCGGCGATCATCTCGGGACCGCGCATCGGATATCCCGCGGTGAGCACGTCCCGGCCGTAGGGGGTGGTCTCGGTCTTCTGGCCGGGCAGTGTGGTCGGGGCCATCTGTCCCCCGGTCATGGCGTACTGGGTGTTATTGACCAGGACGACGGTAATCAGTTCGTTACGCGCCGCCGCGTTCACCAGGTGCTGTGCCCCGATGGCATAACCACCACCGTCACCCATGTAGGCGATACAGATCAGTTCGGGATTGGCCCGCTTCACACCGTAGATAACGGGGGTGGTGCGGCCATGGTGTGTCTGGACCGTATCCATGTTGAAGAAGTCCCAGGCCAGCAGGGAACAGCCGATGTCGCAGCCAAAGACGGTCCGGTCTTGGATACCCAGTTCGTCGATGGCCAGGCCCAGGGCCTTCAGCGCGATCCCGTGCCCGCAACCGGGGCAGAACTTGTGCGGTTTACTCTCCAACCGCCAGCTTTTGGGCATTACCGGTTCAACAGCCACTTTTCTCAGTCCTCCCTCGCGGCACACAGTTGTTTGGCCCGGACCGCGATCTCCTCCGCCGTCACGCCCATGCCCGGCTTGCAGAGGGCGTGCACCTCGGCCGGGCACCCGTATATGGCGTCTCTGAGCAGTCGCCCCAACTGACCGTAGGCCGACTCCACAACCAGGATTTGCCGGTGCCGGGCGGCCGTGTCCCGGAGGGCGCCAACGGGCAGGGGCCGCAAGGTTATGGGGCGGAAGTAGCCCACGGGAAAACCAGCGGACCGTAGCTGGACTGCCGCTTGTTGAACCGCCCGCGCCACGATACCGTGACCGGTGATCAACAGGCCACCGTCAGCAGGTTCCGTTTCGTATTCGCTAACCTCTTCCGCAGCCTGCTCGAAAGCCGCGATATGACCCTGCATCACCGCATACAATTCTTCCTCGGTATTATACGTGTTGCGGAAGTGTCCCGGGGGGCGGTCCAAACCAGGTATCCCGTGACGCCCCAGGTAGGCGTCGGTTTCTTCCATGTGGATTCCCCGTGATTCTGGATCGTAGATGGTCAGGGGTTCGCGCATCTTGCCCTGGTATCCGTCCGCCAGCACGAATACCGGAAAACGGTAGCGCCAGGCCAGGTTAAAGGCCTTGATCGTGTAGTCGTAGAGTTCCTGGTGGCTGGCCGTGGAGTACACAAACCGCAGCCCCTCGCCGTTACCACCGAAGGTGGTCAAGGTCACCTCCTGCTGTGAATAAATGACCGTAGCCGTGGACGGCCCACCCCGCTGCACGACGATACTGACGACGGGCAGCCGCATCATCTCGGCCATCGCCAGCGGCTCCTGCATTAGGACATTACCCGGGCCGGCCGTGGCCGTGAAGGCCTTTCTTCCAGCGAGCACCCCACCGAGTGTGGCAAAACCGGCCGACAGTTCATCCTCGGTCTGCAGAAACCGGCGTCCGAACCGCGGCGCCAGACGGGTCCAGTAGTGCATGATCTCATTCTGGGGGGTGATCGGGTAACCGTACATTATTTCAGCTCCGGCCGCCAAGGCAGCACGGCAGACCACCTCGTTGCCCGTCATGAACACCCTCTTTTCCCCGGTAACTACCTTTTCCATAAAGCTCCCTCCCCTGGTCTGTTTCCCTGTTTGGACCCCCCCGTTTACCAGAAGGTATCGGTCATCAACCGCCTGATCGCCCGAACCTGATGACCGGCACAGTCCACTTCACCGATTGCCGCTGCCAGTTCCGCCACAGCGGTGGTCGCTACAACCGGCATATGCAAAACGGAGGCTGCTTCTCCGACGATACGTGCCCCGTCCTGGATAATCTCGGCCGTGGTTTCATCACCCAGATGGGTGTTGTGCACCAGGGCGTGCACCGCCGGAAAGGAACTGACGACCTCGACGATGTCACTAACCGTGGCCGTCAGGGGGTTGGTCGTATTGATCACCATGATCACCCGCAGGTCAGCTTCTACTTCGGAGCCCTCGACCAGGGCCAGTGCCTTGGCCCCCTCGACGCCGTAGCCGACGTCGAACACAATGTCCCCGCTCCGCTGTAGCACCCAGGACGCCGCCGGGTTCCACAGGACAGGGGTCTCCCCCATCCCCACCTGGTCACGTGAAGCCCAAGTGACCACTTCGGCGACACCCATCGCCAGCAAAGAGCCCTGGATCGGACGCAGGGTATAGCACGGCTTCACGATATCCAGATCGACCATGGTTACCCGCCGCCCCCGGGTGGTCAGTTCCAGGGCACGGTTCACGGCGACCTCGCTCTTGCCTGATGTTCCTTCACCTACGTAGGCCTCAACATACCGGCGCATCTCCTCACCTCCTTTCTCATTCCTTCTCCGCATTTCTCCGGCTTCACAGCTTCCCCCCACTGATCACTTAAAGGCCGCTTCAATCATGGCTATTATCTGTCTGTCCTCGAATTTGTCCTGATCGCAAGCCCCCGCCGGACAGGCGGCGACGCACGCCCCACAACCCTGACAGGCGGCTTCAATAACCCGGACAAAGCCAGCTTCACGATCAAGCACCCTGCCCCCAAACGGACAGCTCTCCACGCACAGACCACAGCCGGAACAGCGCTCCCGGTCTACCCGGGTAACCGCCGCGCTGCCCTCCACGAAGCCCCGCGCCAGAAAAGCCACCGCCCGCATGGCTGCCGCCTGGGCCTGCACCAGGGACTCGCGGAGCAGTTTCGGCCCGTGGGCCAGCCCACAGAGGAAGACCCCGTCCGTGGCAAAGTCCACCGGTTTCAGTTTCAGATGGGCCTCCGCGAAGAAACCGTCCGGGTGCAGGCCCAATTTAAACATGCGGCCCAGTTCTGTGTTCACCTGCCGGTTTGGGACGATCCCCGCGCTCAATACAACCAGGTCTGTAGCCAGGGCTACACGCTCATTCAATGACCGGTCAACAAAGGAGACGACGAGTTCCCCACCCCGGGCCTCCACCTCGGGTGCCCCGTCTGGCTCATAACCAAGGAAAAGCACCCCTTCTTCACGTGCCTTACGGTACAATGTCTCCTGCAGGCCATAGGTGCGCATGTCCCGATAGAGTACCACCACCTCGCTCCCCGGACTAAGCTCGCGGAGCAACAGGGCGTTTTTCACGGCCTGCCCGCAGCATACCCGGCTGCAATAGGGGCGCTCGGGGGTGCGTGAACCGACACACTGGAGCATGATCACCCTCCGGGGCGGGGTTAGGCGGTCGTCCGCCAAGCGGGCCTCGAGTTCAGTTTGAGTCAGCACCCGCTGATCCGGACCGTACCCGTGGGCCGAAGGACGGAAGGCGTCGGCCCCGGTGGCGACGATTACGGCCCCGTGCTCGATCTCGGTAATTACATCCTCTTGAATGATCCGAGTCCGCCAACGGCCGGTGTGCCCGGAGACTTCCAGCAGCCGGGCCGAAAGGCGGGTCTCCACCAGCGGATGCTGCGACACCCTTTCTACAAGCTGCAGCAGGAGGACCCGGGGGTCTGCTCCGTCCAGGGTAAAGCGGAGGTTCCTCAGGTGCCCCCCGAGTTCGGGACTTCGTTCCACCAGCACCACCGGAATACCCTGGTCGGCCACGGCAAGTGCCGCCGACATTCCCGCCGCGCCTCCCCCGACCACAAGCACCCGGCGGTCCACCTCCAGGCGGACGGGAGTTAGTGGCCGGAGCAGCCGGGCCTTAGCCACCCCCATCTGAACCAGTTCCCGGGCCTTCGCCGTTGCCGCCTCCGGCTGGTGCGTGTGGACCCAAGCCGCGTGCTCCCGGATGTTGACGTGCTCGTACAGGTGCGGGTTCAAGCCGGCTTCCCGCAAGGCCTGTTGGAAAAGGGGTTCGTGCGTGCGCGGCGTACAGGCCGCAACCACCACCCGGTTTAGCCCGAACTCACCGGTTAGCCCGACAATGGAGTTGACCGAATCCCGCGCACAGGCAAACGAAAACTCCCGGGTGTAGGCCACACCGTCCAGGGTACCGGCATAGTCCACGACCTCCGGGACGTTGATTGTGCCGCCGATGTTGTTCCCGCAACGGCAGACAAAAACACCGATCCGGGGCGCCTGCCCCTCCACCTCACGTTCGGGCGGGAATCTCTGCTCCACGGCTAGTTGGCCGCGGACGTCCTTTAGCAACCGGGAGGCTCCGGCCGCTGCCGCACTGGCTTCAACCACGGTCTCCGGGATATCCTTCGGTCCGCAGAAAGCACCACAGGCAAAAACGCCGGGGCGTGAGGTCTGCACCGGATCATAGGGAGAGACCAGGCAAAACCCATGGCTGTCGAGTTCGATGTTACACAGCCGGGCCAGACGCCGGCTCCCTTCCGGTGGTACCAACCCCACGGCCAGCACCGCCAGGTCAAAGTCTTCCTCTATGTATCCGCTTCCGGGTACGTGGTACCGTACCCTCAGGGTCCGCCCCTGGCGCTGTTCCCAAACCCGGGCCACGCTGCTGCGGACGTACCGGATGCCGGATTGGACGGCCCGTTCGAAAAAGGCCTCGTAACCCTTGCCGTAAGCCCGGATATCCAGGTAAAAGACGCTGACCTCCACATCGGGGTCGTGCTGGCGGACGAGGAGCGCCTGTTTTGTGGTGTGCATGCAGCAGACTGACGAGCAGTACTCGTTCCCGTGGGCCCGGTCCCGGGACCCGACACATTGGATAAAGGCGATCCGCTGCGGCCGCTTCCCGTCGGATGGACGGTATACCTCCCCTCCGGACGGCCCAGAGGCACTCAGCATGCGCTCCAATTGCAGACCGGTGACCACGTTGGCGCAGCGTCCATAGCCGTAGTCCTTAAGGAGTTCCCCTTCAAAAAACGCATAGCCCGGGCTCAGGATGACGGCTCCGGCCTCGATTTCAAATTCCCGGTCGCCCATCCGGTAGTTGATGGCTCCGGCCTGACAGGCCTCAAGGCACTCGCAGCATTCAATGCAGGCACGCGGGTCGATGGCAAAAGCGGCCGGTACCGCCTGGCTGTATAGCTGGAAAACCGCCTTGCGCCGTCCGAGTCCCAGGTCAAACCGGTTACCGGTTTCGGCCAGGCAGGCCCGTGCACAGTCGCCACAACCGGTACACTTGTCGGTGTCGACGTAACGGGTACGGCGTCGGATACGCACCCGAAAATGGCCGTGCTCTCCATTCAGACCCACCAGCTCGGAACCCGTTACCAGACGGATGTTTGGATGGGCAGCAGCAGTCACCAAACGCGGGGCAAGGGTGCAGATGGCGCAGTCATTGGTTGGGAAGGTTTTGTCCAGCTGCGCCATCCGCCCCCCGATGGCGGGTTCCTTTTCAATAACATAGACCCGAAACCCGGACTCTGCGAGGTCCAGGGCGGCCTGCACCCCGGCGATCCCGCCTCCGACCACCACGACGGCTCCGGTCAGCTGCCGGCTTGAATCCTCGGCCATCCTCAAAAGACCTCCTTATTTGCATTCCAACAGGGTGCTAGCCGACCCACGACAACAGGCTAAGCACCGCGTCGGGTCAACCAGATGCATTTTGAACCACCTTTGCGCCTCGGGTAGGTTAAAGGCCAGGCCCATCAACTCGGTAAAGTAAAATGACGGAAGCCCTGTCTCCGTTGAGCCGTGCATCTCCAGGTTGCTCTGGCAGAGCGGGCACGCGGTCACCACCGCCTCGGCGCCGGCCTCCCGGGCCGCCTCCAGCAGGCGGGACACCATCGCCCGCGCCACCTCCGGATGTGTAAGGGCCTGGCTGGCGCCGCAGCACTCGGTCTTGTAGGACCACTGCACCGGTTCGGCGCCCAGGCTGGCCACCAGGCGATCGAGCAGATCCGGGTCCCGGGCCTGCCCGATCGCTCCCGTAATCCGGGGTGGCCGGACCAGCAAGCAGCCGTAAAAACAGGCCAGGCGCAGACCGTTCAGCTTGTTGGTTACCCGGTGCAATACTGTTTCCAGACCAACCCTCCGAACGAAGAGGTCCGGCAGCGTCAGTACCGTTACCCGGTCCTCAAATACGAAGCCGAGCGATTTCTCCAGCAGCGTCCCCATGCGGCCGTGGCGCCGGAGATGGTATTCGGCATGCCGCAGGCGGTTGTAGCAGGCGGCACAAGGGGCGACCACATCCAGGCCGCCCTTTTGCACCTGCGCCAGATTCCTGGCCGGCAGGGACAGTCCGAGGAAGGAGTTTAAGCTGTGGGCGGAGGTCGCCCCACAACAGTTCCAGTCTTCGACCTCGGTCAGTTCCACGTCCAACTCCCGGCAGACCGCCCGGGCGGAAAGGTCGTACTCCAGGCCGGTCGCTTTGAGGGAACACCCCGGGTAATATGAAAGGCGGGTAATCATTGGTCCGTTCTCCCTCCCTTAACTGACGATTCGGCCAGGTGGAATAGACGGCGGATGGTTTGCTTTTGCTTTACTGTCGAGGCCAGGACGGGCAGCTTGCCCCGTCGGTAGAGCCGGAGGGCCAGGGGAAGGTCATCCCAGAGCGTCCCGGTCCGCAGCTTGTATCGGGCCATTAGGACAGCCTCATGCACTCGGCCCCGTCGCCGGATATCCTTTACAAACAGCCGGTGAAAGAGAGGCGCGTTCTCCTCTAAAGGGGCCAGGCCCCCGGTGATAGCCATCTCTTTGAGGACGTCCATCACATCGGAGATGTTGATCCCGTTCGGGCAGCGCACATCGCAGGCGTAACAAGATGAACAGAGCCAAATGGCCCTGCTGCGCAGGACCCGTTCACGGGCGCCATATTGAATGAGCCGGATAATCTGATTGGGAGTGTAGTCGGCGTGGGCGGCGGGAAGGCAGCCTGAAGTGCACCGCTGGCACTGGTAACACAGACTAATTGGCTGCCCGCTCAGCCGCGTGATTTCGGTCTGCCACTGGAGATCGACACAGTGAGACTGGGTCATCAGAGCACACACCCTTACACCGCCGAAGCGGCGGCATTTTTTCCTTATCGGTGCTCTGCTTTCTCAGTCATACCACTGCATTACATGGGAGCGGGCTCGGGAAGAGTGGATTGGGTTTGAAGTCGGAAGATGACGGTGAAGGATTTAGATTATTGTTGCCTTTGAGCAATCCGAGTCCTCTTAACAAGGCTAACCTGGCCAACTAGTCCGAATCGGCACTTATTGGTACTAGCCAGCCCGGAATTTACCGGTACAAGTTATATCCGGGTATGTCACTATATCATATGGTATATCTAAGATATCCGTTCCAGAATAAAAGAGCAAAGGTCCTGAGAACCACTCATGGGGTTTTCAGGACCCTGGCAACCAGTTTATCGAAAGCAATGCCCAGATACTTACATCTTCATATTCTCTTGTCTTTAAAGAACCTTGATCCGCGTCATCCCGCCCATGTAGGGCACCAACGCCTTCGGTATGGTGACTGAGCCGTCGGCATCCTGGTAGTTCTCCAGGATCGCGGCCACCGTACGACCGACGGCGATCCCCGAACCGTTTAGGGTGTGCACGAACTCCGCCTTGGCACGCGGCTGGGGACGGTAGCGGATACCGGCGCGCCTCGCCTGGAAGTCGGTGAAATTTGAGCAGGAGGAGATTTCCTTATATCCCTGGTAGCTCGGCATCCAGACCTCCAGGTCGTAAGTCTTGGACGATGAGAAGCCGAGGTCACCCGTGCAGAGCACGATGATCCGGTAGGGCAGTTCCAGCAGCTGCAGTACTTCCTCGGCGTCATGCACCAGCTTCTCCAGCTCCTCGTTGGACTCCTCGGGCTTGCAGAACTTGACCATTTCGACCTTGTTGAACTGGTGCTGCCGGATCAAGCCGCGGGTTTCGCGCCCGGCCGCGCCCGCCTCGGCACGGAAGCAAGCGCTATAGGCCACATATCGGATGGGCAGGACCTCTGCGTCCAGGATCTCATCGCGCAGGAAGTTTGTGACCGGGACCTCGGCTGTAGGAACGAGGTAGTAATCGTTATTCTCAATCTTGAACATATCTTCGGCGAACTTGGGCAGCTGGCCGGTGCCAACCATACTCTGGCCGTTCACCAGGAACGGCGGGAAGAGCTCGGTGTAGCCGTGCCTGGTAATGTGCAGGTCGAGCATGAAGTTGATCAGGGCCCGTTCCAGGCGGGCACCCGCCCCCTTCATGAAGCTGAACCGGGCGCCGCTCACCTTTCCGCCACGCTGGAAATCCACGATGTCCAGGCCCTCGCCGACGTCCCAGTGCGCCTTAGCCTCAAAGGTGAACTGCGGGGGCTCACCCCAGCGGCGGACCTCCTGGTTGTCGCTCTCATCCCGGCCGAAGGGGACCGAGGCCTGGGGGATATTCGGGATCTGCAGCAGCATGTCCTGCAGCCGCTCATCAACCCGGCGGATGTCCTCGTCCAGGTCCTTGATGCGCTGAGAGACCTCACGCATCTGCGTGATCAAGTCGTCGGCCGGGTGTCGTTCCTTCTTTAGGCGGGCGATCTCTTCGGACACGGCATTGCGCCGGTTTTTCAGCTGTTCAACCGTGAACAGCATCTGACGCCATTCTTCGTCGGCGTCCAAAAGCCGGGCCAAGTCGAAGTCAAAGCCACGCTTCTCCAGGGCGGCCCGGACGACGTCGGGATTCTTCCGGATGAATTTCAAGTCCAGCATGGGAAACACCTCCCCTCGGGGAGCGGTTCACCGTCCCCGGAACAATGCGCCTTACAGGCTTACCATCTTCACATCCAGGATACCGTCCACCTGCCCGAGTTCCTCCAGGGTAGCGGCAGGTACCAGGCTGTCGATGGTCAGAACCATCACGGCCTTGCCCCCGACTTCCTTACGTCCCACCTGCATGGCGGCGATGTTGATGTCATGCGCCCCGATCAGCATCCCCACACTGCCGATGATCCGCGGCCGGTCGTAGTGTGGTACAACCAGCATGTGGCCCTCGGGCACAGTGTCCACGCGGTAGCCGTCGATGGCCACCACCCGTGGGAACTTGCCCTGCGAGAGGGTGCCAGCTAATTCGCTTTCCCCGGCGGAGGAGACCACCTTGACGGTCATCAGGCCGGCGTAGTCCTCTTCCCGCTCGACCTTGGTCTCGCTCACCTGGATGCCGCGGTTCTTAGCCACGACCATGGCGTTCACGAAATTGACCCGCTCTTGCAGGATGGTGTCCAGGATGCCCTTGACCAGGGCGGTGGTCAGCGGCGCGACCGGCTTGGCGGCCAGTTCCCCGCTGTAGGTGACCGCAATCTTTTGCACGCGCCCGTTCAGAAGCTGCGCGTGGAACTTGCCCAGTACCTCGGCCAGCGGCAGGTAGGACTGGATGGCGCGCAGGATGTCCGGCTTGAGAGACGGGATGTTCACGGCGTTCTTTACGATCTCATTGTGCAGGGCAGCGATGATCTCCTCAGCCACGTCCACGGCCACGCCGACCTGGGCCTCCCTGGTGGAAGCTCCCAGGTGCGGAGTACCGATTACATTCGGCAGTTTCAACAGCGGGCAGTCTACCGCTGGCTCGGACTCAAAGACGTCAAGCGCCGCCCCCGCGACCTTACCCGAGACCAAACCCTCATAAAGGGCCGCCTCGTCGATAATCCCGCCGCGGGCGCAGTTTATGATTCGCACGCCCTCCTTCATCAGCCCGATGGCGCGGGCGTCGATCATATACTTGGTCTCCTTGGTCAGGGGCATGTGGACAGTGATGAAATCGGCCTGCCGGAAGACGTCGTCCAGCGGTAAAAGTGTTATGTTCATTTCATGCGCCCGGTCCTCGGTCAGGAAGGGGTCATAAGCGATGACGTTCATCTCCATGGCCTGGGCCCGCTTGGCCACGCCGCTGCCGATCCGGCCCAGTCCCAGGACGCCCAGGGTCTTGTTGCGCAGCTCGACCCCTACAAAGGCCTTTTTGTCCCAAATGCCAGCCTTCATCTTGGCGTCGGCCTGGGGCAGGTTGCGGGACAGGGCAAGCATGTGCGCCATCGTCAGCTCGGTGGCGGCGTTGGTGTTGCCCTCGGGGGCGTTGACCACGATGATGCCCCGCTCGGTGGCGGCGTTCACGTCGATGTTGTCCACGCCCACACCGGCGCGGCCGATCACCTTCAGGTTCTCCGCGGCATCCATTACCTCCCGGGTTACCTTGGTGGCGCTGCGTACGATCAGGGCATCAAACTGGGGGATGATCTCTAATAACTCTTCCGGGGTCATTTTGTTCCGTACTTCCACCGCGATGTCGGGCTCGCGCTGCAGGACGTCGACGGCGGACTGTGATACGTTATCCGTTACGAGTACCTTCATTTTATTAATTCGCACCTCCGAGAAATACCTTCTGGGCCGCGGCCACGCCCTTGCCCAGTTCCACGGCGTAACCCAGTTCGGAAAGGGCCAGCTCCAGCGCGGCGATGGCGCTGATCACGTCCAGTCGGTCGGCATAGCCCATGTGGGCGATGCGGAAAACCCGGCCCTTCAGCTCGGCCTGCCCCCCGGCATAAAGTACGCCGTATTTATCCAGCAGGAGCTTGCGCAGGTCGTCCACGGCTACGCCTTCGGGGGAAAGCACCGCGGTAACGACCGGTGAAGCACATTCTTCGGGCATCAGGAGCTTGAGTCCGAGTGCTTTTACGGCCTCACGGGTGGCCCGAGCCAGCAGGCGGTGCCTTGCAAAAACGTTCTCCAGGCCTTCCTCCAGGATGAGGTCAGCGGCCGCCTCCAGCCCGAAGAAGAGCGAGACGCCGGGCGTGTAGGCAGTGTTCCACTTGGCCAGGGATTTCCGGGCCGCTTCCAGGCTGAAGTAGTAGCGCGGGCTCTTACACTTCGCGATCAGTTCCCAGGCCTTGTCACTGACGCTGATCAGGGCCAGGCCGGGCGGTACCATCAGCGCCTTCTGGGAAGCGGTGACCAGGATGTCCACGCCCCACTCGTCGGGCCTGATCTCGACCCCGCCCAGGCCGCTCACGGCGTCCACCGCCAGGATCGCCCCGTGGTCGCGGGTGAGCGTGCCAAGGCCCCGGATATCGTGGACCACGGCGGTCGAGGTCTCGTTCAGTGTGGCCAGCACCACGGTGATATCGGGATGGGCGTCCAGCTGTTCCTTTACGGCGGCCACGTCAACGGGCTGTCCCCACGGGAAACTCAGCTCGATCACCTCGGCGCCGTAGACCCGCGCCAGGTCCCGGAAGCGCTCGCCGAACTTGCCGGCCACCAGGGCCAGTACCTTGTCGCCGGGGTTAACGGTATTCGCCACCGCCGCCTCGAGGCCCCCCGTCCCCGAACTGGTCAGGATAAAGACGGGGTTTGTGGTCTGCATGATCTGCTGTAGTTTGCCCGTCAGCCGGGCGGTCAGCTCCGCAAACCCCTTACTCCGGTGACCGACCATCGGGCGGGCCATGGCCTCGCTCACCTGCGGCGGTACCGGCGTGGGACCGGGAATCAGAAGGCGCAGTTTCTTGTCCATCGTGCTTGATACCCTCTCCTTTTAACCTAGTTTTTGTCGGAAAATTGATAAAATAAAACCTCCCGTCCCTGATAAAACAAGGGACGAGAGGTATACTCCCGCGTTGCCACCCTTTTTGGCCGTCCCATAGGACGACCCACTCTAACGCGTTAACGGCGCGACCGTCCCCGCTTACTAAATTCGGCAGGGCCCCTCCCGGAAGGATTCCCCGTCACTCCATACCGGTTCACACCAACCACCGGTTCTCTGTAAAGGAAGAATGGGTACTGTTTTCCGGTCATGGGGTTTACTTTTTTGTCGATGGCCAAAAGTATACTATAAAGCGCTCCCGTCTGGCAAGCGCCTTCCAGGAAAAATCTCTTCCTTAACGGAAACAGGTGATGATCTCCGAAAATTAGAAACCTCGGGTGGCATCGCAGAGGCGAAGAAATAGTCGTGCAGGCGGTTGTCCACAATCATTAAGGGTGAAAGACCGCCGCATAATGGCGGAGGGGGTGGGGTTAGAACCCACGGAGCCACTAAGGGTTCAACGGTTTTCAAGACCGTCTCCTTAAACCGCTTGGACACCCCTCAGTGGCCGTTTCGTGCAAACTCCATAGACAGTCCTTGGCCCGGTGTCAACCAACCTGCGAGTCGGGTTGACTGTCCAGTAATTCGGGTAAAGATCCCTCCGAAATGATCGATCTCAAGTTTGGAAGGCGGCGCTAGCGGGCGGCTTCTGCCACGTCATGCTTCACCCCAAGATAGGCGAGCAGGTCGGGGAACTCGGATCCGAGGCTCTGCAACCGTAAGCGTCCCAGGAACCCGATCACCCCGCGTACATCCACACGTACCGGACAGACGTCTGTACATTGACCGCAGGCGACACACCGCCATATCCCCTCGGTATCCAATACATCGTCGACCAAACCCAGTTGCAGCAGGCGCACCATACGTGCCGGGGGCTGGTCCATAGCCCACCCCTGCGGGCAGACGGCGGAACACACCCCACACTGGTGACACCGCTTCATACCGGCATAAGCGGCCAGATCCCTAGACCACAAATTTTTCGCCGCCAGCACATGCACACGACTCACCACCGTCTCCTAGACTCGAAGCGGATTGGCTCCCATACCCTTGAGTTGGGCGGAAAAAGCCCACAGCTTAGCCGCCAGTTGAGCGGCATCGCTGATACCCACCGGCAGTGCGGCCACCCGCTCCGGTTCGATCATCATACGATACAGGGTTTCCCCGGCGCTGGCCAGGCGCTCCTTGGCCAAACTGAATCCCGTACCGGCGTGGCACTCCTCCCGGGGGCAACCCGCCACCGCGATGCCGTCAAAGCCATGCATCAGGGCGTCCGCCACCCAAGCCGCGTTCACGGTTCCGGCACAGGGTACCCGCACCGGAATGACATTTGGCGGTACCGTACCCGCCGCGCAAGCTGCCTCGTAGGCCGGGTAAGCGTCGTGCCGGCACAGGAAAAGCAGGATCGCCGGGTCATCCTTCGTAAGCAAGTCGAATTCCACCGCCTGGATCATATCCGCCACCCCCTGAAAACAATAGGAGGGTAGAGCCACACACTGCAGCGGACAACCGCCCTGACAGATGCCGCAGTGCCGGCAGGAAAGCGGATCCGGAACCGGCGGTTTTCCTTCCGTGATGAAACGCATGGCCCCTGTGGGACACTCACTTACGCAGCGCCCGCACCAGTCGCACTTGGTATCATCCACCATCGGCACCAGGCCTGCCACATCCACCTTCTCCCGGAGGAACTTGACGCACCGTACGGCGGCGCTTAGGGAACTGCGTACCGATTGGGTTACGTCCATGGGCTCCTCACAGGCTCCCGCCAGATAAACGCCAGGCCGAGCCGTGATGCCGGGGAAGCACTGTTCGTGGGTGTTGTGCGTTAAGTCCGGCGCTTCGAACCCGGACAGCCATTCCAGCTGCCGGTTTGGAACCATTCCCGTGGCCAGCACCACGAGATCAACGGTTTGCGCCAGTTGCCGTCCCGAAAGGCTGTCCACCGCCCGCACCACCAGGTCACGGGTCTTGGAATTTTCCTCAATCCGCGCCGGCATCCCGCGCACAAAGCGCACGCCATCTGCCAGAGCCTGGCGGTACAAGTCCTCGTACTTACCCAGCACCCGAAGATCGATATAAAAGACCGTAATTTCCGCCTCGGGATAAGCCTCGCGGATGTAGGACAACTGTTTGATGGTCACCGTGCAGCAGATCTGCGAACAGTAGGACAAGTACCGCTCACTGCGGCTTCCGGCACACTGGATAAAGGCCACCCGTTTCACCGGGCGTTCATCCGACGGCCGTACCAGGCGGCCCCCGGTGGGCCCCGACGGTGACGCCAGCCGCTCCAAGTCCATGGCCGTGACCACGTTCGGGTGCATCCCGTAACCAAACTCCTTGATTTGGCCGGCATCAAAGCCCTCCCACCCGGTGGCGTTGATCACCGCACCTACCGTGTAGACCACATCCCGGGATTCGGTACCGGACCGTCGCACCGAAGCTTCAAACCGACCCGGGAAGCCGGTGACCGCCGCCACTTCCGCCGCCGTCTCGATGGTCACCCGGTCATTCTCCCGCAGGGTCTCTAGCAGGTAGCTGACACCGCACACCGGGTCACAACTGCGGGGATAATACCGGTGGAGTTGGACCACCTTGCCACCCAGGAAGGGCCGGCGTTCCACGATCACCACCCGGTAGCCGGCGGCAGCTAGTTCATGGGCGGCGGTTAGGCCCGCGATGCCGCCACCCACCACCAGTACCGTATCATAACCCGTGACGGCGGCCGTGACCTTGGGCTCCAGCCTCACCGCTTTCGCCAGCGCCATTTCCAAAAGGATCCGGGCCCGTTTAGTGGCTGCCTCGGCACCGCCCCCGGTACAGGGCGAGAGATCGGCCACCTGGGCCAAATTCGGATCAACTCCCTCGGCCCGGAGCGCCTTATGCAGAGTAGGCTCGATCAGGCCCACCGAGCAACTCGCGGCTACGATCACCCGGTTCACCACGTCCTCGCGCAGTTGCGCCCGAAGTTCCTTCAGGCCCGCTCCCAAGGCATGGCCCTGCATTTCACGGATAATGGGTCGGGCCGGGTGGGCACGCAACGCCCCCGCCAGCGTCTTCCAGTCCAGGGCATGGGGCTCCTGCCCCGGGTAGAGGTAGATCCCGATTTTCGGTTGATTCGCCACCGCTGTCCCTCGTCCCATTGCGGCGCCGCGGGGGTGTCACCACCCCCGCACACCGTTACTTGTTACGCGTCCGGAAAGTGAACCGTTCCACCTTACCATTGATGTCCACTGCGGTCCAGGTCATCTTCCCGGTCCCGGTGAAGGGCACCAATTTGGCGGGATAATACCCAAGCTGATAGGGGATACGTGTCTCAATGGCACCCTTGGGGCAGATCTTGGTGCAACTCATGCAGTCCCAGCAGTCCCGCAGAGAACGGCAGTAGCCTTTGTTCGTTTCGGTATCGAGCGCCATCAGGTTTCCCGGGCAGATGACCTCACATAGCGCCTCCCGCTCGTTCCGGCACCCGTCACATTTCACATTGTCCACTCTTGGCGGCACCAGTCAGTCCCTCCTTCCGTTAGTCGACCACTTTCTCGTAGGGGCGGGTGAGCATCTCAATGGCTCCGGTCTCTGGGTTAAACCTCGAATTAACGAAACAGTTGAGTTTTTCGTCCTTCTCCGGAAAGTCTGCCCGGGTCTGCCAGCCCGGCCAACGGGTTTCGGCCCGGTATAGCAAATGGTGCACCAACACCTCGGCCACCGTCAGCCGGTCGATCACCTCGTGAGCCGCCAGAAGATTGAACACATCCTCGGCGATCAGGTATCTCACCTGCTCCTGCAAAATCTTGATGTGCTTCAAGGCATACTCCAGCCGGTGATGGTCGGTGCGGTAAAACTGGTGAACGCCGCCGGCGTATTCATCCATTAGCCGTTGCAGACGCTCCTCCATCTCGCCGGGGGTTACGCCGTCTCCCGCCTCCGCCATCCGGGCCATGGGGGCGTAGACCCTTTCCTTTTCCGACTTCACCGCCTCCGGATCAGTGTGGCCCCGGTCGGTTAGGCCGGCCACATACTGCACCGCGCCGATGGCGGATAGGACACCCTCGGCGGCGCAGCCGCCCACGAACTTGTTGGGTACCCCGCCCGCCACGTCGCCGCAGGCGAACAGACCCGGCACAGTGGTGGAGCGGTCATTGTTGATCCAGTAGCCGCTGGCGGTGTGGCCGCCCACAATGTACGGGTCGCTGCCGTAAACCTCAATCGGCTCCTTGGTGATGTCCTGCCCGCGGGCCGCCAGGAACTGGACAAAGGTGGGGCGCTCGTTCAGGTAATCCTCTTTTAGGTCCTTGACCTGTTCCGGGGTCATACCGGTGGTGTCCACGTAGGTGGGGCCGCGGCCCGTCAGCCACTCGTCCATGGGGGCGTTGGCCCGGATGAATCGGGGCGCCGCCTCACCGCCCAGGTGGGAATAGTGTGTCTGCAGAATCTTCTCACCCCGGCCGTTGATCATGGCTGCGTTGTAACCCACCGAGATGGTATCGATGGGGCCGTTGAAGTCTTTGGTCCGTACCGCGCACCAGCGCATCTCGAAGGTGGTCATCTCGGCACCGATGCGGATGCCCATGGCATACCCGGTGCCCACGTTAAAGGGTGAGTACCAGATCTGATGGTGGCAGTCATTGCCGTCGTTGGTGTAGGGTTTGTAGAGGCCCGCCGCGCCGCCGGTGGCCACGATGGTGGCCCCCGCCCTCACCACGTAGAATTTCCCGTCCTTCACGCCCAGACCGGTCACCCCCACTACCCGGCCCTCGTCCACCAGGTAGCTGGTAGCCGCCACCTTGTTGATAACCTCACAGTTGTATTCACGCACTTTCTCCGCCAGGATCACTTTCATAGACTCACCGTGAATGGCGATGTCCCACTTGCCCCGGGCTAGGTATTCGCCGTTCTCGTCCTTCTTAATGGGCAGCCCCCACTCTTCCCACTCCTCAATGCACCGGTTCAGGTACTCCGCCATGGACAGGGTGAGGTCTTCCCGTAGCGGGCCGCCCCCAACCTGGTCGCGGCTCCAGCGGACAAGGTCTTCTCTGGTCTTCCCCTTCTTGATGTAGGTATTCAGCGCGTCCATCCCTGCCGCCAGACAGCCGCTACGGTCGATATGCGCCTTCTCCAGAAGCGTGACCTTCAGGTTGGGGTTCAGGCGTTTAGCCTCAATGGCGGCAAAGCACCCGGCATTACCCGCACCGATGATGAGAATGTCGGTTTCCAGGTGGACCTCCTGGACCGCTTCGGGTTTTAGCAGCCTCTTCTCTGACATAATCCCCCTCCTTAACTAGTTGATAGGCACCCATATCGGGTAACCGCACACCGCCCACCAGGGAATCATCACGAACACCATGTACAGAATTACAAAGAAGGTGAACGGGGCGCCGATTTTCATGAACTCTGCGAAGGTGAACTCCTCGGTACCGTAGGCAATCAGACAGGCAGTTACTGAGATGGGTAGAATGAAGGCGTAGGAATCGACGTTCAGAACCGCCAGCGAAAAGGCAACGGTGTTTAGATCTAGCAAGGGGGCCATGGCCACGATCACCGGTGCCATCAACGTCACCGCCGCCACGTTGCTGATGATGCCCAGTCGGATGATCTGGACCATAATGCAGATGAGCAACGTCACCGCCACCCAGCCCCAGGCCGGCGCGACGGACACCAGCTGCGAAGCCATCCACTGGTCAAGGCCGGTCTTTGAAAAAGCGGAAACCAGAGACAAGGAACCACAAAGTAACAGCCATGTACCCCAAATAACGTTCTGCTGCACTCGCTTCCAGTTAAAACTGACCACGCCGGGGATAAAGATCACCATCACCACCAGCAGGGTTACGGTGTGGATGCCCAGTTTGTGCCACGAGTCCGTGGCCCACAGAAACACCGCGATGGAGGCGCAAATCAGCACCACCCATTCATTCCAGCCCATGGTACCCAGGTCGTCTTTCTGCTTCCTGATCCCCTCCATACCGCCGGGGATCTCCACCTTGGCGCACTTCAGCGCCCAGGTTACCCAGAACCACATAACCGGGAAAATACCCAAGAGCGGCCAGTGCATCCAGAGCCACTTACCCCAGGTCATGGTCCCGGGGCCGACCGCCTCGTTTAGGGCCTGAGCGATAATCACGTTAGACATGTGACTGTGCATGGCGATAATCCCGGCAGCGAGGGCCGCCATCCCGATTCCTACCATAGCCAGGGCTTTGCGGCCCCGTTTTTCATCCGGTGAGTCTCCCAAAAGGCCCATAATACCGGTCACGATCGGCAGGAACACTGCACCGCGGGCGTTAGTGGCGGGCACCAAAATGGCGGTCACAAAGTGGGCGCCCATCAGACCCCCCAGTACGCTCCCCACCCGGGGCTTGACTCTGGACACGATCCCCAGTGCAATGCGCCGGTCCAAACCAGTGACCTGCATCAGCGCCGCCAGAATGAAGCAGCCCAAAATTAGGAAGGTAACCGGCGTCGTGAAACCGGAAAACGCATCGGGTACCTTCGGTAGAGCACCGGTCAGCATAAGCAGCACGCAAATCCCGAGGCCGGAGATACCCATAGGCAGCGCCTCCGATACCCAGATCACCGTAACCCAAGCCATTACCGCCAAGGCCGCCCGGCCTTCCGGGGTCAGACCCTCGGACACAGGGACCAGATTAAGAACGCTGAAGAAAACCACCCAGGAGAACAGGAAACCGAAAACTGCGGCTTTGGTGTTTCTTAGGCCCGCCTCCCGGCCGTTGTCCAGGACACACTTCACCAAACTTTGCCTCCGGGGTTGTGCTTGGGTTGCAACATCGGACATGCTTGTACCCCCCATCTTAAGGAATTTGTGGTGGATTGAACTTATTTGCCCAACATCTGACTTTAAACCCACCCTCCTTTACCAAAGTTTCTTACTGTTCAGTCTAACTTGAGTTTGACACCAACCCCGTGAAAAACAGTGCCACAAATGCTAGACCCCTTGATAATCCTGAACAGACCTTCGCCAAAACCAGAAAACGCGGTG
>QZIR01000014.1 GCA_003604975.1 Desulforudis sp. | reverse complement strand
GCGGAGGGGGCACACCCGTTCCCATCCCGAACACGGCAGTTAAGCCCTCCAGCGCCGATGGTACTGGGACTCCCGGGAGAGTAGGTCACCGCCGGAATATATTTAGCGAAACCCCTGGTTCAAATGGACCGGGGGTTTTGTTGTGTTGCGGAGGAGATCTGAAAAATTCCGGTATGTGTCAGTAGGTTTTTTTTGGCGCTTGGCGAAATGTGCATGGAAAAGCACATTTTGGTTGGAAAGAAAACCAAATATAAGGGTTTACCGTCTAGTGGTAAAGAGACATGTGGAGAAGGAGGAATCAGGTTTTGCGGAAACTCGTGGGGAGACTGGTGATGCTGATGTTCATCCTTACCCTTCTTGTGGGTGCAGCACAGGCCAATCCGGTGTCGGACTTGAATGATTTCACCGATACGAGGGATCACTGGGCTGTACAGTCCATTGCACAGTCTAACGCCCTGGGGATCGTGCAGGGTCCCGGCGGTAATGTGTTTAGGCCAAGTGATCCGGTGACACGGGTTGACTTAATAATCATGCTCATTCGGGCCTTAGGATTGGAAAACGAGGCCAATGCGGTGCGGGTTCAGGACCAAAATATCCAGTTCCCGGCGGACGTAACCTACGGGAAGGGACACATTGTGCTGGCTGCAAACCGTAAAATCATTGACAAGAACCGCATCCTGAGTACGGAGTTTCGTAAGCCGGCTACACGGTTGGAGGTCGGATACCTGACTGCACAGGCTTTAGATCTTGCGGACAACCCGACACCGCTTAATTTTCTGGATACAAAGGACATACATTCACTCTATCATGGCAAGATCTCAGCTATTGTCAACAAGGGGATCATGAGAGGGCTACCCGGCAACACTTTTGAACCAAACAGGAGCGTTACCCGTGCTGAAATGACCACGGTAATCAGCAATATGCTCTCCAAGGGCGATATTAATCCCTATCCCGGACGTTACCTGATTGGGAGGCTGCTGGTCCTGAATCCTTCCGATAACACGGTGAGTGTTCAAACTTCTCTGGGAGCGAAGACCTATTCGCTGGCCTCAACCTATGTAACCTACCGAGATGGCAAGCGTGTTAATCTCACCGGATTATCTCCAGGTCAAAATGCGGTATTAGTATTAGATGGAGCGGGTAAGATATGCTACTTGGCCTACACTACGGATTCTATCAGGGATACTTCAACAAACTATACGGGCACGATTCAGGCACTGCGCATTGAGAGCGGTCAAATAAAGATGGACCTTGGGCTGAATACCGGTTCAAGAATAACCCTCGGTTTTAGTGATAATCCAAAAATCACCCAGGATGGTGTATCAAAGAACCTTTCCGACACCATTGGTTTGACTGCTCGGATAAGTGTGGTCAACGGCCTGGTAACACAGATCGAGTTAACCAGCGGTGAAATAGAGGGGACCGTCGTTAACCTGCGTACAACGGGTACACCACGGATCAGGGTCGAACTGACCAACGGCACTGAAGAAACCTATTACATTGCGAGCAATGTCACGGTGAAGCGCGGATCAACCACTCTTGACCTGGATGATGTACGGGAAGGAGATCTCGTTGAACTCACCTTGAACCGGAATGACGAGGTTTCGGAATTGAAGATCAAGACTTCAGGACTGGAAGGCACGGTTACCTACCTGCGTACATCCGGTACCCAGCGGATCCGGATCGAACTCGCTAACGGGACGGAATGTACCTACTACATCGCGAGCAATGTCACGGTCAAGCGCGGATCAACCACTCTTGACCTGGATGGCGTCCGGGAGGGAGATGTCGTGGAATTTACCCTGAACCGTAATGACGAGGTCTCCGAGCTGAGGATCAAGACTTCAGCCGCCACGTCCGGTACACTTAGCGACCTCAACCTCAGTCGAAACCGGATTACGGTGGAACGCAGCAGTTCATCCCGGACGACCTATGACCTGGCCAGTAACGTGTCGGTCAAACGAGGCTCCACTACGATCGACTTGGAGCGCTTGATGATCGGAGCCAAGGTTGAAGTCACGGTCAGCGGGGACCGCGTCACCGCGATCAAGGTCACGGACGACCAAAACGTCACCATTGAAGGTGAGATCAGGTCCGTCGACACCAGCAGAGAGCGGATCACGATCCGGCAGTCAAGCGGGAACGAGTTCCAGCTGTACTTTGAAGCGAGTGCTACGATAAGGGACGAGAGTGGACGCTCATTAGCCATCAGGGATCTGGTAAACAGGTGGAAAGTGAGGCTCCAACTCCGAGACGGTAACATCCGCCGGCTTGACGTCATCGATACGTAAGCCCTAGATCATAATCCGACAGTCAGACGGAAACCCCCGGGTTCGATAGCGAACCGGGGGGTTTCGCTTTATTGGGAGGAACCATTATGGCACCATCTTACATATTATACCATTAGTTAACCCGTCGCCGGTTTGGATTTGGAACCGGTGGCGGAGCCCAGATTGGAGTGGTTTCCTCTATGTGGCAAGATGTTGAATGGATCCGTTCCGGCAGGGAGAAACTCAGCCCCCTGCTTCGTAAGAAAAGCCTGGAGCTGTACCGTCCCCTGAAACGGACGCCCTGTGTGATATACCGTCCCGCGTTGAACCTGCGCCTACGGCTGCGCAAGATTCCGGTCATCGTCCAGTTGAGTGGCGATTCGGTGACTTCCCGGTCTTGTAGCAAGACTGCCCGGAACGCGGGATGTATGGTTCGGTACGAATTAACCCTGATCGGTGGTTTTTCAACCGTGGCTTCGGTTGAGAATCTGGAGCGCCTGGTGGCCGATCCCGGTGTGAAGCGTATCTGGTACGACCGGGATGTACGGGCCGTACTTGACGTTGCCGTTCCTACGGTGGATGTGCCGGTGGTTTGGGAAAAGAAGTACCGGGGACGGGGTGTGACGGTCGCCGTATTGGACACCGGGATTTATGCCCACCCTGAGCTCGGCAAAAGGATTACTGCCTTTCACGACGTCGTTAACAAGAAGACCTCACCTTACGATGACAACGGGCACGGAACGCACGTGGCGGGCATTATCGGGTCGTCTGGTCAGAGTTCAGACGGAAAGTACACTGGCGTGGCCCCGGAAGTAAACCTGGTCGGGGTCAAGGTTCTGGATAGATATGGATCAGGGAAGATATCCGGCGTAATTGCCGGGGTGCAGTGGTGTATTGAGCACAAAAGGCGGTACGGCATCAGAGTGCTCTCAATGTCTCTGGGGGCTGAAGCGTCCGGCTCTCCCAAAGACGACCCGCTCTGCCTGGCCGTTGTCAAGGCCTGGAATGCGGGCGTTGTGGTCTGTGTGGCCGCAGGTAACAGGGGGCCTAACGAGAAGACGATTGACTCTCCGGGGAACGAACCCGTGGTCGTTACTGTGGGGGCCACCGACGACCGCAATACGGTTTCGGTCAGTGACGACACAGTCGCCAGCTATTCAAGCCGCGGCCCGACTAACGAGGGAATAGCCAAGCCTGACGTGGTGATGCCGGGTACCAACATTATTTCTCTGCGTTCACCAAATTCTGACCTGGACAAAAAGCAACAGGGAACACGTGTGGACCGGTGGTATACCGTGCTCTCGGGCACGTCCATGGCGACCCCGATGTGCTCGGGGGTGGTCGCACTGCTCCTGGAAGCCGAACCGCATTTGAACCCCGACGTGGTCAAAACCCGGCTCTTTAAGGCCACGGTTGACCTCGGTTTCGATGACAACGCCCAAGGGGCGGGGTTGGTCTCTGCACGGAAACTGATTCTTAATCATTAGACAGGGCATTGCACCCCCCCTTCTATTTCCGATCGCGAGTGTCCTGGTCTACAAGTCCCGCACGGTCACCTTGAGCATCCGGTCGCCCTGCTCGATCTGGTCTACAACGTCCATGCCGGAGACAACCTGACCAAACACCGTATGTACCCCGTCCAGATGCAGGGAATCGTCAAAGCAGATAAAGAACTGACTGCCCCCGGTATTGGTACCGGCATGCGCCATCGACACCGCTCCGCGAACGTGCTTGTTGTGGTTGATCTCACAAGGGATGGTGTACCCGGGGCCGCCGGTACCGTCTCCGTTCGGACAGCCTCCCTGGGCCATGAAGCCCGGAATTACACGGTGAAAGGTCAGTCCATCGTAGAAGCCTTGTTGGGCCAGTAATATAAAGTTCAGGACCGTGTTCGGGGCGTCAGCTGAGAAAAGCTCAATGACAATGGATCCCTTCTCAGTCTCAATGATCACTTCCTTAGGCCCGACTTGGGGCGGGTCAGGGGCCGGGGGATTCGGTGTTGTATCGGGCGGTGCACCTGTACCGCATCCGGCGGCGAACACCACCACCAGGCACAATAAGAGCAAGAGACGTAAGGGACGCTTCACAATCCGGTCACTCCTTTCCACTACTCGGATAGATTCTACGGGCGAGGCCTTCTGACCTTCCGCATATTTTAGTTTCCCGTTCATTCTGAATTCGGTTTACAATAAGGATTAATGGGGGTGAAGACTTGTTCTTTGATGAAAATGAGATCATCCGGGGGATGGAACTCTGCCTGGATAACGCCCGCAACCTGGCGGCCGAAGCGGAGATCCTGCGTACCCGGGACCATTACGAGCGTTCCCTGTCGCTAGGTATCCTGGCACTGGAGGAAATAGGGAAACTTGTTTATATCAACTGCCTGGCCTTCTCGCTGACCGAAAGCACCCACCGCAAGAGCTTTGACAACATCCGCAAGCAGCACCATGCCAAGCTCTTCGCCCTTCACGTCTACCCGCTGCTGCTGGTTCAGTTTGCCGGACTGGATAACCGGATTGTCGTAGACGAAGAGTGGAAAGAGGAACTCCACGGCATCGTCCAGGATTTCCAGAAGTGCCTGATGGCGTTGGAGCCCTGGATCGGCAGTCTCGAGAATATTGACGAGTTGCACAAGTGGAAGCAGCGGGCTTTTTACGTTGATTTCGACCGTCAGCACGGATTCCTGGCTCCATCGGAAATCCACTTGGATTTTGCCGATGATGTACTGCGGCTGGTACATCTGGTGGTACGCGGCCTGGACTTTGTGGTGGCGGACAATCTGGACCGTTATCGCGAGGCGATCAGTGCGATCCGGTCCACCGTAACGTCCGAGCAGTTTGACGATATCCGGCAGCACATCAGTGAGATGCTGGCCCGCCATCAATAGCCGTCTACACCCCAGCTAAGAACGGGTTTTCTTGTACGCAGGGCCACCCCTGCAGCCGTAACCACAGTTCCCAGCAAGGTTGGGATCAATCGTCAAGATTAGTGTCCTACTGTGATCTTCCAAGTATCCCGTCAGTTTAAGCCAGTGAGCTCACGCACGACTTCCCCGGTCAGGTATCCCAGTACCGTACACTTATTGGCCTGGCTCAACATATTGTTCAAGACGTCTGGGGTCATGGCCACCGCCTGTACGAACAATTCGCCCGACTCCCGGATGTCGGTTACGTTGATTTCGTTCAGCACTTCCGGGAGTCCGTCCGGCACATTGTCCCAGGACAGACGGGAAGCGACCTCATTCATCATCCGGTTCGGATCGACACCGCCTACGGACGAAGAAACGGAAAGGCTATCCCGCCGACACTGAAGGTAGAACAAGTTGTATCCTGAGACTGCGACGGACATGAACAGGTTCTCCATGCGGTCCTTCAGGGCCGGGTCCAGATGATCCAGCTGTTCATGTGCTTCTTGAAGCTGGCGGTTCACGTTCTTGGCGATGGCCCGAAAGTAGTCCCACACCTTGGGATCGGTATCCTGCAGAATCTGGTCCCTGGTTGCCGCGTCCCTGAGCCGTAGATTCCAGTAAGCCTTCCAGGTCTGCACCTGGTAGTCGTCCCATTCGGAGGGATGGTTCGGGACAAGATAATGATACAGCCGGTCACTCACCATCAGCAGTTTATGCTCGGGGACGAGCACCCGCTTCAGGAGTGGCTTGAGCTCGTCCTCAAATCCTTTTTCCGGGTGTCCCCAGACCCCCGTAAACAGCTGTTTGGGGTTCTTCTCTCCCCGGCCGCCGGTATAGAAAATATCAGGCGGATTCCCAAGAATGGTCAGGATATCTCCGAGCACCTCCTCGCACAGTGCGGGCTCGGTAACCTCTAAACTGACTGTTATGCTTTCCGGCTCCGACGTGATCGTGACCGGTACGGTGAATCCCTTGACGTCCAATTCCACGGAAGCAGATCGGTTATCCCGGGCCGCCAAAAAGACCTTTTCAAGTTCTTTAAGCATCGCCATATCCTTTCGAGTTACTGTTTGACCTGGTTTTCAGCTCGTCCAGAAAGGTAATCAGCTCTGATTAATTATAGTTTATCCATTCGCGGTAAACGACGGTAGTCCTTCCCAGGATTATTGGCCGCGAGAGGACTGACGGCCCCATCAAACCCAACCGGAATTATTGGACAAATTGAGATTTACTGGGTTATCAGGGAGAGAGCCCTGTAAGTTTAATGGCAAATTTTGTAGTGTCTGAATCGTAGACACCCCATTTGGACAGTATATTGCTAGTACTAATTCTAACAGGGGAGGTATTACCGTGAACGGTATCACGACTAGCTGGATCGTAGTTGGTATTGGCGTCATTGTATCCCTTATTGGCTGGCTTGTTGTCGGTGGTACGCTTGGCGCAGGGATTCTCGGGTTTGGCCTGGCCTGGATCGTACTTGGTATCCTGGATATGTTCCGTCCCGCGGTTAAAGCCGACTAACCAAGTATTCCGGGGCATTCGAAAAAACCGCGGTTTCGCGGTTTTTTCGTTTTCATGAGCGGCTTCTCCTAATATCGACCTCGCCGACAACAGCAGGAGCCGGTAAACCTGGCAACGAATACTATTCGGTAGCTTGCTGTGGAGGAAACTGGCCTGATGAGTTTACGCTTTATAACCGGGAGGGCGGGATCCGGGAAGACCCACAGGTGCCTTGAAGAAATCGCCGAGATCCTGCGCGTATCTCCGGTCGGTCCGCCGCTCATCTTCCTGGTTCCGGAGCAGGCTTCCTTCCAGACCGAATACGCTCTGTGTCTTCGCCCCGGTCTACGCGGTTCTCTAAGGGCTGAAATACTCAGCTTCCGGCGCTTAGCCTATCGTGTTCTAGCCGAGGTTGGTGGCGGGGCGGCCAGACCGCACATTGGTGACCTGGCTAAGTGCATGCTGCTCCGGCGGTTCCTGGAATCGCGCCGTGCAGAGCTGAAAACCTTTAACCGCATCCCGGCCGTCCCCGGCTTCCTAGACCGGCTTGCCAGCGCCATCTCGGAGTTTAAGGTCTACGGTGTAAGCCCCCAGACCCTTGGCTCGGTTGCGGCTTCCTTCCGCGCTACCGGAGAAACCGGTCTCAGTGATAAGATGGACGATCTCTGCCTTCTTTATGCCGATCTGCAAAACGCCCTGTCCGGGCGCTATACCGATCCTGACGACTACCTGGACTTGCTTACCAAAGGCATTCCCGTTTCATCGCTAGTTAGCAAAAGTACGGTTTGGGTCGACGGTTTTAGCGGCTTTACACCCCAGGAATACGCTGTTCTGGAGGCCCTGATGCGCCACGCCAAAAGGGTGAATGTCGCCCTGTGCCTGGACGGGCCGGAATCGTCACCCGAGGCAACGAACGGCGATGTGTTTCACATTACCAGGGAGACTTACGCCCGGATTACCGAGATGGCGGTCCGACAGGGGATACCGGTGGAACCCACGGTGCAACTGGCGGCCAAACCCCGCTTTAGATCATCGCCGGCCCTAATCCACCTGGAACAGAACCTTGCCCGCGCCACAGCGCTGCCCTTTAACAGCGAACCGGTGAATCTGACGCTTACCGCCGCAGCCGACCGGCGAGCGGAGGTGGAAGCGGTGGGCCGCGAGATCATTCATTTGTGTCGCGACCGGAGTTACCGGTTCCGGGAAATCAGCATTGTACTCCGGCAGCTTGATCTTTACCGCGACCTTATCGAGACGGTGTTTACTGATCACGGCATCCCGTTTTTCATTGATTTTAAACGCCAGGTAATGCATCACCCGGTAGTTGAGCTGGTCCGTTCGGCACTTGACATAGTGCTCAACCGCTGGGCCTATGATCCCGTCTTTCGGTATCTGAAGACCGATTTGGCGCCTGTTGACCGTGAGTCGGTGGATATCCTGGAGAACTACGTCCTGGCTTACGGCATTCAAGGATTCCGCTGGACCGACGGTCCAGACTGGGGCTATCGGCCGCGTCGCCGCCTTGACGAAGCGGATACGGGACCGTCGGCAGGGGAGATTGCTTTCCTGCAACGGATCAACCGCATCCGCCGGGCCGCGACCGAGGCTCTTGCCGCCTTTGAACGGGAGGTCCGGAAGGCGGCCGATGTGACACAGCTAACCGCCAGCCTGGTCAACCTGCTTTTACGCCTGGATGTTCCCGGCAGACTGCAGGCCTGGAGCAGCCAACTCCAAGACGGGGGAAAGCCCGAACTGGCCCGTGAATACGCCCAGTTGTGGAACGGTATCATCGACCTTTTTGATCAGTTAGTTGATTGCCTTGGGGAGGAAAGTGTCTCTCTTGAAGAATATGCCCGCATCCTCGACGCGGGCCTGGAAAGCCTGCACCTGGCCCTGATCCCGCCGGCCATCGACCAGGTGCTGGTCGGTACGCTCGACCGGTCCAGGAACCCCGACATCCGGGCGGCCTTTGTCCTTGGCGTAAACGACGGTATCCTGCCGGCCCGGCATTCCGAGCACGGACTCTTCACCGACCAGGAGCGCGAAAAGCTGGCCCAGGGCGGAGTGGAACTGGCGCCCGGTATCTGGCAGCGGCATCTGGAGGAACAGTTCCTGGTGTACATCGCTTTCACCCGGGCCTCCGAATACCTCTGGGTCAGCTACGCCCTGTCTGAGGACGAGGGCCGGGCCCTCGGTCCGTCCATTCTGATCGACCGTCTCCGGAGTATCTTTCCCACCGTCCGGGAGGTCGTCTTTACTGCGGAACCCGGGCAGACTGTTCCCAATGACCTGCATTACATTGCCCGCGCCAACACCGTCATCCCTTTCCTGGCTACCAGGCTGCGCGACCATCTGCGCGGACACCCGATCGCCGGAATCTGGTGGGACGTTTACAACTGGCTGGCCGCCCATCCGGACCTGTCTGCCCGCACGGCATCCGTGGTCCAGAGCCTGTTCTATGTCAACAGGGAACCAGACCTCTTGGCCGAACAGGCCGTACAGCTCTATGGAAGCCCGCTGCGCACCAGTGTTTCGCGGATTGAAAGGCTTAACTCCTGCCCGTTCGCCCATTTCAGCAGTTACGGGTTGCGTCTGCGGGAGCGCCAAGTCTACAAGCTGGGCGCACCTGATCTGGGTGAATTCCTGCACGCCACCCTCAGGCGGTTTGCGGAACTGGCGGATCTGAAGGTTGGTGACTGGGCTTTGCTCACCGCCTCAGACTGTGACGATCTGGCGGCCGAAGTGGTGGCTGAACTGACGCCGGCTTTGCAGAACGAGATCCTGCTCAGTACAGCCCGGTACCGGCACCTGGGTTCCAAGGTCCAGAAAACGGTGGCCCGGTCGGC
Organism: Desulforudis sp.; assembly: GCA_003604975.1. Taxonomy (GTDB): domain Bacteria; phylum Bacillota; class Desulfotomaculia; order Desulfotomaculales; family Desulforudaceae; genus SURF-60. Next base: position 14,180 of record QZIR01000014.1, on the reverse strand, counting down.
CTTGGTGTTCACTGAACACGCGCGGCAGGGCCGGTTTCACCCGGTCGGCCTGGAGCTTGGCTTTGGTCCGGGAGCAACGCTGGCACCCGCTCCGGTCGTGCTGGAAACGGGCCAGATGGTTCAACTCGAGGGCCGCATCGACCGCCTGGATGTCGCCCGTGACGGTGATGACCGCTACCTGCGTGTCATAGACTATAAGTCCGGTGTGACCAGGCCGGACCTTAAATCTGTTTACCACGGCCTCCAGATCCAGCTACTGGCCTACCTGGATGTGGCCCTTTCCTGCGCCACTCAACTGCTTGGGGTCGAGGCCAAACCGGGCGGAATGCTTTACTTCCGGGCGTACAACCCGTTGTTACCGTCTTGCGGACCGTTAGAGGATGCCGAAATCGAGGTAAAAATCCTGGAAAAGATGAGGATGACCGGCCTCCTGGTCGCTGATCCGGGAGTGGTACGCCTGATGGACGCCAACCTGGTTCCCGGCCGGATATCACGCCTGCTCCCGGTCGGGATCACCGGCAAAGGCACCTTTTATCAGGCCTCTTCCCTGATCACGGAAGAGCAGCTGGACGACCTGCGCGCCCATCTCCACCACCTGATTCGGATAGCGGGACAGCGTATCTTCGGGGGCACCGTCGATATTGCCCCTGCCGTGCTGGGCGGCTACACAGCATGCCGGTTTTGTCCTTTCAAGCCGGTCTGTCACTTTGATCCCCTGCTCGGGGGGAACGCCTACCGGCAGTTACCGAGTCCGGGTCCCGATGAACTGTGGCAGCATCTGCGCTCCGGAAAGGGGGAGGAATAGAGGATGGGTGACAAGTCTTGGACCGCGGAACAGATGCAGGCGATTGAAACCCGCGGGCAGAATCTCCTGGTGTCGGCGGCGGCGGGCGCCGGAAAGACGGCCGTGCTGGTCGAACGGATCATTCGGATGGTGACCGATCCCGCCCGACCGGTGGACATCAACCGCATTCTGGTGGTCACCTTCACCAACGCCGCGGCCTCGGAAATGCGTGCCCGGATTGCGTCCGCCCTGCAAAAAGCCCTGGCGGGGTCACCGGGTTCGGCCCGCCTGTCCCGCCAACTTGGCCTGCTTGAACAGTCCTTCATTACCACCCTGCACTCGTTCTGTCTGGAGACGGTGCGCCGGTATTTTCATCTGGTCGGCCTGGATCCGGCCTTCAGGGTCGGCGATGAGAACGAGCTGGCGCTGCTGCGCCTGGACGTGCTGACCAGCCTGTTTGAAGCCCAGTATGAGTCCGCGGAAACGGCCGACCGCTTTGTGTCTCTCGTTGACACCTACGGTGGGGAAAAGGGAGACCTGGCCTTGCAGGACTTGGTTCTGCGCCTGTTCGACTTCGCCCGTAGCACTCCCTGGCCACAGCAGTGGCTCCGCAAGGCACTGGCGTTTTGGGACTTTGAAGACGGGCAAGACCTGGACACCGTTTCCTGGACCGTGGATCTCCGGGCCGAGATTACCGCGGAAATCGAAGTCGCTCTGACCCGGCTGGTACAGGCCGCCGGGATCGCGGGTCGGGAGGACGGACCGGGGGTGTATCTGCCGTTTCTCGAACGTGAATTGGATCATACCAGACAACTCCTTCAGGCTGGACGTACTTCGTGGGTGGAACTGTACCGGACCTTTCAGGAGTTGCCTTTCGCCAGGCTCAAGGCATGTCGTACCGGGAACGAAGAGCTTAAGGAACAGGCCCGGAAGCTCCGTAGCGAGGCTAAGAAGAGACTGGAGCACTTGCGGGACGCCTGTTTCCAGCGCCCCCCCGGGGACTGGCTCAAGGATCTCCAGCAGGTCCGCCCTTTACTGGAGACTCTGGTTGAACTGGCCATCAGCTTTGACGAGGCTTTCACCGCGGCCAAGCGTGGCCGTGGTCTGGTGGACTTCGGCGACCTGGAGCACTTCTGCCTCCGAATTTTGAATACCGGTGAGCGGGAGGAGTTTAGTCCTTCACCGGTGGCTTACGAGTACAGACGGTGTTTCGACGAGGTGATGGTTGATGAATACCAGGACATTAACGCCGTGCAGGAGGCGATCCTGCAACTGGTAAGTAAACAAGATGACGATCAACCGAACCTGTTCATGGTGGGGGATGTGAAGCAGAGTATCTACCGGTTTCGCCTGGCGGAACCGGGATTGTTCCTGGCGAAATACCATACCTATCCAGCCGCCGCGAACCGCGGCCCTGACCGGCGCCTGGACCTGGCCCGGAACTTTCGCAGCCGCCGGTCGGTGATCGATGCCGTGAACTTCATCTTTGCACAGGTTATGAGCCGGGAGACGGGAGAAATCGCCTACGATGAGGCCGCGAAGCTGTGCTACGGGGCCGGGTACCCACCGCTGCCCGTTTCCGCCGGTCCCGGACCGGAGCTTACAGAAGTCTACATCGTCAATCACTCCGCGCCTGTTTCTGAATCGGACCCGGTTGATGAACCGGGTGTGAGCGACAACCAGACTGAAGACGGCAGAGGTCTGTTCGAGACTCCCGAGGTGGAAGCCGCCCTGATTGCGGGCCGGATCACCGACATGGTGCAGGGTTCTGCCGAAGCCCCGCCTGTTCTGGTCTATGACCCTCAACAAGGGACCTACCGGCCGGTCACCTACAGTGACATCGTGGTGCTCCTACGGGCCACCAGGCGCTGGGCGAACACCTTTGTGGAGGTCTTTCACCAGTACGGGATTCCCGTTTACGCCGATCTCGGCTCCGGCTACTTTGCGGCCACGGAGGTGGAGACCTTGCTGTCCCTGCTGTCGGTGATTGACAACCCCCACCAGGACATCCCGCTGGCCGGAGTGCTGCGCTCGCCGCTCTTCGGGTTTACGGCGTCCGATCTGGCCGCGATCCGTCTGGTCCGTCCCGGGGGGGATTTCTATACCTGTATCCGGGCGGCCGCCGATGGAGACGGGGCGCTGTCCGAACGTTTGCACTCCTTCTTGCGACGGCTGGAACAGTGGCGCACTCTCGCCCGGCGGGCACCCCTGCCCGAACTGATCTGGCAGATCTACCGGGATACCGGATACTATGAATTCGTCGGCGGGCTGCCCGGTGGTGTCCAGCGCCAGGCCAATCTCCGCGCCCTGCACGACCGGGCGCGGCAGTATGAGCAGACCTCGTACCGGGGCCTCTTCCGCTTTCTGCGGTTCATCGAGCGCATCCGTGAGAAGGGGGACGACCTTGGTGCCGCCCGGGCGCTGGGCGAAAAGGAGAATGTCGTACGCATTCTGAGTGTCCACCGTAGTAAAGGCCTTGAGTTCCCGGTCACCATTGTCGCCGGGCTGGGCAGGCAGTTCAACCTGCGGGACTGTTCCAGGGATTTTCTGCTACACCGCACCCTGGGTTTCGCGCCCGATGTGGTCGATCCGGTTCGGCGCTTCCGCTACCCGACGTTGCTCAAATACTTCCTGCGCTACCGCCTCAGGCGAGAGGCGCTGGCCGAGGAAATGCGGGTACTCTACGTGGCCCTGACCCGGGCGCGGGAAAGACTGATCCTGGTCGGGTCGTCCAAAAACCTGGCGAAATCGGTGAAGACTTGGTGCCAGGGGATTCCACGGTCGCAGTGGCTTCTGGATGACGCGGATGTGGTAGGGGCGCAGAGTTTCCTGGACTGGATCGCCCGTGCTATGGTTAGGCACCCCGACGGGGCCCCGCTGCGGGAACTCGCCGGTTGCCCGGAGCCTGCCTCCGACGTGGCGGCGGGTCACCGGAGCCGCTGGCTGGTGCAGCCGGCAAGCACAACCCAGCCCGGTCTGTCGGCGCTACCCGAGCCGCTTTCCTTTGAACCGGAGAAGGACAGTCCCCAGGCGCCTCTGGTCCACCAGCGTCTGGCCTGGTCCTACCCCTGGGAGTCGGAAACGACACTCCCGGTAAAGCTTTCCGCCACAGAACTTAAGCGGAAACTGGATCCGGTGTTCACTGAAGATACGGCCCCGCTCAGGGCGGAGCTTGGCGCTCTCACCACGCGACCGCGCTTCATGCAGCGAACCACAGCGCTGACCGGGTCCGAGCGGGGTACGGCTCTCCATCTGGTGCTGCAGCATCTCGACTTGACCGCGGAGTTGGATGAGCAGGACGTGATCGCGCAGATTTCGGTCCTGTTACTGCGGGGGATCATCAGCCCCGAACAGGCCTCGGCTGTTGACAGTGCGGCGATTGCCCGGTTCTTTGCCTCACCGCTGGGGCGCCGGGTACGGGGCGCCTTCCCGGTGCGCCGGGAACTGCCGTTTACCCTCTGCCTGCCTGCCACGCACCTCTACCCGGGGATCCCGCAGGACTCTACCTCAGCGGTCCTGGTTCAGGGGGTTATTGACTGTCTGCTGGACGAGCCGGACGGTTATGTGATCGTGGACTACAAGTCCGATCGTATCCCACCCGGAGACGAGAAGTCGGCGGCCGAACGGTACGGCACTCAGCTTGCACTCTATTCCGAGGCTGTCGAGGTTTTAACCGGGCGTCCCGTTACCGCTCGTTTTCTGTACTTTTTTGCGAACGATACCGCCTATGCAGTCTGAAGCCCGGTCAAGGGATGAACTCCCGGCAGACCGGCCCCGCCTTTCCAATCCGTTCGGCTATCTGACGCCGCACCCGGTTCAGGTAAGTCTCAAAATCGGATCGGTAGTGGTTTGTAAACTCCACAAGGTTGTTTCGGGCGAGCGGGTTCTCCATCGTGCTTACCTCAGGGCCTGCATCCCGGAAAAGGTCGTGGTTTCGTTCGCGGTACTCGGTGTTGCACCTGACGCTCCATTCCTTGAAGCCGTCCTGGGTTTCCACAACCGTCTGCAGAGCGTCTATCCACAGCCCGTTAGTCTCCCGTAGCTCAGCATTACCCCCAAACACCGACGGTCGGCAAAAGTAGGTCCGGCAGGTGGTGGGCCTCAGGTTCACGGGAAGGCGGCATCCCTGGGGAGTCCAAAGATTACAGGTGGCGTGGGTGTTCTCAGTCCCGACGATCAGGTAGGGAGTCTGTAGATGAAGCGTACCTCTGACATTTTTAAGCAAGAGGTGAAAGCGGTGCTGATCAAGGTAAGAGAGCAGCATCAGATCGAACAGACCGAACCGCGGGCGATACTGGGTGCAGCAGCGGCCCGGCCGCTCCAACGGACAGTTGTTTAAACACCATGTGCTCTCCACTGCCGGGACTTCGGAAAAGTGGAACGTAAACGATCCTTTTCTGTCGGGCCTGAAACCCATTGGGAGACCTTTCCGGGCCGGAAGGTCGTGCATAACGGCAGACAAGTGTAGGTATTGGGTAATTCTGCCCTTGGTATGATAAGTATCAACGACTTCAACATACCGATGGGTTTCCCCTGTTTTCCGGCAGGCGAAAAGATTGTCGGACAATGCTTGAACCTCAGAAAGGATCCATTCCCCCTGGCACAGGTCACCCCGCAGCTGATGACGTTCGAATAGTTCTTCCATCATCGTCTGTACGAGGGCGTCTCTGACATTTACTCCTATCGTTTCCACTAACACTTTCACCCATACTCTCTGAATTGCCGGTCTTGGTGAAAACGGTTACAAGCTGCTGGTCGGTTGTGATATTATTACCTTACTATGGTTTTTTACTAATCATCCAAACAATAATCTCTGATCGGAAGGTGGAACTGTAATGAAACAGGATCCAAGAATTGTCATCATCGGTGGGGTGGCCGCCGGTCCGAAGGCGGCGGCCCGGGCTCGTCGACTGCTTCCCAACGCCGAGATTACGGTCATCGACCGGGGCCGGTGGATCTCATACGCCGGCTGCGGGATGCCGTTTTTCCTGGACGGTCAGGTCAACACCTTCGAGGAATTATTCAATACAGCTTATGACGTAATACGGGATGAGGGTTATTTCCTGCGGGAAAAAGACATCACCGTACTGACTTCGACCGAAGCCATGGAAATAGACCGGGCTAAAAAGATGATCCGCATCAAAGACCTCGCCGGCCAGGAGGAAAGGTGGATTCCCTACGATAAGCTGGTTGTCGCCACAGGGGCGTCACCGATTATTCCCCCGATTGAAGGGCGTGACCTGAAAGGCGTCCATGGCCTGAACAACCCGGATGACCTCTTACGGTTGATGGAGACCGTTGGAGATGTCAACGAAGCAGTGGTCGTGGGCGCCGGCTTTATCGGGATGGAGGTCGCGGGGGCGCTCAGCAACCGTAACATTCTGACCACCGTTGTGGAACTGCGGGACCAGATCCTGCCGGGCGTTCTGGATGAAGACCTGGCCGGAGTCCTAAAAACCCGCCTGGAAAGCCAGGGTATTGATTTTGCCCTTGGCCAAAAGGTGATACGGTTTGAGGGCGAGAACGGCCGTGTTGCCAGGGTGGTTACCGACCGGGGAACCCTGGACGCTGAGATGGTGGTGATGGCCGTAGGGGTTCGGCCGAACGTCGAACCGGCACTCAAGGCCGGCCTTAAGATCGGCGATACCGGGGCGATCGAGGTCAATGAGTATATGCAGACGAGCGACCCGGATATTTACGCCTGCGGAGACTGTGCGGAGAATGTGAACATCCTTTCCGGGCGGCATACGTACGTTCCCCTGGCCTCTTCAGCCAACCGTCAGGGCAGGGTGGTCGGAGACAACATCGCCGGACGCCGCAGCCGGTACAACGGGATTCTCGGTACCGCCCTCCTGCAGGTGAAAAACTGGAATGTGGGTCGGACCGGGCTCGGAGAACAGCAGGCCCAGGCCCTAGGGTACGAGACCCAGACGGCGATCACGCCGGCCCACGACCGCAGTCACTATCATCCCAACCACAGCCTGGTCATTCTGAAAGTGATCGCTGAAGAGGGAACCGGGCGGTTGCTTGGTGTACAGGGGATCGGACCAGGCGGTCTTGATAAACGCATCGACGTGGCCGCCACGGCGATCAGTTTCGGGGCCACCCTGGAAAACCTGGTTGACCTGGACCTCGGATATGCGCCGCCATACAACACGACCATTGATGCCCTGCAGCACACGGCAAACACATTGCGCAACAAGAAGTCCGGGCTGGTACCGATGATCAGCCCCCGTAAGGTTTGGGAAAAACTGCAGAGTGGAGACGACTTTGTGCTCCTCGATGTGCGCACCCAACGTGAGCACGATTCCAAGCCGATGAATGATGAGCGCGTAATTCACGTAATCATGGGTGAACTCCGTGAACGCATCGATTCGATCCCGCGGGACAAGGAAATCGTGGTCTTCTGCGACCTTGGAATTCGGAGTTATGAGGCGCTGCGCGTGCTTAAAGGGGCCGGCTTTACCAATATCCGGTCAATGGAGGGCGGCATGCGGTTGTGGGCTTATGGACCAGTAGGAATGTTATAAAAGACTTGAGATCGGGTCTTGAGAGGTGTCCGGGGGCTGTCTTCCTGGTTTACCCCACGACGGTGCGCAAGCCGGGAAGGGAAGCGGCGGGCTGGCAGGTCGCGCCGGTCTTTACCGGACGCTGTACCGAAAGGATACGCGACATTATCAGTCAATCATCCGATTAGTACACAGCATATTGCCAGCTGCCCGTGCATGAATCTATACTTAAACTACCACCTTAGAAGGAGGAGCTAGATATGCTGTATAAAAAGATCCTGTTGCCGACGGACGGATCCCCGGCGTCCATAAAAGCAGCTCTGTATGTTGCCGCAATCCTAAAGGAGAAACCCGACATCAAGGTCACGGCTCTTTCGGTAGATCGCATGGCGTACCGGATCGCCGCTTATGAAACCCCCTACAACCCGGATATGGCCACAGCCGTTAATGATATGGTCAGTCAGCGTCTGGCGAGCACGGCGGAGGTGTTCCGCAAAGAAGGCTTCGAGATCGAAACCGTCCGCCTGCAGGGTGAGCCCGGTCCGGCGATCTGTAAGTACGCGGCCGAGAACGACTTTGACCACATCGTCATGGGGACCACCGGCGCCGGTCACTTCAGCGGGCTTCTTTTCGGCAGCGTAGCCCTGAAGGTGATCGGGATGTCCAAGCTGCCTGTGGTGTTAATCGGCCGGTCAAATTAAAGAAGTCGGTCGTCAGAAGTCGGAAGTCGGAAGCAGAGGATGGAATCGCCTGCGGCGATTCCCGGAGAGATTAGAGGAAGTCGGTCGTCAGAGGTCAGATGTCGGAACGGGTAGCTTGTTTTTTGCGGCATCCCGGTCATCGTAGGAGGAATTATCCACCCTCGTACCCTTGGTGCGGGGGTGTTCTGCTATAGTTCGTAAAGTATATAATGGGGTTATGATCAAACGAATTCTGGCCCTGGTTGTATTGTTGGTATTTGCCGGGTTTGTGGCGGTAACGTCGTGGCCGGCGTTGTTTCTGCCGTCTCTGGACTTCGTATTCGACTCGGCCAAGTTCTCGGCCGACCCTGACGTAATGCGCTTCCGCCAGGCCGTGGTCAAGATTGACGTCGTATTCCAGGACGGTCAGGGGCCCGCTCCCTCGCTCTCGGTGGGGCGGAAGTCCGGAACGGGATTCAACATTCACCCCGCTGGGAAGATCATTACCAACCATCACGTGATCTACGGCGCGACGGGCATTACTGTTTCGTTTCCCGATGGCCTGTCCTATCCGGCCAAGAGTTGGCGAAGCAAGCCCGAACTGGACCTGGCCGTGGTTGAACTTGGTACCGCAAGCCTCCCCGCCATTAGACCGGATCTGGACAGGAAGCCCTTACCAGGCGAACCGGTCACCGTCATCGGCAGCCCCCTTGGGCTTGAGAGTATCGTGACCCGGGGGACGGTGGCATCCTATATTCGTCTGGACAGTATCCCCGTGCCGGTGTTTGAGGTGGACGCCACGATTCATCAGGGCAACAGCGGAAGCCCGGTGATCGACCGTGACGGTCAGGTGGTGGGCGTGATCTTTGGCAGCATTCGGTATGAAACCGACGAGGGTATTGAAACCAGGGGACTGGCCCTTTCGCTGGATGAGGCCGCAGACTTCATTAATCAACCGCTCTAAACCTCGGGTTGTTCGCCGGTTAGTAAAACGTATCGGATACGCTCCATCAGGCTCTCCTTAAGCACATTCTCTGCGGTGCTCTCGGCCAGAGGTCCAAACCCAAAACCGGCCGCCAGGTCAGTAAGCAAGAGCTTCGCCGCTTTCAGGCGGCGGCGGTAAAACTCTACGTAGTCCACCTCTTCCCCGATTTCCAGTTTGGCGCGGAGCATCTCCGGGGCGAAAAGGAGGGGGTTTAGCATATTGGCCACGGGTTTGCTCATCCAGGCCGGTGACCGCAGTTTTGTTTCCGCGTAGTAGATCAGCTTCAGATACAGATTACAAAGGGGTGCGCGTTCGCGCACCCCCTCATTTTCCAGCCAGCTTTCCACTGTCCGTACTCGTTCGGTACGGCTTCCGAGACAAAATGCGGCCTTTTCCACCAGGAATACCTTTTCCACGGCGTGGCCGTCCGCTTCAATCCTGACCGCTCTTCCGAGCGGGTAGGTCCGGCAGATCGTCGGGCGAGCGGGGTAGACTTGACACTTGTTTTGGCTATCCAGAAACTCGCACGGACCGTTTGCGGCCTGGGCCAACCAGACGATGGGCCAGTGCGACTGGGAAGCGAACTCGAGCGTGCAGTAGCGGTCCAGGAAATCTTTACCGCCGAGATTCAGATGCCGCGCCAGGACTTCCACATCCCAGGGATCAAGCACGATGCGGACGCTGTTGCAGCACATGCCCATGCATTCCAAGCGGCATTCGAACTGGAAACGATCCTGTAGTTCCAACTCTCTCATCAAGAGTTTGGGTGCGTCCGGACCTGCTCCAACCTGTAAATGCCGGTCAATCATAACCCCGCTTCCTTTCAGCTAATTAATATAGTTTATCATAGCCGAAGGTAAAAGGCAAAAGCAAAGGGTAACGGTATGCGGGCATTTAACATCGTGCTAGAATATAATGAAAGTGATAACAATACTGGAGGACATAGTGAAAATTATTCCTGAAGAGATTACCCTGATGACCGCGGTACTGGCCGGGAAATGCCCCGGGTGCGGGGAATGGGCCGGAACCCTGGTAAAACAGTACAATTCCCCGGAAGAGGCCCTGTCAGACCAGGACTGGCCTGACCTGGTCTGTGCCCCTGTGGAATGCTGTCCGGAGGAGGATCCCATCTGGCCGACGCATTTCCTGGTAATCTACCTAGGGCAGATCGTCCAGGAAAGACCTATCGGCGGCGAGGATCTCCCCGTCTATAGGCAGGAACAGCACTGAGGGAAAGCCTCTCTTACTCGTCGCCTTCGGCCACCGGTGCAAACCCGCGGCGGCCGGTATTTTCCACTACCGTACACGGTACAGTGAACTGCAGCAGGTAGTCCGGACCACCGGCCTTGGAGCCGACTCCGGACATCTTGAACCCGCCGAAGGGGTGCCGTTCCACGATGGCTCCGGTGCAGCCACGGTTGATGTAGAGGTTGCCCACCCGGAACTCACGCCTGGCCCGGGCGATGTTGTACGGGCTGCGGCTAAACAAGCCTCCGGTCAGGGCGTAACGAGTGCCGTTGGCCACCTGCAGGGCCTCGGCAAAGTCCTTGACTTTAATGATGGAGAGTACCGGGCCGAATATCTCTTCCTGGGCCAGGACGTGATCCGGCCTGATCCCCTCAAATACACTCAACGGTACATAATGTCCCGGCATTCCCGGTTCATCCCGGTAGACCAGCAGGTTTCCTTCCTTTTTACCCTGCTCGATAAACCACATAATCTTGGCCTTTCGTCTTCCAGACCCAGTTCCTTGGCTGTCTCCCATCTCAGTTTGTCCAGCTGTCTTTCGGTACGCAGGCGGTCATTGTCCTTTTTGTGACTCATGTGTGGTCACCTCCCCTGCTTAAAATCCCACACACTGGACTCCACTATGTATGGGAACACAAGCCCTTATCTTGGCTGTGCTCAGTGGTTTTTAACAGGTGTATACAGTGCCGGGGATGCACCGACCCATTTCCGTGCCATAGCATACAAAAAAGGCTTCTGACGTTGTCAAAAGCCTTGTCGCTCAAAGGTTTGGTGTCGGAGGGGGGACTTGGTCGAAAACCCTCACAACTGAATTCCAGTTATAATAGCTTTCTTATTATTGACCGCGTGAAAAAACCACGCGGTTTTTTTATTGTCTACGAGGAGGTGAGGGAGTGGAGGGAATGGACGGTGAATTCGGAATACTGGATAAGCAGCTTGTCTAAAGTGATAACTATTGTGACCAATGATCGGGTTGTGCGGTCGTGGTATTATGGGTGCTTAGATAGTTTGTCGAAATGGATTGGTTATGAGTTTGAGGATCGCGTTTTGCGTGAAGTTTGGGAGTCGATCCGTGGGGTGTGCCATAGGAATGACTAGGGAGTATTACGAAGAGCGACGTAACGAGATGGTGGACTGTAAGATATGGTGACTTCCGCAAAATAACCTGAGACGGAAGGGATAATAATTTGGTAACATGTATACAGGGCATGAGAGCCGATGAAAGCCTAGTAGCTGAGACGGGAGCAATAAACGTGCTTACCCATAGGGAGATCATCAATTCTGAGTCTATTGCTGAGGCCGCGACAGGCCTTGGTCTTAAGCTACTTGTTCTTTTTGGCTCATATGCTCGGGGTGATCACTCCGAGGATTCGGATTTTGATCTGGCCTATCTCGTCGGCGAGCGGGATATCGACCCCAGCGAATTCGAGAGCGTGTTTCAACTCTTTGCGCCGGCGCGGGTACACGCTCTTTCTCTGACGCAAACATCGGTGACGGTCTGCCTGGAAGTTGTTAACACAGGTAAATGTCTGTACCAAGACGAGCTAGGTAGGTGGGAAGCCTTCAAGGAAGAAATGATGAGCGGGTGGGAAGAGTATCGCCCGGAATATGAACGCCAGAAAGAAGAGGAATACGGCAACGGTATCCCTCACAGCGTTGTTAAGCGAGATTATTCTTAATTAGGGTTAAGACCTAACCAGTGGTCAGCGGTCGGAGCATTTGCCCCGGCCGCTTTTTCTTGGGAGTGAAGCTAATGTACGAAATCATTTGGTCCGCACGAGCATACAGGGATCTCAAGAAGCTGCCCCCAGACGTGGCGGGCCGGATCCTCAACCAGGTTGACTCGCTTGCGCTAAACCCCAGGCCACCTGGTGCCATAAAGCTTACAGTTGGGGATGAGTATCGCCTGCGCTGCAGCGACTACCGGACAATCTACAGCGTACAAGACGGTGTGCGCAAAGTGATAATCGAACACATAGGGCATAGAGCGGACGTATACGGGCGCCGGTATCGATGAGCTGCAGATGCGTCCGCTCTAGTCTTCTTCACAGAACATCCCTTCTGTGTAGCGAATCTAGAAGATTGATGGTGGGAATGACGGCATGAGTGTATCACAACTCAAGAAATCTGCTTCACGAAAGGTGGTAACGCCGGGTCTAGTACATCCGGATAGCATCACCCATTGCATTGAGCAGTATTTGGCCCTGGCAATTGTCGGTATACGCTCAGAAGCGGTGGCGAAGAAGGCCGCCCTACACCTCGGTCGGTTTCGAGACTACTTCTGGGATGCCTACGGACACGAGAGGCTTTCGGCGTGTGTGAAGAGAGATGTTGTTGCCTGGCAGGCCAGCTTAACGGAACGCGGCTTGTCGCCGGCGACAGTGAACAATCATTTGGCATCCCTTTCGGCATGCACAACCTGGATAGCTGTACAGTACCCGGGAGTCTTTCCTAATGGAGATCCTACCAAGGGGATCGGAGAGTTAACATTGCCGCCGTTGGAGCCCAGGGCGTTTACTCACGACCAGGTCAGATCCCTCAAAAACCTCTGTGATCGGCTTGAGAGGTTTCACCAACTTAAGGGTCGCCGCTGGGCCGGGCAGGATAAGGCGTTACGTTGCCATGCTTACCGTCGACCACTGCGCGACCGCGCGATCGTGTTCACACTTCTGTCGACCGGTCTCCGCCGGGAAGAGTTGGTGCAGCTGGATCTTAATCAGCTTGAACCCAATGAATCTGACGCCTTGCGCGTGGCACGGAAAGCAAAGGTGCACGGGGTCCGGGGCAAGGGGAAGACTGCAAGGGCGGTTTTCCTATCGGCCGATGCCCGGGCAGCTGTTGCCGACTACCTGGAGAAAGAACGCTGTCACGATGCTGGTGATGACAGTGTGGCTCTGTTTCTCAGTGCCAGGCCAATACCGAACCGATCATCAGGCGGGCGCCTGTCCCCGCGGTCGATCAACTTGATCCTGGCTCAGATCGGCTTATGGCACGATGCTGAAATAAAGGATCCCGATCGGCGCATATCGCCGCTGAGGCCCCACGACCTACGTCATACGTTCGCGTTTTTCCTGGCCGAGACAACGGGTGCAGACCCGTATGAGTTGGAACGCAGGCTCGGCCACCGGTCTCAGCGGTACATTCAGCGATACACCAACCCGCCCGAACACGTTGCTGCGGCGTATGTCGAAGACTTTTAAGCGCTATCGGCGGGAGAGGGAGTACAGGAGTTGATACAGATGACGGGACCTAATACTGAAGATTTGATTAGGACAGGAGTCCAGGCCATGAGGCAAAGGGTAATGGAACATGTGAACAAAGCCTTTGTATCTGGGACAGTACAGATTAGCGAATTTCCTGCATTACCTGGTGGAGTGCTAGTTAGGGATAAAGAAGGTGGTGAAGCAGTTTTCTATTGGGATATTCTGAGGGACGAGATTGCTTTCACTTGGCCGGATAAGGACGGTGATACAAAGTGATTGATTGGACAAAACCAGACTTCTGGACGGTGCCGATGCTGGTACGTGCGTTGGAAAGGTGCACAGTTCTTGAAGAACGCGAGCGTGGAAATTTTGAGTTGCTGTGGAAAGCAAAGTTGGCTTGTGAGGAGAACACTGGTGGTGTTATTCACCCGATAGATGAGGATTTACCTGATGAATTCGGTTTTGGTGCTAATCTTGAAGTATCATTACAGCCAAAGGACCCAAATGTAATAAACACCGAAACCGCCATCGGCTACATCGACGCCGCACTGCTTGAACTTGAAGACCGTCTGGTAATCGAAAAACCCGAAGTGATACAAATGTTACGGACAATCAGATACTTTCTTATTGGTACTTAGTACCCGAGTAGCGTCGCCTGGATAATAAGAGTCCTTAGACTTCTTCAACCGTGATATGATGGATTAAACAGCCATGTTCATTCGTACAGTCACCGTCAGGGGCGTACGTCACATGCACATCGTACATACCTAT
>QZIR01000069.1 GCA_003604975.1 Desulforudis sp. | reverse complement strand
CACTACGAACGGCGGTTTCTTTCGCAAGGGCGACTGGGTGGTTGCCGAGAAGGCCGGGAAAGCGTACTGCGGCTGGGTGTGCGGCCTGCCGACGGAGACCACGAAGCTGGTGGGCGTGGCCGACGCCGACGGAAAACGCATCGGCCAGTTCAGCCCGAAGAAGGCGATGCTGTTGGCGAAATCAACAGGATTTTCATGGAATGCGGGCGATACTTGAACCCCGACTTGGGGATAACCGCGCGCTCTGCGGCCGCTGCGTCAGGCAGAAGAACCGGCAGCTGCACCGCGCGAACCCCGGCAAGGGGGGGGCTTAAGGCAGCCGGCCAACGCCAACCGTTACCTGGTAAACAAGGCAGGGGTGAGGATACAGAAATACGACCTGGTGGAATACCGCAACAAGGCCGGTAAGACTATCAGGGGCTACGTCAACACCCTGTTCAGCCGTGGTGCCGTGCGTATAGCAGATTACGCCGGTCGGGAGCTGTACAACGGAGCAAGCTTAAACAAGCTCAAGAAGCTTCAAAACGCTGATACCTTGATATGGGAGGTGGCCTGACGGCGCTTCCTCCCACGGCGCAAGGCCGTGGGTTTCCGCGCCGTGAATTTTTATGAAGCAACCGATTACCATCAAGATCAAGCTGCACGAGCCGACACGGGCCAAGCGGGAAATATACCAAGAAATGGCCGACCGGACAACGGAATTTGCGAACAACTATTTGGGGTTGGACAAAAAAGACCGGCCCGAGACATCGAAAGAAGCCAGAGAGCACTCGAAGCCGTTGCCGTCGGCGGTATTGGCCCAGGCCATCCGGGATATTGAGTCAAAGCCGAGAGCCAAGCGATTCAAGCGCCTGTGGCCTTGTTTCAACAACCAGAACTTCCGTGTAGAGAAAGAGCTTTCCAGAGACGGCGGATCCGTGATGGCAGAGTACTTCAGTGACCCAGTATTCAAGATCAAAGCCGTAGACCTGGGGGGCTCATCAAGTGAGGCGGTCCACGAGGTTTATGAGTAATATTGGGTTGTCGGTATCAAAGGTGTTTGTAGATGCATCATTTTTGGTAGCATTATACAACAAAGGCGACGCCAATCACATACAAAATGACAAAAGCAGGCCGGGAATTAGTCAACCCGGCCCCTTCTTTTTTTTTGGGAGGGGATCATGTGGCAGAAACCATCACCGGCATCGTGAGCCGGTTCATTTTCAAAGCCGAAACCTTCGCCATCTTCAAGCTTGACGATATCGTTACGCTGGGCGATGTCGTCGGTATCCGCGAAGGCGACCGCCTGACCGTCACCGGCTCTTGGCAGGAGCACCCCAAATACGGCAGGCAGTTCCGAATTGAACACTGGGAGAAACCTGTCCCGTCCACCGAAGAAGCCGCAGAGGGCTTCTTGTCTTCCGGCTTGATCAAAGGCGTTGGCCCAGTGCTGGCGGAGCGGATCGTTAAGACCCTCGGGCCGGACGCCGTAAGCGTGATAATCAAGGACCCGAACGCCTTAAAGAAGGTCAAGGGCGTCGGAAAGAGGGCCCCGGAGATTTGCCGCCAACTTCAGGAGACCTACCAGGTGCAGCAGGTCGTGGCAGAGTTGATGCGGTTCGGGCTCACCTTGAAAACGACGATGAAGGCCTACAAGAAATTCGGCCGCCCGGCCGCCGAGTACGTCCGGAGAAACCCTTACTGCCTGACCGAGCTCGATCTGATCGGGTTCCACCGGGCGGACGACATCGCCCGGCGGGCCGGCCTGGCTCCCGACTCTCTCTTCAGGGTCAAGGCCGGGATTCTGCACGTTTTAAACGAATCCCTCTGGAACGAAGGGCACACCTACCTGCCCAGGGATGAGCTCATTTCCCGCTCCCTAGTCCTGCTGAACCACGCTGAAAAAAGCGTGCCGCCGGACGCCGTTGAGAAAGAGCTCCCCCGCCTTCAGGAAGTCCGAGGAGACGCGGAAGTCTCCCTAACTTGGGCCAGAGAGTGCGAAGAGGAGATCGCCCGGGATGTGAAAAGACTGGCCCGGCAGCGATTCGAGCCGCCGCCCCTGCCCCGGAATTTGATCGAGGGCATCGAGTTGACCCCCGATCAGGAGACGGCGGTCAAAACCGCGCTGGAGAGCGGCTTCTCCATCCTGACCGGCGGTCCCGGCGTGGGCAAGACCCAGACCGTGAGGGCGGTCATCAGGGCCTTCGAGCTGCAGAACCCCTGGGGGAAAGCGCTCCTCTGCGCCCCCACGGGGAGGGCGGCCAGGAGGCTCTCAGAGATGACCGGACGCCAGGCGCACACTGCGCACAAGCTCTTGGGCCTTCGAAACGGCCATGCGAGCCACAGCCGCAAAAACCCGCTGGAGTGCGACCTGCTGATCCTGGACGAAGCGAGCATGGCCTGCTTGGTTTTGACCAAGCGTCTCCTCGAAGCCGTTCCCAGCGGCGCCAGAGTTCTTCTTGTCGGCGATGCGGACCAGCTTCCGAGCGTCGGTCCGGGCAACGTCCTGCGCGACCTTTTGGATAAAGTCCCCACCGTCCGCCTGGCCGAAATCTTCCGCCAGGCCGCCGAGAGCCAGATCGTGACAAGCGCCCACCGGATAAACAAGGGCCAGATGCCGTTGATCGACCGTTCAAGGCCGGACTTCGTATTTCTGGAAAGGGACGACCCGGAAGACATCGCGAAGTGCGCGGCGACCTGCGCCTCCGGGATGGGTTACGGCCCCTTGGACGTGCAGGTTCTCTCCCCGATGCGAAAAGGTCCGGTGGGGACCGCTGAACTCAACAAGCTCATCCAGGGGGAGAGACCCGGCCCCAGGGTGAAATACGGCCAGTACGCCTTCCATGTGGGCGACAAGGTGATCCACACGAAGAACAACTACCTCAAGGGCGTGATGAACGGCGACCTGGGGATGGTCGAGGAGATCAGGGGACAGGACGTTCTGGTGCAGTACAGCGACGGCCTGGTTTCCTATTCCGGGGATGACCTGAAGGAGCTCGAACCGGCGTGGGCGGTCACAATTCATAAGGGGCAAGGTTCCGAGTTCAAGGCTGTGATAGTCCCCGTCACCACCTCCCACTATGTCATGCTGCATCGCAGCCTGATCTACACCGCGGTCACCAGGGCCAGAGAAAAAGTGATTCTGGTGGGCACCAAGAAAGCCCTGGCCATCGCTGTGCGCAACAACAAGCCGATCCAGCGATATACGATGCTAGCTGGCATCCTGGAGAGCAACCCCGCTTAGCGGGGTTTTTGTTTTTCAGGGGGTGATCGCAATGATCGAATTCCGCTTCATAGAAGCCGGTCAGGATGACAACGAAAGCTGCGTCGGCAGAGTGGTCGCCGAACTGCTGGACCGGTGCGCGGCCGAACTGATCAAGCAGGATGGCCGGGATGCCCCGGAGAATAATCGAGACATCACCGCACGGACGGGGTAGTTCAGGGGGGGCTGGAAAGATGCCAGGGACGGCGATCGTCTACATCAGGGTTTCAACTGAAGAGCAGTCCAAGAAGGGCTACTCGCTGCCGGACCAACTGGAGAAGTGCACCCAGAAGGCGGAGGAGATGGGCGCGTGCGACGCTGTTTTGTGCACCGACTACGCCGAGACCGCGGCCCATCTTGACCGCCCGGGGCTCCAGCGCGCCTTGGAGTTGGTGGCCACCGGGAGGTATGCCTACTTCATCGCCCTTGACGTCGACCGGCTCGCCCGCGACCTGGGGGATCAGCTTTACGTCACCGAGGAAATAGAAAAGCGGGCCAGGGTGGAGTTTGTGACCCACCGCCGGGGCGATCCCGGCAACCCGGAGGACACGCTCTTCTACCACATCAAAGGCGCCTTCAGCCAGTACGAGCGGGCGAAGACGCGCCAGAGAACAATCGCCGGGGCGCGCCAGAAGGCGAAAAGCGGCAAGATTGTACAACCCGGGGGCTACCCCGGACACCCCGGACCCTACGGTTATAAATACAATAAAGACCCCCAAAACCCCAAGTTCACCGTTGTGGAAGAAGAAGCCGCAGTGGTCAGGAAGATTTACCGTTGGGTGCTTGACGAAGGCCTGGGCTTGCAGGCCATCGCCGCACGATTGAACCAGGAGAGAATCCCGCCGCCCCGGGGGGTGAAGTGGTATACCAGCATGGTTGGGAGAGTTCTGACCAAAGAGCTTTACTGCGGCGAGTTCCACAATTTCAAGTGGCGCACAGTCACGGCGGAAGGGCGCACCCCGTCGGGGCGAAGGCGCACCAGGTATTTGACGCGTCCGGTGGAAGAGCGCATACCGGTTAAGGTGCCACCCATCGTCACCCGGAAAGAGTGGGAGATGGCTCAGGAAATAAGGCGGCATAACAGTCTAGGGACCAGGAAGGGCAGGAAGCATCAGTATCTTCTCGTGGGGCACGTCCGGTGCGGCGAGTGCGGCCGGTCCTACAACTCCGAGCCCCACAGCACCGGCCTGCGGTACAGATGCATAGGCACCAGGAAGCAGATGTCTTCGACGCCCTGCGCGAACCGCTCCTGGCCCGTGCACGGCAATTCAAGGACCCCCGGCCTTGACGATGTGCTCTGGGAGGAAATATCAAGGCGCCTCAAGGATACGTCTCTGATCGAAAAGGAATTGGCCGGGAAGCGCAGGTCCCCCGACACCGCGGTGCGAGATAAGCTGGAAAAAGAGCTGCGGGAGCTTGAGCTTCATTTGGGCGAACTTCGCCGGCACCGCGAAGCCCTCTTCGAGATGCGCCTGGAAAATGTTCTCTCCGAGAAGGAATTCAGATTCAGGCTGTTGAAGGTAAATGGCAAAGCTGACATTATTCAGCAGAAATTGGACGAAATGCGCCGGAAGATATCGGCGATGGGTCCGGTGAAGATGCCCGACCTCCATGCGCTGCAAAAGGCTTACATTGCAAAGGTGGAGAGCGCCGACTTTGATCTTAAGCGTGAGATCATCAGAAAGCTCAATATCAGCGCGAAGGTCTACCGCCGGCGGGTGGAGATCTTCTGGCCGTTTAGCTGTGCGCAAAAAGTGGACAATCGCACCCACAATCGAAATCGTGGGTACGAATGTCCAACTTTGCTGTGCATCACCCGAGAGTTCCCGGAGCCGGGCAGGTACGGCAAGATAGGCATCGGCCTTGCTCCTGAAATGGATAAAAAGCTTAAACAGATAGCCGCTGAACGGGGCGTCACTCAGGCCGACCTGCTCCGGGAGGCGGTTTCTTGGTTTTTGGACCAGGAGATAGAAAAGATCCCGCCGCGCAAGCGCGGCAAGGTCGCGCAGGTGCGGCGCACCCTGGATCTTCCGGAAGAGCACGAGAAGAAGATAAGAGAGATCGCGGCCGAGAAGCAAGTTTCGTGTTCTTACGTGATCGAGTATGCCGTTCAGCGCCGTTTTAACTTGTAGTGCCGGACAAAGACCGGCGGAGGGGCCACAGCTCCAAGGAGATGGTGCTGGTGACGCCGTTGTCCAGGTTATCAATCGAACGACCTGCAGTTCAATTATGGCTAAGCGCATCTATGTTGAGGAAGGAATTGCATAGATCATCTAGAATTGCCTTTTAAGAAAGGCCAAGGCGATTCACGAAAAGTACATGGTCGAGGGTTGGGGCCGCGTGTTGAAGTCCGACGTCTTGGACCGCAAATATCCCAATGCGCCGAAGGAATGGCGCTGGCAATGGGTGTTTCCACGAGTAAACCGGTGGATCAATCCCAAGACAAAAGAACAAGGCCGCCATCACATTGACGAATCGCTGGTTTAGAAAGCGGTTAGGGCCGCTGTTGCGAAGGCAGGGCTGACGATGATCTATACCCACGTTCTCAACCGTGGTCCGGCGGGTGTTTGCAGTCCGGTCTACGGGCTTTGAGGCAATCAAGGAGAAGATTATGCTGATGCGCATAAGATGCCGAAATACATGGGAGCGCAAATCGCAGATGGTTGAGAATGCACGGATTATGGCGTATTTCTGCAGAGAACCGATGGCGTCTTATAGGGGCAGGGAATGAGTTTTCCGCATCTTATGCGGATCAGTCTAATTATTGTTAGCTGGCAAAGTGACGTGTGGGGGGAGTCCAATACAATGACTGAGTGGGTCGCGGTCGGAATCTCGGGTCTTGCACTCGCCGTGTCGGCGATAACCGCCTGGCTTACGCTCTTCCGGAGCGGCGACCTGCGAATGACGCAACCTACGGTTGTATTCTTTGGACCTGATAGTGGCCGCAGTGACGGCGAACGGCCTCGCCTCAAGGTGTTTTTGCGGACACTTCTCTACAGTACGGCTCGGCGAGGGCAAACCGTTGAATCCATGCACGTCAACCTCCAGCGCGCGGAGTCCAAGCAGAACTTTTCTATCTGGGTTTATGGCGATGACCGGCTCACGCGCGGAAGCGGACTCCACGTCGGCTCGGAGGGTGTTGCCTGCAACCATCACTTCCTCCTACCCGAGGATGGCGCGGACTTCCGTCTGTTGCCTGGTCAGTGCACAGTTCGGGTGTTCGCAAAGCGCGTGTCCGATCGAGAGCCTCGCCAGCTTATGCAGCTTATTTTGTCGATCTCGGAATCCCAGGCACGAGAACTGGAGAAAGACGATGCCGGCATCTACTTCGATTGGGGTCCGGATCAACAGGCGTACCACGCACACGTCGAGATTCGGAAACCGAGACCGCTTCCGCCGGGGCTTCTGGAGGCAGCCAGCTAACAACCGGTTGCACGCGACCGGCTACGCCGGCGCGTGAACCGGAGCGTTAGGCGGCAGATCTGGCCGTCGATTGTCGGCACTAAGGGGACGAGGAGTCTGAAGTGACCCAAATAAGCATCACTATCCCCGGACTTGGGGATCTCGATGGCGAAGCGCCAATAGTCATTCTGGGTCCGAACGGATCCGGAAAGACACAGCTTGCACAAAAGATCGCCGGAAGTAACCAAGTCAGTGCCGTTAGTGCGCAGCGGCGTACTTGGGTCGACGACAGTCTTCCGGTGCAAGAAGAACAACAATTACGGAACAACGTGCGATCCCACATTGATCGGTGGCGCCAGAATTCCTGGCAGCCCACCGAGGAGATCAACTTCATCCTGTCGACCCTTATCCAGGACCACACGAACCTTCTAACAAAGAAGAATGAGGAGGCCATCAGTTCGAGTAAGCCACTCGACCCGGTGAAAGATACTAAACTTATTCTTCTTCAAGGCCTATGGAACAGGCTATTTCCGAAGCGGAAACTCGAGATTGGTGGTTTTTTCCCGAAGGTGAAGCGGCTTGATGCGTCCACCGAAGTGCCCTCGTATCAACTGCGACAGATGAGCGACGGCGAGAGAACCGTCCTCTATATGGCTGCACGCGTCATGACGGCCGAGCATCCAATAGTTCTGGTGGACGAACCGGAACTTCACATGCACAACAGACTCTCTGTACAGTTTTGGGATGAGGCAGAGAAGTTGCGCCCGGATTGCAGATTTGTATACATAACCCATGATTTGAATTTCACGCTCTCGAGACGAAGAGCAACCGTCCTTGTTGCGCGAACCAGTGATTTCGCGGAGATAGTATCAGCGGTGGACCAGCTTCCGTCGTCAATAGCGGCGGATGTCCTTGGTGCGGCCACGCTTCCCTTTTATGCCAAGCGGATCTTTCTATTCGAAGGTGAACCAGGTAAAGGCTTTGCGAGCGAGTTCTTTTCGGCTTGGTTTGACGACGATGAAACTTTTTCAATTCCCTGCGGCGACCGAGACTCAGTATGTGCGGCTGTATCTGGACTAAAGACTGTTGGTATCGTCGCCGCAGAGGTTATAGGCTTGATTGACCGTGATTTCTATTCGGATTCAGTTCTTGGCGCAGTCACAAAGGGCGTAACGGTCCTCCAATTACATGAAATCGAGAGCGTTCTCTGCGACCAGACTGCTGTCGCCAGCGTGGCGGAACACCTTGGGAAGGACTCTGGGCTTGTCTGGGGGGAGTTCCTCGACCGAGTACGTAAAGCGTTCCGTGATCAGACATTGAATAATGTGGTGGCACGTCGCGTGCGGTCGCGCGTAGGCGATCTCCTCGATGGAGCCTTCAATGGCGCGCAGGTGGTTTCCGATCTAAATGCAACTAGCGTGAATCACAGCACAACGCTATCCGCGTTGGATCTTCCGACAAAAACAACAACCATGTTCGCGGAGGAATCCAAGCGCGTGACAGACGCGCTTTCCGGTGGCGGCAAAGAGATGCTTGCAATCCTACCTGGGAAACACTTGCTAAGCATTCTCGCCAACGTACTGGGCCTAAGCCATACATCGGAACTGACCAGCATCGTGGTCAAAGCGCTCAATAGAAAGCAACTAAAAGCAGATGACCCGCTACGCGCCTTGGGATCAAAGGTGGAGGCCGCCTTGCTCGCGTACTTGCCGCCTCGAAAAGCGTAATGCCCTATCTGCGTGCGTGAGAGCTAGCTTGGCCCAGGTGTCGGACAACTGATCTCCCATGACCAGCGCCACAATCTCTAGGTCGCGTGGTTTTGATCGTGGAAGCCGCCTAACAACGGCTTGCAGAGCGACGCGCCGCAAACGGCACGTGCCTGAAGCCGGACGTTAGGAGGCGAACCCAAGCCCCGGGCCTCGGGCTGGCCTCCAACGATCACGGGCCTTCCCTTCAGCTCCGGGCGGTCGCGCTGCTCCACGGAGGCGAAGAAGGTGTCCGGGTCGCAGAGAAGGATGTCACGCTTGATCACGGCCTTCAGATCTTCTCCTCGCGATTTGCGATGATCAAAGTGTTTGACGACCACTTTTCGTTTTCCTACCGCATCCTACCTCACCGGCCCACACACGCCGCATGGCTCAAAGCCTCTCGCCTTCGCCTCCGAAAGACTGACCGGGATCTTGCTCTTCGCCAGGTGCCGGCACCCATCCTTGTGATACTTCGTGCCGGTGTCCGTTATGTAGACCCGTGACGTCCCCAGCTGCCGGCGCCGGCGAGAGAGAGGGGGCTACGGTCGGGACCGGCTGCGGTGCCGGCGCGGTCACAGGCGTTGCCGTCTCCTGGATCCCCCACAACCCCTTGCTACTGTCCCGGGCCTCGGCCTGGTACTTCCTGAAGTAGTCGACGTACATGACGTTCGGCGGGTAGGTAGACAACTGCGCGTAACCGTCGAGCAGGAGCCGGGCGTTGAACATCTTGTTCCGGATCTCCCGGTCGCTGATCTGGGAGGGAGGGGAGAGCTACACGTAGGCCAGAATCCGGCCGTACTTGTCGCGATCTTGGACGTCTGGTTCGAGCCACACCTGCTTGCCGTCGAGCTGTGCCCGGGTGTACGCCTCGGCCTCGGAACCGTACGGCTCGTCCGGCTTGGAAGGGTGCTTTGTCTCCGGAGTGTCTACCCCGATGAAGCGGGCCTTCTCCTCGGTGCCGCCCGACAGGCGCACATAGATAGTGTCACCGTCCACGATCTTGGTGACGGTGGCATGGGTCAGGGGAACGGAGGCTTTGGCCGGCACCTGGGCGGGTTGCGTGAGCGTCTGCTGCGGGGCCTGGGCCTGGTCGGGCGTCTGGGCAGGTTGAGTTTGCTCCTGCTGGGCTGGCGGTGGGGCAGGAGACTTGTTCGCGGGCGGCGGTGAACTCCCGCCGCAGCCAGCCAAGGTCAGCATGAAGGTTACCAGCAGCACCAGTATCAAAGAGCGCACCCTTATCATTGTTCAGCCCCCCCAGCGATTGTTTTTCGGTCACCCGGCCCGGGAATCTGCCAGTCATACCCATTCGACCGCGACAGGCGGTCAACCACCCCTGACTGAAGTCAGGGGCTTGATCTGGCGGGATCGAGGGTAACTGGCTGACTAGGCGGCGGGCCTGACAGCCCGCAGAGGTCCGCGGGGCTATCCAATCACTTTCGGGGGAGGACGTCAAGACTTTCTAGCTTTCAAAGGAGGCGATTCTATGGGAGTCACGTTGCGGTCCTTTCAGGAACTGGGAGCCTATCTCAAGAGATTTCCATCTAGCGATCACCAGGAACACAGGGCGGCTGTTATTGGGTGCGTGATCGTCACCAAGCACGCCGTCGAACGCCTGTTGGACTGGCGGCGAACCGGGAGTCTTTTGGTCAGGGACGCCGAGGAAACGCTGGCCCGCGCCGTCCAGGAGGGCCAAGTGGTCGGCAAGCGCCCCGGCGGCGCCGTCGAGTATTGCTGGAACGACCTTTTCGTCCTGGTCAAGAAAGACCGGGACGGAGCCTTGGTGGTGCTGACGGTGAACGGGAACCGGGCTTGGCGCCACTGGTACAGAAAGACGCACGTGTCGCCGAAGTACGGGGCGAAGGCCAGGGCGGCGCTGTAGGGGGTGGTTTCAATGGCAGATTGGATCTGTCCGGTGTGTCCGCGGTGCGGGTACCCGTGCTTGATGGGAACCGGGATGCTGTCTTTCGGGGGCAAGCCGGAGAAGCTTGTCTGCCTGCGGTGCGGCGCCTTGGTGGACGGTGGCCCTCTGTTTGGGTGCGTGGGAGGGGTTTCGAAGTGACCAAGCGCAAAACCATCGGCGAACACGCAAAGGAATACTTGGAAGCCAACGGGTTCGACAGCGTGGGTTGGGGTGACTCCCACTTGCTCCACGACATAGCGGAGCATGCTGGTCTTCCGCACCGCGGTTGGCGTACCGAGAAACAGGTTCTCGACGCGCTGGAGCGGAGTCCGCTTTTCGAGAAGCGTTACTTCCGCGGGTTGCGGAACCGGCTGTGCAGGTGGTTCGTGCTCAGGGACAGCGAACTGGGCCGGGGGCTCAAAGACCACAGATAGAGATTCGCATAACTGTTCTTATGCGAACCAAACGGCCGGAAAAGTTCGTCCAAGGAGGAGGAATCTCCCATCTAAGGGCGAATTTTTTGTTCGTATAAGGTAACCGTGCAAAAGGGGGAAGCCAAACTGATATATGTAGACCAGAAAGGGCACATGGTTTCGTCCGGGAGCCTAGACGAACTGCATGCTTTCGCCCGTAAGATCGGACTCAAGCGCGAATGGTTTCAAGATAAACGAATTCCTCACTACGACTTGACCACCCGGGCCATTCAAAGGGCCATTGCGGCCGGGGCGATGCCGGTGGATTCAAGGACTCTGGTTCGCAAGGCGAAAATATGCAAGACAAATCCTGGGACTGATGTGTATGTATAGCCAATTATTTGCAGCCTACCTGACCGGGCGGGGGTATTCCGGCCAGACGGTCAAAGCGTACCTGGCCGCCCGGCGGGCCTTCGCGAAGTGGTGCGAAGAAACCTGCGGCGCGCCCTTCGACCCGGCCTCCGTCACGTCCCTGGACGTGGCCGACTACCGCCGGCGCCTTTTGAACAAAAATCGCAAGCCGGCCACGGTCAACCTGCACCTGGACGCCCTGTCGTCGTTCTTCTCCTGGGCTATATCCGCGGGGCTGGTTCCAATCGACCCGACGAAGGGCGTCAAGAGAGTCCCCGAGCAGAAAAGCGCCCCCAGGTGGCTCGCCAGACAGGAACTAGGCGCGCTGGTGCGGGCGGCCCAGAAACACGGCACTCTCAGGGACAGGGCCCTGCTGGCCGTGCTGGTGCACGCCGGCCTGCGGGCGTCCGAAGCGGTGAACCTAAAGATACAGGACGTAATAATCCGGGAGCGTTCGGGGCATGTCGCCGTCCGGCGGGGCAAGGGCGGGAAGTACCGGGAAGTGCCGCTGAACGCCACGGCCAGGAAGATGATCCAGGAGTGGCTCAGCGACCACCCCGGCGGGGAGTGGTTGTTTCCGGGGAGAAACAGTGATCCCCTGACCAGCCGGGCGGCCCAGAAAAGGTTAAAAGAACTGGGCAGGCTGGCGGGCGTGGAGGTCACTCCCCACCGGCTCCGGCACACCTTCTGCAAGATGCTGGTGGACGCCGGGGAGAGCCTGGACCGGGTGGCGACGCTGGCCGGGCATGCTAATTTGAACACCACAGCAAGGTACATCAGGCCGGGGATGCAGGATTTGGAGAGGGCCGTGGAGAAGTTGGCGTGGGAGTAGGGGTACGCGCATGCCCTGCAGGGGTTGGCTGCCGCTCAAAAAAGCTGACCGGAGACGATTTCGGACGCTGTCGACCGACTTTTTGCGCTCTTGCCGGAGAAAGACAAGGATGCGTTCAGAAACACAGCTGAAGGCGATCTCGCCCTGCTGCATTTCGACTTGGGGATGGTTGTTTGGAACGAGTTTGGTTTGCAGTCCGACAACAACAAACTGCTTGCATCGTGCGGCGCAGACGGTGTGTATCCGGCAGTGCACCCAGATGAAGTCTCCACAAAGATAATCGAAGCGGCGTGGGGTAGTAGGCGCGGCCGTAGGAGGGACAAGGGATGGCAAGCGAAGGATTGCACTTTGACGAGATAGGATACTGGTCGGAAGTCAAGCTCGACATCGTGAAAAAGTATGCTCAGGCGTACTCCGTTATCCTTGCAAGGAAGAAACTGTCCCACGTTTATATAGATGGCTTCGCAGGACCAGGGGTTCACATAGCAAAAGGCACCGGAGAGTTTATTCCCGGCAGTCCACTCAATGCATTAGACATCAAGCCGGAATTTGATGATTACTACCTGGTGGACCTTGACAGGGACAAGACAGATCACTTACAAAAGCTCGTTGGAGATCGCTCGAACGTGCACATTTTTCAAGGAGACTGCAACGAGATTCTTCTTAACAAGATATTTCCGTGCGTGCGTTACGAGGACTTTCGACGCGGGCTCTGCATGCTCGACCCCTATGGGTTGCACCTCAACTGGGAAGTAATCGAGACTGCCGGGAAGATGGGCACACTCGATCTCTTCTTGAACTTCCCGATCATGGACATGAACCGGAACGCCTTGTGGCGCTATCCTAACCGCGTGCCTGTCGGCGGGATTGAGCGCATGACTGCTTTCTGGGGTGATGAATCCTGGCGAGATATTGCATATAAGAAGAACCCGCAACAAACTCTTTTTGGTGAACCGGATCCTCTGAAAGCAAGCAACGATGAGGTTGTCGCTGCTTTCCGTCGGCGGTTGAAGAATGTGGCGGAATTCCACTGGGTGCCTGAGCCCATACCCATGCGAAACTCCACCAATTCAGTTGTGTACTACTTATTCTTCGCCAGTCAGCAGCCGGTTGCGTCCAAAATAGTGAAAAACATATTTGTAAAGTACGAGAAGCGGGGAGTGTAATAATGGCAAAGTCAGCCATAGAGTGGACTGAATCCACATGGAACCCGATCACGGGCTGCACGAAGATAAGCCCGGGTTGCAAACACTGCTATGCCGAGCGGATGTCCATGCGCCTAAAGGCAATGGGACAGCCCAACTATGTCAACGGATTCCATCTGACCGTCCATGAGCACATACTTGAGATGCCTTTGCGCTGGAAGCGCCCCCAGACCATCTTCGTGAACTCGATGAGCGACCTGTTCCATGAGAGCGTCTCCTTGGAGTCCATATCGAATATCTTCGACGTGATGGCCAGAGCGTCACACCACCGGTTTCAAGCTCTCACGAAACGTTCGAAGCGGTTGCTCGAGCTGGGTCCAGAACTACCATGGCCATCCAATGTATGGATGGGAGTTAGCGTGGAAAACTCTGACTATCTATTCCGTATTGACCATCTGAGGCAAACGGATGCCTGGATCAAGTTCGTGTCATTCGAACCTTTGCTTGGACCGATTCACAACCTGGACTTGGATGGCATTGATTGGGTTATCGTTGGCGGGGAGTCGGGTCCCAAAGCCCGACCGATGGATCCTGATTGGGTCAGAGAGATACGGGATCGGTGCTTGTCGGCAAAGGTGCCGTTCTTCTTTAAGCAGTGGGGAGGAGTCATCAAGAAGAAGAACGGGCGAGCTCTGGACGGTAGGGTGTGGAACCAGATGCCCGCAGAGATCCAGGTTCTCAGTAGTGTCACGTTGTAACGCCCTGGAGGAGAAAGTGTGGTGGCTTGCCCTCCGCAATGTGCGAATGGGTATGATGTGCTGTTTTAAGTTGTCCGTAAGCGACTCCACGCCTAAGGGCGGGGGCTTGTAACAGCCCTGGCGCGGGTGCGACCGTTTCCGCATGCCTTCCTCGAATGTGGAGTACTGGACACGGAAAATCGAGCAGGACGGAGCGAGGGGCGCAACTGCGGTGGAAGCTTTGACCCAATCTGGTGGCAGGTGTACGTGATTTGGGAGTGCGATCTGGATGACGGGATCGAGCGACTCCTTCGGGATCTTCGGAGGAGCCGATGATCCGAACATAATCCCGAGGTTTGGAGGCGCGGACACCGCGTCTTTTTCTTTTTAGAGCTGCTTCGCTGTCTGCCGTCCGGCGGACTTTTTCTTTTTTTAGGAGGTGCATGTCTTGCGAATCGCCATCACCGGCACTCACGGAAACGGGAAAACCACTCTTGCTCGGGCGCTGTCCGCCAAAACCGGCCTGCCCCTGATCGCCGAGCAGGCCCGTATTGTGGCCACCGAAATGGGGCTAACTGACTGCAGCCGGCTCCTGCGCGACCCGGAGCTGGCAAGAACCTTCCAGGAGCGCGTCCTGGAAGGCCAGATTGCGGCGCAGGTGAAGCACCCCGAAGGCTTTATCGCCGACCGGAGTACCTTGGACGCTATCGCTTACTGGAAGCTATATCTGAACGGCAGCCAGGAAAACATCCACCGCGAAACCAACCGCTACATCTTCAAGGCCCGGCTTCACGCTTGGAAGGGCCTGGACCTGCTGGTGTATGTCCCTCCGTTGAATCCGCCCGGCGGGGACGGGTTCCGGCTGACGACCCACCACATCGAAGCCGATGCGCTTATCCGCCGGGAGCTCCGGCTGTTGCGGGAAAGCGGCCGGATGCCCGTGGTGGTGCTGCGGGGCAGGACGCTGGAAAACCGTTTGACTGAAATTGAGCTTGCAATTCAACAGGATACCCCTGAGTTCATTCGGGGGATGACAAATAGTGGCTAGGTAGCTAACCCGCCAAGGCCCGATCCCGGCTCGTCCGTTTTTGCGGGAGTTTTTGTTTGTTAAAGGGGTGGACAAGACGATGAAGACCTTGATCATCCAAGATCCCGGCATGCGTAAAGGGTTTACTGCTATTCCTAGCGCTGTGTTGCATGCTCTTGGTTTGTCCATGGCGGCTAAGGCGATGTATGCTATTTTGCTATCGTTCGCCTGGCAAAACGAAGAATGCTGGCCGGGCCAGGGTGCCCTTGCGACCGCCGCCGACTGCCACCGCAATTCAGTGCAGAAGTATCTTAATGAGCTTAGAGATTATGGGCTGATTAGCTGGAAAGTGCAAGGACTAAACCGCCCGAACATCTACTATATTCACAAACTGGAGGACGTGGAAGCCTTGAAACTAAAGGATGCACAAGGACGTGTGCATCCGGATGCACAAGGGTGTGTGCAACAAGATGCACACGTCCTTGTGCAGGAAGAAGACTCAATTAATAATCATGTTGTTGTTGTAGACAACCCGGATCCAGATACTGCCAGTCGGGAAGGCCGGGCCAACCCGGCTGATGTCGAAGCTGCAATCTCAGTCATAGAAGACGGGACCAGTGTCCGTATTGAGCCGGGGTTGGTTGCAAAAATGATTAACGAATACGGTCCGGACTATGTCCTTGAAAAGGCCAGGCTGACAGCACACAGTGGTGATTCTAACATTCCGGGCTTTTTTCGGGAAGCATGTAGTCAAGACTGGAAGCCGCAACCACGCCGAAGACCAAAGACCAGTGTGAGGACGAGCAATAAGAAGAAAAGGGGTGCGCAAAGTGGGTTTTCCATTAGTCCTTTAACTCAGTATGAGCTTGAGAAGCGCCAACGGGAGATCGCCTTAATTGAGAGCTTGGGAAACTAAACTGAAGCAGGGCCGGATCTACGCTGGAAAAGGTGCGCATAAGAGAAAGTTTTCCCAATTGTTCTGGCAGCGAAGGCGGGCAAGCCCGCCTTCTTCTTTGGGCAGCTTTCTGTAGGGAATCTCTTCCGGCAGGACGGCGGGCTTCGCGGTTCGCCATTTTTAGGAGGTGATTTGCAACCATCTACGCATTTCAAAAGGCAGCCTATCGCAGGTTGGCGGCGGCCGTCATTGCCCGTGCGGTCCGCGACGCCGGCGCAAGCCGTCCCAGTCCGTTGAGTCGCGATGAAAACCCGCGCCAAGTGCGGAGCGATGCCCGGGATTTTCTTGCCGCCGCCAGGGACCTGGACAGCTGGGCGGGACTGCTGTGCCACCTGGCGGAAGTCGGCGTGCCGGCCCAGGCAAAAAGGGAAATCGGCCGCCCCAGGCTAACCGGAACGGGTTTCTCTGTTCCAAAACCTAAGAAAGGAGCGGGGCGCTAGCCCTGCTCCGCTTTCAGTAAAAGAAAGTTGCACCCGGCTTCCATGCCGGGTGAGGATTCAAACAGCAAAAGAAAGGGGAAATAACCTTGCTCTGGCGTACACACTTTGCATTGGGCGCCGGCCTAGGGGCGTTGTGCGGGATGGCCCTGCACCCAAATGACCCCCTGACCGCTGCCGCCTTCGCCGGGATGAGCGGGGCCGCCTCGCTGCTCCCGGACATCGATTCGCCGCACTCCAAGCTGGGCCGGGCCGTCAGGCCCCTGTCCGACATCCTAAACTTCGCCCTGGGACACCGGGGGTTCCTGCACTCTCTCCTGGGAGCGGCGATTGTTCTGGCCCTTGCCGCGTTCGTTGCGCTCTTTTGGGCGTCTTCCGGCATGGTCTGGAGCCTGCTGATGCCCGCGCTGGCTGCCGGCTACCTGTCGCACCTGCTGTTAGACGCCCTGACTCCGGGCGGGGTGCCGCTGCTCTGGCCCAGGGTCGGCAGAGCGTCCCTGCCCCTGGTGCGGACTGGTAGCTTCTTTGAGCGGGCCGTCTTTTTGCCCGCCCTGGCGGTCGCCGTCGCGCTGGTCGTCTGGGGGGTGGCGAAATGAGCCACGACAGGATTGTGCTTTTGATCGACCGGTACGCCCGGAGTCTTTCCGGGAGGGACCTGGCGGCGTTCGCCGACATCCTGGACCGCGAGGCGTACCGGGTGCGCTGCCCGGCCAACGTCGAGGGCCTGCGGAAGCCCGGCCGGGGCCCTTTTTTAGAAAGGGGTAGTGCGGAAACAAGCTCTAAGACGTAGCTGGTTGGCCGTTTTCTGCTGCTGTCAACTACTTTTTGTGGCGTATGTCCCCAGCTGTACCCGACCTTTGTGCCGGGTGAAATTAATAAGGAGGAGATCAAATTGCGCAAATTTTTGGTTGTCCTACTCGTCATGGGCCTGCTCTTCGGTCTGGCTGGCGCGGTTTCGGCGGAGTCTCTCATTGATAAGGTGCAGCAAGCCCAACAGGCTGACGGTGGGGCCATTCAGGCCGAGATCGACCGGATTGGCATGAGCATCGTGAACTTTGTCCGCGGCATCTTCGCGGTAATCGCGGTCGTCTTTATCATTTGGGCCGGCTTCATCTTCTGGTTCGCGGGCGGCGATCCCCAAGCCCGGGCCCGGGCGAGTAAGCTGGCGGGAGGGTTCATCGTCTGCCTGATCGTCGTCTACAGCGCCGAGACCATCGTGGGCGGCATCCTGGGACTCCTGGGGTACGGATCGTAATGTTCGGGCACCACCATCCCCTGACGCGGAAGACAGGCCCCGCGAAGATCGCGTGGGGCCTGTCGCTGCCCCAGATCCTGGCGCTTTTGGCCGGGGGGTATTTGTCCTTTCGGCTGGCTCAGGTGACCCCCGCGCTGCCCTTCGACAACTTCGTGTTCGCCCACTTGCACCACCTTCTTCCACTGGGCGCGGTCGCCCTGGTGGCGTTTGCCCGGCACGGGAAGACCGGGCTGAATTATGCCGTTTACCTATGCTATGCGGCTGCTTACCGGCTGCGTCGCAGGGGATATGTTTGGAGGAGATGACTTGGACGTCTTGCTGCTTATCGCCGCCGCCGGAGCGGCGGCGTATCTTTTGTGGCCCAAAAACAAAGCCGAAACCGCGCAGGACCTGATCTCGTTCCGGGAGATTCACCCGGACGGCATTATTGAGCTGCCCGATTACAGGTTCCGCCTGGTGATGGAGGTCGAGCCGGTCAACTTGGCGCTCAAAAGCGCCGAAGAGCAGGCGGCGATCTGGATCGGGCTCAGGAGCCTGGCCAATTCGCTGCATTTACCCCACACGTGGCTGGTGCAGACCAGGTATCTCGACCTGAAGGACTATCTTGACCGTTACCGGAAAATGGGGGCGCGGTACGGGGAGCACATCGGCGGCTACGTCGGCCGGCTGGCCGATTGGCTGGAGTCCGAATCCGAAGGCAAGCAGCAGCGGAGCCGCCGGGTGTTCTTGATCATCAAGGTCGACGCCGCTGCCGCCGGCATTGAGAGCGGGATTCGGACCGACAACCCTTTGGTGAACTCGGCCATCAGGGCCCTGGGCGGGGTGAGCAGGGCCAGGCTCTCACCGGACGACATGCGCCGCCTGGCGAGAGACGAGCTCTACGAGGCGGCATCCGTAGTCCGGGGGGTCCTGGCTGGCTTGGAAATCCGCTCCCGCGTTTTGGGCCGGGCGGGGGCGCTGGAGATGCTGTACCAAACCTTCAATCGGGACCTGGCTGCGGTCGCCAGGGTTTCCGACGCCGACCAGGACGAGGTGTTCTCGCTGTTCGTCCGGTCGGAAACCCCCGAATTGGCCGAAAGGAGCCTTGAGAAAAATGCGGTTGCTTAGCAGAAAGAAGAGCCGGAAAAAACTTCCCGGGAAAGACCAGCCCAGTATCTTCAAGGGTGCCGCCGGCTACCGCGACCTGCTTGCCCCGTCCTTGGTAAAAGAAGTCAAAAAGGACGATTACTGGGTCGAAATTGGCGCCACCGTCGAGCCGGTCCGGTACTTCAGGAGTTTTTACGCGGCCATGACCGGGGGAACGACCTACGCCGGCATGCTCACTCCGCTGTACTTGGCGGATTTTGGGGAGGCGGACTGCGACATCGCCCTACACGTGGCGCCGGCTGACCCCGTGCGCACCCTGTGGGATTTGGAGCAGAAAATCGCTCAACTGGAAGCCGAGTTCGCGGAGGAAAAGAATTCGGCCCGCCGCCAGGTGATTCTGGGCCAGGTGCAGGAGCTTCGGGACAAGCACAGCGCTATCCGCATGGAGGCCGAAAAGCCGTTTTTCGTCTCGATCCAGGCCCTGGTTTCTTCCACCGACTTCGAGTCCTTCCGGCGGTTCGGCAGCCTGCTGGTCAAAAGGTTCGCGGGGAAGGGTATTCACTTGCGGGCGGCGGACACCCGGCAGCTGGAGGCCTTGATGGAAATGTCCCCCCTTGACCGGAAAGCGATCAAAGATGTGTTCAGAGACATGGAAAGCTCGAACATCGCCGACCTTCTCCCGCTGGGCATCGGGGGCATCAGGCACCGGGACGGCGTGATTCTTGGCGTTTCGCTTCAGGACGAGGTCATCTTGTACGACGCCTGGGAGCCGTCGATGGGCAACTACAACATGGTCATTTTTGGGCGGTCGGGCTTCGGCAAGTCCTTCCTGATCAAATTGCTGATCGCCCGTTCCGTTCCGCTGGGGATCGTCACGGCCATCATCGACCCGGAGGGGGAGTTCGAGAATCTGGTGCGCGGCCTGGGGTGCCCCTACATCAGGCTTTCGGCGAAAAGCCGGGACCGGATCAACATCTTTGACGTGGACGTTGAGGAGGGCGATGACGGCAATGCCCGGGTCGACCTGGACGGGGCCGTGCAGGCCGTCCAGGCCGTGGTGTTCAAGATGATCCGGGCTTACGACCAGAGCGTTCTGACCGGCCACGCCAAGGTCCTGATCCAGGACAGAATCCAACAGCTCTACGCTGCAAGGGGCATTACCGAAGACCCGGCGTCCTTGCGCGAAGACGCCTGGGATGGCGGTGTCCTGCACGTCGGGGGCAGGAAAAAGCGCATGCCCACTTTGTCCGACCTGCACGACCTGATGGAAAGGGAGCCCGTGCTGGAGAAAGCGGCCCAGCTCTTAAAACCCTTCACTCGAAAGGGCCTGCCCTCCCAGGCCATCTTCGACTGCGAGTCCACTGTGGAAATCATGCATGTCCCCGCCTTCGCCATCTGCGTGGCCGACCTGGACGACGAGATCATGAAGCCCCTGGGGATGTTCGTGGCCACCAAGTGGGTCTGGGAGGTGTTCGGGCGCGACAGGAAAACCAGGAAGCGCATCATCACCGACGAGGCGCAGCTGATGATGAGCGAGCCCGAGACCGCCGACTGGGAGGAGAACGCCTTCAGAAGGGCGAGAAAGCGCAACATCTCCATGTGCGCCGCCTCCCAGGGCTTCGAGGTCTTCCTGCGTGTCCCGCAGGGACTGGGCGTTCTGAAAAACTCCTCGACCAAGATCATGATGCGCCAAGAAGCTCTTGACATCGCCGCCGTGCGGGAAAAGTTCTCGCTGTCGGAAGGGGAGGCGATGTTTCTCTTGAGCGCCAAGAAGGGCTGGGGCATCGTTAAAGCGGATACCGACGCGGCCATATTCTACGGCAAGGTCACAGACGAGGAGTACAGGTGGTTCACCACGGACCCGAACGAGATTCTTGATTCTGAGGTGAGATCATGACGCGGAATTCAGGCGCAAACCCCTTGGGCCGATGGGCGGCGTGGGTTCTTGCGCTGATTTTCATCGCCGCGCCGGCGGTGTTTTTCTCAACCCCGGCGTACGCCGACTCTCTGAAAATCACGAAGGTCGGCGGTCTCACGGCGCAGGTCCAGGGAGAGACCCGCAGCCCCGTCGCCCTGGTGCGCCCGGCGGCGGTGACGCTGACTTGGCGGGTTGACACAGAAGACACGCCCCTTGCCATCGGCGACCGGCAGGTGACCATCAGGAGGGGGCATGACCGGGACAACGTCTGGAGAGCCCCCGTCGTCCGCACCATTCCGGGCCCGTCCACCGAAGTGAGAAACCATGTCATGACGTGGACGGACGAAAACGTGCGCCCCGGGGAGACCTACTTCTACCAGGTGGAAAGCGGACGGCTGAACCCGCTCCGCAGCGACACCGTCAGGGCCGCGGTCCCGCCGGCCGGCGCTCCGGCGGAGACGTCGCCGGGCCTGGACGACCGCCGCCAGGAATACGCGCAAAACATCAGCTGGCCCGAAAGATTAGCGGCCAGCCTGATCGCCACCGTGCCGAACTGGCTGGTCAACGTGTTGGGGCTCTACGATCCCGTCGAACTGGTCTTCATGATCGACACCGAGGCGCCCCAGCAGGACGGCCTGCCGCAGCAGCGCGACCTGCCCTACCTGCACGTGTTCACCGAAAACGAAATGCAGGCGGTGTCGACGTTCTACGACGGCTTAACCGAGTTCGTCCCCATCTGGCTGGTCGTCGCCGTGGTGCTCTTGGCCTTGGGGGTGTTGTACAACGCGGCGAACCCGCAGTCCAAGGTCGGGTTTCGAGAGTACCTCCTGGGATTCGCGCTGTCCATGGTCCTGCTGAAGTTCGGCGCCCAGCTCCTGACGTTCATCTTCGAAGTGAACTACGCGCTGGTGCGGCAGTTCCTCTATATCGCGTCGCCCTTCTTCGCCCAGGCCGGGCAGGGCACATTCATAGAGCTCGTGATCCTGGCCGACGAGAACATCACCCTGGGGGACGCCCTGATCGCCTTCATCGCCGCCCTCTGCATCGGGGTCTTAAACTTCCAGTACATTATGCGCAAGATCAACATCGCCCTTTTGATCGGGCTGATCCCCGTCGTGGCCGTGGTCTCCATCGCGCCGGCCAAGCGCTACACCATCGGCATCTGGTTCCGGGAGCTGATCGCCAACATCTTCCTGCAGTCGGCCCACGCGGCCGCGCTGGCCTTTCTGCTTCTGATCATCCACGCCGCCGAGCAGGACTCGCAGAGCGGCTCTCTCATCTCAGAGGCCTTCTGGATCAAGCTGGCCGCCCTCCTCGGCCTGGCCGGCCTGGCCGGCCTGGTGCGGAGTATCATCGGCGCGGAGACCGTCGGCAGCGGGCCGATGGGCACCGCGGGAGCCATGTTCGGCGTCGCCGGCCTGTTTGCGCTCAGCAAAATGCTCGGCAGGCCGGGCGGCGGGGTTCCCCGGTCCGCGGGCGGAGCCGCCGCGGGGGCCGGAGCCGCCGCAGGAGCCGCCGCGGGGACTGCCGCTAGGGTGGGACAGGGCCTTGGCAAGTTCGGCCTCGCCGCCACCGGTGCCATGGCCGGGGGTATGGTCATGGGCGCGGCCATGGACAATCCGGCGGCGGGTGTGGCCATCGGCGGCACCCTTGGAGCCCATGGCGCGGATAAACTAATCGGCGGCCCCGGCCAGCCTTCCGGGGAAAACCCGGCCGGGCAGGCGTCCCGCCAGGTCTTCGGCCGCGACATATTCGCCGGGGGAGCCATGGCGGGTCTTCAGGAAAGGTCTTTAAGCCTTTCCCGCCCCGAATACGGGGCGGCCGTCACCGAAGCCCGGGCGCATGTGGGTAGCGCTCAGCAGTCCGCGCTGGCGGCCAAGGCAAACCTGGACGGCTACAAGCCCACCTACGACGGAGCCAAGGCCAGACTCACGGAGATGAAAAACCTGTACGGCCCTAAAGCTGCGCACCTGGAACAACTCCAAAGCGAGCACCTGCCGGCCGTCGAAAAGCGGTTGCATGCCGCCGAGCAGCAGTACCTGGAACTCCTGAACACCCCCGAGGAGTCGCGGGGGGCGAGCTACGCACAGGAATTCGAAGCCGCGCAGGCGGAGCACAACCAGGCCCGGGCTGAAGCCGGCAAGATCAGCGCTGAAATCGAAGCTGCTCCGCAGGTCTACCAAGAGTCCCTGGCGGCTCACCAGGCGGCGGAGGCGGAGTACGCCCGCCGGCAGCAAGCTGTGGCCCAAGCCGAGCAGGGCCTGACGCGGGACGAATTGGCCAAGGAGTTCGCCGGAATCAAAAACCGACAGACCCACCAAACCCCTGGCGGCATTGGGGGCCCGCAGTGGCGGCCTTGATACTCTCCCAACCCCCTGAAGGAGGTGGGCATTCCCGCGCGTTTTTTGTAGAAGCAAGCCAGGCATCTCTGGCCTGCTTCTACTTTTTGTCGCCTCGCAGGAGATATGGCATTGACAGCAGGATATGTCGGTGCTAGAATAGACTTAGAAGGGGAATCAATGCGGCACCGACTACACCAGCAGCTCCACTTCAGGCCCCGCAGGGAATACTATCTGCGACAACGGCTCTCGCCGGTCAATAAACTGACGTCAGGGGGTTCTACAATGTCCGCAGGGTCTCGAAAAAATGTCCAGAACCACGGGGGGCGCCCCTCCATCGAGATCAACCGAACCGCTTTCCTGGGGTTTTACCACAACGGACTGACTGACCAGCAGATTGCCGAGCACCTGGGGGTATCCCGCCAGACGGCCATCAGGTTCCGCCAAGCCAACGGCCTGAAGCCGAACCGGAAGCGCGGCGAGCGCGGGGCGGGAGCGGTGAGAGAGCACAAGGCGTACTATGAAGAAATAAAAAGGGTTATGCGCATACCCGAAGTGGCCAGGGCGGTCTACCGGGCCGCCAAGATGTTCCGTGATTCGGGCGGCGACGAAGCGACGAGCTACGTGGCGACAGTCATCGACCCCGCGCCCCTTCCCAGGGTCAACCCCGGGTCCTGGTGTTCCCCCGCTGATAAAATCAACCTTACCCAGATCAAGTACATAGTGACTGTCGAGCAGCAGGCCGAGCGGGCCGTCGTAGCCGGCGTGCCGGGACCGGCCGTGTTCGAGCTGACCCGGGCGGTCAAAAGCGGCTCGCCTCGCCTGATCGAGAAGTTGGCCATGAGCGCCGTCGTGAACGCCTTCATGGTCGGGGTCCACGAAACGGTGGCAAAAGTCATGGCCGAGCTGAATCCGGTCTACTTGTCCCGCCGCGCCCTGTCGGCCGTGAAGAGCACATGGGAGCGGATCTGGACGGCCTGCCTGGAGTGGGCCCCCGTCCAGAGCGAACGCCGGGCGCGTGCGGCGGCGGTCCGCGCCGGCGGATACGGCGGCGGCACCGGCAAAGCGGGTAAAGGCGGGGGCAGGGTGAACCTGCACGACCGGACGGCGTGGGCGGGCGCAAACGGTTATTAGTGCTAAAGCAGCCGCCATCCAGGCCTGGCTCAAGGCCCCCTGGCCCGCGGAGTCGCTGGACGCCCAGAAGCGCTTCGGTATAATGGCCGCCAGGCTGTATCCCTTCCTGGGCCGCGAGGTCAAGACCCCCAGCGGGATAGGCAAGCTGGTGCAGGTCTTCGAGCGCCGGGCGACGGTGGTCTTCAGCGGGGAGGGAAAGGCGGGATTTTTCAGGCCGTGGGAAGTGTTTCCGCGGTCAACCACCCCTGACTGAAGTCAGAGGCTTGTAGGATCTCCCGCAAGCCCCGGGTTGACTAGCCCGAGGAGAATCGACTCCTCCCGTCTTCCGGCGGG
>QZIR01000042.1 GCA_003604975.1 Desulforudis sp. | reverse complement strand
CTGGGTGATCTTCAAGGTGTATTCAATGTCCTTCCGGTTGACATCCTTGTGGGTGACAAAGCGCACCAGTTGCGGTCTGCGGTTGCGGACCCACCTGGAGGGAAGGCCAGCAAGTACACGCGTTCGCGACTGCCCGTAAAGCTGGTGTACTACCAGGCGTACGATACGAAGTCCGCCGCCGTAAAAAGGGAGGCCCAAATCAAGAGGATGACCCGGAAAGGCAAGCTAGAGCTTATTTACGGCGGATGAATTGTGTAACACTTCAAGAACCGACCCTTTCCAGGTGCAAGGTCTGAAGCGCCGGGAGCCGGAACTGCGTAAATAGGTGTTTTTCACGCCTTTAAAGCGCCCACTATAGTACGTAAATACCGGATATTATAGATATTACCTGATTTCCTATGAGCGTGGGAGCCCGGGGGTGCTAATTCACTCCTTCGGCTCCTTCACTTTTTTGACACGGTCAACCCTTCCGGTATACTCCTAACAGAAGGCCGGCCTTCTTTACATACCGGGAGGCGAGGGTTTTGCAGCAGGAATACCGGGATTTGGGGACGGCGGTGCTCAGACAGGCCTGCCGTGATCTGATCCGGTTCTCCCGGGCTAAGACCTGCGGGGAATATCGGAGCGCACGCCGGTTTTTGAATTCGGTGCTCTTTGAACGGATTTGCCGGGTCAGCGGTACGGATCCCGGGCTGATGCGGGATCAGATCTTGCAGCGTGCAGGACAAACCGGGGGGGCGCCCCGCCAGGACTATAGAAGCTGTACGAACAGAGCCTCGGGACACTATGAGATGCGGGTGGCCGAGACGCGTCCGCCATACCATAGGGAGGTCAGTAAGCAATCGGCCAGAGGTCATGACCGATAGAGTTTCGGGGTTGTCCCGGTTAAGTCCGGGGCGCCCTTCCACCGCCGACAGGAGGTGAAAAAGCAAATGGCTGTACAGGCACTGCCCCTTTCCGGAGCGATGGTCCTCAAGTTCAGTGTAGGGATGAACGAGGACGGCAAGCCGATCTACCGCAGACGCCGCTGGTCCGGAATCAGACCGGCTGCCGCCGATGCAGACGTGTATGCCGTGGCTGAGGTGTTCGCAGGGCTGCAGGAATACACTATGGCTGCCGTGGAGTACCAGCGAAACAGTGAGTTGGCCGATGACGGTCAGTAGTAAGCCCTGACCGGTCGCCTTCCAGGCGACTTCCTTGCTAGACAGGAGGTGTGAACCAGAATGGCTGTGGTTAGAACGCTTGAACTACGGTTTTCCAGTGCCGCCGGAACCACGGTAACGCTGCGGGTACCCGATCCGAAACCCGACCTTACAGCGGAACAGGTGGAGACGGCGATGAACGGCATCATTGCCAGGGACGTCTTCTCTTCCAGCGGCGGCGCCTTGACCGGCATTGCCGGAGCCCGGATTGTGCAGCGTGAGACTACCGATCTGGAACTGTTGGGCTAGGAGCCCTTTTGGGCAGGCCAGGAGAGGTAAGGAGTAGCGAAAGACTCCGGGTACGAATATAGATGATAGACGGCTCATAATCAAGGCCTGGGGTACGTAAATAACGGATAATATATAAATTTACAGAGTTTCTGTGTATCAGGGAGCCTGGAAGGGCCAGTTGGCCTTTCCGGACTCCTTCCTTTTTTGACAGGTCAAAGACGTCCGGTATACTTCCTACAGAAGCTGCCCGGGACGGCAGGTTTCCAGAAAGGAGGTACGATGGTTGGACGATCTCCTGTTGTTGATTGGCAATTACGGTTTCCCAATGGCCATCGCCAGCTACCTGCTGGTTCGGCTGGAGCCCTGTATACGCGGTCTAGAGCGGTCGATCAGTCTGCTGACCGTGGTTATGGCCCGTCAGGGCGGCGTGGACGTGGACGATGCGAGGCGCATCCTGGAGGACCGTACGAATGCTTGATAGTGGGGGAAAGGGAGGGGCCTGATGCACTGGAAGTACATCATCGTGCACCATACCGGGGCGGAAGAGAAAAACACGGCCCAGATCAGGAACTACCACCGCCGGTTGGGCTGGCGGGACATCGGGTACCATTTTGTGATCGAAAGGGACGGGATCCTGGTGCCGGGCCGGGTCCAGTGCGAACGCGGCGCCCACTGCGCGGCGGGAAATATGAACGGACTGGCCCTCGGGGTGGCGCTTATCGGGAACTTTGAGCTCCGGGCGCCCAATCCGGAGCAGTTGGCAACGCTGGACAGCCTACTCCGACGGCTAATGGCTGAGCACCGCATTTCGCTCACCGGGGTCTTGGGCCACGGTGAGGTAAACGGGGCGAACACGGCCTGCCCGGGACGTTACCTCGACCTGCGCGCCTTGCGGGAGGGCCTGGGTAACGGTTCGTAGAGGGTTTAGCGCCTGCTGGAAGAGCGACCGCCGATTGCGGTAGGCAGCAGTCCTTGAAGTTTACCGGTTGGGTCAGGCGACAGAAAAAGAGTGTACCTGGCCGGAACAAGAGTGTTAAGATACTTCATGTGTAGAACTTTTTTGACGAAAGGTGTTACAAGAGATGCTCTTGCGCAAGGCCCGAATAACAGACGTGGAAACGATCCATAGCCTTATTACCTTTTACGCGAACAAGGGTTTGATGCTGGCCAGACCGCGTTCCATGCTTTACGAGGGGATTCGTGAGTTTACAGTGGCTGAGGAAGACGGGCGGGTGGTCGGAGCCGGCGGACTCCACATCATTTGGGAAGACCTGGCTGAGATCCGGGCCCTGGCGGTCGAGGAAACCATGCTGGGTAAGGGGATCGGGCGCAGTCTGGTGCATGCCCTCCTTGAAGAGGCCGGAGAACTGCATCTGCCCAGGGTTTTCACGCTTACCTACCAGCCGGGCTTCTTTGAAAAGTGCGGATTCCACCGGGAACCCAAGGAGAAGATGCCGCAGAAGGTCTGGAAGGAGTGCATCAACTGCCCGCATTTCCCAAACTGTAACGAGGAGTCCCTGATCATTGACCTGGCCTAAACAGCCAGCTTACGAGTTAGGGTTGACTATTGGAGAGAGGTGGACGTATGAAGGGCAGGGATTTGTTAGCAGCTGC
The DNA here is from genome assembly GCA_003604975.1 of Desulforudis sp. Lineage (GTDB taxonomy): Bacteria > Bacillota > Desulfotomaculia > Desulfotomaculales > Desulforudaceae > SURF-60. The sequence continues at coordinate 21,828 of QZIR01000042.1, read as the reverse complement.
CGGCCAATGGTATATGCACGAGGCGATATGCAAACTGCTGGAGGAGATCATCGGCCCTGAGAGTACGGTCCATGGCTGGTACGAGGGGTTCCGTATCCAGCAGTCTGACGGCTCGTATATGGCCCGCTATTTCATCTGTACACAGAGCAGTCTGCTGGCACTGAACGTCACGGGTGATAAGCTGGATTTGAATGCTTACCCCTTGTCTCTGCTGCAAAAGGTAAGCGGAAAGGTACCGTGCAGTCCCGTGCGCGGCATGAACTGGGCCAAGGCGGAGTGGATCTTCCGTTTCGCTCCCGGTGCAGAAATCGTAAGACTCGACTTTCCGTTAGACAAGGATCAGGTTGACGGTTACTTCGCCGTCCTGCGCCGGTTGATTTCCTAAGCTTGTGAACCGCTTGCCGAGAAATCCCGACTCCAGAGGCAGCGTTTCTGATCATTGAGCTTTACAAGTGGTTCTTTCGGGCCGGGTAAAGAAGTAAGATGGTATCATTTGTTTATAGGGATGATTCCCCTTGTGAGACAGAAACGGTAAACCCCGGGCTACCCGGGGTTTACCGTTTTGGGAGGGCCGGACAACTTGTTGATTAATTAGTTTACAGGTTGATTATTGACTCAGGCAAGAAGGAGAACTGCCATGATACGATAAATTTCTCTTACAAGACGAGAATTTTGTCGAAGAGCTCCTGGTTGTTTGGAGAAGGGAGAAAACATATGGAAGTTATCCCCAAGAAGCGGTTATATGACTTCCAGTCGATTCATTGGCGATTTATTATTACCATCAGTTTGGTCGTCTTCTTAGGCCTGGTTACCACCGAATTCTGGACGATGACCAAAATCAGGTACGAAGCGAATCAGGCGGCAGTGGAAAAGGCCAAGGGAGATCTGCTGCTTGGCGAAGCCTTCCTGGAGAACCGCTATCCCGGATCGTGGACAATCCGGGAAGGTAAGCTCTACAAGGGTCAAGTCCTGATTAACGGCAACTATGAAATCGTGGACGAAATCGCACGCCTGACCGGGGATACCTGTACCATATTCCATGGGGATACGCGCGTTTCCACGAACGTCATGCGAGACGGTAAGCGGGCCGTGGGAACCAAGGTCTCGGACGAGGTGGGACGGGTGGTCCTCGGGGAAGGCCGTGAGTTCTTCGGGGAGGCCGAAGTCGTCGGGGTTAAGTACCAGACGGCCTACAAACCGATCAGGGACGAAAACGGGGGAATTATCGGTATCTGGTACGTCGGTGCGAACAAGCAGTTCGTGGACAGGATGGTCGGGGAGGCAATCAAAGATGTCGCCTATACCTTCGGCCTGATAATGCTGATCATCATCGGGATCATCTGGCTGCTGACCAGCTCTCTGACCAGGCCCATCAATAACCTGGTCGGCGCCGCCAATCGTCTGGCACAGGGGAACCTGGACACCTCGATCTCGGTAAACACCCGTGACGAAATCGGGCACCTGGCCCGCTCCTTTGAACAGATGCGCGTGGAACTGAAGCGGCAGTACAGCGCTCTACAGAAGTCCAATGAAATGCTTAGAGAATCTGAACGCCGGTTTCGCGAGATGCTGGAGAGGGTCCAGCTGCTGTCGGTGATCCTGGATACAGAGGGCCGGGTCACCTTCTGTAACGATTTCATGCTACGGCTTACCGGGTGGAAGCGGAATGACGTCCTGGGACGGTGCTGGGTGGAGACCTTTATCCCAACGGAGCGGCAGGAGTATGTTAAGAGAATTGTGGAAGAGGTCAGCCAGGGTGTCCTGCCCACTGACGGGGAAAAGGCAATCCAAACCAGAAACGGAGAAAGGCGCCTTATTGACTGGAATAATTCCTTGCTGCGTGACTCACAGGGGAATATTATCGGGTTGGCCCGGATCGGGGAAGACATCACCGAGCGGAAGCGAGCCGAGGAGAACCTGCGCGCCGCCCACCAGCAGCTGGTGGACATCATTGAATTCCTCCCCGATGCGACTTTTGCCGTCAATAAAGAGCAGAAGGTAACCGCCTGGAACCGGGCTATGGAAGAAATGACCGGCGTTCGCAAAGAAGACATCATCAACAAAGGCGACTATGTTTATGCCGTACCCTTCTATGGATCTCGCCGGTCGGTGCTGATCGATCTGATCTTTCAAGACAACCCGGAAATCGAACAGGAATACGGACAGATCGAGAGAAGAGAAAACACCCTGTTCACGGAGATTTTTGTACCGTCGGTTTACAACGGCAGGGGCGCGTTTTTATGGGTGACGGCCTCCCCGCTCTTTGACAACAACGGGAATCTGGTTGGGGCTATTGAGACGATGCGCGATATCACCGAGCGTAAGCAGATGGAGAAACAGATGGCGTACTTAGATCGTCTGGACCTGATTGGTGAAATGGCCGCCGGTATCGCCCACGAGATTCGGAACCCGATGACCAGCGTGCGTGGCTTCTTACAGTTATTCGGTGAAAAGGCTGAGCTCAGCAAGTACAAGTCGTACTTCGATTTGATGATCCAGGAACTAGACCGGGGGAACGCCATCATTACGGAGTTTTTGTCCCTGGCCAAGGGCAAAGTCATCAACCTGAAGAAACAAGACCTGAATACTATTGTGAATTCTCTGCTCCCCCTCATCCAGGCGGACGCCGCCACCCGGGATAATTACATCTACACGGATCTGGGGGACATCCCGCCTTTGCTCCTGGACTCGAGCGAAATGCGGCAGCTGATCCTAAACCTGAGTCGTAACGGGCTTGAAGCAATGCTCCCCGGCGGTAATCTAACCATAAAAACTTACGATGAAGGGGAATCGGTGGTTCTGGCTGTTCAGGACGAGGGGCAGGGGATACCGCCGGAGATCATCGAGAAGATCGGTGCGCCTTTCTTTACCACCAAGGACTACGGAACGGGTTTGGGGCTGGCGGTCTGCTACAGGATCGCCCTTAGACACGACGCCACGATCAAGGTGGATACCGGATCCGCTGGCACAACCGTTTTTGTCCGGTTCAATTTCCCGCAGAAGCCGCAGCGGTAAGCGAAACGGGCGGTTAGTCCAAGATTTCCAGATACGCCTTTTCAACCCGGCGGAAGACACCTTCCCATGTCATTGTCTCGATGGAGCACAGGGCGTCTTCGTAAGGGTATGCCTCCCCTCGCAGACAACGCCCCAGCTGGCGGCTTATGGCGGTCGCAAGGCGGGCGGTGAAACCCGGCAACTCCCCGGAGGCAGGTTCATCGGGTCCGATCAATCTGGGCAGGGAAACCCGCTCCACAATCCCCGACCGGTCCAGTTCTTCCGGCAGCCAGCTGTCCATTCCGGGAAGGTCGGTCACCACCACCCGGCAACCACAGGCTACCGCTTCAAGTACCACCAGGGGGAGACCTTCATAAAAAGAGGGCAGCACAAAGAGGTCCACACCTTTGAGCACCTCCGCCAGTTCTTCCTGAGGCAGGGCGCCCAGGAATACGAGCTGGTTCTCCCGGCCGATTGCCTTGGCACGAATTGCCTCTCCTTCGACTCCTCCCGCGGATCCGGCGATTAACAAACGCACCTCTGTTCCCGGCGGCACCGTAAGCCTGTCCATAGCCTCGATCAGCCAAGGTAATCCTTTCGCCCGGCTGATCTTGCCGGCGTAAACAATGCTAAGAGATTCCTTTTGGTCCCGGCGGTCCGTTGGTGAAGCGGGACGGCAGAAGATATCGCTGCGGTACCCGGCGCCCGTAAGGGTGATACGTCCGTTGTCAATACCGTACATCGCCGTAATCCTGTTCCGCTGTCTTTCGTGCAGCGCCATCACCCTGTCCAATCCCGAGCACGCTGGAACGACGAAGGGGACCAGGTCGGGGACGAGTTCGAGCTGGCGCAGGTCGGTACCGTGGCAGGTGGCGACAACCGGTGTTTCCGGAAACAGGACCCTGGCCAGCGCGGTGACCAGCCATAGATGGTGGCTATGGATGATATGCGGTGCAAACTCTCTTACGACTCCGGTAAGCGCCTCCCGGAAGGCTTGCAGATAAGCGTCAAGTATGTCCCGCGTAAACTCCGAAAAGCGGGTGCTCTCGTAAGGCATAACGTCACTCATCCCTGGCACCGGGAAGGGAAGGGAAGGAGTGCCAAAGCGGACAGGGTTGATTTGTCCCTCGTCCAGCGGGCTAATCACCGGAAACGGGGCCTCAGCAGGTATCCCGATAACCACCCGCTGCTCCATCCCGCTTTGTGCGCCCTGCTGTACAAGCGCCTGAAGGTAGATGCCGCTGCCGGTCTTCCCGGGCTGCTGCGAGAGCAGGTGCAGGACCCGAAGTGGAACGCCCTTCTCCGGCTGGGACCATCCCTCCGCCCGGTTCCTGGCAAAGTGGAGAAGCATCCAGGCGGGAGTGTCCGGACGCGGCCACGTTTCCGAAACGGTTAATGCGATGCTCATGTTTGGGCAGCCGACCTTTCTTTAGCCAAGCTTGAGAGACTTGTCTAATGTTAGCATTTCCTGTACCCCTTTTCCAGCTGAGGGTTCCAGGTGGAGGGTGAGCCTGGAACGGGTGGTTGCAGACAACAGGGTATTTGCAGAATCTACAGGCCAAGCTGTTACGGGTAATCCAGGAAAGGGATTATTACCGGGTCGGGGGGATTAGAAAACTTACTGAGGCCCTAACGGGCCTCGTTTTTTGTCTAAACCTGCCCCCAGTCTTGCCACCACATAAACCCGCCGAAAAATGTTACACCGGCTAACGACCTGTCTCTGTAAAATTAAGTAAGTTTTGTGGTGGCAAAATACACACTTTTGTTTTTGCTTTTTCAGTTTTTATGCGAGTTCACGCTAGGTGAACTGATAAAGTCAGGAGATTAACCAGCCGCTAAATACTCTGAAGGTAAGCACTGATGCGCTGTGTTACTGGCGCCGGTGAGTCCATCATCTCCAGATATGGTGGGGTGGTTTGCGTTTGCAAACAACAAAAGAGGCGGGGCTATCTTATAGAGTGGAACTCCCTTTTAGAACCAAGAAGAAACATAGTACAACGTTGGAGCATGGGAGGTGAAGCACCTGAACATCTTGCTTGTCGATGATGAGCACGAGAGTAGGGCGAGCCTGGTCGAATTCTTGCGGGATATCGGGTACGAGGTTACGGAATGCGCCAACGGCGCCGATGCCCTGCAAGCCTTTGCAAACAGGGAATTCCATCTGGTCCTAAGTGACATCCGGATGCCCAGGATGTCCGGAACCGAGCTGCTGCGGGAGATTCGCAGCCGGAGCGAGGACGTGGATGTGGTCCTCTTCACCGGGTATGGTGATATGGACTCCGCCATTGAAGCCCTGCGTTTGGGGGCCTACGATTACCTTCTGAAACCGGTCAATATCAAGGAACTGGTGAGTGTAGCCGAGCAGGTTGCCGAGCATCAGGCCCTAAAACGGGAAAACAAAATACTGAATACGAAGTTTGAAGAAGCGGTCCAAGAAGCGGCTAGGGATACCCGGGAAGAACTGTCACGGGTTCGCAAAGCCTATTGCCAGGTGGCGGGTATCGGGGATATCTGCGTCGTTTCCGCTTCGATGCAAAAGGCCTTCCAACAAGCCCAGCAGTTGCACGCTAACCGTTCGGTACCCGTGCTGATCGAGGGGGAGACCGGTACGGGCAAGGAAGTGGTGGCCCGTTACATCCATTACGGGGACGGGGACGTAACAGTTCCGTTTATTGGTCTGAACTGTGCCGCGATGGCCTCGGGTATTTCCGAGAGCGAGTTTTTCGGCTATGTGCCCGGAGTCCTTGGCTTACCGAAAGGCAAAAGGGGTAAGATCGACCTCGCCCAGAACGGCACCCTGTTTCTGGACCAGGTTGCGGAACTGCCCGTTGGTATCCAGGCCAAACTGTTGCGCGTCATCGAGGAAAGGGAGTTCTTTCGGGTCGGTGGTCTAACCAAGGTCAGCGCTGATGTTCGAATCATCTGCGCCACCAACGCCGACCTGGCGAAACAGGTGGACAGAGGGACGTTCCGGTCCGATTTATTCTACCGTTTGAAGGGCGCATATATCTACCTCCCCCCGCTCCGTGAGCGTAAAGACGACATCCTGCCCCTGGTCACAATGTTCCTGGCCCGGTGTAACAGTGAACAGGGGAAGCGCTTTACGGGGATCAGTAAGAGTGCGGCTGATATACTGCTCTCCTACGAATGGCCCGGCAACGTCAGGGAACTGAAAAACATCATTGAGCTGGTTGTATTGATGTGGGATGAACACGAGGTCTTGCCTGCTCATCTTGACGTCCTGCAGAAGGCTGGGCCTGCCCAACCAGAAAAACCGGAGGCCGACGGCCTGATCGATACAGTGAACTTTTCTCTTCCCTCCGAGAGTCTCCCGCTTAGAGAATATACTGACCGGATTATCCGTAGGGCGCTGGAGATGTACGGCGGCAACAAGACCAGGACGGCGAAATACCTTGGAATGTCACGCCGCTCCCTGGACTGCCGGCTAAAACACCTTGACTCATAGTGTTTTGTTTTGGTATACGGAAACGTCCGCGAGATGTGCATTTAGGTACACCGATGGGTACGATTTGAAGATTTACACACAAAACCAACGGGACTTCGACGACGTTCCTGTTCTTTTTTTTCCTGAAGAAACCGGGAGCAGCAGCCTTTTCAGAAAACAAACGGTGCGCTTTTTAATCAGTTTCTTCCGGTGTTTCTAGAAATGAATGCTACAATATTGCCAAGATATTTGCTGTAAAGAGAATATTTTGTTCTGAACTAGTTTTGGCTTACCCTCAGTGTATCGGGCGTTAGCCCGAGTTTGGGTAACGACTTATGTTTTATATATAAGCATTAGTTGTAATGCCAAAACTATAGAAAGGTTCTTCAGAAATGAAGAACCTTTTTTGGCAATGTGTCAAAGGAGTATGACTATGGGAGGACTGGACAACCAGGCGGGATCTCTTGTGCAGCATCCGGACGTGCTTGACGCCGTCAGCGCCTTGGTCACGGTTCTAGACCCGGATGGACGTATTGTCTACCTGAACCGGGCCTGCCGGGAAGCGACAGGCTACACCCTTGAGGAAGCCAAGGGGGAGTACGTGTGGAACCTGTTTCTCTCACCTGAGGATCCGGGATCGGTCGATACCTTTGTTCAGGAATGGGAAGCCGGCAGGTACCCGAAGGAATACACCAGCCGCCTGACCGCCGGAGACGGGGGGTGCCACCTGATCGCCTGGGTAAACACTATACTTTATGGTGAAACTGGAAAAATCGAATACGTGGTCAGTACCGGCACTGACCTTACTGCGCACATGCAGGTGCAAGAGGCCCTAAGTACGGAGCAACGGCAGCTTTTTTCTCTTCTGGACGGGCTTCCAGTCAGCGTTCACCTTCAAGCGCCGGATCATTCTCTCCGGTTTGCCAACCGACACTTCCGGGATCTGTTTGGGGATTTGGAGAGAAGACGCTGTTACGAATTGTTGCGCGACGGCAACAAGCCGTGCGTAGACTGTCCAACGTTCCGTGTTTTTGAAAGCGGACAGCCGCAGCAGTGGGAGTGGACAAGGCCAAACGGCCGCATTTACGAGGTCTACGACTATCCTTTCCAGGATCTAAACGGTTCACCCCTGGTCCTGAAAGCACTCGTCGATATCACGGATCTGAGGCGCACCGAAGAGGAGAGGCAGCGGCTCCAGGCGCAGACGGCACTGACAGAGTCGCTGGCCTCCCTGGCGACCATGTCCGCGGGTATTGCCCACGAGATCAACCAGCCGTTAAACGCCCTGAAGGTGACCGCCGATGCTCTACTTTACTGGTACGAAGAGAAAGGCCGTCCCCCGGATGAGGAAAAGGTTGTCCGGAGCCTGCGGAGGATCTCCGAGCAGGCGGCACGGATTGATGAGATTATCAAGCACTTGCGCACGTTTGTAAGATCGGAGCAGGTCCCCAAGCTTAAGCCGTGCGACTTCAATAATGCAGTCAACGGCGCCTTGAGCATCCTGGGCGGACAGCTGTCATCCCATGGAATTGAAGTCATCAAGGTCCTTGACAAGAGCCTACCCAAGGTGCTTGGCGACCCGTCCCGTCTGGAAGAAGTGATCGTTAACCTCCTGGCCAACGCCATGCATGCCCTGGATGCGGTCGACCGTGCGGTAAAGGAGATACTCTGCCGTACGCGCCGGTTTGATGGCAAGGTGGGTTTGGAGATAAGTGACAATGCTACGGGCATTCGGGATGAGATCAGGGATAAGGTTTTCGATCCCTTCTTCACCACCAAGGAGCCGGGACAGGGTATGGGAGTAGGACTTTCGCTTGTCCAGGCGGTCGTAACTAGATTTGGTGGGGTAATACACGTCAGCAACAACGAGAAGGGCGGGGCCACCTTCACCGTAGAGTTACCAATATCACAAAATTGAGTTGCGTATAGAAGCTTTAGACCGGGGGCCTGAAACTCTAAGTCAAGTCCTTGAATCGGAATCTCAATGCACGCAATTGTTCAATTAGCAACAGTTAGGTGCACGGATGTGTGCATGTTAACGTTTTGTAGGGAATAGTGAAATATCTTGACGAGGCTTGCCCTTTTTTGACGGATGGCCCGAAGTCCATATAGGACAAGGGTCACAAGGTTCGCAAAAAGGCTGTCGACATTAATCGACAATCTGTTTGCGCCTGTCTTGGAGGAGTATTCTATTATAATTCCGAAAAATCTGTTGTTAATGGGCAGGGTGTCAAAGAGCAGATTGTATGGAGTGTCCAAGCAGTCACATAAGATGAAGGGGATCGAGCGGTTGGCGGAAGGGGACTTCACCCAGCAGATTTCCTCCAGTATCCAGGAAGTCTCGGCGGCGGCGAATGAGCTTTCCACAATGGGCGCCAAGCTTTCGGACGCGGTGGCCAGCTTTCGGACGCTTTAGGTTAGCCCCAACAGCTCTGTAATAAGGTCGAGAGGTGAACGGCATTGAAAGACAAGCAGAAGAGACGAGACAATCTGTTCAGCGTACGTCCACCTGTTACTCAACCGAAGAAAACCGAGACTCCGGTTTCAGTAGGCATAAAGCGGCAGCGCCTGTTTAATCTGTCCATTGATCTGCTGTGTATTGCCACCCTGGACGGCTGGTTTCAAGACCTGAACCCGGCTTGGGAAAGGGTGCTCGGCTTTTCCTGTGAGGAGCTGTATTCCAAGCCGTATCTGGAGTTTGTTCATCCTGATGACCGGCAATCCACGATTGAGGCGGTAAGGGGTCTGTCCAGTGGCAATGTGATTCTCACCTTCGAGAACCGCTATCGGTGCCGGGATGGGTCATACCGGTGGCTTTCGTGGAACTCCTATTCTGTTCCCGAACAGGGTCTGGTTTATGCCGTAGTACGGGATGTCACCGACCGCAGACAACTGGAAACGGCGTTTCGAAGTTGGCAGGATGCCCTGCAAAAGACCAGCGAGGAACTGGAAGCGGCTAACGAAGAGCTTTTGGCTTTGAACGAGAAACTGACGGTGATGGATGAGGAACTTAAGCAGCAGCTCGAGGAATTGGAGAAGAGTGAGAAGGCGCTGGTCCTGGCAAACCAACAGTTGTTGGACATTATTGAGTTCCTCCCCGACGCTGCCTTTGTCGTCAGCCAGGACAAAAAGGTCATCGCCTGGAACCGGGCGATGGAAGAGATGACCGGGGTGCCTAAGGATGACATCATCGGGAAGGGCGACGACGCCTATGCGGCGCCTTTCTACGGGAACCCCAGGCCGATTTTGGTTGATCTGATCGACGCGGATGACGTTGATATTGCCGGACATTATGGATCCTTCAGGAGGAGCGAGAACACCCTGTACGCCGAGGTTTATGTGCCGTCTTTAAAAGACGGGTCGGGGGCCTTTTTGTGGGTGAAGGCCTCACCGCTCTACGATCCCGAGGGCAAACAGGTGGGGGCTATCGAATCAATTCGCGACATAACTGAACACGAGAAGTCCCAAGAGGCGCTCAGTTTCCAAAAAGCCTATTTTGAACAACTCTTCGAGAACATTCCCCAGGGGATCGTGATGCTTGACAGCTCACAGAGGATCGTCAGCGCAAACAATGGATTTAAACGCCTTTTCCAGTACTCGATAGATGAGATAGTTGGTCGCAACATTGATGATCTTGTAGTTCCGGACGGACTGCACGGTGAGGCAGCTTCTATCCCGGATGCCGTTCTCAGTGGGAACACGGTACAGATAGAATCTGTAAGACGGCGCAAGGACGGCAGCCTGGTAGAAGTATCGATTATGGCCTACCCCATTCTGGTTGACTACAACCGGGTTGGGATATGCGTGATCTACGGAGACCTCACGGACTGTAAGCGCGCGGAAGACAGGTTGAAATACCTCAGTCTGCATGATCCTCTAACTGGTCTGTACAACCGGGCCTATTTTGAAGAAGAGATGCATCGTTTGGAAGGAGACCGCTACGCCCCCGTGGGTATAATTGTCTGTGACGTAGATGGGCTGAAACTTGTGAACGATTCTCTGGGCCACGAGGCCGGCGACGAGCTACTCCTGGTCACCACGGATTTGATCAGAAGGGCCTTTTGCGAGGGTGATATGGTTTCGCGAATTGGGGGCGACGAGTTCGCCGTGTTGATCCCTAATTGCCCAGAGACCGTAGTTACTAGCCTCTGCCAAAAAATTAGGAACGCGATCGAAGTATTCAACGAAGTACACCACGATATCCCATTGAGTATATCGATCGGATTTGCGGTCGGAGACGGGTCCAAAAGGATGACGGACCTATTTAAAGAAGCGGACGACAGTATGTATCGAGAGAAACTGCACCGCAGTCAGAGTGCCCGTAGCGCCATTGTCCAGACCCTGATGAAGGCCCTGGAAGCCCGGGACTTCATCACCGAAGGTCACGCCGATCGCTTGCAGGACCTGGTTTCTGATCTGGCCAGGGCAATGGGTTTGCCTATTTCCAGGTTAGCAGACATCCGGCTCCTGGCCCAGTTCCACGACATTGGCAAGGTCGGGATTCCAGACCGGATTCTCTTCAAACCCCAACAACTGACTCCCGAGGAGCGGACGGAGATGCAGCGGCACTGTGAGATCGGCCACCGTATTGCCCTGTCGGCGCCGGATCTAGCCCCGATCGCCGATTGGATCTTGAAGCATCACGAGTGGTGGAACGGGCAGGGTTATCCTCTTGGTCTGAAGGGGGAAGAGATTCCCCTGGAATGCCGGATCCTGGCCATCGCCGATGCCTACGACGCCATGACCAACGACCGACCCTACCGGAAGGCGATGTCCAAGACGGCTGCTCTCGAGGAACTGAGAAGATGTACGGGAAGCCAGTTCGACCCGGAGCTGACGCAGGTCTTTGTACAGCTCTTGAGTAACGACGAACCTGGTTAGGGTGTATCCAGGGAATATTTATCCGGGAATAATCTTGCAATCAAGATTCATATAGTTTAGAATGTATTAAACGATTATTACGGGACTGGTGAACACTATGGATGATATGCTACACGAGGCACGCGCCAAGCTTGTCGAAGCCTTGGGGCGCCAGGCCGCCTTCTGGGGATTGGGCAAGGTCACCGGAGAACTGTATGCTGTGCTGTACCTGTCCGAGGAGCCGATGAGCCTGGGGAATCTGGCGGATACACTTGGGGTTACGAAAGGGAATGTCAGTATCGCGATCCGTGTCCTGGAGCAGTTCGGTATGGTCCGGCGCAGCATGCGCTCGGGCGACCGTCGGGTGTTCTTCGAGGCGGAGCCTGACTCCTGGCTGATTATGCGGCGGGTGCTGGAACAGAGACAGAAGCCGGAATTCGACGAGTCCTTCCGCCTGGTGGAGGACAGCTTACGGCATGCCGATCAAGCCCCGCCGGGGGACAACCGGGATTTCGTGCTGGGTCGCCTCCTGGCCTTACAGGGCTTTTACCGCGAGTTGGACCGGATCGTTGACACCATCCTGCTTATCGGTCCCGAACGGCTTTCCCGGTTGGTGCAGGTCGTGGCTCGTTTACAACGGTTAGGGAAACCGGAGAAAGGGAGGGACGGACAATGAGGGTGATCGTGACCGGGGCCACGGGGTTTATCGGTAGACCCCTGGTAACTTCCTTCCTGGCGGATGGCGATGAGGTTACCATATTGACGAGGGGCCGGCCATCCCGGACCCCTGATCCCGTGCGAACGGTCGTGTGGCCGACCGGGGCGGGTGGGCCCGAGGAAGTGGACGCTGCCTGGTGGGAATCACTGGACGGGGCGGATGCCGTGGTGCATCTGGCCGGAGAACCGATTGCCGCCCGGCGCTGGACGCCGGAGCAGAAGGAGTGTATCCACCAGAGTCGGGTGCAGGGTACCAGGACGCTGGTTGAGGGTTTAGCCCGGGTGAAACAGAGGCCGCGGATCCTGGTGAGCAGCTCAGCCGTTGGCTACTACGGCCCCCGCGGAGATGAGGAAGTGACGGAAGACGAGCTTCCGGGTGGGGACTTTCTCAGCCAGGTCTGTGTGGCCTGGGAACAGGAAGCCCGGCGCGCCGAAAGCCTGGGTGTCCGGGTGGTCCTTTTGCGTACCGGAATCGTATTGGAAAGAGACGGCGGCGCCTTGCCCCGGATGCTCACCCCCTTCCGCTCCTTCGTTGGGGGGCCGATAGGTTCAGGCCGGCAGTGGATGTCTTGGGTGCACCGTGACGACCTTGTTGGCCTGATCCGTTTTGCGATTGGGAACAAGGCCGTACGGGGACCGCTCAACGCCGTGGCGCCCAATCCGAAAACGAACCGTGATTTCAGTCGTACCCTTGGCCGGGTGATGGGCCGTCCGGCCTGGGCGCCTGTTCCCGGGCCGCTTTTGCGCCTGGTCCTGGGTGAGATGGCCGAAGCCCTGCTCCTGACCGGCCAGAGAGTGGTCCCGGCCAAGGCGATGGAGCTGGGGTTTCGTTTCCAGCATCCGGAACTGAAGGCTTCATTGCGGGCCATTCTAGACCGGGATCCCGGCCATCCTCAGTAACAGGTTTCGGGCGCTCTACAACCAGGTCATCTCCTTCAGTATGGCGAGAAGCGGATGGAACCGGCGGTCCCAGGAGAAGGTCCGGGCCAGGCCCCGGCGGCGCTGTCTCAGTACCTCGTCACCGTGCTCCTGCTTATCCGACAAGGCCTGGTCAATCGCGGTCAGGCATCCTTCGAAATCACTATAGGGATATACCACCGGACGGCTAAAACCCCGCACAAATGGCAGATTACGGCTGACCACAGGCAAACCCGCCGCTATGTATTCATAGAGCTTGACTGGATCGGCGGCCTGTGAAATCGCATTGTCCCGAAACGGGATCAGACCGATGTCAAAACCGTGTACGTAAGCCGGCAGGTATTCATAGGAACGTGTGCCCAGGTAATGGATATTGGGGGGTGCTTGAGAAAAACTCCACGCGTAATTGGCGCCGATGATCACAAACTGCCACTGGGGGCGGGCCTCCGCCAGCCTATAGATTAATTCCGTGTCCACCCATCCGGTATTAAAGGCCCCGGTAAACCCTACAACAGCCTCTCCAGTCGATCGGATTTCGTCCATTTCCGGCGGTGCCGGCAGACCTTCATTATGATAGTGGTCAATATCAACCCCGTTCGGTAGAAACATCAGATGGGGGTGTTTGCCGTTTTGCTTCTCCAGCAGTTTCTGCGAGCAACACAACACCAGGTCGGCCCTGGTAAGCAGCAGTCGTTCGTGTTCCGTAAACCCGGGAAAGTCGTCGAGGCAGTCGTAAATCACAAACCGTTCAGCGCCGGGATCGAGCCAGGCCGCGTGGGCCGGAAAGTAAACGACGTAAATGGCGGAACGAATGTCCTGCCGCGGCACGCGGTCAAAATCCGTATAGACCCAGAGATTTAGCGCCACCTCCTCGGGTTCAATGCCGTAGACCTGTGATGGATTACGGTAATGAACAGGGTGGCCCTGCCGGGCCAGAAAAAGCATCAACTGCTGGGGACGGTGAAAAAGGAAGCTCCAGTCAATGGAGCCCAGGCATACAATATGGCGCTTACTAGTCATCTCTAATCACTCTCTTTACTGCACAGTAAGCCAGTAATCAGGATACAGCGGCGACATCACATTGTCCGGTGCGTGGCCGAAGTCGATGGACACCTTATTGTACCTGGTAGCCATTTCGGGGGCGATAATGTCGGCGTTTACTCCGGCGGAAACAAGGGACCACTGGTGTGGAATCCGGGCCATTTCCTCCAGGCAGGTGTCAATGTCATCGGCACTGGTGATGTTCATAACCGTGCCGGGGACCTTAACGCCCAGCTTATCGTAAAGAAGGGCGGCGAACCGCTCCGCAGGGTTTCCAACCAGCAGCGGAGGATAAGCGCGGATGAGGTCCACGAAGGGTTTGTACATCGGCAGATAGAGATTATCAAAGGCATAATTGATCGCCTTGGGCTGGATACCCAGGGCGGTAAACGTCTTTTCGGTCAGGGAGTCTCCCCCAAATACGCCGATAATATCGGCTTCTTTCAGGGCAGCGGCCATGCGGTCACGAAGGGCCAGGTTTGGGAGGACCACTCCACAGTAGTTAGGAGAATGTGACCATCCCACGTTCTTACTGATCCAATCCAGGCTGTACACAGTCTCTTGGGCGAGCACGATGTTTTCACCGTCGCCGATCCGGGCGAGAGAAAATGGCTTATTTTCGGCCAAGGCCGCAGCTATTCTTTGCACGGTTACGCCTAAAGGAACAAAGTCTTTTCCTGCTAGTTTTACGGTCATTGTTCTTGCCTCCAATTAATAGTCTTTGGCTGCCCCCGTCTTTATCTGATCGGATTAATCAGTTCGTTATACACCAAAAGGTGTTTTAGGGCCGCCGAGGTAGCGTCATAATTGTCTTTTGCATATTTCCGTGACCATTGACCGATAGTCACCCGGTATTCGGGGTCGTACAGGATCTTTTTCATGTCCTCCAACACATTCTCAGGATTGAGCGGTCGTCCTGACCGGCCCATGAAATTCTGGTACTCAAGGAATTTCACCGTTTCCGGGGTAACCAGCCCATCGTAGCCACAGGCATCCAGAGCAATAGCCGGGACACCACAGGCCATAGCCTCCCGTACGCCACGCCCGGTGCCAATCGCAACGTCGGCCTGGTTAATCGCCGCCGGCATGTCACTGACATATCCAAGCCACCTGACGCCGGGCGGGGCCTCGGCCCTAAGCTGATCAAGGTAAGGACCGGAACCGGCGACTAGTAGTTCAATGCCGGGTAATGCTTTTATGGTTTCAAAGATTATCTTTAAGGAGTAACGCTTATCCTGGTCCATTCTGCCAATAAAAAGTACTTTGTTTCCGTTACCGGGTTTATGGAAGGGTTTAAACCTTTCAATGTCAATCCCGTTTTGGATTACCATCAGTTTATTAACGACACCCGGGTCGGCCATCGCCACCTTATCGTAGACTTCCTGGCTGATACAGATCAGCTTGTGGATGCTCCCGTGTGTCTTTAAGTTCCAGCCGAAGAATCCGTGATAGGTGGCGACTACCGGTATGTGTAACTGTTCCCCTAGGGCGGCAGCGAGCGGAATCACCACAGGGTGGCCATGTAGGACCTGGATATCCTGCTCACGGATATATTCAGGTAACCTTTCTCCCGGTGTACCGTCCACCATGTACTCGATGCCGAGTTCCTTAAATTGTGCCAGGAATTCACTGCTCATTAGCCTGGCGAAAACGTAAGGGTGGTGCCCCATTCTTTTAAAATCTTGGCAGAGGCTCAAAAGCTGAGTCTCCAAACCCCCGAAAACAAGTGCTTCGGCCAGATGCATTATACGCATAGAGACCGCTCCTTTTAGGAAGACCGCCGCGTTTCGCAGAGGGCTACAAACCTACCCCGCCTTCACTTTAGGCATTGTGGTCGTCGGCGATCTCATGAATTGGAAGAAATACCCTCAATTTCCTACTATGATATGAACCATAGCCCCTAAAGGTGAAATAATGAGTGGTCTATTTTTCCTACAACGCCGTATAGCCTTTTTGTTGCCTAACGTACTTGCCCTGCTAGAGTTAGTCCTTCCATTCCCCTGAGGTAACAAGACATCCTACCATTTCATAGAATAACTAGCAGTCCATTCCAACTTTGGCTTTGTGATCGGCCGGAAAGGCTTGACAATGGAAAAGACAAAGATTCTCGTTCTCGGAATAACCGGAATGCTGGGGCATGTCCTGTTTACCCATCTTTCAAGAAGCCCCGCGTTCGATGTCTACGGCACCGTACGGAATATCCGCGGGCTATCGAAATGGTTTTCGCCGGAGCTCTTGGAGAAGACCAGAGGCAACGTAACCGCGGACAACTTCGAGAGCATTATCCGGACTATCGCAGACATTCGGCCCGACATCGTGATTAATGCCATCGGGATTATTAAACAGGCGCCCGCCGCCCAGGATTACCTCAGGACCATCGCCGTCAATGCCCTGTTGCCCCACCGTATTGCCTTACTCTGCCAGGCTGCCGGGGCCAGGCTGATCCACATCAGTACCGATTGCGTATTCAGCGGCAAGGACGGCCGGTACACCGAAAACCACGTGGGCGATGCCACGGACCTTTATGGAAGAACTAAGCTTTTGGGAGAAGTGACTTACCCCCACTGTGTAACCTTACGGACCTCAATTATCGGTCACGAACTAAGGGGGAAGTACAGCCTGGTGGAGTGGTTTCTGAACCAAGAAGGAAAAGTCTGGGGTTTTACCAGAGTCGTTTTCTCGGGATTCCCCACTGTAGAACTGGCCCGCATCATTGCCGTCTATGTGATCCCCAACGGTAACCTTCACGGGCTGTACCAGGTCTCATCCAATCCCATTGCCAAATACGACCTGCTCCGTCTGATTAAGGATCGGTACGATAAGTGGATTGGGATTAAGCCCGACTACGGCCCTGTGTGCGATCGGTCTCTGGATTCCACTTTGTTTCAGCGCGTAACGGGTTATTGCCCTCCGGGGTGGCCCACGCTCGTGGAGAAGATGTATCAGGATTTCATTACCTCCCCGTACTATCGACAGCTTGGCTAAAGGGGTTTAAAGAAATGTTGGTCTTTAAGGACAAGGTAGTCGTTATCACCGGTGGCACGGGCTCACTGGGCAAGGTGCTTACCCGGCGGCTGTTGGCAACGGTGTCGAACCAGCCCCGGAAAGTGATTGTCTTTTCCAGGGATGAGGCTAAGCAGCACTATATGCGGCTGGATTACCAGCAGGCTGGGCCGGTTACCGATGAAGTGATTTACCGTAACTTTGAGCGCATCCTGGAGTTTCGGATCGGAGATGTGCGCAACTATCATTCGGTTTGTTCGGTATTAAACGGAGCGGACATCGTCATTAACGCCGCCGCTCTGAAGCAGGTCCCTTCCTGCGAGTACTTCCCCTTTGAGGCCGTACAGACCAATATTATCGGGGCGGAGAACATTGTCCGGGCGATCAGGGAACACAAGTTTCCGATTGAGACGGTAGTGGGTGTTTCCACCGACAAGGCCTGTAAGCCGGTTAATGTGATGGGGATGACGAAGGCGATCCAGGAACGAATTTTCATTAACGCGAACCTCACCATCCCTTCCACCCGCCTGTTGTGTGTCCGCTACGGCAACGTGCTGGCCTCCAGGGGATCAGTGATTCCCCTGTTCCACGACCAAATCAAAAACGGTGGCCCGGTGACGATTACCACCGCCGACATGACCCGTTTTCTCCTCCCGCTCCAGCGGGCCGTAGACACCATCATCGCCGCCATTGAGACGGGTCGTCCCGGGGATACATATGTTCCGCTGGTTCCTGCGGCCCGGATCCTGGATCTAGCCAAGGTATTAATTGAGGACCGTGACATTGAGATTGTGATTAAGGGGATTCGCCCGGGGGAAAAAGTACACGAGATATTGGTTTCCGATGAAGAGGCCTGGCATACCTATCAGCGGGGCGATTACTACGTGATTAAACCCCTGCTCCCCGAACTGGCTGCAGCCGAGCCGGGGCTAACGCCCCTAAGCCGGGAGTACAGTTCGAGAGATTCCCTGATGACCGTGGAAGAGGTCAAGACGCTATTGGAACGCTATCGCCTGATGATTGGGCAGGGAGGCATCCAAGAAGGGGAACTGCTGGGATGAAGGTGATGACTGTACTGGGCACCCGTCCGGAGATAATTCGCCTCAGTCGGATTATTCCGCTGCTGGATAAGCTTGTCGAACACATCGTCGTGCATACCGGACAGAACTATGAGTGGACGTTGAATGACGTTTTTTTCTCGGAGTTGGGCCTGCGGTCGCCGGATTACGCCTTAAATTGCCAGTCCAAAACTGCAATGAGCCAAATCGGGGCAATCCTGGCCGAATGCGAAAGGGTTATGCTCAGGGAGAAACCGGATCGGCTGCTGATTTTGGGGGACACCAACAGCGCCCTGGCCGCTATAGTTGCGAAGAGGCTGGGTATCCTGGTCGTTCACATGGAAGCTGGAAACCGCTGCTATGATGACCGTGTACCGGAGGAAGTCAATCGCCGGGTGGTGGACCACTGCAGCGATCTCCTGCTGCCCTACACCGAACGCAGCCGGGCCAACCTGCTGCGGGAAGGAATCCACGGCCATCGGGTCTATGTTACCGGCAATCCGATTAAGGAAGTTTTGGACCATTACGAACACAAGATCTGTGAAAGCCAAGCGCTAAAGATGCTCGGCTTGGACGCTAGGGCCTATTTCCTGGTAACCCTGCATCGAGCCGAGAATGTCGATGTCGAAACACGTTTGGCTGCATTCGTGGACGCGTTCCACGATCTGCATGCGGTGTATCAGGTTCCCGTGGTTTGCAGCCTGCATCCCCGAACCCGCTCCCAACTCCAAAAACACGGTAAAACACTGGCGGGGGTCGGCATCCGGATCGTGGAACCCCTGGGGCTGTTTGATTTTATTCAACTGGAAAAGAACGCCCTTTGTGTCTTGAGTGATAGTGGGACGGTCCAGGAGGAGTGCTGTATCTTCAATATTCCCAGTGTTATACTGCGTGACGTGACTGAAAGGCCTGAAACCCTTGAGGTTGGCAGTAACCTGATCACAGGGTGTGATCCCGGGACGATTCTGTCCGGCGTCAGGACGGTGCTTGGCCGGCCGGTTAACTGGCAGCCGCCGGCGGAGTACCTGGTGCCGAATGTGAGTAACACGGTAGTAAGGATTATCCTCAGTCACTGGGAGCACCGGTGGGAGGGGTAGAGGCAGGTGAAGCCGGACATGGATTACAAAGCTTCGATTTTGATAACCACATTTCAGAGGCCGCATTTATTAAAGTGGGGTTTATATTCACTAGCACAGCAGAACATCCCTTTCCCTTTTGAAACCATAGTTATCAACGATGCCAAAGAAGGAGATGGAACGGAAGACGTTTGTAAAGAGTACGCACACAGGCTGAATATCAAATATATATTTTCCGGAAAAAGGAACCTTGACGGGGGAGTTAAATGGAGGGTGCCCGGGTTTACCATAAACATCGGAGCAAAACAATCTTCCGGGGAAGTCCTGATTATATCCTGTGCCGAAATGTTTCATCTCAACGACTCCATAGCCAAGTTAACTTACCCTGTACTGGAAGATTCAAAATCAATTGGGATACCTGTCGGCAAGGACGATCAGGGACCCTTCCTAAACTACTTGATCAATAATAACGGCAAGTTTAGCATCGACCTGTTCAATAATAGCCCCGCATTAAATGTGCTTTTACCGTTTTTCATGTCTGTGAGCCGCGGGCAGTTCTTCGGGATAGGGGGGTACGATGAGGATTTCACCGGCATTGCTTACGATGACAATGATTTTGTCGACCGATTACTGATGAATGGGTGCCATTACGCTCAAACTGAAGCACAGACCATCCACCTGTACCATTTCAGATACGTTCACGGTAAAGGAGACCACCCTGAAGTGATATTTAACAGAAACCTATATGTCTCGCGAAAAGGTATCATTCTGCGAAATCAAGACAGGGAATGGGGTAAGCTTTAGTGTGGCATCTAGAGAAAATCCCTAAAACACTTCACGTTTATTGGGGTAATGACAGTATATCCTTCTTAAGATACCTGACGATTCTTTCTTTCGCTAAGTGTAATCCGGACTGGAAGGTTAAATTATATTACCCAAAGCTTAAGCATGAGAACAAAAGGACATGGGCATCGTGCGAGCATTCTCATAAATTCGCCGGGGAGAATTATATCGATCGGCTTTTTGGCCTGGATATAGATAAGATTGAAATTAGCTTTACGGAGCTGGGGATTAGAGAAGACATGGCTGAACCCTTCAAAGCGGACTCCCTGAGATGGATGCTTTTGTCCTCCGAGGGTGGCCTTTGGTCTGATTTTGACATTATTTACTTCAAGCCAATGGAAGACTTCTATCTTAATAATGCCGAAAACAGAAACATTGACACCTTGTTCTGTTTAAACGAAAATGGAAATCGCTATCATTCAATAGGTTTTCTCTTGTCATCTCCAGGAAATGAATTCTATAGATTTGTCTATAAAGAATCATACTTAAAACTGGACATCTCCACTTATCAAAGCATCGGTTCACACCTACTAAACACCCATTTTCCAACACTATCGTCGGCGCAAGACATGTTTAAGCACTTATCTATGGCCAACATCAAAATGGCTGTGGTCTATACTTTCCGCGATAATATTGATCAGATTTATAATAGTAACGTTTTATCTCGCATTCCGAAACTTGCCATTGGGATTCACTGGTACGCCGGACACCCCTATTCGGCGAAATGGGAGAATACGATAACGGAAAGCAATTTCAGGGATTACGACACTATTCTTTCCAAATTAATCCGGAGAGTGATTGAGGATGAATGGCTGATTTAAACGGTTATTGGGATCCAAAGTTGTTATATAGAGGGGGCTAAGCAGGTGAGTCTCACTTGGCTTGAAAAGGAAAAATTAATCCCGACAGTCTTGAAAAAATTGTTACCCGCTAATATCTTGCTTGATATTGGGTGTGGAATCAGGCCACAAGATTTCATTAAGACAAAAGTGCAGGTTTGCTGCGATCCCTGTATGCAATACGTAGAGCGTTTACAGAAATCGCTTAAGGAAGATAAGACTCGTCACTATGTTATACTGAACGCGGCATGGGGTGAGGTCGTGTCATTATTCCCGCCCAAGTCTGTGGATTCTGTTTTTTTACTCGATGTCATAGAGCATTTAGAAAAAGAAGAGGCCATTCACTTGCTTAAACTAACTGAAGAAATAGCGCGTATCCAGATAGCTATATTTACACCACTCGGTTTCATGCCTCAAAAACACCCAGATGGGAAGGATGCTTGGGGGTTTGATGGGGGATTGTGGCAAGAACACAGGTCCGGTTGGGAGCCGGACGATTTTGACACTACCTGGGATGTATACGCAGCTAAGGTTTATCATACCATAGACAATTCAGGGAAGCACTTGGAAACACCTTACGGCGCGTTATGGGCCATAAAAAGCTTGTAGAACCCGGCAATGTCCCCGGCCCGTCCCTTAATACGACCACTTCCAGCGCGGGAAACCGACAGTCGGGAAACAACAGAGAAGAATGCATTTACTTGATAACCAGGATACCATAGACTTCCTCAGAAGGCAGTGGAATAAACCTGCTTAGTTTTTGCTTATAATTAAAAACATGTATCCCGCAATCCAAAGAAATATTAGTTCGTTTTTCTATAAGAACTTCAAAATGTCTACTTTGACTTTGGCCGATATACAAGAGGTCATTCTTTGTGGCTAGCCCTCGAGTATATCCCAATCCGCAGAATATTACGTTAGCATTTTCTTTTACTTCAAACTCAAGTTTGACAGCAAACCCCCGGTTTTAGCCCTTTCGTCGGCGCAAACCCAGTAGAATCAAGGGGTCGTTTTATAAATCGCTCAGAATGTAG
>QZIR01000006.1 GCA_003604975.1 Desulforudis sp. | reverse complement strand
GGCAGGCTGGTTTGCGGGCCCTGTGAAGTCTGGGGCTGTACCGTGTGTACGGCCTCTGCTGTCGGAACCTGTACCGGAGGGGTCGATGCGGGCGGCGACGCCAACTGTGCCTGTGGTGGCAGTATTACGCCCTGTCCGGCCTCCGAGTGGACTGCATTGGAACCGGCGGTAGCGATCCCCTGAACCAAAACCGGTTCGGCCGGCTGCGCCTGCAACAAACCGAAAGGCTGTACCTGTCGTGGTTCGGGTTGGGCCGGCTCAAGCAGCTGGGACTGTTCCTGGTTTTGCACCGGCGAAACCGCTTGTGACTGTATTGGTAATGACTGTCCCACCAAAGCATCCATCATCGATGCTCCCTGGCCGTCAACTGGAGTCATCTCTCGGCTAGTTGACCAGGCTTCAACGGAAGGCATCTCACCAGGCGCCCCGTCTTCACGGCCCGGAGTGCTCCCCGGTATCCCCGCCAATGCCGTCACCAGCATGCCAAATACATCCCTAAAGGCTGCGTCACGCGTACTGAGACTGGGTTTTCCCACCTGAACATCATGTCCGGGTACGGGTATACTCGATAGGTCTACGTTCAATTACTCACCTCCCTTCTCTGGATACTTAAAGCAAAAAGCCATTGCGCCCAGGTCATCCAGTTCCTTGGTCTCCCGGGCCGACTCTCTACTCCTGAACAACTTCACCTGCTTCTCCCTGAGCTTTTCCAGCACCAGCCTGTCCTGCATCACCCGTACCAGATGGTCGCGCTTCTCTTGCACCTCGCGACAGCGGTCCTGTAGCGCGGATTCCTGGGCCACCTTCCGTTCTTTCAAGGCCTCCCGGTAGTACTCACAGTGCAGGCTGGAGGCCAAGTCAACGGACGGCACGGCCGACACGTGCATCGTTTCAGCAATTTCCTCAGTAGTACGGGTCAACTCCCGCTCGGCTGCCTGCCTGTCCTGTTCCATGTGGGCCAGTTCCTGTTGGACAGCCTGTTCCCGCATCTTCCTTACCTGGAGCACCGGATCGAGCCGGAAATTAAATCGGGCCATCTAACTCTTCCCTTCTGGCAAGCTCCCTCAGCCGGGCGATGGTGTCGTCGAAAGCAGAAAACTCATTCATATCCTGTTTCAGAAAATCGACGATGACAGGGTTTTTTTCCACCGCCAAATCGATCATCGGGTTGGACCCCGTAACGTAGGCGCCGATATTCACCAGGTCCTCCGACTTGTCGTAGGTCGCTAGCAGGCTCCGCACCCGGCCGGCGCTCACCTTATGCTCCTGGTCGGTGATGTCCGGAAACAGGCGGCTCGCACTGTGCAGGACGTCGATGGCCGGGAAATGATTCCGGACCCCAAGTTCCCGGGAGAGCACGATGTGCCCGTCCAGGATACTGCGTACCGTATCGGCGACCGGCTCCTGCATGTCGTCCCCTTCCACCAGTACCGTGTAGAAGCCGGTGATCGAACCCTGCCGGCTGGTGCCGGCCCGCTCCAGCAACCGGGGCAGGAGCGCGAACACCGAGGGCGTGTAACCCCTGGTCGTTGGGGGTTCCCCTACCGCCAGACCGATCTCCCGCTGGGCGTAAGCAAAACGGGTTACCGAATCCATCAGTAACAGTACGTCACGGCCCTGGTCCCGGAAATACTCCGCAATCGCTGTGGCCACAAAGGCAGCCCGCAGGCGTACCAGGGCCGGTTGGTCGGACGTGGCGACCACCACGACCGAGCGTTTAAGGGCGGATCCCAGATCACGTTCGATGAAATCCAGTACCTCGCGACCGCGTTCTCCGACCAGGGCAACGACGTTGACATCCGAGGCACAGTAGCGGCAGAGCATCCCCAAAAGCACGCTCTTGCCCACACCGCTACCGGCAAAGATGCCCGTCCGCTGGCCACGACCACAGGTTAAGAACCCGTCGATGGCCCGTACCCCGGTGGGCATGACCTCCGTGATCCGTCTTCGGGCCAGGGGATCAGGCGGCGGGTTATTCACCGAAAACTCCAGGCCTTCCACGGACACTCCGCGGGTCGGTCGGCCCAGACCGTCCAGTACCTGCCCGAGTAAATGCTCCCCCACCCTGACCGTCAGGACCTGCCCCCGGGCCTTAACCCTACAACCCGGACGTACGCCCTGAAGGTCTCCGAGAGGCATTAGGAGCGCGGTCTGTCCCTTGAAACCAACTACTTCCGCGAGCACCGGCGGGACATCACCCGGCAAAAAGATGTCACAGGTTTCCCCAATAAAGGCGTCCGCCCCTACAACCTCGATGGTCAGGCCGATCACCTTGGTCACTTGGCCCAACCGCCTGACCAGGCGTACACCCCGCAACCGTTCATGGTAAACGGAAAGATCGACCTCTATCGTTGTCCCGGCCATTACCGGCCATCCTTCCGGAGAGCCTCAAGCAGCAACGCCCACCGGGTTTCCAGGGTAGCGTCGACCAGGACCCCCTCGGTCTCAATATAGCAACCGCCGGCGGTGATCTCTTCGTCACTGATGACCCGAATGCTAGCGCCCGGCGTCAGGGACTTGAGGAACTCCTCGGCATGGTCTTGTACCACACCGACCTCGTTGGGATTGACAAATACCACCACGTACTCCCGGTCTCGCGCCGCCTCCACAGCGGTCCGCACAATACTCCGAATGGTGTCCGGGGCTGATAGCTGTTGCTCCATCAGCCTTTCGGCGATACCCACGGCCAGCTGTAGTATTTCAGGCTCCATTTTGGCAAGGGTCTCTGATCTAATCTGCTCAGCCTGGGCCAGCACCAACCTGGCCTGGTCACGTACCTTCTCGGCCTCGGCCTGGAGGTTCCGGGCCGCCTGTTCGCCTTCCCGGTATCCCTTTTCAAACCCCTCGCGGTGAGCGATCTCCCTGATCGCCTCAACCTCGGCCCGGGCTTCGGCAATAACCTTTTGGGCAATGATCTCGGGTGACTCCACCCCTAACTCCGCCAGCGTATCCTTCAGGGAGAGAACCACCTGACCTTCCGGTTGATGATCGTTCTTTTTGAGGACCCGAAGATCAGACGACAAAGGCATCTTCCCCACCCCGCGAGATTACGATTTCACCGGCCTCATCCAGCGACCGGATGACCTTAACAATACGCTGCTGCGCGTCCTCCACTTCCTTCAAGCGGACCGGACCCATGTAATCGATCTCTTCCTTTAACATCTGGGAAGCACGCTGCGACTGGTTGCGGTAAATGCAGCCGCGTACCTCCTCGTTGGCTCCCCGCAGCGCCATGGCCAGGTCCTTGTTGTTCACGTCGCGCAGGACCCTCTGGATACTGATATCGTCGAGCTTGGTGATATCCTCGAAGACGAAGAGCTGCTGGCGAATGTCCTCGGCGAGCCTGGGATCTACCCGCTCCAGTTCCTCCAGGATGGATTTCTCCGCCGACCGGTCCGCCACGTTCAGCATGGCCACCAGGGACTTTACGCCTCCCACGTTGGTAACCTCTTCGGACACCACGACCGAGAGTTTGCGCTCGAGCACACGCTCTACTTCCTGCACTATATCCGGGGAGGTCCTTTCCATAATCGCGATCCTTCTGGCCACTTCGGCCTGCTGTTCCGGCTGCAAGGCCGAGAGAATGGCCGCCGAGTTTTCCGGTTCCAGATAGGCCAGGATCATAGCGATTGTCTGCGGATGTTCTTCCCGGATGAAACTCAGGAGATGCTTGGGGTCGGTCTTACGCAGCGCGTGGAACGGTATCGCCTGCGAAACCGAGGCCAGCCGTTTTAAAATATCGGCCGCCTTGCTGGTGCCGACCGTCTTCTCCAGCATTTCCTTCGCGTACTTCGGACCGCCCTGAACGAGAAACTGCCTGGCCCGGTGCAGTTCCACAAACTCATCCAGTACTTCATCCCTGGTCGCGGGATTGATCCGATCCATGTTGCTGATCACGTAACTGATCTGCTCGATCTCTTCGTCGTAGAAGCCTTGTTTCAGAACCCGGCTGGAAGTCTCGGCGCCGAGCGAAATAAACAATATGGCAGCCTTCTGAAGTCCAGTCACCCGAGTCACAGGCGTACCTCCTACTTGTCAGCAAGCCAGAGCTTGACGATCTGGGCCACATCCTCCGGTTTCTTCCTGGCTAATTCCCTGATGTCCCGCTGCTCCGCACTGAGATCCGCATCCGGATCCTCGCTGACCGAAATCACAGTCCCCAAGGGACCAATCTTGCCGGACACTATCACACTGCCAGGGTTGGGCGATGGTCCTTCTGCCTCTTTAACACTGATGATAGGTTTCCGGCGTTTGGCTGTGATCACGATCAGGACCAACCCGATCAACAGCAAGAGCAGCAACGCTCCGGCCATAATCAGGTTTCGGATCATCTCCGCACGCTCACGCTCTTTCGCCGCCGCTTCCGCGGTGGCCATATCTTCCTCAAGCTGCTGCTGCAGGCTGGTGTCGAAGGTCATGGACGAAACCAGAACCTGGTCCCCGCGCTCGCTATCCAAACCCAAGGCGACAGACACCACGTTTTGGATCTGCTCCGCCACGGCGGCGGATACCGGACCGTCCACCACCACGGAAGTGGACAGGCGTCTTAGCTGACCGGGAGGCTGTACCGTAGTTTCCACCAGAGTCCCCACGTGGTAGTTGGTGGTCCGCTCCTCCCGGGAATGAGACTGGCTGGTCTCTCCCCCGACCGCGGGATACACGGGCGGATTCTCCAGGTTGGTATCGGTGCCGGGCGCCCCGCCCGTCCCGGTACCCTCGCTCTCCTCCCGGATCTCGTGCTCACTAACGACTTTCGTGTCACCCGTCGGTACATTGATGACCGACTCCTGCTGGCGGAAGTCCAGGTCGGCAGTGACCATGGCTACGGCCTTGTTGGGCCCGAGAATCGGACTCAGGAGCGAGAGGACGCGCTTTTCCAGCTCCTTTTCGTAAGCCCGCCGCACCTCTTGCTGGCTTAGGGCCACCCCGGAAAGAGAATCCGCACTGATGTCCTCACTCAGTACCTGTCCCCGCATGTCGATGACGTGAATATTCTCGGGGTTCAGCCCCTCCACGCTGCCGGAAACCAGGGCCACAATGCCCTTGACCTGGGCCGACGAGAGTTCACTGCGCAGACGCACCTTCAAAGCGATGGAAGCCGAGGGAGGGTGCTGCTCCTCGGTAAATATGGTCTTCTCCGGTATCACCAGGTGTACCCGAGCCTGTTCCACCGCGTCCAGCTGGACGATCGTCCGACGCAGTTCCTCCTGCAGGGCCCGCTGGTAGTTAATCTGCTGTTCGAACTCGGTAATCCCCAGCTTGGTACGGTCAAACAGCTCATAACCGATTCCACCACCCAGGAGGGCGCCACTCGAGGCCAGTTGGATGCGGGCCTCGTAAACCTTGTTCTTTGGAACCTGGATCGTGGACCCACCGTCAGTTAAACGGTAGGGTACCTTCATCGCGTCCAGCCGGTCGATGATCGGACCGGCTTCCTGGGGGTCGACCTGGGTAAACAGCGGCGCGAAATTCGCCTGTTGAATGTATGAACCTGTATAAAAGACGGTGACAACCAGAGCTACAGCCAGCAGGAGGATGGCAACCTTCTGAGTCGATCCCATCCCCCGCCATTTCTCGGCTGCTCCAGTCAGAATGGTTCGACCGTCCACCCGGTTACCTCCCTAAACTGGAATACGCGAAATCTCCTGGTAGGCCTCGACCACCTTGTTCCGGACCTCAAGCGCCAGTTGCATCGTCAGCCTAGCCTGCTGGCCCGCGATCATGACCTGGTGCACGTCCTGGATCTCGCCGGTCAGGAACTTCTGGATCGTCACATCGGCCTTGACCTGCTCCGTATTAACGGTATCGATGGCGCGGGCCAGGAGTTCTCCGAAACCAGGCTGGCTACCCGCCGGAACAACCGGCTGGTTCAGCTTGGGGAGAGTGGTTACCGGGGTAAGCGTGATTTTTTGAACCATGGAGATACCCCCTTCCGATTAACCAGGCAGCTGACTAGCGACCAATCTCCAGTGCGCGCAGGGCCATCTGCTTGGCGGACTCAAAGGCCGCCGCATTCGCCTCGTAGGCCCGGCTGGCCGTGATCAGGTTCACGAATTCCTTATTCAGATCGACGTTGGGATAGGAGACAAACCCATTCGCGTCGGCGTCGGGATGCTCCGGATCATGTTCCATCCGCGGGGGGCTTTGGTCGCGGGTGACACGGGTCACATCGACCCCCGCTCCCTGGAAGCTGCCCTGCAGTGCACTCTCCAGACGCTGCGCAAAGACCGGCACCTGGCGCTGGTAAGGCCCGCCTTCACGGGTGCGCGTGGTGTTCACGTTGGCGATGTTGTTGCTGATCAGGTCCAGCCACATCCGCTGGGCCGTCATGCCCGAACCGCTGATCGCGAGGCTCTGAAACATCTTCATCTAACTAACCACTCCTCCCCCTGATCACCCTCTCCAGGGAAGCATACTTTCCGCTGACCAGCTGTGCCGTGGTTTGGTAAGCCAGCATATTAGCCGCCTGGGAAATCATTTCTTCCTCGATATCCACGTTGTTCCCGTCAGCCCGGATGGAGGTGTTGTTGTGCGTGATCACCCGCGGTTCTAACCCCGCACCCCTGGCACTGAGATGCCTGGGGTCGGTCTTGGCCAGCGGTAACGGCCGATTCAAGGCCGTCTCGAAAAGCGTCTGAAACTCGACCGACGACTTCTTAAACCCCGGCGTGTTGATGTTGGCAATGTTATTCGCAATCACCCGTTGCCGGAGCGAACCAGCATCCAGGGCCTTTTGCAGGGCCAAGAGCGTTGGGCTTTCGAACAGCACCGGAGCCACCACCTTCCGGGGATGTCAGCCTGAGCGACAAATTTAGACACTAACGCCTTGCTCAATTTTACCGGAAACACCATCCGTAAGCAATAGCGCCATAAAATCCATGGATCGCATTCTATTACCTTGTTCAGTAAAGTTTGACATTAATTTTAAAATTCCTCTCTGACCTGGCATGTTTTTTCATTATAAATGGGGGAATTCCGCGCATATTTTTTGGTATTCCACCTCTTTTGACCGTAATTTGGACTTACTATACGGTACCAGGTGGTAAACCCAACTCCCGGTTCGTTTAGTCCCTTTAGCGACTAAAGACATCAAAAAGCCGGTGGGTTTTTCTGGTCACCCACCGGCTTTATAGAATCACGGATTTGATTTCTGATGATCTAAATTAGCTTCTTAGCCAGCATGTACCGATGAACCAGCGAAGCCGACTGTGCACGGGTGAGGCTGTCAGCGCCGTTAAACGTGTAGGTGGTTTTACCGTCCACCACCACTGGAATACCACCCATCAGTCGTGCTTTGTTGCATGCTAACACAGAGGAAACCGCCCAAGTGGAAACCAAATCTGCATCCGTATACAACTTCTCCAGCGCCGCCTTTGCCCGAGTCTCATCAGTATCCAGGGTCAGACCGGCGGCTCGGGCCATAATCACTGCTGCCTGCTCGCGGTTCAGGCTCTGGTCCCAGCCAAAGTCTATCTCACCAACGGCGTTGGGAGGATAACCACGGATCAAACCGTGGCGGGCGGCAGTCTCAATACTCTGCCTGTAGTACTTCTTTAGACCAGAGCTATTTACATCACTGAAGATGGTAGTTCCCTCACCGGCGCCGGGAATCTCAACAAAAGTGAGACCGAGTCCACGCACCATCATAAAGGCGAACTCGCCCCGACGGACATACATTCCGGCGTCGAGTCCGAACGTACTGGCGCCGGCGACCCCCCCGTAGTTCCAAGGATTGGTCACACTATTTGCTGGTTCCATAACCCCTTTGGCCCGCAACGCCGAAACAGGATGATAGAACCAACCATCTGAGGGCAGGTCTGTATAAGTCTCAGCACCGACAAAGCTGATGAAAACGGTATAGTAGCCGGAAAAGGCACCTTCAAGCGGGATGGTGATCGTCCCCGCTTTCTGATTAACCTGTCCGCCAAGGTTCTTCAACCCCGTGTTAAATGCCGCCGTGCTGGCCCGATATACGGTCAGGTTGTCAGGCGTGGCCCCCAGGCCTGTGAACTTGAGAGTCAGCTTGCTGGGTTTTCCAATGAGATCTAAAGCATCATTCGCCGTAATCAGAAAAACAGAGCTTACTGCGGCAAAACCGGTCGGCTGATTGGGCGGTGTGATGCTTGAAACGCTGATCAGCACAGATTGATCCGTAGTTAGGGCCCCTGTGATATCGTCGAAAATGTAATTTCCTTTCCCCAAATCGAGGACTACGCTCTTGCTGAAGGCTTCGACTTTGCTTTGACCGGATACGTCACTGACGTAATACTCTGCACCGGTGGAAGGCACGTCCGGGTAGGTCACCGTAAATTTGAATGTCTCCTTTCTGCTCCCTACACTCGCGGTGATCGTAATGCTGTTTTTCCCCGGTTTAAGCGGGTACCGCTCAACCGTGTAGACACTACCCACTTTTCCCGTCCCGGCTCCCAGGCCAGTCTGTTTAGTCTCTATTGTTCCGTCCGCCTTGATCGTACAAACTGAACCGAACTTCACTTCCGCGCTGCTGTTGTTCGTCTCGACAACAATTTCCAGGTTGTTATCGGAGCAGGTATACAGGCCGGAGGCTAATACACTGTTACCGTCAAACTTGACGGACTTAACGATGGAATTGATTGTAAATGTTTGCCACGCCTCATACGTATCCTTCACTACGGTCAGACGGTGCGCACCGGTAGCAGCGGTGGACGGAATCACAAATCTGAAAACGGCGCTGGTTGAGCTGGACACGCTAACCTCTGTTCCGTTTACGATCAGTTCTCCGCTCGTCTTGTTAATCTTGGCCGTCATTCCTGACGCAAATTCCGTTCCCGTCAGAGTCACGTCCACGGTTTCACCAAGGGTGGCTGAGTCCGGGTTGATACCTGTCAGAGTGACAGCGGCTAGAGCCGCTGCTGGAACAACCGCAAACATCAACCCTAAGATCAGAACAATAATTGGAATCCTAGCCAACCCGTATACTTTTCTTCGATGAGTCCTGGCTGTTGTTGGATGCAATACAAACCCCCCCTTAAATCACGTAATAACCATGCGTTCTACCGAAGCTGCTGTGACTCGCTACGAAGAATCGGACTGACGTGTCCCTGTACTTGTTATCGTCCGTACTATTCCGAGACTTTACTAATTATATGGAATTGAAGTCATCCTAATTTCTGCCTGTAAACCGCAGCGATATGCAATACTTCCATTGAATCACCAGTTTTCCCTGCTTATCAGATGTCTGTTTTTTACTCCCACCCCAACCAGATCCCAGTATTGACCCCTAAGGCTTAGATATGTCTTCTTCCGCGTCTTTTGAACACCGAGCCTGCTTAGGAAAAATCTTTGGTCGGGGTAAAGTTTGGTTCTGAAGGACCGAAATATTTGACAGAGGGACTTGCTCCCGGGTGCTTGCAAGGGCAAGATCCCAAAAGTAAGGATATCAAAAATCATTGCCATTATAAGGAGGGAAAGGAATTGAGAATCCAACACAACATCGCCGCGCTGAACGCGCACCGGCAGTTAGGCGCCAACCAGATGTACTCGGCTAAGTCACTGGAGCGCTTGTCGTCCGGATATCGGGTAAACCGGGCCGCCGACGACGCCGCCGGCTTGGCTATCTCGGAAAAGATGCGCGGCCAGGTCAGGGGTCTGAACCAGGCCGTCAGGAACTCTCAAGACGGTATTTCACTAATCCAAACGGCAGAAGGTGCCCTGACGGAAGTACACAGCATCCTTCAGCGTATTCGTGAATTGTCCGTCCAGGCCAGGAACGACACCTACACCGCCAGTGACCGTGCTGAAATCACGCAGGAAGCCGATCAGCTCGTAGCTGAAGTCGACCGAATTTCCGCCCAGACTGAATTTAACAGCAAGAAGCTTCTAAACGGTGAAGCCGGAACCAAGGTCACCTACGCCCACAACACCAACCTGAGCTTTGCCCAGATCACCGACTCCGACTCGGTAACCGCCGGCACCAAGGCTTTGGCGATCACGACCGCCGCCAGCCAGGCTACCCACACCGGTGGCGCCGTTGGTCTTGCTGATTCGGCGGCCAAGACGGTCACTATCGGGGGTCACGAGATCAACTTCAATTCAGGAGCGACTGCGGCTGAAACGGCGACCAATTTTATCGCAGCCGTGAACGCAGCAAATATTGGCATCACCGCTGGCGGCGATGCGTCCGGCATCACCCTGACCGCGGATAAGTTCGGTACCGCCGGTAACTTCGTGATTTCGGCTAACGCCACCACCGCCTTAACCACCGGGCTTGGGCTGACTGCAGATGCCGTTACCGACAGAAGTCTGACCGGGGTCAACGTTGCCGGTACCATCGACGGGGTGGTTGGCACCGGGAGCGGGCTCACCCTGAGTAACAGTGGACTCTCCGTCACCTTTACTCAGGCTGCAAACACCGTAGCCGCCAAGGGGTCGGTCACAGTCACCAAGAACCAGATGGAGCTTCAGATCGGGGCCAACAAGGACCAGAACATGAGCGTCAGCATTGCCAGCATGAATGCGACCGACTTGGGTATCAATACTATCGATCTATCCACTACAACCGGTGCAAACAACGCAATTTCGACGCTTGATACGGCCATTAGCAGCGTCTCAACCCAAAGGGCCAAACTCGGTGCCTATCAGAACCGCCTTGAGCACACGGTCAACAACCTTGGCGCCGTAAGTGAAAACCTCACCGCTGCTGAGTCCCGGATCCGCGACGTGGATATGGCGGCGGAGATGATGGAGTTCACCAAGTTCAACATCCTGAACCAGGCGTCCATCGCGATGCTGGCGCAGGCAAATATGCAGCCACAGAGCGTCCTGCAGCTGCTGGGCGGTTAACCTCAACCATCATTTAGATAAGCAATTCGCCGGGGAGCCATCCATCAGGGTGGCTCCCTTTACTTTACAGGTAGTTGTGAGGTATATTTAGCATAGATTTACAGTCTCGTTAGTTACTTAAGTTCTCCCCGCCCCGTGCCGAAAACAGTGGTAAGAAAGTCGCGCGTCTGGAGGGATCATCAATGCGCGTTGAACCGGTATCACATGGCAAAGCTACCGATGAGCTACTGAAAAGCCGGGCGGAAACCCCGGCCCGGAAACCTGCAAAACAACAGTCCCAGCAATATCGGGAGCAGGATGCCAACTCGCTGGAGAAGGAACTGATTGCCGCCATCGAACAGGCAAACCGTACCCTGCAGATCAACAACAACAAGTTCAACTTCTCCATCCACGAATCGACCAAGGAGATCATTGTACGGATCATCGACGCGGAAACTGAAGAGGTTGTAAAAGAGATCCCCCCCGAGGAGATCCTGGACCTTATCGCCAAGCTATGGGAGATGGCTGGAATCGTAGTGGACGAAAGACGCTAGAGCAGTCTATGGCCCTCGTTATCGGAGTCTTTCTTTACTATTGTCAGGGGGGTGTTTGGCGTGAACATTAACCGGATCACCGGGCTGGCCAGCGGTCTGGACACACAACAGATGATCCAGGACCTCATGAAGGCCCACCGTAAACCGCTGGATAAACTAAAACAGCAGCGCCAGTTGCTGGAGTGGAAACGAGAAGACTTCCGAAGCATCAATTCTTCCCTTCTCAGTTTCCGCCAGAATGCTGTGTTCCCGATGCGCCTGAGTTCGACGTTTCTGGCGAGGTCTGCTCTATCATCGAACACGTCCGTCGTAACGGCCACAGCGAACACCGCTGCCGCAAATGCCACCTACAGTGTTTCGGTCACTTCTCTCGCTACCACCGCCTACAAGACGAGTACGGTCCCGGTGTCGGCTGCCAGTGGAAACAAGGTCGACCCGGGCCAGAGCCTCTGGTCGCAGCGTGCCAAGTTCGGCGATACCAACTTTAACTGGAAAATGGAGGCGGTTTCCGGAGAGACTATAGCAGGAACGGATAGTGCTTCCTATCAGTTGGCGAACACCTGGGTGACCTCCGGCAGCGCGGCGGTCAAGGTCGTCCTGGCCGGAGGCGGGGAACAGGCGTACACGGTCTACTACTCCGAAGCGGACTATAATACCGGTCTTGAGGTACATAAGGTGTGGCTGAACACCGAAACCGGGGCGCTTCAGTTCAACCAGGTCATCGCTACGGGAGACACAATTGAAGCGAACTACGAATACAACACCCGCACCTTTGACTTCGACGTCACCACCTACAAGCAGGACGGGACAGCGGTAAACAAGACCATTGAAGTCAGTGCAGTCACGGATACCCTGCATGCGGTGTTAAACCGCATCTCGGCGGACACCGATTTGGGGCTTACGGCTTTCTACGAAGGCTCGGCGGATAAGGTATCCCTCTCCACGACCCGGACGGGCAACAACAACGCTTTAGGCGATGAGATCAAGCTCGGTACAACCGGCTTCCTGGCCCAAGTGCTACGATTGGGTGATGCTGTCGAGGTAGGCGGCACCAACGCCGTACTGAACATCAATGGACTCGACATCGTCCGTGCCACTAACGAATTTACCGTGAATGACGTCAACTTTACTCTAAAGGGATCGGGCACGGCCACGGTGACCGTGCGCGGGGACACGGAGTCCGTGTTCCAGAGCATAAAGGCTTTTATCGACGGGTACAACAGCCTGCTTGACCAGTTTAACGGCAAGCTGCAGGAAAAGCGTTTCCAGGACTATCTTCCTCTGCTTGAGGACGACCCGGCCCGCGAAAACCTGACCGAGAAGCAAATTGACCAGTGGCAGGAGAAGGCCAGGAGCGGTCTTCTTCGTGGGGACAGCATTCTTGATAGTATAGTGACACGGCTGCGTAACGATGTCTTCTCCTCAGTCTCTGGACTCGACCCTAGTCTAAACCACCTGACCCATATTGGTATCAAAATAGGCAGCCGTGAAGAGCACGGTAGGTTGGTAATTGACGAGGGCAAGCTACGTGCAGCCATTGAACAAGACCCTGAAGGGGTTGCCCGCATTTTCAACAAGAACGGCAGTACGAGCGCCGAGGAGGGTATTGGTCGGCGTCTATACAACTACCTGGATTCGGCGATCAAGCGGGTTACGGCTCATTCCGGTTCGTCAGCGACTAGTTCTCTATATGACCAAAGCTGGCTTGGTCGGCAGATTGACGCTTTGGGAACCCAGGTTAGCCGGACCGAACAGCGACTGGAGAAGCTTGAGAACCGTTACTGGAAGCAGTTCTCGGCCCTAGAGCAGGCCATTGCCAGGACGAACTCACAAAGCATGTGGCTCATGCAACAGATGGGATCCGGCCAGACGTAGACAAGAACTAACAAGGAGGTAATTCTTATGGCTGCTAACAACCCGTATGCGCAGTACCAGCAAAACGCGATACTGAATGCAAAGCCAGAGCAGCTCGTGACCCTTCTGTACAACGGCGCCGTCAAGTATACCAAGCAGGCGGATATGGCACTGGAGAAGAAAGATCTCCAAGCGGCACACAACGCTATGGTACAGGTGCAGGACATCATCACCTATCTACAGGCCACCCTGAATATGGACTACGAAGTATCAGAACAGCTGGATTCACTCTATGAATATGTCTACAACCAATTGTTGCAGGCCAACCTAAAAAAGGATCCTGCCATCCTCGCCCAGGTCCTAAAAATAATCGAAGAACTGCGGGACACCTGGACGGAGGCTTTAACGAAGCAAGCCGGTGGAGTACAGGCGGGTGTCGGTGAAGCAGATGGCGGGACAAATGCCGGCTGATAACCAGCAAGAACTCCGGCGGATCGCTACCGAAAAGCTGCGTCTGGCAAAGCGGTTTTGCGAGCTCACAGCAGAGCAGCGGGCTGTGATTTCCGCTCTTCCCTCGGAGGAGGCTTTCGTCCGGATGGACGCCTTGGTGAAAGAACGGCAGCGGTGTATGGATGAGTTTGATCGGCTGAGCGAGCTTGCCACTAATCTAGCGATCATTGAATCTAAGGCTACAGATGGGGAGTTACGGGCAATTTCGGATGAGTTAAAGACCGTTCTCCGGGATGCAGCCAAGCTGGACACGGCCAACAAGGAGGCGCTTCTCGCCCAGCGGGAGGCGATGCTCAAGCTGATCGAGCAGTTGAAACAAGGTAAACAGGCCCTGGGGGCGTACGGACGGCAAGGTGGCTCTGAGGCGGCCTTTGTAGATAAAAACAAGTAGTCCCGTTAACCATCAGGAGTCGGTAACACATAAAGGTCGACCTGCTAATATAGGTCGACTTTTCTTATGATTCAAAGTTCGCGGTCAATGATTACGCCGGTCTGGTTCTGCAGCCGGCCATCCAGTTTGGCCAGTTCGGCCACTTCCTCGGGCTCCATCTCCCGCAGGGTCTTTCCAGTCAGGAAATCGAAAACAGCAGTCTTGTGCCCGTGTCCTTCACCCTCCCGCTCTTCTCTCTTTTCCTTCCTGCGTACCCGGAAACGGATGTTCAGGTTAAACAGTTTGGCGAGTTCGTTCAACCGCTCTACGGCCCGGACCAGCGCCGCCAGGTCGTGACGCAGCACCGTCGGCGGCAGTGCCTGACGCATGACTTCGGGACGGTCACCGGCTTCGGCACGCCGTGCCACCGCCTCGAATTGGGCTAAAGACTGTAGACCTCCGGCCCCGACTTTCACGGTGAACCACTCCCTCGGTCAGGAGTGCTGCGAACGATGAATTGATTCCTAACAACATATTTGGAATGTGAGTTACAGGAAACTGTCCGGCGATCGGATTAACTCAGGTAATTGAGCAGGCTGAGGTTCATCAGACGAGCGGCCGTGGAGAGGGTGGCCTGCATCACCATCTCATGCCGATTGATACGGATCGCGGCCTCGGCGAAATCGGTATCGCCGATCTTGGACATAACCTCGGTGAGCTGTTCCTTCTGAATCTCAATCTGACCCCGCAGTCTCTCCAGTTGGTACCCACGGCTACCAATATTCGTCCGGCCCTCAACCAGGGTGTCCACGTGTCCCTGGAGCTCTCCAAGCAGTACTGAGACACCGTCCTGGTTACCGTCTCTCAGGGCGTCCCGCAGCTTAAAGAGGGTGTCAAACATGGCCGCCCGACCGGTGTCCGGATCTCCCTCGGCATGCTCAACGTTGAAGACTTCCTCGGGATTAATGGTCTCCACCAGCATATTGAGGGTAAGCACCCGGCCCCAGCCCTGACCTTCGGTTGTGCCCTCCCATTCCGGCGGGCGAGTATAAGTAACCTCTGTTTCGGACCTGGTAAACAACCCCTCCGGCTTAATGCCGCCTCGGGAGGCGTTCGCGAAACCGACCACCGCAGTGATCATCCGGTCCACCTGAAAGGCCAAAGTGTTTAGGTCATTGTCGGAATAGGTACCGCTCGAACCCTGCACGGCGAGGCCGTAAGCATCCTGGAACACTTCCGTGGCCTGGGCCAGTGCCTCTTCCGCCCGGTTGAGCCGGGAGAGCTGCTGGTCAATGCTGAGCACATAGTCTTCGATCTCGTTGGTGGCGGAACGCAAGGACAGTACCTGGCTGAGGGCGGGCGGGTCGTCACTCAGGCGGTTGATGCGCTGTCCGGACGCGATCTGCTCC
Organism: Desulforudis sp.; assembly: GCA_003604975.1. Classification (GTDB taxonomy): domain Bacteria; phylum Bacillota; class Desulfotomaculia; order Desulfotomaculales; family Desulforudaceae; genus SURF-60. The sequence goes on along the minus strand of QZIR01000006.1, from coordinate 9,916 downwards.
ATGGTTCGTGCCCGGCCCAGGTCTTCCTTCCGGATACTATTCAGGATATTTGAAAAAAAGAGGTTGGTGCTGATGCGCATTCTCTCATACCCCCCGTGAACCGCTCAGGGTTATTACATCCGGTTGATCAGGGTATCCAACATGTCATCCATCATGCTGACCACCCGGGCCGCGGCTTGGTAGCCGTACTGGTACTGCATCATCCGGGTCAGTTCCTCGTCCAGGTTTACCCCGGAGACCGACTCCCGCAGGAGTTCGATCTGACCCAGGATCGCCTGCACGTTATCGCGGCCGCGCTGTGCGATAGCCATGTCGGCCCCGATCCCGGTGATCAGCTCCCGGTAGTAACCGTCCAGGGTGGACTCGCCGTTACCGTCGACGTCCCCGACCACCCGCTGCTCGCGGACCTGGGCCACCGCCCAGGCCTGGGTCGCGGTTACCCCTCTCAATACATCCATTGCCGCTTCGTCCATGGCCATGTGTCCGTTCTCGTATGTGAAGAACTCCGCGTCGAGACGGTCGTTCACAGCGTCGGTGAGGCTCTCCATCAGGGTCCGCAGCATTCCCAGATAGCCCTCGATGTTCTCCGCCGCCGCAACCGTGGCTGCCAGGGCGCCCCTGGTATTGTCGGTCACCGCTTCCCTGGCCTCCTCGGCCTGAAGCTCGACAAAACCGTTACCAACCTGCAGATACTGGGTACCGTCGACGATCTGGACTCCGTAGACGCTCACACTGATCAGGTTCAGGTCCACGGACGACACGCTCACCGAAACATCAGCCAGGGTCGCTAAATCTTCGACCAGGCGGTCTCTCCGGTCCAACAGGTCGTTGGGGTTGGTGCCGGCGGTCCGCTGGTAGGCAATCTCCCAGTTCAGTTCTGAGATCTGTTTCCCGATGGCGTTGATATCGCGAAGCTGCTGGGCGAAAAGGCTCTGCTGGTCCACTTCGGAGGGATCGTCCAGTTCCACCCCGACCAAGTCCTCTTTCACATTAGTGAGGGAGTCGTGGACCATGGAGAGGCTGTTAGCCAGTATTTCCGCAGCGCCCTTCACGGCCGTGCGCGAACCGGGGTTCTCCGGGTCCTGGGCCAGGTAGTGCCAGGCGCTGAAGAAGCTCCCGAGCAACGCCTGGATGCCGAACTCGGTGGGTTCCGGAATCAAAGCCTCCACCCGCTGCAGCGCCGTCTCCATATTGTCCGCGTAGCCGATCGCCGACTTGGCCTCGCGCACCTGGCGGTCCAGGTAGGCATCACGGTGCCGTTTGATCTCGGTATTCATCATCCCGGTGCCGATTTGACCGGGTTTTGGCGAGTGAACGGACGGGTAGGAAATGGGCGTGGTGGTCTGGAACACGGCCTCCTGCCGGCTGTAGCCGGGGGTGTTGATGTTGGCGATGTTGTGCGCCGTGACGGTCTGTGCCCGCTGGTGCGCCAGCAGGCTGCGGCGAGCGATCTCAAGTCCCAAAAAAGACACTTACCTCACCCCTCAGGCCTTCTTGTTCAAGACAATTGACTGGGTCTGCCCGGCCTCCCCGAACGAACCTTCCCGGGAGTAGGTCGAAGACGTCCCGGACAAAAACTGCAAGATCGCCCGGTTGTACCGGGCGGCATTTAAGATCAACAGATAATTCCCATCGTTCCGGTTGTGGATCTCCTCGATCAAGACCCGCAGGTCGGTACGCGCCTGGGCCAACGCCTCCCGTACCGGTCCGGAAACGACCTTCAGGATCTCACGTAATGGGGCATCGACCGGCAGCTCAAGGGCATTCGCCAGGTCCTGTGCCGCCTGCATCCGCCGCTCCTCCGCCGCATTCATCTCTCCGGCCATTTCCTCAAGGGCGGGCAGAGACGCCTCAAGCCCTGCCAAATCCAACTCCTGCAAGGCTTTTTGCTGTGTACTGAGTTTTTGCACAATGCTTTGGGCGATTTTAATCTCTTGCCGGAGACAGGTTAGCAATTCTTGCGTTGCGGTTGTTTGCTCCACCATCTCACCTTTCTCACTTCTGTTATTCGCCCTTTACCCGGTCCCTCATTTCCCGCGCGATTCCCTCGGCGATCAGCCGCTCGTTGGGCCCGTAGCTCCCGTCGTGGATTTCCTGTCTCAACTGGTTCACCAGTTCCTTACGAACCGGTGGCATGTCGGAAAGGGCCAGACGATAGGCCTGAAGCTGCTTGGCGCGCCCGGAGAGTTCGACACTGTCAGTGTCGACCGGTTTGCCGCTTTCGGCTCGGTCTTTCCGTTCGGTCTCGGGCTTCCTTTCCGAGGCCTTGTTGGCGTAAAGCCTCGCTACGTCAATCCCGTTGGTCCCGTTTATCTTCATCGAGCTCTCCCCCCTCGGGAACACCATCCTTGATCATTTATCGGTCCTGAACACGACGAACTTTATAACCAACCATAAGCTTAATATCTTTATACCAATAGTGTAATCTGTCCGGCAATTTCCGACAAGGGGAAAACATGGTCAACTGCTTTTGCATCCACGGCCGCCTTCGGCATCCCGTAGACTACACAAGTCTCCCTATCCTGAGCGATGGTGTGTCCCCCGGCCTTCTTGATGGCACGCATCCCCTCGGCCCCGTCCCGGCCCATACCGGTCAGCAACACCCCGAGCGTCCGAGCCGCGTAGACCGTCGCAAAGTCCTTCATCACCGTGTCCACCGAGGGGCGGAACCCCCCGGGTGCAAGCGGCACGTCGGAAGCCTGTACCAACGCCCTAACCCGGGTACCATCCCGCCGAAGGCGGAATTCGAGGCCGGCAGGGGCTACCAGGATCAACCCCGGACGCAACATCTCACCGTTCTCGGCGTGTTTGACGTCCATCGAACAGATCTGACCCATATGATCGGCGAGCGCCGCGGTAAAGCCCTTGGGCATGTGCTGTACCACCACGACCGGAACACCTAGGTCCTTAGGCAGAAAGGGCAGGATCACACGCAGCGCGGCAGGGCCCCCGGTAGAGCATCCGATCACGACTGCCTCAACCTGCCTAGTTACTATCCGTGTGCCCTTCATCAGGCCTGGACGAGTAGGTACGACCGAAGCGACCGAAACCGCCGGAGTCCCGGCGGCCACATTGATTTTTTCCGCCAGTTCATCCAGCATCCCAGCCAGTTGACTGGGCACCGCCGGCTTCGGGACAAAATCCACCGCACCTAAAGCCAAGGCGTCAATGGTGGCCTTGCTCCCCGCCCGGGTATGCGCGCTCAGCATCACCACCGGCAGGGGTTTTACCCGCATCAGTTCTTCAAGCGTTCTCAGCCCGTCCAGCACCGGCATTTCCACGTCGAGCACGACCACGTCGGGATTTGCCGCGGGAATCCGCTCCAGCGCCTCCCGGCCGTTGCGGGCCGTCCCCACGATCTCAATCTGGTACTTGTTCTTCAGTAACCGGCCAACGATGCCGAGGATCACGGCTGAGTCGTCGACCATAAAAACCTTGACCGGCCGCATTAACCAGCCCTGCCCTTGGCCCGTTTGCTGGCTGACTCGAACACCAGGGCCCGTACGTCCACGATTAGGGAAACCCGCCCGTCACCGAGGATGGTCGCGCCGGAGATGCCGGCGATCCGCCCCAGGTGAACGCCGAGCGACTTGATTACGATTTCCTGTTCCCCGATTAAGTGGTCCACAATCACACCAACCTGGTTTTCACTGGTGCCGACGATCACCACGTAGATCTTCTCCGCGTCCGAAGCCGGCTGGTCGAAGATCTTGCTCAGGCGGACCAGCGGCAGGACCATTCCCCGCACCACCACGACCTCGCTGTGCTTTACGAGCTGGATTTCCTCGCGGGAAATCTGCACCGTTTCCACCACGTGGCCCAGAGGGAAGGCGTAGACATGGTCACCCAGCGCCACCATCAGGGCCTTGATGATGGCCAGGGTCAGGGGCAGCTTGATAGTACAGCTGGTTCCCTGGCCGGGGGTGCTCTCGATCTCCACCGAGCCGTTAACCTGCTCGATCTGGGTCTTGACCACGTCCAGGCCCACCCCGCGACCGGAGAGGTCGCTCACCTCTGCCGCCGTGGAGAAACCAGGCATGAAGGAGAAGTTGATGATCTCCTGGTCGCTGAGCCGGTGCGCTACATCCGCCTTAACCAGGCCGTTCTCTATGGCTTTGGCCTTGATTTCATTGATGTTCAGCCCACGGCCGTCATCCTGAACTCTGATCACGATGTGGTTCTCATGGTGAAAAGCCCGCAACAGCAGGGTACCGGCCTCTGGTTTTCCGGCGGCCAGGCGCTCTTCCCGGGGTTCGATGCCGTGGTCGATCGCGTTGCGGATCATGTGGATGAGCGGGTCGCTGATAACCTCGATCACATTACGGTCGAGTTCAGTGTCCCGTCCTTCAATCACCAGGTTGATCTCCTTGTCCAGCTTGTGGGCCAGGTCGCGGACCATGCGTGGGAAACGGTTAAATACCTGGGAAATGGGCAGCATCCGTGCCTTCATAATCTCGTCCTGCAGATCCGAAGTCACCTGTCCCAGGTGGTTCGAGATCTCGTTCATGGTGTCAATCATTTCGTCGGATTCCAGGCGGACGCCCATGATGTTGGCAAAACGGTCAAGCCGGGTCCGTTCAATGACCAGTTCGCCCACCAGGTTCATCAGACTGTCGAGCTTCTGCACGTCAATCCGGACGGTCTTTACGCTCTTCCGCTCAGTAGCAGGAGCCGGTGACACCTGCGTCTTGTCCTTCGAGACCTCCGGCTGAGACCAGGATCCGGAGGTCGGGAGCACCACTGGTTGGGGCATCGGCTTGGCTGTGCCTGTGGGATCCTCTTCCGGCTTCGCGCCGGACGGCGCTACCACCGGTTCGATGGTCACTTCAGTAACCTCGGCGATGGTCATCAGGAAGTTCTTGATATAGTCCCGGTCATCCCGGGCGATTATCAAGACCTCAAAACCGGCGTCGTACTTCCCGTCCTGGATCATCTCCGCGGGAGGGGCACATTGAATGACCTCCCCGCATTCTTCAAGTCTCTGGAAGATGAGGAAAGCCCGCACGGATTTCATCTGGCAACCGGAATCGATGCGGATACCAATCCGGTACACATTCTGCCCCATTTGCACGGCCTCAGCGATAATCTCCAGCTCCATGAGGTCCAGCACAATCTGGGGTAAGGGCGGCTGATCGCCGGATAAGCTGCCTGCCGTTGTCCCGGATGTGGGTTTGGCAGTCGGTGCCGCCGGGGGGATTACCGTCTGTGTACCCGGTAAAGCGTTGTCGTTACCCCCTTTTGCGTGGATAAAGCCCTGCAGCCTGGTGAAGATCGAGGGATCCACCGCCCCTTCCTGCATTCCGGCCCCGGTGACCTGGTCACGCAGTGCCTTCAGGGTGTCCAGGCCTTCGAACAGGACGTCGATCATCTCGGGGGAAATCCGTACCTCACCCTGGCGGATGCGGTCGAACAGGTTTTCCATCTCGTGGGTCAGCTTGGACATCTGCTCGTAGCCCATAATCGCCGACGATCCCTTAACGGTATGGGCGGCGCGGAAGATCTCCTGGATGATCTGCGGATTCTCCCCGTCACGCTCCAGAGCCAGAAAACCGTCGTTCATCACCTGGATCTTCTCGTCGAGCTCGTCGATAAATACGCCAATCTCCTCGTCAGAAAACAACTGCAGCCCCCCTTTACGCCGTTGTCTGGCCCAAATCCCGACCGGCCTTCTTTAGCAGTTCGCGTTCTTTCTTGAATAGGATGTTGTCGACGGCGAGCACCACTACCAGACGCTCCTTGATCAGGGCGATACCCTGCAGAAAGGCAGCGTCCACACCGCCGGCGACCGCCGGTGGCGGGGGTTTGATGTTGTCGGCGCCGAGGTGCATCACCTCTAATACGGCATCAACGATTAAACCCACCTGCATTTCGTTCATCTCGACGATGATGATACGGCTGGAACGGGTTCGTTCAGCCTTCGGCAGGCTGAAACGCTTCCGGAGATCAATGACCGGAATAATCTGCCCCCGTAGGTTGATCACACCTTCCACAAACTCCGGAGCCCGCGGGATCGCGGTCAGGGACTCCATTCTGATGATCTCAAAAACCCGGGCAATGTCGATGCCGTAAACCTGCCCGGCCAGCTCAAACACCACGACCTGCTGATCCTGGATGGTATCGGAGATGTCCTGAGTCACTTGATCACTCCCTCTCTCCGGCTAAAAGCCCGTTTATAATCCTATTTCTCGTTGAGGATGATCGAACCCTAAACGTTTTTAGGTTACTTTATCAAATAATACCTGATTTTGTTTCTTTCGCCTAGTCTAAAGTTGCTAAAAAGCAAGCCGCAGACAGGCTGGGTTTTTCGGTCTGTTAGATTTGACATCTAGAGCTAATGCTAAGGTGGGAGGATTAGATGTTCAAACGACTGCGCCGGCGTCTCGGTCATATTAAGCGTTACCGCCAGATCATCCGTATCCTGACCAGCTACGGCTTCAATTACCTGCTGGGTCAGGCCGGTTTGTCGGAGGTTATCTCCTACCCTCGCCACCTGGTAAGCCGCCAGCCCCGGGACATTCTGCGCCGTTCCCAGGCTGAGCGCTTCCGGCTGATGCTCGAGGAACTCGGCCCGGCCTTCATCAAGCTGGGACAGATCCTTTCCACCCGCGCCGACATCCTTAGTGAGGAATACATCGGTGAACTGGAAAAGCTGCAGGACCAAGTTCCCCCCGTTTCCTTTACGGAGGTCCAGCGACAAATTGAAAGCGAACTCAACGCCCCCTTAGCCGGGCTGTACCGTGAGTTTGATCCGAAACCGCTGGCGGCGGCCTCGATCGCCCAGGTTCACCGCGCCAAACTGGCCAGTGGAGAGGACGTGGTGGTCAAGGTCCAGCGGCCCGGGGTTGAAAACCTGATCCGCCTCGACCTCGAGATTCTGCAGGACTTTGCAGCCCTTGCCGAAAAACACCTGCCCTGGGGTAAGGTGTACAGCTTTTGCGAAATGGCCGAGGAATTTGCGGAACGGATTACGGAGGAAACGGATTTCCGGGCGGAGGGCCGGCACACGGACAGTATCCGGCAAAGTGGCGCCCAGAACCAGGACATCTATATCCCGCAGATCTATTGGACCTACACCTCCCGGCGGGTATTGACCATGGAGTACGTTCATGGGATTAAGCTGAGCGAGTTGAACCGACTGGATGCGGCGGGAATCGACCGTGAACGGCTCGCCCATCTGCTCGCTGAGGCCTTGCTAAAACAAATACTCCTCGACGGCCTTTTCCATGCCGATCCCCATCCCGGAAACCTCGCCGCGAAACCCGACGGGACCCTGGTATTTCTAGATTTTGGGATTATCGGGCGGCTCAGTCCGCATACCAGAGAAAAAATTGGGCAAATGGTACTTGGGTTAGTGCATCGGAATGTCGATATGGTACTTAAGGCGGTTATTGACCTGGGTGTCGTTCCCGAAACGGTGGATCACCGCCTTCTACGCCGGGACGTGGAGAAACTGCAGGCGAAGTATTATGAGATCCCGCTCAGCCAGATCAGCGCTGCCGAATCGTTGGGCGATCTTCTGACCACGGCTTACCGGCACCGGATCAGCCTGCCCAACGAGCTGACCATGGTGATCAAAACCCTAGTAACTACTGAGGGCATCGCCAAACAGCTGCACCCGGGGATCAGCATTGTTGACGTGGCGAAACCCATTGGGCGGCGGATTGTGAGTGAGCGCTTTTCGTACGCCTCTCTCCGCCGGACGGTCACCGAGCGTCTGCCCGACTACGCCAGAGCGATCGGTGAGTTCCCGATTCAGGTTCATACGCTGTTGGACAAGGCCGTGCGCGGTGAAATCAAGATCCGGCAGGAGAACCCCGACCTTGACCGTTTGGGCAAACGGACCGTCGTTCTGGTAAACCGGGTAATCCTCACGGTTCTGGTCGTCGCCCTGCTACTGGGCGCGGGACTGTTCGCCCAGCTGGGCTTTCAGTTCCTCGGCCGGATTTCTGTGGCTGACCTGAGTTTCATTACCGGAACGGTACTGGGGGTCTGGTTGATCATCAAGGTCTTACGGTCAGGTGAGCTGTAAATTTTAGCGCATTGTGCGGAAGGAACTAACTATCTGGCTAAAGAATTAAGATATGGCTAGTTTTGCATAGTCAGAACAATCATGGCCAAATCGGCTAACTGAGTACTTGGGGGCGATATTCATCGATCCGACCACCCTCGTGGGCATACTTGCCGCTCTAGCATTTGTTATTATCGGCTTTATCCTGAAGCACGGACATCTCGCTTCACTATTTGTACCAGCCGCGATTGCCGTAGTCTTCGGCTGTACACTGAGTTCAGCATTGGCGACCCTGACGGCAAAAGAAGTGCCGCGGGTACTCAAGAGCCTGCGAGTGCTTGTCGGCCAAAAACCAACGAATCCTATCGACATGATTGAGGAAATCGTGATGCTGGCGGAAAAGGCGCGCCGTGAGGGTCTCCTGTTCCTGGAAAACTACCTGGAACAGGTTGATGACGAATTCCTGCGCAAGGGCATCCAGCTGGTCATTGACGGCGCCGAACCGGAAGTAGTACGCGGTGTCCTGGAGACCGAAATCTATTCCCTGGAGGAGCGGCACAAGGTCGCGCAGGACTTCTTTGAATCGGCCGGATCCTTCGCTCCAACGATGGGTATCGCCGGGGCGATCATGGGTCTGATTGTCGCCCTCGGCAGCATCTCCGACCCGGATACCTTGGGACCGGCCATCGCCGCCGCCTTTGTGGCCACGCTTTATGGTGTCGTTTTTGCGAACTGCGTCTGCTTCCCCGTTGCTACCAAATTGAAGAACCTGCATCGAAAAGAAGTAATGATGCGGGAGCTCATCCTGGAGGGGGTCGTCGCCCTGCAGGCAGGCAACAACCCGATTATCATTCGTGAGCGTCTGAATTCCTTTTTGCGACCGGGTGACAGTAAATCCAAGGATAAATCAGACAAGCTTGAGGAGGATGGCCGTGAAACGGCGGTCTAGTCACGCGGAACACGACACGCGGGAACGCTGGCTTATCGCTTATGCCGATTTCGTCACCGTCTTGCTCTGTTTCTTTATTGTGATGTATAGCCTGAGTAGTATCGATGCCCAGAAGTTCTCCGAACTTGCCCGGGCTCTGCAGAATGTGATGGGTGGCGGTGGGAACATCGTGATTGAAACACCCTTATCGGCCGTAGGGCCGGATACTTTCGAACCCTTTACCCGCAATTCCAGTGTGGAAGGGCGGGATTTGGTGTCGGATTCGATTGAACTGGCGATCATCGAGAAGCAGATTCAGGAATTAATTGAGGATTATGGTCTGGAGGCCGAAGTTGCGACGGTAACGGAGGAACGGGGTCTGGTAATCAGTGTTCAGGATACCGTGCTGTTTGTCTCCGGGTCCGCCGATCTAACCCCGCGCGCCAAGGAGATGATGGACAAAATAGGCCTGATCCTCCTGCAGACGCCCAACTACATACGAATCGAAGGGCACACCGATAACCTCCCGATTCACACCTCACGCTTCCCATCCAACTGGGAACTCTCGGTAGGCCGTTCCACAAGTGTTATTAAGTACCTCATCGCCCGGCACAACTTCCCCCCGGAGAGGCTGGCCGCCGCCGGTTACGGGGAATACCGGCCCAAGGCGCCCAATGACAACGCTTCCAACCGCCAGCTAAACCGGCGTGTGGACTTCGTCGTGTTGAGCAGCAAATACGGAGCCTCGGAACCGGCTGTCTACGAACCGTAGGCAACCGACAGTACCAGAAACGACACATACCAGAAACGCCCGCTTGCGTTTAATAGAGGGATATGTTAGTATTAAGTTTGCATGGGCGCGTAGCTCAGGGGGAGAGCGCTTGACTCACATTCAAGAGGTCGCTGGTTCGATCCCAGCCGTGCCCACCAATAACGACAAGGGTTTCAGGGTTTTTGTAGAACCCGTTGAAATAGGGCCT
>QZIR01000024.1 GCA_003604975.1 Desulforudis sp. | reverse complement strand
AAAGCCTCAGCGATGCCGCCTATTATGCAGGCAAGTGTATCGCTGTCCCCTCCGAGAGAAATGGCGTTGCGAATGGCATCCTCGTAGGAGTCCGAAAAGTAATTAAAGCTTTATTAGGAATTCGCATACATCGTCGCCCCTGCCAATCGAGCGTTTAATACTGACCTCAATCCTCTTCCTCGCCACTGTAGAGAAAATCGTTTCCATTATGAAAATCGGGCGTCTGCACAACGATACTGTGCCGGGCACACTACGGGAAAGGGGTTGGAAAGGAGATTCCCAACCCTTTTTTTAACAGGCCCTAATACGGGGGTCTTTCATTTGAGTACGTGATTGATCTCAATAACTTAGGTGCCTGGCACCCCCAGCGGCTCTTTCTTCACGTAGGCCACCCCGTGGAAGGTTGCCACCAGGCGGCCGTCACCGTCTTCAACGGTCACGTGGTAGTGTGCAACGCGCCGACTTCGTGACTCTTCCACTGCGCGGGCGGTGAGGATGGTACCCTTGGTCGTGGGCTGAAGGAAACTAATATCCGCGTGGACGGCCAGGGAAACCTGGCCGTAGGCGTTGCTGGCCACCCCGAAGACCGTGTCTGCAAGGGTAAACACCAGCCCGCCGTGCGTGAGGCCCAGAAAGCTAAGCATCCACTCTTCCACGGTCAGGGTGGCCTCGGCATAGCCTGGCGTCACTCGACCGAAGCGAATACCCAGCTGCCGCGTGAATGCTCCACTGGAAAATAGGGCAAGGGTATTATCATCTATTGACTTTTCTTTCTTTACATCCGTCATACCAACTAATTTCTTCACGCTAGCGCATAATCCTCCTCACTTAAGCTTTCTTGATTAGAGCGACCTGGAAAGCCCTAATGGTCCGGTTAATGCTTCCTTATAGGATTATAGCGTATATTGGCAGGAATTAGTTAATCCGCGGCAGGAGAATCTGAGCAGCACCCCCTACCCACGCACCTCGGTAGGAAATAACCTGAGCGACCTGGCCGGACGTTTGCCCACCCTTGTTTTGGTGAAATGCTGGACAAACGGTTGTCCAGGACGAGAACCCTGCTGCCGGATGTAGTGGCCATCGGTGGAACGACCGACCCGTACCAGCCCGCAGAAGTAAAGTATGATAATATCAGGCAATGCCTGGCGGTTCTGGAGAGACACCAATACCCGGTTCACGTGTGTACAAAGTCCACTCTGGTACTAAGGGATCTCCAACTGCTCGAGAGCATTGGGAAGTACAACTGGTGTACGGTTTCGGTGACGATCACCACAGCTGATCCGGCAAAGGCCGGGTTTCTGGAGCCCAGAGCGCCGGCACCGGAAGCCAGGTTCGGCATCATCCGGCAGATTAAGGACGCAGCCGTACATGTGCAGGCGGGAGTCTTGCTTATGCCGGTTGTTCCCTTGCTTTGTGATTCCCCGGAAGACCTTGAAGCAATAGAATAACTTAGGTGCCTGGCACCATTCACCCTGGCTGTTAAAGTTGAGTCTTTAGGAGAAGAGTTTCTGAAACAGGGGGTAAAACTCCTGCCTCGGCCGGACGCGCTTGCGGTTTTGAAGTCCTTTTTTACCAATCTGCACGGGTTTAATCTGTGTTAGTATACAGGGGAGATTGAAGAAGGGAACACGCTAATTTGCTTTCACTGGATAGCCCTGTTTGTGTTGGGAGGAGTGTTCTACACGGCTCAATCCAGCGCATACTTCTCGTCCATCAGGTACATCCCCGCTTCCCTGACCGCCCTGTTGTTTTACAGCTATCTACCCAGCACAATATAGCAGGAATAAACCACAGCCGCGGCAATGGCCAAAAACACCCCCCAGAGGTTGATGGCGCCCAAGGATGTTCCAATCACCATTGTAATCCCCAAGATGCAGATTCCTATGGAAAGGAACAGGTGTTTGGAAAGCCTTTCCCTGTTCACGAAAAACGAAAGAACGGCCACGAAAACCAGTACGGGGATTTCACAAAGACTTCAGCGAATACAAGGTTACTCCGCTTAGGTCGTTAAGAAGCCTAGCCGAACTCCTGGGCATCTCCGGGATCTACGTCAAAGATAAATCCTACCGGTTTGGGCTAACGGACGGAACCATGGGCGGGGGGTGGCCTGGACGGCGGCCCGGCTGGGCCAGCAGGCGGTGGTTTATATGCCACGAGGGTCTTCTGTGTCACGTTCCCGGAACATTGCGGCGACAGGAGCCCAAGTGCACATAACCGTCCTCAACTATGACGATACCGTAAGACTGGCATCAGAAACCGCGCGCCATAAGGGCTGGGAGCTCATTCAGGACACTGCCTGGGAGGGCTACCAGGAAGGGCTGCTTTGGATCATGCGGGGGTACGGCACCATGGCTTTGGAAGCTATGGAGCAACTGTCGGAAAGGCCCACCCACATCTTCCTCCAGGCGGGGGTGGGCTCCACCTCGTAAAGAAAATTACATTGCCTTTTCCAACGCCTCTTCCAGGAAATCCATGAGCAGGGCCTGTTCGGACTGGTTGAGTTCAGCCAGGTTGTCCTGGAACCTGTCCAGGTGGCTGACAATTTGGGATAACAATGGAAACTGGGCGGCTGTTTTCAGCATGCTGCCCATGGCGGCGCCGGTAAACATGGCCAGTCCCATTTCTGCCTTAGCCGCCTTCATCACAACGTTCTTGACCAGCCCGAGGCCCTTTTCACTCACGGTTTGCAGTTGCGTGATTAAAAGAGCGATCATGTACGCGCTGAAAATCAGGGGGCGTTCCAGGCCGGGCAATTCCGCCATCAGTTGTTCGATCAGTTCCCTTGGATTGTCTTTTTTCAGCTCTTCGCACAGGCACAACAACCGTTCTTTGACTTGCCGCCACTCCTTGCCCGGGGCCTTCTCCACCAGGGCTTTCCCGGACAGAACCAGATCAGCCAGGTGAGTAGGTGCAAACAGTACCATCGCCCGACCGGGAAACTTTTCTCCCTGGTTCACTTCGTACTGGCTGGCCAAAAAGCCTTCCTTTTCCAACGTCTTCAGCATCTCGTAAGCGCTCCACTTGCTGACCCCCAGCAGTTCGGCCACCCGCACGTAATGTACCGGCAGGTTGGTGGCTTCGTAAAGCTGTTTAATCTTTTGCAGAAAGTCAATTCGCCGCCGGGTGATGCGCATTTCATTTCCCCCATGTTATCCGTACTGTCACTTAATATTCTCCTCCCCTGTACGTGTCTAGTCAAGGGCTGTAACATTTTGGATGAAACGAGGTTTTCAAGTCGGCAAATTCCAGATTGAACTCCCACTTTTTAATCACTAGGATCCTCATCTCCAAAACTCACCATATCGCGATGGGGATGGAGGCGGCGGAAGTGTTACCGTACCACCGAACATTGACGTAGACCTTTTTCTCCGGCAAAGTCCCCTGTTTTCGACAAGGCGTTGATCTGTTCGGCCACCTGTCGGCCCGCAGCTTCCCCTGCCTGGATGCACTCCGTAGCCCGGTGAAAATCGTACCACCTCACGCTTTCCACCGCCGGCCTCAAGAGCCAGCAATGCCTGGAGGAAGTCGCTGGCCAGGAAACCCCGATGGAACGGTCGTGCAGTTCCAGTGAGCGGCCAACAAGGTTGATACTCTCGGGTAGGACCGGCTGAAGGAAACGCCGGAAACTGGGTGCGCCCATCAGGCGATGAGTCTGCTTGGAAGGTATGTCGTTCCACCACTTCCATGCCTGCAACAGGACATTAGCTCGATCCACCGGCGAGCATACATCCACGGCCAAGACCACCGCCGCCCCTGCTTCCACGGCTGCCACCACCGGCACCGGTGTGGTTACTGACCCATCCACAAGCAGGCGCCGCTCTGACTTGACTGGGCAAAAGATCCCGGGCACTGCGGTGCTGGCCCGTAAGGCCCGGGCCACCGGCCCGGAGTTGATGCGCACTTCCTCTCCAGTAACAATGTCGCTGGCGACGACGATTAATGTTTTTTCCAGTTGATCAAATTCTCTGGTACCCGTTAAGGTGTTAAAATACTTTTCCAGCCGGTTTCCGGCAATCACCCCCTGCCGGGGTATAGTTGGATCCACCAAATCAAACAACCGTCGCCATCGCATCTGGATGGCCATATCCACCAATTCTTCGATCCGGTATCCCGTGGCATAGGCGGCACCCACTACTGCCCCCATGCTGGTCCCGGCGATTACGTCAATAGGGATGTGCGCCTCCCGTAGAGCCTTGATTACCCCTAAGTGGGCATAGCCCCTGACGCCCCCGCCCCCCAAGGCCAGACCGATTCGTGGCCTTCCACTAACCTGCTGCCTTTCATCCATCTTACCGACCTCCGACATTAGCTTAATTCTCATTCACATGCCTTGCATCTCATTCAACATGTCCTCCATTTGGCCGACCAGTCTCGTATTAAAAGCCGCCAAGGTTTCCTGCCTCGGTCGCTCGACCTTTTCCAGCGTCCACGGAGCTGCGATTTGAATGTAGATCTTACTGCGGCGCGGAAAGACAGCGCCTAGCGGCAGTGCTGTTCTGGTACCCTTGATTACCACCGGTAGCACCGGCACCCCTACCTTTAGGGCTAGATACGCCCATCCCATTTGGAATGGACAAAGCTTGTCACCAGTACAAACCTGGCCCTCAGGGAAAAGGGCCAGGGTACCCCCACTCTGCAATACCCGTAACGCTGTCCTCACTCCCGCCAGCTCACTGCGATCACTTTGCACCGGGATGGCACCGATAGAGTGAAAGAATGCTCCCACTACCGGTAACCTGAACAAGTAGGCTGCTGACAGGAACGTAATCCGCCGCGGCCAAAAAGCTGCCAACAGAAAGCCGTCCAGCAGACTGGTGTGGTTGGCCACCACAATCACCGGGCCTGTACGGGGGATGTTGGTTTGTCCGGAAATGTTCGGATTCCCTAAAATCATCCACAAAAACCACTTAGAGACTAACTTAACCAATGTGTAGGTCATCCGGTGATTTCCCACCTTTAAGCTGGTTAACAGGATACCCCATAACCCCAATTACCCAAAATTCCCCGTTTTCCTGACTGTACTACGTAGGTTATACGATGTCAAGAGGCTAACAGGCCGGTTGGGTATCCCGTGGTTGACCTAAGGCTGTGGTTTTGGGGTGCACCTCTAATGGCATTGAGGAAGCAGATGGTCAAGGGCGAAGAGGACCAGGGCGGTTAGGGCTGGGAGAAAGTGGTGTCGCATGTCAAAACAGGCCGGATATGCCCTTACCTATTGAAATACCAAGATTCTGAGCTATGGTGCTGACGCTGGCAGCCAAGTGGGCGCTTTCCTTCAGGGCATTAGTGTCCATACTTTCCTCACCTTTCACTTAGAGTAGTGGTAGCTAACTCGGCATTTAACCCGGACGTACTTATGAATGCCCGATGCGGGAGGGCGCCGGCAAAGCGCACTTTGCTTTGCCTTTACAAGGCGCCCGGTTCGCATGGAGGCCCCCGTTTCCCAGGGGGCCGTGGCCCTCTTTTCATGAAACCTGGATCCTACCACAAACATCACTCCGCGGATTAAGCCGCTGGGATTGTCACCGCACCTACTTCGCGCCCTTAAAAACCCGGTTTTGATTCTCCTAATAACCCATTTCGTTCCCGCATGGAGATTCTACCATCAATGAAAATCGTGTGGGACCCGTGCACAATCCGGTCCAGAATGGCATCAGCCAAAGTGTCTTCTCCAATCTTTTCGTGCCACCTTTTCTTTGAAAACTGAGTGCAAAAGATGGTGGAGGCGTTCTGATACCTGGCTTCAATCAGTTCCAGGACATCCATGGCCTGCGGCCCCTCCCGATCCACCATGATGCCGACACGTTCTTCAAAGCTAAGTTCCTTGTAGGTTTCATCCTCCATCTGGTTGTAGAAAGCTTCTGCCATGGCAGCAAGACGCATTTCATGAAGTTTGTTGATGGTGGTGGGATTAATCATTGTCTCGTCCTCCGTAATAGTCGGCGCCTCGGACGAAACCGTGAGTCTCGGCATTTGTTTTCGGCTTTTTCTCCTGTTCAGAGAGAACCTTTACCCGGTCCTGCCCCGTCTTAAGGATAGTTTGAACAGTCTTGTAGCTGGGGCTGGGCGTATAGCTCAGTGCCCGCTGACAGGCATCTTCAAACCGAACTAAGGAGTATTTGTCTGCCAGCTTCATCAGTGAAGTGCAGGTACGGTATCCTTGTTTTTCCACCTTGTGTGCCGACAAAATGGCACTGACCACCATCAACGCATGAGGACCGACATCCTTGGCCCATTTCCGGAAGTAATCACTATCCATGGCCAGATACTGCCGATGTTTTTCCGGCATATGGTCCGGCAGTGTCACATGTTCACCTGCTTTGCTGCGGATCCGGACATGGGAGGCGATTCGGTGGCTGTGATAAAACACTTCAATGGTTTTACTGGTGGTGCGCACATCCACCTGATGGCGGATGTATTCGTAAGGAACGGAGTAATGATTT
This sequence comes from Desulforudis sp., assembly GCA_003604975.1. Taxonomy (GTDB): domain Bacteria; phylum Bacillota; class Desulfotomaculia; order Desulfotomaculales; family Desulforudaceae; genus SURF-60. The sequence goes on along the minus strand of QZIR01000024.1, from coordinate 20,033 downwards.
CTGTCCCTGTCCGCATATATGTGATAATCATACTGTACGGTCGCCTTCGACCAGGTGGCGAGTTCGTATGGGGAGGCAGGCAGTGACAGCAGTAATGCTTTTTCTTCTTCCAGAAAAGCGCTCTGCCTGCTTCCCGGTTTCTTTTGAAAAGGCTTGTCATTGAACTCTGACAGCTTAAGAGTACTGGCTGCAGGCCAGGGTCGCCACAAAGATGTAGGCTGGAATGGGTTCGCCTGTGATGTTGTCGATGATGGCGGCGGTTTTGCCGGCCCAGTCATGGTGATTGTTCTTTCCTAATTACAGGCAAAGCACAGAGTCTGAAGGTTCTCGATGACCGTCTCGCCACCCTTTTACCAAGGCGTTATATGGTCGACTTCAAGCCTGACACCGGGTGTTACTGACGGGGACGCGCCTTAACCAGCTGATGAATGGCCGATAGTGCAGCCGGCTATGGTCAGATGGTTCACGGCTGCTACAGGCTGTAACCGGGTCACCGTGTTGCCTACGCTCCCTGGTTCGACTTGATCATTCCGTGTTTTCTGCAGAAGGACTCGGTGATCTCCCATAAGTCCGGTGGGAGGCAGGCCTGAACTTTGGCCCTAATCTGGATTGGGACGGAGCCGTAGAAGGCCTCAGCGATGCCACCGGTTATGCAGGCCAGTGTATCGCTGTCTCCTCCCAGCGAAATGGCGTTGCGTACGGCGTCCTCATAGAGTCCGAATCAAGGAACGCGATGATTGCCTCCGGAACCGTACCCTGGCAGGACACATCGAACGAATAGGTCGGCCTGATGCTTTGAACCGTACGAGCCAGGTCGTACCCGAATCGTCTTTCAATCTCCGATCTGATTCCCTCTTTCCCGGTGCCGGTTCGTGCAAGGAAAACAGCAAGGGCCGTTGCCTGCGCCCCCTTGATCCCCTCCGGATGGTTGTGCGATATCTCGGCTGTCCGTGCCGCTTCTCGTAGGACATCTTCCTCTGTTGGAAAGGCGAATCCGACAGGACTCACACGCATGGCGGAGCCATTACCCCAGCTATTGTATGGATTAGGGGTATCAGAATGGAACCAACGAATGAATGAACCCCCGTACCCGGCACCCGGATAGCGCCGGCCGATTTGCCGGACTGAATCGAGGTATGAGCGACCGGTCAGAATTGCGTCGGCGATCGCAACGGTCAGAACCGATCATCCGTAAATCTGCAATGCGGATGAAAGAGCGGGAAGTCCTTGGTCTTGATCGGGCGGTGCTCGTACACAGACCCTATACGGTGTGCTTGAACGCCAAGGGCATACTGAAGCAACCGTGGATCTGATGCGCCTGGCAGGACTGAAACCCTTTGGCGTACTGTGTAAACTCACCAATCAAAACGGCACAATGGCACGGCAACCGGAAATCGTGACCTTCGCCGAAAAACACGGCATACCGGTCGTCACAATTGAGGATTTGGTAGAGTAGTAGAGCGGCAGCGCTACAGCCGTCCGCTGGAATGCGCTGCTAGGCGTTGATCTTTGTGCACAAATACCGGGCTATTACACCGCCTTGATAGTCGGCCTGATCAATCCGAAAACCGGTTCTTGTCAAAAGGCCTTCCATTATCCACGTAAAGGTTGAGTATTCCTTTTGGATATGCATTCCAACCTCTTTTGCCCTTTCCGGTCCAGCACTTCGTTCGATACCGGCTATCCATTTAGTAATGTTCTCTACGTGGTTCTCCTCGGAAAAAACCACGTCCATTAGAAATAGCCTTCCTTGATCTTTCAACATGGTGTTCATACGGCTCAGGGCAGTGAATTTCCAGAAGTCAGGCAGATGATGCAGGGCCAGGCTGGTCACAATTATGTCTACCGAATCGTTAAGATGATCGTACGTCAGGAAGCCTCCGTGGCGGAAAACGATATTGCCGACCCTACGGGAATCGGCCTTCTTCTTCGCGTACTCAAGCATCACACGAGATACATCCACCGCATATACCTTCGAGCACCGTTTGGCAGCTTCGATCGCAAATGTTCCGGTTCCGGCCCCGAAATCAAGGATTACTTGTTCCTTCCGGACAGCCAGACTATCGAGGATAAATTGACTTTCCTGCTGAACATTCCTAAGCTTACTGTGCCGTGAATCGTATACCTCTACTTCAGCAACGTTTCCATAGTCTTTACCGATCTGCTGCATTTCGTCGTATTGCCACCAGGGGTGATTTGACATGTATCGTCCTTTCCACACGTTCGTGCCAACAGTATACACCGGATTCATTCCAAGCTCACGAGCCACCTCGGGCACATCAAGGTGGATCCCCTCGTGACAGTCAGGACAGATAAACTTGTCGTACCAAATCTCACGCGCAGGCATGTCCGGACGTTCCAGCAGGTCAAGCAATACCAACGACGCACCGCGGTTCGGGCAGTCGGAGTTTAGTACGGCCGACCGCCGGGGTGCGGATCCGTCGCGCTTTGCGGGGGAAGGTTTCCCGCATCCCAGCAAAGCATCCCTAATCGGAGTTGCCTACCAGATACTGATAGATTTTGGTCCGCTGCTCGGAGGAGAAGTCCTCCGCGTAAAATCTCAAGAAAAGGAGACCCCGGAAGTCCACCTCCGAGGCATGGGGATATTTTTCCCGTAATGAGGCTAGGATAAGTGCTTTCGCTGTTGCATACATGGAACTGACCATCTGCACGCGTTCAGCTCCTGTTCTGGACAACAACATCTTCTCGTAGATCACATCAATATTAGGATCAGTATCCTTCAAGACCGCACCATCTTCCAAATAGATTGCAAGGCCAGATCATAAACCCATTTTTGGATGTAAAACATATCCAGCTCCTCACTGCGCAACAAAGCCCGTACATCGTTGAGCTGAAGCTCAGAATGACTTTCCCGTGCCCAATTTAACTTTGCAAGGATCAGGTCCTCCGGTGTGATAACCCAGACCGTTTGCCCGAACAGGTCGCAAGAACGGCGACGCTCAAAGGCTGTACGTGCATAGTCGGTGTTCGGTCTTAAAATCAAATCCACTTTTACGATAAACTGTTCATGGATAACGTTGAACATGTGCGGTGGTTCGCGCATCGCCCGGCGAACACTATCAGGGTCGATATAGTAGACTTTATCTAGGGTGGCTGCAAGAAGGTCAACATCATCAGCAGATAACAGTATGACGATGTCAATATCTCTAGTCATACGCGGGCGGGCGTATAAGCTCAAGGCCATAGAGCCGGTTATCATGTAAGGAATTCCGGCCAAAGCCAAGCGTTGCGATATGTCTTGCAAGACGTCAAGTTCTTCTGTCATGCGGTAAACTCTCTCCCCGCTATCCCGTACTCCTGAGTATGATATACCGGTCGGATCTTGCTTTATTTTACTACAAATCCCTCACGAACCCCAATTATCCATTTCCGGTAGAAGGATGCGGTGATCTCCCACAAGTCCGGCTTTCCTTTCATCAGCTATGTAACGTTCGTGCCAACAGTATACACCGGATTCATTCCAAACTCATAAGCCATCTGAATGAGCGCCTTTATTGGGTAACCTAACAGCCGGTATGTCTACTGCTAACGACCTTGCAGCTCACTAAGGACCCGAATCGAGGGAATGCAGGACATATCCCCTCTGCCGCGAGGTGGGCAGTGCTGAGTACAACGGTGCGCTGTAGCTCATCGAGTGCACCTGAAGTTCGGCTACACTCATTTTCGGGCAAAGACGTTAATACGACGGAATGTCTCGAAGTACCGGCCATCGTCTCGCCTCGTTTCCTCGATCATCCTCCTGACGACGAATTCCCGGAAAGGGGATTTAACCTCATCGGTAACATGAGCCAGGAAAGGCACGAGGCTGGGCTGATCGACCCAATTGATCATAGCTTCCGCGTCCGGGAAGAAACGGTCGGCGTTCTCTCCCCACACCCGAACATCACGGAGCCCACTTTGCTCTACGACTGACCTCGTATTCCCCAACGGACAGCATATACCAAGGCCATTCGAAATCGGCAAAGTGGGACGAGAACCGTTGCAGTGACATCGCTTCCCGAACAACCCTGAAGAAGTGGGAGCAGTTGCCATCTCCAGCGAAGTTGAATCGAAGCATACCATCAGTACGCAAACAGCGCCGGATACTCTGGAGCAAACGCCTGTAGTCCTTGACCCAATGCAGCGTTGCGTTGGAGAAGACGACGTCCCAATCCTCGACGAAGTCGAGTTCGTTGATGTTCATCAGTGCGAAGCGCAGGTTTCCGGTCTGCTTCTGCCGAGCTACATCAATCATACCCTGAGAGGCATCAATACCAACAGCTTCTCCCCGGGGTAGAAGGGCGGCAATGAATAAAACATTATCAGGTCAATGCCGGTTCCACACGCACAGTCGAGGACGTCATAGACCTGATGCTTTTCGAAGAGTTGTCTAAAAAACTCCTTACGCACCGGGTCCTCTTGTTTCATCCAGTCGTATCGCTCAGCTAAACTCTCGTAAGGATCATTCGGCATTCTATCCGTCCTTTCCTAAACCACCAATACATTGACAGACACGGTAGTTTAAAGACTGTAGTATAGAATTCTATGAGCCTTTTTTGCAGCTGTGAAAAGACCGGCTACCCCAAATAACAGGCGATATCCTGATCCAAGCTTTTCAATATCCTCTGCCTAAAATGGGGTTGGGCCGTCGGCTCTCAACAGCTCTGGAGTAAAGAGGAACCAACAGCGTTTCCTGTTCTTCCGTCAGGAGTATTTTCTCTTTATGGTTTGTCATCTTGTGCCTCCTGCAGCCTAACGTTCAGCTTCAGCGGCGAGCAACCTTATTCGATCTCCTTTATCAACGATTCAAAGCAAGCCTTTGCATCCGGAGAAAACTCGTGAAATTTTATGAGTCTTTCACATGGCTGTTCATCACAAAGTACGCAATTATCCAAGCCCCTACCGTGACAGCACTGCCGGATCTCACAAGCCTGACAGAAGCCGATCAGCTTCCCTCCTACGGACTGGCATCCGTCACAGTTGATGTCTTCAGGTTTCAAATCAAATCCATACTTCTCGGAATACAAGGCGACAGTCTTCGCTCTAGCGACGTCATCATCATTCTTGGTCGCCAAGAACGTGGGACAGTTGGAGCAGACAAGGCCACAATAAGCGATCATTCTAGACATGACACTATTCCTCCATTCCCATTCAGTCTATTCAAGTTCCAATTCACTGACCCCGGACGCTCTTCTTCCCTCACGCGTGCTCCCTCCAGTCTACTAACGACCTGCGCAAGCGGCGGCGCGCCAATAGGCCACAGGATTCACCAACAGACGTATGACCGCGCCCGTCCGCTTGACGTAAGGGTTAGGCGCTCAATGCTTGCGGGCTGAGATAATCCCATATCCATCCGACATTGCATTATGCTCTATGCGCACATCCGCAAATCCGGCTTCAAGCAACCATTCGCGGTGGTCCTTTTCCGTGTAGGAGTGCCCATCATCGTAAACATTGAGGAAAACAAGGCTGAACGCTATAGAAGCCGCCGGCGATAACCTTGAGTCGTCAAGAACGCTCCCCACGATGTAGATAGAACTGTTTGGTTCCATCGCCTGAGAAATGTTCATTAAGGTTTTCCTGGCCTTATCGGGCGACATGACCTGAATAAGGGCGCGCAGAACCACAACATCATAGCTCCCCTCAGGCGGGCTATCCACAAGATCAGCAGCCATGGTTGTTATCCTATGGGACATACCGGCTTCCGATATGAATCGCTCTGAGATAGACGCCACCGCAGGCAGATCGACTACAGTTGCTTGAAGATCAGGGAATGCCTCGCAAACCCCAATGGAGAGTCCACCTGTTCCACCACCCGCATCCAAGAGACGTTTGAACCCTGTAAAATCGATCTTCCCTGCAAGTTGTCTTCCCGCACGCAGACTACCCGGATATTGACCTCTAAAGTATTTGATCAGTTCATCTTCCGGCAGAGACATCCAGTCATGTTTCGCCTGAGGCTTGCCCGTACGAATGCTTTCTGCAGTATTTAGGGTGGCACGCCACAAGCTGTTATAGAATCCACTCAATCCACCCATGTATTCTGGACGGCCGCGAACCAGGAATCTGTCAGCTTCCTCAGTATTGAAAAAAGCTCCGTCTTTCACTGTCAGAAGTCCAGCCGTCACCAGAGCGTAAAGCAAAGGAGAAAGCTTAGCTTCCTGAACGTTCAATGCCTTGGCGAGTGTTGCTGCATTCATTGGACCGTCCTTGAGCGGAGTGAAGACGTCTAATTGCATCCCAGCCAGCATGGCAAAAGACGGATAAACGGCATAGGCATGACGGATAATGGTGACCGGGTTAATGGTAATCAGGGTTTCATTTGCTATTCCAATTCTCGGCAAATAATGCAGTTCCTTCTTATGGCAACTAAAACACTTCACATAATGGTGATTGGCCATTACAAAGGCGGCCTTACCCGGCTCCAGCTCAGCCGGGGCGCTGCGGACACTAATTCACGGGTGTAGGGATGGACCGGGCAACCAGTAATCCGGTCTGAAGGTCCCACCTCAACGACACGCCCATCACGTAAGACCGCTATGCGGTCGCTTACTTTCCTGGCCAGGGCCAGGTCGTGCGTAATCAGAAGGATGCCGAGGCCTCTTTCATCCTGAATGCTGAACAACAGCCGGAGAACCTTGGCCTGAACACTGGGGTCAAGGGACGATGTCGGCTCGTCGGCCACCAGCAGTTTCGGGGACAGAACAAGAGCGCGGGCGATGGCTACCCGCTGTGCTTCACCGCCGCTGAGATGGTGCGGGTATTTAAGCAGAAAGCCGTCGTCGCCGGGAAGCTGCACTTCTTCAAGCGCCATCCTTATACTTTCCAGATAATCACCCGGTTTACCGCCTTGCTGCAGGATCAGTGGTTCGGCCACGGCCTGCAGTACATTGTAGCGGTGACTGATTGAATCCAGAGGGTCTTGAAACACCATCTGCACGCGCCGGTAGAAGTCCTTGTTTCGCTGAACCACCTCCTGTTCTTCGAGGTAAATCGACCCGGAGTCAAGTCCGGTCAGTCCCATTATCACCCTCGCCAGAGTGGTCTTCCCCGACCCGCTCTCTCCAACTAAAGCCAGCGTCTCGCCCTCATTCAATTGAAGGCTGACATCTTCCAGAACACGGGCCGGCCCGAAGTTCTTCGTTACCCCTTTCAGGTGCACGAGGGAGACTACCCCTCCGCGGTGACAGGCCACGCTGTGGCCGTCGTCAACACGGGCCAGATGCACCCGGGTGTCAAGGCAGGCCGGGACGGCCTGTGTGCACCGGCCGTGGAAAGGACAGCCGCCGTGCAGGTGCTCGTAGGCGCCGGTGTCGTGGGAATGAGGGTGATCGTGGCTGTCGTAGACACTTGTTACGTGTGAGTTCTGACCGTTCCGGGAATGGTGCGTATGCGGGTGGGTGTGAACGTACGCGCGACCCGGAATCCCCTGCAGATCCTTTGTCGTGGTCATATTGGGGTAGGCACGGAGCAAACCCCGGGTATATGGGTGCTTGGGCTGTCGAAGAACCGCATCACTCGGACCGGTTTCCAGAACCTGTCCTCCGTAGAGGACAGCCACGCGCCGGGCCAGACCGGCTGCCGCAGCCAGGTCGTGAGTCAGCATTAGGAAAGCGCATCGCCCTGACATTCCTCTGAGCAGGTTAAGAATTGATTGTCGTGTCAGGGCGTCAAGTCCGGCCGTCGGTTCATCGAGGATGACCAGGCGCGGGCCGTTCACCAGGGCCATGGCGATCAGTGCCCGTTGGACCTCACCCCCGCTGAGGAGATGCGGGAAAGAACCGAGTTTTTCAGCGGGCAGCTTCACTTCGAGCAGTTGCCGGCGTGCCCGCTGCAGGGCTTCAAAACGGGTGCAGAGACCGTGCTCGAACAACGGTTCGGCTACCTGCACCTCAACCGGAATTCCCGGGTGTAGTACTTGGCCGCCTCTCTGAAAGACGATGGAGATTTCATTCCACCGGAGGCTCCGGCGTTGTTCTTCAGTAAGCGTGAGAAGATTTACTCTATCCCAGGAAACAAAACCCTCCACATTCCCATCCACAAGTCCGGCCACCGCTTTCCCCAGGGTGGTCTTGCCCGCGCCCGACTCGCCGATTACAGCCACCGTTTCACCGGCGGCGACTTCCAGACTCACACCACCTAGGATGATCTCTTCTCCATAGCTTACGGTAAGGTCCTGAATACTAAGCATGAGCTACTCCCTTTGTATGAAAACGTCTTAGTCTCGGATCAACGGCCTGCTCGATGTTATTCCCCAGCAGATTGAACGCCAGGATGGTAGCGGCGACGGCCAGCGCCGGGGGCAGCAGCAGCCATACCCAGGCGTTCATGTAGTAGAAGCGCAGGGCGTTTTGAATCATAATCCCCCAGCTGACCACGGTCGGGTCCCCGATGCCCAGAAAAGCCAGACCGGCTTCCAGGAAGACGGCGCGGCGGGCGCTCTGCAGAAAGCCCACCAGCAGCAGGGGAACCAAGTCCGGCAGGATATGGCGGTAGAGCAGGTAAGGCTTGGCCGCCCCAAAGGTCCGGGCGGCCAGGACGTGGGTGCGACCGACAAGGGTCAGGGTCCGGGCGCGTACCACACGGGCCGTGCCCGGCCACCCGAAGAGGGCGATCAGCAGGATCAGGCCGACCGTATTCAGCCGGAGGTAAGCCGCAATGACGATGATCACGACCACGGAGGGTACGGCCAGCATCACATCCGTGAACCGCATCAGCACCCTGTCCCAAAGACCTCCGGCCAAGGCGGCCCCGGCACCCACCAGGGCAGCAAGGACGGTCGTGAGCAGCCCCGCGGACAGGGCTACCGTCAGCGAAAGCCTTGCACCGGCCAGTAACAGGCCGAGCACGTCCTGTCCGAAGTCGTTGGTCCCGAGGGGATGGACGGCTGAAGGCGGCTGGAAGATGTCCCTGGACGGGAGATCGGGTGAACCGGCCACAAAAGGGCCGATCAAGGCGGCAATCAGGACGGCGCCCAACAAAGCGCCGCCGATACGGCCCTGCACACTGGTTGTGGCGTGTTCCCAGTAGTTAATATGCATCTTTCACCCTCGGATCCAGGCGTTGCAGCCAAAGATCGGCGGCGATGTTGGCTAATAGTACCGTTCCGGTGATCACCAAGAAGAATCCCTGGAGCAGGGGGTAGTCACGCATGGTCAGAGAGGTGTGCATAGTGTGCCCGACCCCGGGGTAGGCGAAGATCGACTCAATGAAGACCAGGCCGACCATCAGCCGGCCCACGCGCACCCCCAGTCTGGCCGCCACGGGGGGCATTGCGCCCCGCGCCGCATGCCGGTAGCGGATAATCCCCTCCCGCAGACCCTTCGCCCGTGCCGTAAGGATGTATCGCTCGGTCACCACCCCCAGCATGGCGCCCCGGGTCAGCAGAAACATCCCGGCCACGTTGGCCAGGGTCAGGGCGGTCAGGGGCAGCGCCAGGTGGCGTGCCACATCCGCCGCCAGGGCCGGACCGGTGTAACCGGAATAGGCGGTCATGCCGCCCGACACCGGAAACCAGGCCAAACCCGCGCCGAAAAGAATGAGCAGCACGGCGCCCAGGAGGAAATCGGGACCTGTAAACCTTTTTCTTCGATCAAGTGCTCACAAATGGTCGGCTTTTGAGCGCCTGCGGAAAAGCCGGTCCGGGTTGAAGCTCCTGTTAGCTGTGTTTATAGACTTCACGCCGATGACCAACCTTAACCACGATAATGACAAGCTCTTCGTTCTTGATCTCATAGATAATCCGATAGACTCCTTGACGCACACGGTATCGCTCCTGGGCTGAAAGTTTCTCACAACCAGTTGGGCGTGGTTCGTTTCTCAATGCGTCAATGCGCTTGAGGATCCACCTTACATCTTTATTCGGTAGGTGCCGTAGATCCTTGGCCACGGACTCCCTAAAGTGAATCTTCAAAGCTTGCCATGGGCCTTGAGGTTTTCCAACAGTGCCTCGTAGCTCATTGTAGGCTCGGCAATACGCTCTTCGAAAGCGGCCAAATCCTCCTGATCTTCCCGGAGAGCATGCCGAACAGCCTCATTTACCAAGTCCGATACCGAGCGGTGCGTCGAAGCTGCCTTCAACCGCAAAGCATTGTGGATTTCAGGTTCGAAGTAGACAGTGGAACGCTTAGTGGCTTTACTCATTAAGAATCACCTCTCACCTCCATGATAGCGTTATAACATCATAGCGTCAAGACGCCAGCCACTGTAAAAAAGCTATCAGCAAGAATAAAAGGGGGCCGGGGCATTCCCCGCCCTTTTTCCTTTACGGGTCACGGTATTCCTTCCAAAATCTCAGCGGCATCCCGGACGATCTTTGGGCAGAGGCTTTGTGTAGTCTTAGAAGCATTAATGTATGGGGTCCCCCTGATTTCCGGACTACCCTCTAAAACTTCTCCTTTATGTACTCCGCCAGTTTTTCCAAACCCTGCGGCATATTTCGCCGGCCAAAACCAAGCCTAAAATGCCTGTTCCCGAAGTCGTAACAACCGGAAGGCAAAAGGAGCACACCCTTTGCCTGTACCAGGTCCGTACAGAAACGTTCTACATCACCGCTCCATTTAATGCCCGGAAAAGCAATGGGACCTGCTTTAGGCCTGGGCCAATCAAAAAACTCGGCATATGTGGCGAAGAATTCATCCAGTAGAGCCAGATTATACTGGATAATGCCCAGGTTGCGCTCTGCCAGCCGGTTGTTGTGTTTTAAGGCCACCGTAGCCAAAAACTCGGCCGGGGCACTGTTGCAAATGGTTGTATAGTCCTTAAAAGCCGCCATCCTTTTATAAATAGCGGCGTTGCGGGTGGCAATCCAACCGATGCGGAGTCCCGGCAGGCCGTAAGTCTTGGACATAACCCCCAGTGATAGCTTCCTCGGCCCCTGAAAAAACCAGCACCTCATCCGGCCCCACGGTGCTGTAAAGCCCGGCGATATTGCGCCTGAGCTCCGGGTTGCCGCGGGCTTCAGTATAGCCAAACCGCTGCTCAAGGAAGGCATCTACCGCGCCCGGCCCTTCCATTTCCAGTATCTCCTTTATGCTGAACGACTCACAGTCCGAGCAGCATAGCAGGTACGGCACGCTGAACTCGTACCTGTCAAAATATCTCTCCAGTTTAAAATCCGGTAATCTCAATTTTCCCACTCCCTTCATTACGGGGTCAGACTTAAACTTGTTTATGAGACAGGGGACAGGTTCCTTGTCCCGACACGGTCTACCCACAATAACAAACCCCTCTGCACCATTCTTGCAGGGGTTTCTTCCAGTGACAAGGAAAAGCTGATGGGATAACTAACTGGAACCACTCCCTTTTTCCACGTTATAGACTACAGACTATTGCGCCCATTCATAGTCGACATCCGTGATGCTCCCGCGCCAATACGGAAAGGGACCGTCCGGTAATACCCACTCAACCTCGCCCTCCAAGGGAATTCGCATGCCGGCGCGGTTGGCGTAGGCGCTGAACCGGCCTTGCCAGGGCGTGGGTTGGAGGACGCCATCGACAGCACGGTAGCGAGACTCAGACCGCGCAGTCGTGATCAGCCCCCCCTCGTCAAAGTGAAACTTAATCGATACGCTGACATCCCCATCTGTGAGGGTCGCACGCGCGCTTGAATCGTCGATTGCTTCCCAGCGTACGCCCTGACTAGGCAACAGCGCCGTTGGATACCAGGGTGCCTCGGCGAGGAAGCGCATCAGTTCCCCCTGCGCCATCTCAGGTGTGTCGCGCATGTCCGCGACGGTGACGAGGCCCAGCACTGCTGCGTGCAGGATCCCGGTTCCCTCCGCGTAGGCATCCTGCACAAACACCTTCACGCCGGGAGCCATTTTCACGCGTGCGTCCCAGTCGAAGCCGGGCGGGCGCGTGGTAACCAACTGGGTCGCCTCATATGGACGCCAGCTGTCCTCAGCCTCGCTCATTCGGAGCTGCCCTTGCTGCGACAAGCGCCCGACAGCGACGATCGGTTGCCCATCCTGCAACACGGCGCCGAAGTACCGCTGCACCGGCAACGGCAGGCCTTCGATTTCCCGCGCATCATATGTTGCCGGCGTGATGGGTATCCGCGCCGCCTCCAGCTTTGCCCGGAAGTCATCGTTCTTTGCCCGCCACTGTGATGCGCCGTAGATGACGGCACCGACAACAAACACAACCAGCGCAACGAGGATCACCGCGACGGTTGTAAGCTTCATACCTATATAAGCCTCCCATTACTGCCTGATGATTATCATACAGTCTAAGACAGCCTGTTATTCTCTGACTCACTATATTCTTTCACTACTAAATTCCATACTTCTCGGAAATGACCTTCCTGCTTGTACGGTCTCCCATTCCTAACCGCCGGATGGCGATCTCCCCGAAAGCTATGCCTGTAAACAGATCCAGCTTTAAATAAAGGGGCTTCGCGGTGGAACGCGAAGCCCCTTTCATTCTCTACAGTGTTGACCGCATCCTTCTTATGAACTACAACAGATTCTCTCATACAGATCGTTTGTTTCCGCCACCGGGATCAAATCATGGTCTTTGGCCAGTCTGTTGACCAGTTCCTGATACAGGGACAGGGCCTGCTGTTTTTGATCCGTCTGCCACAATAATTCCATGGCCGTCCTGCTGACCGGCTCGTCGGCCGGTTCCAGGGCCAGATAACGCCGGCAGGCATGCAAGGCTGGAGCCGGCTTGCCCTGCCGGCGGTAGGATTCAACCAACTTAAACAGCACCTGTAGATAAAGCCGGCGCAACTCTACGCGCAGGCCTTCCGTCCAATCATCGTAGAGGTTATCCGGCAGGAAATCCCCCGAGTACAGTCCGGCAGCCTGTTCCAACAGGTCCGTAACGACCGGATTATCGCCATCCGCCTTCTGCAGGGCGCCTTGGGCAGTTGAGGAAAACAACTCGTGATCCGTATACACGCCAATTTCCGGGCTTAGGCAAATCATACCGCGTTTCAGTATGATGCTTTCGCTGACGTGGTCGCCAAGCCCTAAGGCCTTGCGTGCGTACGTCAAAGCCATCCTCAGGCTGGCATCCCCCAGATGGGGGTCTGATTCGGGCCATAGTTCTTCGATAATCTTTTCCTTATGGTGCCGGCGCTTATCCATTATAAGATATTTAAACAGGTTTTTGGCCTTTTCTGTCTTCCACCGTGAGGAGGGAATCTCCGCCCCGTTGACAAACACCCTGAAATCACCTAGGCAGTTAACATGAACCACCGGCACACCGCTTTCCCCCACCACATCCTGCAGCATCTTGGTGATACAGCTACGTACACTTTCGTCCGGGTATGCCAGCAGACTGCCGGCTTCTTTACAGGTGCGCTGCGGAAACCAGCGCGTGAGGAGATGGGCTGTCCATTTGGGGTGGATTTTCTTAAGTAGCGCACGGCGGCACAGGGTATAAACAGTCTCGGCGTGCCAGTCCCAAAAATACTCCCATTTCTCAGCTTCAGCAGCGCCCATGGCCTCACGCAGGTAAGTGTCCGCTGTGCCGTCATCACCCTCTAAAAGAGCTAGTCTGGCCAAGAACAACTGCGTGCCGGACAAAACCTGCCTGGCGCCCTTACGTTTACTTCTCAGGCGTACCTCCTCGAACCGCTCCCGGGCGAGTTCCAGTTGACCGGCTTCCATAGCGATGATTCCAGCCACTGACAGAACATAATCGTCCAGACCGCGTCCCCCGGGAAAAGTCTTAAGCTTCCCTAATACGTGCTGTGTCTCCGGAAGTAAATCCCTGGCGTTTTCTCCGGCCTTTATGCGCAGCAATATCAGATCAAGGTCTGTGAGATAAGCGTAAAAAACATTATTACCTTCAGAAAAGGCGCTGCGGGAAAGCACAAATTCTTTCCGTGCTTCATCCAGGTGTCCTTCACTCAGGTGCAGATGGGCCAGACTGCGGTGCGCAAACCCTAACTGGTGCGGTGCATGGTATTTTTGCCCCAGCCGGAGCAGTTCTTTAGATACTTCTCCCAATTTGTGATGGTTTCCGGTAAGCTCGCAGATCACTGAATAAATTGCATAAGCCTCGCCGGTCCAGCGCTCATTTTCCTGCACATAAGGGTCGGCGAGAAGCTTTTCGATCAACTCCACGGCGGAAGTCAAGTTGCCCATCCGGAATTGAATCATACAGGAAAACCCTATGTAAGCCGTTCTCGACAAGGGATCCAGTTTGCTTTTGCCGGTCAGCCGGCTCAACCAGACCCCCTGCCTTAAATTATCCTCCCAGGCTGCCCGGCCTAATGCCGCCGCCAGCACGATCCCCCGTGACCAGGAGCTTTTCAGAAGGGCGGCAGCCACCGGGATCCGGCCGGCTGTCTCCTCAATTTTCTGCATGTTGTTGGCAAAAGTATAAACTCCGATAATGGCAAACAGGGAGCGGATCTGGCACTTGATATCCCCGTTTTCCCCGGCGGAATCGGCCGCCCTGGACAAAGTGTCGAGTGCTTCCTCCTGGTTGATATGGAGGATACTCATTCCCTTGAAGTACAAAAGCCAATAGTCACTATTGACAAGGTCCTCCGGAAGGCGGCTGATCCAGGAGTGCAAGGCATCCAGGCGTCCGCAATCCATAAAGTACTTCTCTCCGTGAGAATGGATCAGTTTTACCGCGTCAGACCAGTCGTCGCAAGCAACCAACTGTTCCAGAGCTCTGTCGATATCGCCGTTACGCTCAAGAAAACCAGCGGCGCGGCGCCTTACCGAAACCATATACTCCAGCGCACGGAGCTGACTTGCCTTTTGCTCCAGGAATTCACCCATCAGCTGGTGCAGGCGCCAGGTAACTGTATCGCCCTCAGTCCGGCTCAGCAATCCATGGGAATGAAGCTGTTTAATTATAACCTCACTGTCGTCGCATTTTAAGGCAACAGTGCATAGCCCGGGCTCCAAGTACGGCAGCAGGGATGAATCCAGCAAAAAAGTCTGCCGCTCATTAGGAAGGTATTTAAGCAACTCGTTGCCCAGATATGTATAAAGATCAGCGTCCTTCCCTTTTAATGCCGACATTGTTTTTTTCATGTCGCCGCCCGACTGTTTGATCAGCATTCCCAACAGGCGAAGCCCCGCCGCCCACCCTTCGGTGCGGGCATAAACCACCTTTACGTCTTTTTTCCCAAGTTTCAAATCCAGAAGAGACAAAAGCTGCCGCACTTCCTCGATAGAAAACAGCAGACGGGCACTTCCAATTTCCAGCAGTTCGCCGCTAAGCTGCTCCTGGTACAGGTTTAAAGGCAGGCTGTTTCTGCTGATCAGCACCAGATGTATCCCGTTAGGTAACCAGCGGATGAGGTGTTCAAGGATATCGTGGATTGCCACGCTTGTATCGACAAGGTGAAAATCGTCCAGCACCAGTACAAATTCCCTTTCCCCCTGAATCTCTTCAATAAGGGAAGAAACGGCGATCAGCCAGTCCCGACGGGCATCCTCCAGGCTATTCATGGTACGCAGGGACTGGCTGCCAAACTCGGGCAGCACTCTCTTTATGGCATGGATTAAGTGGTAAAGCAAAAACGAAGGCTCACTGTCATGACGGTCAAGACTGAGCCATGCGGTAGGGGGCCAACCCGGTTCTTCCAGCAGGGAAGAGACCCAGACACTTTTTCCATAGCCTGCCGGAGCTGTTACGGTGGTGACGCGGTGGGTCAGTATGGAAAGGCCGAGGTCCCGCAGCCGGACACGCCTGATGTGATTCTTAACGCGCGGTGGAATAAGCTGGGCGTGGATCAGGGGAACAGATACCACAAAGTACCACCTTCTTCTCTGTTTCCATGCGCTTCTAAATAGTACGTGATTCAACCTTTATCTCTGATTTCCTGTAAAACAGCGATAATATCTGTTAAAATATGCATTTTTCGTTTGAATGTCTTGACAATTGATGAACCAAAAGAATTCAAACCTAAATGCAGCAAACTCCAGGACATTATGCTGACCGTGAGAATTGTTGTCGCCAGGGAAAAGATGTTAGCTATCTGGACAAGGCTTTTTATGGAATGCTGCCCCGGATACCTGCAGGAAATCAGAAGACTTGAGGCCTGCGAACTTGATCAGCTCAGCAGTGTTAAATTCCATGGGGCGATAGTCGCCAGGGAGTATGGCATTCCGGCGGTACTGGGTGTGAGAAGCGCCACTGAGACCTTCAAAGACGGGCAAGTTGTCGAAGTTAATGGAAACAGTGGCACTGTTACGGTTTTGACAATCTCTACTCCCGATTAAGAGCCTGCTCCAAGTCTTGGATAAGATCATCGGCGTCCTCGATGCCCACCGAAAACCTTAACAGGGAGTCGGTAACCCCGATTCGTGCCCTCTCGACAGCGGACATCTTCACATGGGATGTGACCGCCGGAGCACAAATGGTCGACTCCACGCCTCCCAAGCTCACCGCAGGGCTGATCAGACGAAGCCGCTTGACAAATTCTGAGGCGTCCAGCCTCTCGTCCAGTTCAAAGGACAGCATGCCGCCATAAGCCTTCATCTGGGACTTAGCGATTTCGTAGCCGGGAGAGTCCGGCAGACCGGGATAGTACACCCGGCTCACACGCGCATGCCCCTTAAGGAATTCGGCGAGACGGAGCGCATTCTCCGACTGACGCCCGACCCTCAGGGCCAGCGTCTTCATGCTGCGCTCAAGCAGATAACAGTCCATGGCGTTCAGACTTCCGCCCAGGTGTCGCGCCAGGGTGCGTACGCGCCCCGTTTTCTCCCGCGACGTAACCACCACACCGCAGCACATGTCGCTGTGCCCGCCCAGGTACTTTGTGGCGCTGTGCACGACGATGTCGATGCCGAGTTCGATGGGGTTCTGATTGATCGGAGAGGCAAAGGTGTTATCGATGATCGTGGTGATTCCGCGCTCCCTGGCGAAAGCCCCGACCTTGCAAATGTCGATCACGCTCAGCAGGGGGTTGGTCGGAGTCTCGATCACGATTACCGTGGTACGCTCCGTGGCCGCTGCACATACCGATTCGGCATCGGTCGGGGCGAAGGAGTACCCGATCCCGAGCCGCTGAAACTCATCCGTCACGAACGCGTGCGTTCCCCCGTACAACTCGTCCATCAGGACGACATGGTCACCCGAACCGGCGAACGCCAGGATCGCGGTGCTCATCGCCGCCATCCCGGAACCGAAAACAACCCCGTCTTCGGCCCCCTCCAGGGCACACACCTTCTTTACAACCACATCCTGGTTGGGGGTATTGAAGTAGCGCGGGTATGGGCAGTTGTCCCGGTCCAGGTAGTCATAGGCCGAAGAAGTGAAGATGGGCGTGTTCACCCCCCGGGTCAAGCTGTCAATGTAGGTTCCGCTATGCACACACTGTGTTTCTTTCTTCATGGATGAATTCCTCGCTCCTCGTGCTGATCTAATAATTGTTTCGTCAGATCAGAAACAAAACCTTTCTTTGTACCTCTACCGTCGATCCTTTATTACTCGTTCCACGAAATCTGCCGGCATCGAGGTCCTTTGAGAGACTTCATCCGCCGAGAGCCCTTGCCTGTGAAAACGCCACACCACAGCATCCAGGGTCTCTCCGATCTCAACGATGTGTCCGTCCGGATCGTAGACGCGCATCACCCGCTGGCCCCAAGGCTGCTCGCGGGTTTCGTGGATGAATTCTACATCCTGTTGTCTTAATCGGTCGTGAACGGCTTCAATTACTTCAGTTTCGAAGTACAGTTCCCCATTGTGAGCCTTTTGGATAACCGGATAGAGGGCAGGTTCCCCAAGTAGTTGCTGATAGTGTGTTTTCAAATGAATGGCAAAGTCGCCCTTGAAGGTGACATTCGCACCGAAATCAAACCTGACTTCCTGGCCTAAGACCTGCTCATAGAAGTACCGTGAGGCCGCGATGTCCTCGACCACGATCAGCGGGCAGACAAACTTCAGCATCACCCTATCTCCTTTTCTGCTCCCGGCAGTGCCTAAACGTTTCTATCCCAATTCTCGGAAAGTAATGTAACTCCTTCTATAGGACAAAAGGCTCCGGAATAACGCGGCCGCCTCCGACAGACAATAGATACAATCAAAAAAGAGAGGTGTTTGAAAATTGCCGAAAAGGCGGAAGCGCAAGGATGAGCAGCAGTTTGTGGCCGGTGTTGATGTGCCCCCTGCCAAGGGGAAAATAAAGACGCCGCCCACAGCCGAGGCTTTCAAAACCGAAAACAATATGGACCTGGAACTCTCTGAGAGCTTAGGCCCTGACATCGGCACGGAAGTCACCATAAACGACCCTATTCCGGACACCAGAGACGACTAGAAAGGCGAAGGGCTCCCGATCACGGGGGCCCTATCCATTGCGGGCCGGAATGATTGAGGCACTCCCCTGCTCCGGTCTGATATAATAACCTTAAGGTGGTGATGACAAGTGTGGATTCTCAGAGCAATTTTCTGGGTCATCGGATCGATTATCGCTACAGCCGGTGCGGAGGCGGCGCTCAAAGAAGTGGCCGGCCGTAGGAGCCGGAAGCACACGTACACAGTGGCCTCCGTTTTGGCGATTATTTCTTTCTTCATTTCGATGGTCATCATTCCGATCATCGATCCCTATACAGGGATTTGGTATAAATTCTTCTTGTCGTTAGGGATAGGCTCTGTGGTCGGGGGCCTGGGCGCACTTCTGATTTCGATAGTCAATAAACGCCGATCGCGTAAAACCGGTTTAGTTAGAGTTTACGACAGGCACGGTAAGCGCGTGTCGGGCTAATGAGCAACTAACCTCCAGAAACCTCTAGGGATCAGGTGCCGATGCAATATCTATTATTAGTCTTTCTGTGGGCCGCTTGGGGAGCGCTGCACAGCCTGATGGCCTCCCGGACGTTTACCCGCTGGTCGGAAAGCATTTTGGGGCACAATTACCGCTATTACCGGCTTGTGTACAATGCAGTGGCAATCGCGACCTTTGTGCCGCTGCTCGCCTATTCCGGAACTATCGACACCCGGCTGATCATCTCCTTCAGCCCGCCCTGGAACCTGGTCCAGTATGCGCTGATCGCCCTCTCCCTGGCTATCTTCCTATGGTCCCTCAGAAGATTCGACGGTCTAGGCTTTCTCGGCATCCGGCAGGCAACCGCACCGACGGCCGTTGTGACTGACGGCCCATACCGTTTTTCACGTCACCCGATGTATCTGGCTGCCATAATCCTCATCTGGAGCTTCGACGCCACCCTCGCCGGAATCATCACCAACATAGTGCTAACCATCTACATCATCATCGGGTCCATCCTTGAGGAGAGAAAGCTGGTCGCCGAGTCCGGCGATGCCTACAGAGAGTATCAGGAACAGGTTCCCATGCTGTTACCTCTGCCCCGACTGCCCAAATAACGCGCGACCCGCCTTATTGGTCGACCATCCTCACCTATTCGTTTCGACTCGACCCCCAGCTCAGAACAAATTTATTTGCCTGTGTCAATCACTTTGGCAAAACTAATTGCCCTAGGCAAGTAATTAATGGTATAATGCCCACAAGGAGGAATGCCTTATGGCTGCATCTACTGACCTAATAAACGGTGTTCGGCACTTCAACCGCTTCATCACCCGGAAGATGGGGGTTCTTCATGAAGGCTTACTGTACAGTTCCTACTCACTGACGGAAGCCCGCATTATTTTCGAAACGGCAAATCGGGAAAACCTGACTGCCTCCCATTTAACTCGTGAGTTAGGACTTGACGCAGGCTATCTTAGCCGGTTGTTGGCTCGTCTCGAACAACAGGGACTCATCAAAAAGATACGTTCAGAAACCGATGGTCGCCAACGTTTTCTGAGACTGACTCCGGACGGCAAAGAAGCGTTCCAATTACTTGATAAACGATCACATGAAGAAGTAGCCGGCATCCTTAATGACCTCAGAGAAGAGGATCAACTGCGGCTTCTGAAGGCGATGCAAACCATTGAAAGAGTGCTTGACAAAGGCAGACCTTCAGAGCCCTATTTCCTTCGTTCGCATCTCCCCGGCGATATGTGCGCATTCCGCTCAAATCGACCACTGAATCCGGCCCAACCCGACCACCTGTTCCGGCTCAAAACGACCAGTAGTCGGAGCGAAGCGACGCTGGTTT
>QZIR01000045.1 GCA_003604975.1 Desulforudis sp. | reverse complement strand
GAGGTCCACCGTCACCGCCTCGCTCCCGGGGTTCTGCACCAGCACCCAGGTGTCCATGCCGCCCTCGGTGCAGCCCTCGGCCAGGTACCAGGTGGTGGCCGCCGCAGGTGAGGGCGGAGGAGAAGGCACCGCTTTCTCGTAGGCGATGACGAACACGGAGAGGGAATCCACCTCGCCGAGCACCTTGTTGTTCACGGTATCCACGGACCTGGTGACATCGACCCAGATGCCGCCCTCGTTATGGAGCATCCTCAGGTCCTGTTCGGGGACGGGCAGGCCGCTCTCGTCGTAGGGGAGTGCGATCAGTATTTTTCCGCTGTAGGTGGCGGTAGTGGTGATGTCGTAGCAGCATCCGCCAAGAACGGAGAAAGCGGCTACTTCCGGATCCGACACCCTGGTGGCCGTGGTGTCGCCCCCAGTCCCCACCGTATCGAAGGAGATATCGACATTGTCGCCGAGCTGCACATCCACATCCGTGCCTGCAGGCGTGTTCCCCGTTGCATCGGGGGCGAAGGTGACCACTACCGTGTGGTTCTCGGTCACGTTCTCGATGGTATGGGGGTTGGTTATGTCGACCGCCACGTCGTTGTCGGTGATGGAGGCGATATGATAGCCGGTGTCGGGGTTGATGGCAATGGAGGCGGTTTCCCCATAATCCACTGCCTGGTCGGTGGGGATCACCGAGCCGTGACCACCGGATACCGAGGCGTTGATCTGGAAGGTGCCGATGGCGAAGGTCACCGTCACGACATGGTTTTCGACCACGCCTGCGATGGTGTACTGGGTCATATCGGGATCGATGACCGTTACGATGGTGTCGTTGTCGGTTATGGAGGCGATGTGGTATCCGGTGTCGGGGTACATGTTGATGGCGGCGCTTTCCCCGTAGCCCACGATCTGCAAGGGAGGATCGACTGTGCCGTGCCCTCCCTCGACGGAAGCCGTTACGATGGGATTGACGGTGAATCCCCCGGCGAGGATGCCGCCCTTACCGTCGTCGTTCTCGACATGGACGTCCCAGTACCCGGCCCAAGCTCCGGTCAGATCGAAGTCGCATGTGATCTGGTAGGATGAGACGACAACGACGTTGGCCGCCACGATATCCGCTTGTTCGCTCATGGTCAGCTTCACGACCGCGCCCTCCCGGAAGTCCTTCCCGGCAAGGTCCGTGATGGAGACGACCTGATCGTTGCTTCCGGTATCGGGGGTGATCGAGGTGACCACGGGTGGATTGTTCACGTCGACTTCTATCTCCCGGGTCACCTGCCTGCCCGAGGATTCGGTGGCCGTAGCCGTGATGACGTATCTGCCGTTATCGTACAGCGTGGTATCCCACTCATAGTCCGCCGGCAGGCTGTCGTAGGTCGCCACTTCTGCACCGTTGATGTATAACGCCGTGGATGCGATCTCTTCCGGCGTCGTCGAAGCGAGCGCGACGGTGGCTGTTCCCTCGAGGACGTCATCCTGTTGCGGGCTCTGGATGGCTAGATCGGCCTCGTGATTGTCCACGATAACGTTCACGGTCTGCGAAGCCTGATTGCCGGCCATATCCATTGCGGTGGCTATAACAGCATGGTTGCCTTCTTCAAATTGAGTCGTATTTAAATAGCATTCAAAAGGCGTACTATAATCTGTGCAAAGCAGGGTAGTGTCAATCAAGAATCTAACCGAAGCGATTTCATTCGGTGAGATTGCTTCAGCAATAAGATTGACCTGTCCGGCAAGCACCTGATCTTGTTGAAGGTTTGTAAATGCCAATGTTACAGGGTTTTCTATTTGCAGGTATAGGGTGTTTGATTTGCTGCTAAGATTACCTGACCCATCCTCTACTACACAGTAAATCTCGTTAAGACCTTCCACTAGACTGATAGGGGTCGAACTGAAGACCCCGTCTTCGTCTGCCAGACCTACTCCAGCATAACCTCCATTAAGGTAGATTCTCACTAATTTGCCAGGTTCGGCTGATCCCTCTAGTTGGACAGGAGTTTGAACGGGTGGTATAGGTTGATCTAAAATTGGTATTCCAGGTGGCGTGCTGTCTATAAGCAATGTTATTGGAATAACTATAGGAACGATATCTCCATCGGCAGATATCGTTATGTCTCCTGAATAACTGCCGTCTGGACCATCGGCATGGAACTTCATAGCGATGTTCCCATAGCCACCAGGTAGGATCACTTCCGGACAAGCAAAGGAGAAGTTTGAACCCGCAATAATCTGGCCATCAGTGCTGATCAAATCACTAGAAGTAACCTCTATTCCTGAAACCGACTCGCAACCATTCAATTCTCTTAAGGGAATATAAAGGTCGACTTCTTGTTGCGTTTGCGAATAGGGCATACAACTGTATTCGATTTGCTGCAACTCAGTTCCAAGCTCTGCCTCGTAGTGAGATGAGACAAACGAACCAATGCTGAATATGCTGTCAGGTTGGATTATTGTCTTTGCTTTAGCAGCAATCCTGTACTGTTTACCCCCGGCATTGTTTATTTCCATCCATTCATTATTAGAATCTCCAGAATACACGGCACCCGGTACGGTGTTTTCGATTTCGCCAGTTGAATAGTCTATGCCGGAGTGATTTCCATATATATCGTAAACATGGAGATCTAGATCCGCCATTTCATCAGCAAAGAGTGTCAAGACAAGTTTATGCATGCCAGTGGGCACCTCAATGCATTTTGTAATTTCTCCCTCGCTTACGATAGACTCACTTAATTCCCTGCAAAACTCGTTCTGATTCAGAGATGCTAACTCACTTTCTGTGCCGGCAAAGAAATGGTCGATGAATGGCCCGACTGTTTTCACCGTCCCTGTCACTGCATCATGGATCCTGAGATTAACAGCGCCATAATACCCTTCTTTCCCCATCATGCTGCTGCTATAGGCGGCAAAGGGGACCTCCAGGCTTATCGTGTTCCCCGGCTCAATCCAGGTGGTCGCGGTAACAATATTGCCAACGGTTGGCACTAGTCCGGCTTCGTTATCTCTGCTGTATACGCTGCAATCAGCGGCTATTCCAATTTCTTCATTTTTCCTATTAATGATAGTGATATTGGCAGCGTTACTACCGATCATTGAACCTTCCTCGAGCTCTATATCCGGAAAGTCGCAATCCACAATCTCTATCTCGGTGCCTAGAGATTCACTGAGCTTTGTTCCATATGCGCTTTGTTCACCGGCATCCTGCCTTTCAGTGGTGATGCCTTGCGTTATTGATTCACCGGATCCTTGCATCAAGTCAGAAAAGTATTTCTCTTCATTAGTACAGATTTCATGAATTACATCGATATTTCTGCTGTATTGGATGAGAGACATGTATGACAAGAAGTGCACCATAAAAGAATTTGAAAGGTCATGTGGCATGGTAACTAGGTCGTATACGAGCAATGCAGGATCTAGTAGATCGAAAAAGTGTTTCACATAAGTCGCGCCCTTAACCAACTTCATGCAAATGGAGCCACTTACTGTAACCCATCCTGCGGATGCAAACGTAGCCCCGATTTCTATAGCGGATATAATCCATCTCATAGCCTTTTCTTTGAGGCCGTTGTATATTTCATCTATTATTTTGTATACTTCGGTGGTCTGCGCATAGATTGAATTAAATCCATTTCCTCTGTCCAGGAAGAATGGTCTTGAGATGTCGCCAGCCTCAGTACTTGTGATGCTGCTGTTTATTTGCCTGACTTGATTAGTAGAATCACGTAGGGGATAGTCTGGAGGTATTGTCTCAGGCACCTTGGATATTGCTGCATCTATCAGCGGTGAAGTCTCATCGAGCTTAGGATGATTGCCTGATTTTTCCTTGATAACATCTTCTATCTCATTGCTGGTTAGGATCCCATTCAATATTATCTTCATCGTATTATCGATCTTAGAAGTGCTTATGCCTGCCTTCGATATTATGGGTGAGTAATTTGCCAACCATTTGAGGTACTTGTTATCCGATTCAATGATGGTATTCAGGTCGAGATTCTCGATATCCATGCTGAGTACGTTTATGACGAAGTCAATCATATTCACGATTGATGTCCATTGGCTTGCGGTTCTTACGTCCCCAAATGTAAGTGCAAGATTTTCCAGGTCTGATTCAAACTGAAGTCCGATAATCGTTTTTTGACCTTCTAGGGCATTGATAAGGTCTTCTCTTGTTATTGTTGTCGTTGTAAAGGAGAAGCCATAGCCTGGTATTTTGTCACCTGAACCTGTATCAAGTTCAATTGCGTCGTCATTGAGGGTTACCTCGTATTTGATACCGCCCCTTGTTAAATAATGGTCGGGCTCAGGTACGATATAGATGACCTTATTGGAAACAACGTCAAGGCTGAATCCTTGCGCATTCCCATCCTTCTTAAATTCGATATTTTCACTGAGAGTCGACACGACTATAGGCAATGTGAACACTATTTTGATTCTTTCGTAAGACTCGACCTCAGTAGTGCCATTTTTTGGGGTTGTGTAAACTATAAATGGGTTGTCACAATTGTTATCCATAGTGCTTGTTTCAAGGTTATGAAGCATTTTTTCTTCGCCATTGGGCTCGACAGTATTAACAATATAGAAGTACTTGATCAGACCGCTCCATTCGTCCTCTGGTAATACATCGAAGAAGTAATTCGCCTCGGCATCCACGCTAAAAGCCCTCTCAGCGATAGGAGAATTTGGAAATATATGCCTATCAGAAGCCCTATATATACGATAAGTTGTTCGCTCGGGAATAGGTTCCCAAGCAAGCAGAATACCATGCTTCGAACCGATTCCTGAGAGTCCGGGGCACACCTCCGGTGTGAGTTCGTTCGGGGTAAGCTGCATGCCGACGGCAAGGCTGCAGTTACCCCCGGTCTGGCTTATGCCGGGGTCGCCGAAGCCCAGGTTGCCCGTGAGCGGCGGCACCAGGGTCCATTCGCCCCACGCCGTCTCCCCGGGCTCTATCACCGCGAACTGCTTCAAGTGGTCCAGCGAAGGCTGGTAGATGAACTTCATCGTGCTGTCGGGATCGATCTCGAACAGCTCCAGCGAGGCGTTGTAGACCCTTATGGGGGCGGTGTTCTTCAGCCCGATCCTGAAGTTGTAGGGTATATCCTCGTAGCAGGCGTCGGGCGCGTCCACGATCATCTCCAGGGCGGAGCTGCCGTAAACGACGATGGGGTCCGTGCTGGTGAAGACCTTGTTCAGCTTGATATCGAAGGGGTTGAGCGTGGTGTCCACCTTGACGCTGACGTCGTAGCTGCCTTCCTCGTCCCCCCTGACCACCCATTCGGTGCTCGCCTGGCTGCCGCCCGCAATCTCCCCCAGGTCCACGCGTTTCGGCTGCGCAACACCGTGAAGCTCGGGCAAACTCAGCCCTTGCGGCAGCATCAGTTCGGCCCAGGTGGGATCGAGCGTATACTCGGGGTCGGCCTCGTTCTTCACCGTCAGCTTGACCTCGAAGAACTCCTTCATGAAGGAGGCCTCCCCGGGTAAGATCAGGCAAGCAACCAGCGGCTTGCCCTCGATGATCTCGGCGTGGGTCTGGACATTCACCGTGCCCCTGTCGTCGGGCAGGTGCCATACGTGGTCTCCCCCGCTCGTTACTCCCACCTGGTTGACAACACCGGTGAAGGTCTCCGAGGCCACTCCCTCCAGCACTATGGTCACCTCGAACTCGTAGACCCAGTTGTTCTCCGGCGCCACCGGGTCGAGGCCCCTCTCGACCACCTCCTGCGCGGACAGCCTCCGGGTCTGTATCTCGCCCGTTACGATCTCCCCGGGCTCCATGGAGACCTCCAGGGTGCGCGTCTCCCCCTCGACCACGGTGGCCGTGCCGCTGCTGGGGAGGTAACCGTTCTTGTAGGCGTATATCTCGTAGTCTCCGGGGTTCAGCTCCAGCGATGCCAGCCCGGAGGAATCCGTATATGCCTGGACGGTCCTGCTGGACTGGGTGGTCTGCACCAACGCGCTCGCCAGCGGGCTTCCGCTGTTCGCATCCGTGACGGTGACCTCCAGCGGCGCCCTCGGTGGAATAGGGACTTCCTGAACGCCGTAGGTGACAGCCCCGTCCGCGAGATTGCCCGCCAGGTCGCAGGCGGTAGCTTTAACCTGGTAGGTGCCGGGCGCCAGGCTTGCGTCGGACAGCGGGGCGGAGAAGACGTTCTGGCCGTTGTATGACTTGTTGTGCGTATGGAAACGGGTCCAGGTAGCGCCGCCGTCGGACGAATAATCGAAGTCGACCTTTTCGACCCCCACGTTGTCCAGGGCCGCGATGTAGATATTGGCGTTGGCAAGCAAGTTCGCGCCGTCGGGAGGGGAGATCTCCATTATCTGTGGGGCGTCTACGTCCGGGGCGAGGCGAGCCGTGGCCTCGGAGGAATAGGCGCTCTCGTTGAGGACGGTATCCACCGCGGTTATGACGTAGTAGTAATCCGTGCCGCAAGCCGCCGTCCCGTCACGGAAGGCGGTGTTGGAGGTGTTCCCTAGATAGGCATATCCCGAGGCGCTGGTGACGGAACGGTAGATGTTGTAGTGATAGAAATCGCCCTCGGTATTGGCGGACCAGCTCAGGTCTATGCCGGTGGCGTCGGAGGAGGCGGACAGCCCCGCGGGCACGGCGGGTGCCGTGCGGTCCACGGTGTAGCTCCTCACCGGCGTCCCGTCCGAGGCGTTCGCGGAGGCGTCGAAGGCCACGGCTCTGAGGGCGACGGCCCCCTCGGGCAGCAGCGTGGAATCCCTGAAGACCCAGTAAGAGGTCTCTTCATAGCTCGCATAGGCGCTTATCTGCTCCTCCGCCAGGCTCCAGGTGGCGCCCCCGTCCGTGGAGTATTCGAACCTGGCGCTGGTGGCGTAGACGTTGTCCGTGAACTGCGCCCACACGGTGGTGCGGTTGCCGTTCAGGCGGCTTCCATCCCCGGGGCTGAGGTTAACCAGTGACGGGCCCTCGGTATCCACCTGCGGCTCGCCCTGCACCTCGGCCGAATAAGCGCTCTCGTTGCCCAGGTCGTCGACGGCGGTTATGACGTAATAGAAGATGGTGCCCGGCTCGTGCCACTTGTCCGCGTACGCATTGGTCCAGGCCTCGGCTATCTTCTCGTACCCGCCGCCCCCGGACTCCGAGCGATACACGTTGTAATGGTGGAGGTCCGCCTCGGGTGAGGCGTTCCAGGCAAGCGAGATCTTCCAGGCCCCTCCCGCTGCGGACGGATTCGCCGGCGGCGCAGGGGGCGTGTGGTCGATCTCGTAATCCCTCTGCATGGCATGGGCGTTACCGCCCTGGTCCACCGCCGTCGCCCTGACGCTGCAGGGCCCGGAGGGGAACGCGGCCAGGTCCCAGTACCAGGAGCCGGTCCAGGAATAGGTGCCGCCCTGGTAAGGGGCCGTATCCGTGCCTATCGCGTTCCAGTTCAGGCCGCCGTCGAGGGAGTACTCGAAGGCGAAGAAAGCTACCGCGATGTTGTCCGTCGCCGTCGCCTGCAGCATGACGCCGCCCTTGAGCCGGGTGCCGCCGGCGGGGCTCACGCCGGCCATGACCGGCGCCTCGTAGTCCTCCGTGGGGGTGGCGGAGGCGGCGAGCGAGAACCCGCTCTCGTTGCCCAGGTCGTCCACGGCGGTTACGGCGTAATGGTAGGTGGCATCCGGCGTCAGGCCCCTGTCGACGTGGGAGGCCTGAGGCGTCTCGGCCAGCAGCGCGTAGTTCTGCCCCCCGTCGCCGGAACGGTAGACCCTGTAGCGGTAGAGGTCGGGGTCTCCCACGGGGTCCCAGGCGAGAGACACGCTCCTCTGCCCCGGGGTGGCGATAAGGTTGGATGGAACGGCAGGCGGAGCGTTGTCTACCGTATATGCTATCTCCATCGTGTCGCTGTTTCCATCCATGTCTGCCGCGGTTACCCTGACGCTGCAGGGGCCGCTCTCGGTCTGGGTGGTATCCCAGCTCAGGCTGCCCACCCAGTGCCCGGGGGACGACTGATACCACGGGGAATCGCATGTCCCCAGGGGCTGCCAGGTCCCTCCGCCGTCCGTCGAGCACTCGAAGGTGAAGGAGGCCATACCGATGTTGTCGGACGCATAGGCCGTAAGCTCCTGCTGCCCCTTGAAGCGGGAGCCCTCGGGCGGGGCGATCGCCTGCATCTCGGGGGGAGTGGCGTCCGCCACCGGCGTTGCTTCCGCCTCGGGGGAATACGCGCTCTCGTTGCCCAGGTCGTCCAGGGAGGAGACGGCGTAATAACAGGGGATGCCGGGCGTGAGGTTACCGTCGGTATAACTGTTGCCGCTTGCGTCCGCCAGGTGTGAGTAGGGTCCGCCGGGCGAAGCGGAGCGGTAGACGCGGTAGTGGTGGAGGTCGGGGTCGCCCGCCGCCGTCCAGGCCAGGTCCACCTTGCGCTCTCCCGCGGTCGCGGCCAGCTCGGCGGGAACGTCCGGCGGAGCGTTGTCGATGACGTAGTTGCGAGTCATGGAAGCTTCGTTGCCGCCCAGATCAACAGCCGTGGCCCGCACCAGCACGGGCCCGTCGGCAGCGAGGGTGGAGTCGAAGTAGATGCCCCCGGCCCACAGGTCTCCGCCCTGGTAGGAGGCACCGCTCGCTCCCGCGTCGTTCCAGGTCGCGCCGGCGTCGCTGGAATACGCGAAGGAGAAACCGGCCACGCCGGTGTTGTCGCCGGCGTAGGCGCACAGGTATGGGTTCAAATTGAAGCGGGTCCCGTCGCCCGGTGTCATGTCCGTCATGACCGGGGGATCGATGTCCTCGAAGGGCGCGGCGGATGCCTCAGCGGAATAGGCGCTCTCGTTTCCCACCAGGTCGACGGCGGTGACCACGTAGTAGTACGGGGTGTCCGGGGTGAGGCCCTTGTCCGCGTAAGATGCGGCGGAGGTGCTGTTGAGGTGCGAGTAGGGGCCTCCCGGATCTAATGACCTGTAGATCTTGAAGTAGCTGAAGTCGGGGTCGCCCGCGGGGCTCCACGCCAGCTGCACCTCGCGCTGCCCGGGCTGCGCCGCCAGCCCCTGGGGCACGGAGGGCTCTGTGTTGTCGAAATAATAGCTCCTGGTCATGGAGGAGGTATTGCCCCCCATGTCCACCCCCGTCGCCTTCATCAGGTAAATGCCGTCGGGATGCTGCGAGGTGTCGAAGTTGAAATACCCCCTCCAGAGGTCCATCCAGGACAGGTAGGCGAGGTCGGTCACCTCCCCGGCCGGATTCCAGGTGGCGCCGCCGTCACCCGAATACTCGAAGACGAAGCTCGTGATCCTGGTATTGTCCCCGGCGTAAACGGCGAACTGCGCCTGGGCGCGCAGGGTCGCCCCGTCCCCCGGGGACATGTCCGCCATCGCCGGGTCCTCCGTGTCCGGCAGGGGAGTCGCGGAGACTTCCATGGAATAGGCGCTGGCATTGCCGATGTCGTCTACCGCGGTGACGACGTAATAATAGGTAGTGGCCGGATCGAGATACATGTCGCTGTAGGCGGTTCCTTCGGTGATTCCCAGATATCCGTACCCGGAACCGCTGGTGGTCGAGCGATAGACGGCGTAGTGCTGGAAGTCCGGGTCCTCCACCGGGCTCCAGGAGAGTTCCACGCGGCATTGCCCGGGGGTGGCGGCGAGGTCCTGGGGCACGGCGGGGGGAGTGTTGTCTATCTCGTAGCCGTGGAGCAGCTCGGCGGTGTTGCCGCCGACGTCCACGGCCGTCGCCCTCACCGTCACGGAACCGTCGGAGAGCGTGGTGGTGTCGAAATGGATGTCCCCGGTCCAGTTGTTGTAAGTGGATGAATAGCTGAGGCTGGTGTCTTCCCCTATGTAGACCCAGGTGCTTCCCCCGTCGAGCGAGTAGGCGAAGACGAAGCTGGACACCTTGATGTTGTCCGTGGCGCGGGCGTACAGATAGGCATCCGCCCGGATTCTCGCCCCTTCGCCCGGGTTAAGCTCGGTCACCACCGGCGGGGTGTTGTCCTCGAAGGGCGTGGCCTCGGCCTCTTCCGAGTAGGCGCTTTCGTTGCTCAGGTCGTCGCGGGCCGTGACCACGTAGTAATAGGTCGTGTCCGGAGTGAGGTTCAAGTTCAGGTACGAAGTCGCGGTCGTGGTGGTGACGTAAGAATAACCGGACCCGCTGGTGGTGGAGCGATAGACGCGATAATTAGACATGTACGGGTCGTCCACGGGGCTCCAGGACAGCTGCACCTCGCGCTGGCCCGCCTCCGCCGCGAGGTCCTGGGGAGCGGCCGGGGGCGTGTTGTCGATCTCGTAGTTGCGGATCAGCTCGCCGGTGCTGCCTCCGATGTCCGTGGCGATGACCCTGACCTGGCAGGGACCATCCACGACCTGCGTGGTGTCGAAATAGACCTGGGCTTCCCAGTAGGAGGAGTAGCTGCCGGAGGTAGCGACCGCGCCTATCGGCTCCCAGGTCGCGCCCCCGTCGATGGAATAAGCGAAGGCGAAATTTACCACGCTAATGTTATCCGTGGCCCGCGCCGTGAGCTGCTTGTCGCCCCTCATGCGCGCTCCCTCCGAGGGAGAGAAATAGGAGATGGCCGGCGGGGTAGAGTCCTCAACTGGGGTCGCGCTCGCTTCGGCGGAGTAAGCGCTCTCGTTGCCCAGGTCGTCGCGGGCCGCGATCACATAATAATATGCAGTGCCAGGCGTGAGGTACCTGTCGAGGTACGAAGGCGAGGTCGTATAGGTAAGGTACGAATAACCGCTCCCGGGGGTCGTGGAACGGTAGATGTAGTAACGGTAGAAGTCCGGGTCCTGCACGGGGGTCCACGAGAGGCTCACCTCGCGCTGGCCCGCGGCCGCCGCCAGGTCCTGGGGAACGGCGGGGGGCGCGTTGTCGAGGGTGTAGGTCCTCGTCATCGAACCGGCGTTGTCCTCGCGGTCGAAGGCCGTGGCGCGGACCAGCCAGGTCCCGCTCTCCGCCTGCCTGGTGTCCCAGGCGTAGGTCCCGCGCCACCAGGCGCCCGACCAGTAAAGCGAGCTGGTCTCCCCGATGGGCGTCCAGCTCGCACCGCCGTCGGTGGAATAGTCGAACGCGAAACGCACGACCTGCAGGTCGTCGGTGGCGTAGGCGTAGAGGGTGTTCGTACCCCGCATGCGCGTTCCGTCCGCCGGGGTCATGTTGAATACCTCCGGCGGAGTGGTGTCGGGCACGGGAGAGGCGCTCGCTTCGTCCGAATAGGCGCTCTCAAGGTAGAGGTTGTCTATGGCGGTGACGACGTAGTAATAGGTCTCTCCCACCGTTACGTTGCTGTCGGTGTAGGAATTCGAGCCCGCGTAGCCGAGGTAGGAGTAGCCGCCGCCTGCCTGCGTGGAGCGGAACACCCTGTAGTAGTTGAGATACGGGTCGCTCACGGCGCTCCAGGAGAGGTTCACCTTGTACATGCCCGCCGTGGCGGTGAGGCCCTGCGGCGCCTCGGGGGGCGTGTTGTCTACGGTGTAGGTCGCCGTCAGCGAGCCGCTGTTGCCCCACCGGTCCGTGGCCGTGGCCCGCACCTGCAGGCCGCCGTCCGGCAGCGCGGTCGTATCCAGGTGATTAGAGGAACTCTGCCAGTAGCCGCTGTAAAGGTCGGGGTATGAGTCGGTCGAGATGAGCGTCCAGCTCGTGCCGCCGTCGAGGGAATACTCGAAAGTGAAGCTTGCCACCCTGCTGCTGTCCGTCGCCCTGGCGCTGAAATAGCGCGACCCCGCGAACCTCGCCTGGTCCGCCGGATTGATATAGAAGACATCGGGCGGTGTCGGGTCCTCCAGCGCGGCCGCGGATGCCTCGCTGCTGTAGGGGCTCTCGTTGCCGGCCGCGTCGCGGGCCGTCACCACGTAGTAATAGGGGACGCCGATCTCCACCTCCAGGTCGGCGAAGGAGTTCGCCGCGGTCGAGGATAGCAACCCGTACTCGCCGCCGCTGGTCTCGGCACGGTAGAGGCGGTACCCGGAGAAGTCGGGTTCGCCCGACGTGTTCCAGGCCAGGTCCACGCCGCCCTCGCGCCCCGTGGCCGTGAGGCTGGTGATAACCGCTGGCGGGGTGTGGTCGAGGGTGTAGTCGTATACCTGCGAAACCTGGTTGAGGCAGCTGTCGTAAACCGTTACCCTGACCTGGCAGGGTCCCTCCTGCACGCCGCCGTGGTCCCATAGATATTGCCCGTACCAGCCTGACTCCTGGACTGCATCGCAGGTCCCGATGTCGTTCCAGTTCAGCCCGCCGTCGATGGAATACGCGAAGGTGAAGGTGGCAACGGCGACGTTGTCTGACGCGTAGCAGGTGAGCCAAGACGTGGACCCGCCGAGCAGCGAGCCGTTTGCAGGATACATCTCCGTTATGACTGGCGGCACGGTATCGGCCAGCGGCGACGCCGAGGCCTCGTTGGAATACGGGCTCTCCCTCCCGTCCATGGTGTGGGCGGTGACCACGTAGTAGCTGGGCAGCTCTCCCAGCGGTGCGGTGAAGTCCGTATACTGGGTGGAATATGCATATCCCACGTTCTGGTAAGGCCCGCCCGAAACCGCGCTACGGTAGATCCTGTAGCCGTTGAGGTCGCCGACGTCCACCGGGTCCCAGGCCAGGTCGACTCCTCCCGCGCGCGGCGTGGCGGTGAGGTTGGCGGGCGCCGGTACGCCGTTGGATATGGTGCAGGCATGCACGAGTTCGCCCGCGTTGCCCCCTCTGTCCACGGCGATGGCCTTGATCAGGCAGGCTCCGTCCGGTATGGCGGAAGTGTCCCACCAGGCATAGGCCCTCCATGTCTCTCCCTCCTTGTAGGTCGGCTCGCCCGGTATGGCGGTCCAGCTCGCCCCGCCGTCCAGAGAATAGAATAAGGAAAAGGTATCCAGCCAGCCGTTATCCGTGGCGCCGGCCTGCAGGAAGACGGAACCAATCAGCTCCGCGCCCTCCGCCGGGATCAGCTCGGTGACCACCGGAGGCGTAGCGTCGGCCTCGGGAGCCGCGTGCGCCTCGGCCGAGCGCTCGCTGACGTTGCCCACGATGTCGACGGATGAGACCACGTAGTAATAAGTCGTTCCCGCGCTCACCTCCAGGTCCGTGTAGGCGTTCGTGGAAAAGGAAGCGAGGTAGAGATAACCGCCGGCGTAGGTGGAACGGTAGACGTCGTAGCCGTCGAGGTCGGGGTCCGCGGCGGGGTCCCAGGCAAGGTCTATCGCCGCCTCGCGACCGTCCGCCCCCAGCCCGGTGGGCACGGCGGGGGGCGTGCGGTCGACCTGGTAGGTATGGATTAAGGACGCTTCGTTTCCCCCGGCGTCCACGGCCGTCGCCCGCACCTGGCAGGGGCCCTCGGGAACGGGATCGGTATACCAGAAGTACTGCCCGAACCAACCCGACCCCTCCATATCATCGTAGACGGCGTCGCACTGGCCTATGGGGCTCCAGGACTCCCCGTCCAGGGAGTATGCGAAGACGAAGGTCTCGACCCTTACGTCATCCGTGGCGGCGCAGTACAGCCATACCTCGTAGCCGACGGCTGAACCGTCCTCGGGAGAGAGGTGATCCATGACCGGAGGCACGGTATCGGCGAGGGGTTCGGCGGAGGCCTCGTTGGAGAAGCCGCTCTCGTTGCCGGCGCCGTCGAGCGCCGTCACCACGTAGTAGTACAGGGTTCCCACCTCGACGTCGTAGTCGAGATAGTAGTCGTTGTAGGTGTTTCCGAGGAGGAGGTATCCCTCACCCGGTGTGCTCGAGCGGTATATGCGGTAACCGGCGGTATCCGGATCGGAAGAGGGATTCCAGCCTAGATCGACCCGGCCGCTGTTGGGGTTGGCAAACAGGGATTCCGGCGCCGCGGGCGGGGTGTGGTCGATGGTATAGCTGCAGACATGGGATGCCCGGTTGCCCGCGCCGTCGATGGCGGACATCCTCACCCGGCACGGTCCCTCCGCGAGCGCGGAGGTATCCCACATATACGAGCCCGT
The DNA here is from genome assembly GCA_003604975.1 of Desulforudis sp. Classification (GTDB taxonomy): domain Bacteria; phylum Bacillota; class Desulfotomaculia; order Desulfotomaculales; family Desulforudaceae; genus SURF-60. Next base: position 14,413 of record QZIR01000045.1, on the reverse strand, counting down.
GGCCCAACCGCTTCCGCCGGAGTTCTCGATTGCCGCCAGGAACACCCAGTTCTCTCCCCCGTCCAGGGAGTACTCGAACTCGAAGCCGGCGATGCCCACGTTGTCGGAGGCCTCACAGGAGAGCCAGACCGTGGGCCCGATGCGGCTCCCGTCGTCGGGGGAGGGCCAGGTGATCGATGGCGGCTCCGTATCGGGCAGGGGTATGGCCGAGGCCTCGTTGGAGTAGTCGCTTTCTTCCATAGACCAGCTATATGAAGTAACGACGTAATGATTGGCCTCTCCGGGCACGGCGGCCAGGTCCCGGTATTGCGTGTCCCACACGCTTCCGACCTGCTCGTACGGCCCGCCCGGGGTCAGGGAGCGGTAGACGCGGTAGCCTTCCAGCGAGGGTGCCGAGACCGGGTCCCAGTCCAGGTCTACGCCGCCCTGGCATGCTGTGGCCGCCAGGTTGGCCGGCGCCGGCAGGGTGTTGCTGACGTGATAGGTGCTGGTCATGGAATCCGTGTTGCCGCCCTTGTCCAGGGCCGTCACCCTGACCATCACGGGGCCGTCCGGAAGCCCGGTGGTATCCCAGCCCCAGTAGTCTCCTCGCCATACCTCTCCGGACAGGTAGGCGTAGGAGGAGGTCCCGATGCTGTTCCAGGTGCCGCCGCCGTCCAGCGAATAATCGAAGGAGAAACTGGAAACCTTCCCGTTGTCGGAAGCCTCCGCGCTGAGAGAGACGCCCCCATATATCTCGGCCTGGTCGGCGGGATACATGGCGGTTAGCTCCGGCGCGGTGAGGTCGGGAAGTGCGGCCGCCGACGCCGGGGCGGAAAAGTCGCTCTCGTTGCCGACATCGTCCCTGGCGGTGACCGCGTAATAGTAGGTCCGGCCAGCCTCGACGTCGACGTCCGAGAACTGGCTCTCCCCGGTGCCCGCGAGGCTGAAGAAATTGCCGCCGGGAACGGTGGAGCGGTAGATGGTGAAGGAACTGAAATCGGGCTCCGCGTTGGCGTCCCAGCTGAGGTCGATGCCGGCTTCCCTCCCCGTCGCCTGCAGGTTCGAGGGCACGGCGGGCGGAGTGTGGTCGATGGTATATCCCTGCACCAGGGCGTCGCTGTTGCCCCCCAGGTCGGTCACGGTGACCCTTACCTGGCACGGTCCCTCGTCCACACCCGAGGTATACCAGGTGTAGCTGGCGTAGCGCGAGGTGCCGTCCCCGGCCGATTCGACGCTGCCGATGTTGTTCCAGGTCGAGCCCCCGTCCAGGGAGTAGTCGAAGGCGAACACCACCTTGCCGTCGTCGCTGGCCCCGCAGCCCAGCCAGACCATGTCGCCGGCCCGCGAACCGTCGCCGGGGTCGAGGTAGTCGATGGTAGGGGCATGGGTGTCGGGAAGCGCCGCGGCCGATACCTCGCCGGTGTAGGGTCCCTTGTTGCCGTAGCGGTCGCAGGCGCTGACCGTGTAGTAGTAGGTCGTGCCAGGAACCACGTCCAGGTCGGCGTACCCGGCCGACCAGGAGGCGATGGCGAGCAGCGTATATCCGGATCCGGGGGTCGTGGAACGGAAGACGCCGTAGTAAGAGAGGTCGCCGTCCTGCAGCGCGGTCCAGGTGAGGTCGATGCCACCGCTGCGCGCGCTCGCCTGCAGTCCCGCGGGGGCTCCGGGCGGCGTGTGGTCGACGGTTATCGCCGTGACGTTCTCGCTCTGCAGGCCCGACCAGTCCAGGGCGGTCGCCCGCACCTGGTACTCGCCCTCCGCCAGGAAGCCGGCGTAGAGGTCGGCGTATCCGCGCCAGATTGTCCCCTCGTAGCTTGACTCCTCCCTGGAGGGGTCGGCGTCGACGCCGATCACGCTCCAGGTGCTGCCGCCGTCTGCTGAGAGCTCGAAGAGGAAGCGCCTGGCGCCGCTGTTCCCCGAGACGCTGGCCCCGATGTTGATGAACCCGTCTCCCGTATAGGCGTAGTAGGGGTCGATGCTGATGGTTACCTCGGGTTGGGTCGGGTTCTCGAGGGCGGCCGCGGACGCCTGGCTGGAGAGCGCGCTCTCGTTCCCCGCCGTATCCACCGCCGTCACCACGTAGAAATATTCGACCCCGGGGACGAGCTCGAGGTCCGCATAGGCGGCTGTGTTGTAGATATCCGGCCCGATCTTCTCGTAGCCGCTCCCCGGCGTGGTGGAGCGGTAGAGCCTGTAGCGGTACAGGTCGGCCGCGTCGGAGGCGGTCCAGGCCAGGTCTATCCTTCCCTCGCCCGGCGTCGCCGCCAGGCCGCTCAGCGCGGCGGGCGGCGCGTGGTCGATGACGTATTCCCCCTCCACGGTGGCGCTATGGCCGGCGGCGTCGTACGCGGTCGCCCTCAGCGCGCAGGAGCCCTCGGGGAGGGATGCGCCGTTCCAAGCCAGTTCCCCCTCCCAGAAGTCCCCGTATGGATTATCCGGGCCGTTGACCGAGCCGATCGCCGTCCATGTGCCGCCGTCGAGTGAGTACGCGAAGTCGAAACGCTCGATGCGGCCGGAATCCGTCGCGTATGCCCGCAGGGTCAGCCCCTGCCCTATCTTTTCCCACGTCTGGACCTGTATGCCCGGGTTCACGGGGGATTCGCCGTCGCTTGCGGGAGCAGCGGCTGCCTCGTTGGAGTAGGGGCTCTCGTTGCCGGCCTCGTCCACCGAAGTGGCCACGTAATAGTAGGTCGTGCCTGCCTCTACCTCGTGTTCGTGGCAGGTATAGTCGCTGACCTCCCGGACCTTCTCGTAGGGCCCCCCGGGTTGTAGGGAGCGATAGATATATGCCTTGTTCTCGTAAGGTTCCACGACCCAGCCGAGGCTCACGTGGCCGTTGCCGGGCTTCGCGGTCAGGTTCCAGTACATGTCGGGGGGCGTATGGTCGACGCCGTATGAGTTGTGCGCCTGGTCGCTGTAGCCGTTGGCGTCAAAGGCCGTCGCCCTGACCAGGCAGTAGGATGAATCCGCGAGGCCGGAGCCGTCCCATGCGACGGAGCCCTTCCAGTAGAGCGCGCGCGTGTCCCATTGGCCTTGCTCCAGCACGGGGGCGGTGTCCTCGCCGATGGCGGTCCAGGTGGAGCCCCCGTCGGTGGAACAGTCGAAGGCGAACCTGGTTATCGCCGCGTCGTCCCAGGCGGTGGCCACCAGCGTCGTCTGCGCCCCGATCTTCTTCGCGCCGTCGAGGTACAGCTCTTTCATCCTCGGGGGCCGCGAGTCGATCCCCGCGAGAACGGGCATGGTTCCGCCGAGCGCCGCCTCGCCCGCTCCGGACTGCGCCGCACCCAGGGCCGCGGCCCGCCCTTGCGCTCCCGCCGCCCGTGCGCCCGCGCTCATCGCGAAGAGGGGGAAGGAGCCCGCCACCGATGTGAAAAGGAATACGAGAACGGTCGCCAACGCCGCTTTCCTGACCATCCTTTTCAAAAAACATCACCCCCGAGATGCGAAAGCTCCCATATGTTCCCATTCATCAGCGAACGTGCTATCCGGTTGCAGGCGGTTATCTCAACTCGCCACGGTACGCTTTCAGTCATGAGGTCCCTGTAACAACCTCCGGTTGTCTATTCCAGGCCCGTTTCCTGCACTTCCCTCGCAGTGCCTTTGATGGTTATCCTTATGCCGTTCACCGCTTTTATACATTCGGCGGGTATCATGAATGTCCGGCCGGCTTCTACTGGGGTTTCGCTGTTCCACTCGATGACCAGGAGGGTGCCAGGCTTGATCTCCTCTTCGACGTAGGGGTTGCTCTCGAGCCCCGCCGGGTACTGGCTGTCCTTGACCTCGACGAGCACCAGCTTGTAAGGCTGCGCGTCCTCCACCTTGAGCACTTCGGCGGTGAGCATGGAATAAAGAGGCTCGCTCAACTCGAAGCCGAGCTGGTTTTCGAAGCCCTGCAGGCTCTGATTCATGGCCTCCTCGCGCTGCTGGGCCGAGGAGTCAACGTCCCCGTTCGGGGAATTGCCGCAGCCCGACAGTACCGCGGTGACGGCGAAAAGGGCGAGAGCCGTGAAAAGGATAGGAATGGCGATTAGCCTGGTATAATGAGGAATACCTGACTCCCCCGACATGATCCTCTTCCCCCCGAACCTTGCTATGGGTGCTCGTCTACCGGCGTTTTCAGCATGACAGATTAGCGCTGCTCTAGCAGGACTTTCCCTATCCAATGCCCCTCAAGATGATACCAAACAGTTTACATTTGGGCAACACGACCTCACCCAACCGGAACAACATGACCAACACCATGAGCACGCCCACAGGCCACGGCCTGTTATCGAAACGTCATTGCGAGCGGAGTGAACGGAGCGAACGCAGCGCGGCAATCTCCGAGTGCCCGTAGCGGCGTCGCATGCGTGTAGGATGATGTCTCAGACCTCCAGCCAGGCCCGACCCCGAGGCCTTGCTAAAAGAGATTGCCTCGGAGAAAACCGAGGCAGGGAGTGGGAAGCCCCCGTCTCACATTCCGCACATCTCCGAGACGTTTTCTCCGAATTTAATTCCCAGCTCAACTAGGCTTTTTCTTCTTCGCCCCAAGGATGGCCTCGGCTGATTCCTGCCTCCAATCGCCGAGGAGGGTCTTTAACTCGCGGTTGTTGGCGATAGCTTGTTCGAGCATCTCCGCCTGCTCCGCCGATAGCGTCTTGCAGGCGAGGCGGCCGTCCACGTAACGGGTCCTCTCTTGCATCAAAGGCTGCAACACTTGTCACCGCTTGCGTGTGTCACTATAAAAAAACTTTGCTATTATTTCTTTAATCGGAAGTAAGGAGGACTATGGGCATTAATGAAGCGCCGTCATTGTTTCCGTAATCATAGAGATGGGAGGTAGGGAAATGCCGTTAGAAGATTGCAGAACTATAGAACTTCCCAAAATACAAAGTTCAAAGGGAAATCTTACATTCATAGAGCAAAATCGCCATATTCCATTTGAAATCAAACGGATATATTATCTTTATGACATTCCGGGTGGGGAAGTCCGGGGAAGCCATGCACACAAGAGCCTACAGCAGTTTTTTATTGCTGCCAGCGGAAGTTTCGATCTTATTCTAGATGACGGCTACAACAAGCAAAGATACCACCTAAACCGCTCGTATTACGGTATATATTTGCCATCAATGATTTGGCGTGTGCTAGATAATTTTTCATCGGGTTCGGTATGCATCGTATTGGCGTCCGACTATTATGACGAATACGATTACATAAGAGATTATGATGAATTCCTGGCGAGGGTAATATATAGAGATAATGTTTAATGGTATGCCAGGTCGGCAGGAGCGACTTTGTAATCCTTATTTGAAAGCTAGAAGAATTGTTCTGGAGGGCAGCGCAGCTTGAAAGTCGAGTTCGTAGACCTGAGAAGAGAGTATCAGGAAATTAGGGAAAGCTTGAGAGGTCAAGTCGAAAAGGTACTAAGCCGGGGCTGTTACATACTTGGGGACGAAGTACAATCCTTTGAGCAAGAATTTTCTGATTATATCGGGGCTGGGCATTCGATAGGCGTAGGCTCGGGATCAGATGCACTGTATCTTGTAATAAAGGCGTTGGGGATAGGGGAGGGTGACGAAGTCATCACGGTAGCCAACACATTCGTATCAACCGCTGATGCGATTGCAAGAAATGGAGCTATTCCAGTATTCGTAGATGTAATGGAGGAAAGCTATTGTATTGACACACTAAAGATAGAAGAGAAGTTAACGACGAGAACGAAGGCGATATTGCCTGTCCACTTATATGGGCAGCCCGCGGACATGGAGCCGATACTTGCGATAGCAAATAAATACGGCCTGCATGTGATTGAGGATGCATGCCAAGCACATGGCGCCGAATATAGGGGACAAAAAGTTGGCGGCATAGGCGATGTAGGATGCTTCAGTTTCTACCCCACCAAGAATCTTGGAGGTTATGGGGATGGTGGAATCGTTGTAACGAACAATGAAATGTTGGCAAACAAAGTAAGAGTTCTTCGACATTATGGCCAGGAGATAAAGAATGAGAGCATTGTCTTGGGGATCAACAGTAGGCTCGATGAATTACAGGCGGCGGTGCTTAGAATAAAGCTTAAGTATCTTGATAAATGGAATGGATCAAGAATAACAGCGGCGGCTCTGTACAATGAATTACTAGCTGGCGTGGAAGCAATAGTCCCTCGCGAAAGGGCATCCACCAAGCATGTCTATCATCTTTACGTGATTAGGATGAAAGACAGAGACAATATGCGAAGAAAATTATCGGCAAAGGGCATAGAGACCGGGGTACACTATCCGATTCCCGTTCATAAACAGCGCTCATATTTGGATATGGGGTTCAAAGAGAAACTGGAGACAACAGAGAAGATATGTGGAGAGATTTTTTCTTTACCGATGTATTCACTGATTACCGAAAAGGAGATCAGATTCGTGACGGATGCCATCAAGGAGACAACCGGCGGAAATGGGGGTTAGGAGAATCCGATGCATAATTGCCTGACACGGGGATTCTTATGTATTCAGGAAAAGAGTAAGGTTTAAGAATAACGATGGGAAACAGGGATTATAGGAAATTCGAGGACCTGACGTTCGACGATTTCAGGAAACACGCGATGGATGAAAGCCTGGATTGCTACGAGAAAATAGGTTTTCCGGAGGAATATCGCAAAGGCTATGAGCGATATATATTCGCCGATATCAAGGGCAAACTTGAAGGCTTGAGGACAAAGAGAAAGACGGTTCTCGATCTAGGCTGTGGGTGTAGCGACCTCGCTGAGATGGTAATAGAAAATTGCAGGAAGAACGGGTCAAGACTATTGCTTGTTGATTCTCGGGAAATGCTTTCCCGCCTACCCGATGACGAGTTCATCGAGAAATTCGCCTGCAGGTTTCCTGAATGCCAGAGATTATTCGATAGGTATAGGGGGAAAGTAGATGCAATAATCGTATACAGCGTTATACAGCACGTTTTCTTGGAGGCGAACATTTTCAATTTCCTGGACAAAGCTTGCGAACTGTTAAGTGATGGCGGTGAAGTGCTGATCGGCGATATCCCCAATATCTCAAAGAGAAAGCGGTTCTTCGCTTCCAAGGCGGGAGTCGAATACCATAAAGCCTTTACGGGAAAAGATGAACCGCCTGGGATCAACATTTTCGATCTGGACAGCAAGAAGCTGGACGACGGCGTCGTAACCGGGATTCTTCTGAGGTACAGAAACGCTGGCCTCGACACATATCTATTGCCGCAAGGAAAAAGGTTGCCTATGAGTAACCGGAGGGAAGACATCCTCTTAAGAAAACCTTGAGGAGAATTTCTTATGAAAAACAACAAGGTCATAATAGTAGGCGACAGCGCTTTCGCGGAAATAGCTTACGAATATTTCTTGCATGACACTGATTTCGAGGTAGTAGCCTTCAGTGTGGAAAATAAATATCTGGAAAGAGGAAGCCTTTTTGGCGTCCCAATCGTCCCATTTGAGACGCTTGAACGTAGTTATGATCCTGGGCAACACAAAGTTTTTGTTGCCATAACATATATCAAGCTCAACAGGGTTAGAACGAAGTTATGTAATGAAGCAAGGAAGAAAGGGTTTGAATTGGCGACCTACGTGAGCTCCAAGGCATTTGTATGGGACAACGTGCAAATTGGCGAAAACTGTTTTATTTTCGAAAATAATGTAATTCAGCCCTTTGTGAAAATAGGCAATAATGTGATCGTTTGGAGCGGAAACCATATAGGGCACCATTCGATCATCAAAGATAACTGCTTTATTTCATCGCATGCGGTAATAAGTGGGTTTGTGGAAATGGGAGAAAACTGTTTTATAGGCGTTAACAGCACAATAAGCAACAACATCAAGATAGCCAGAAACTGCGTAATAGGGGCTGGGGCTTTGATATTGAAGGATACGGGAGCGGATGAGGTCTATAAAGGCCTTAAGGCAAGTGCTGCCGAGAGCAGCAGCCTGGAATTGTTCAACGTTATGGAGGACGGCATTGTTCTGGGAGAAAAAAGGCCTGATATATAGGCCCGATGGTTCCTTGTGGTGGGCGAAGAGCCATGCGATGATACCAACACCTATCGTTATTGGAGACAACGCGATAAGGGTTTATCTAAGCTTCAGTGATGAAAGTGGAGTAGGCAGAATAGGCTTCGTTGAAGTCGAAGCGAATAACCCGAAAAAGATCCTTGAGGTATCAAAAGACCCGGTCCTGGATATCGGGATTCCAGGTACGTTTGATGATAATGGCGTGTTGCCGTCATGCCTGATTAGACATGAAAACAGGTTATTCCTCTATTACATTGGTTTCCAGCTTGGGGCAAATGTGAGGTACTTCATTTTTTCAGGACTAGCTGAAAGCTATGATGGCGGATATTCATTTCAAAGGGTATATCAAGTCCCGATATTAGATAGAAGAGACTCGGATTTGTTCTTCAGAACAGCGCCTTTTGTCATGATTGAAAACGGGCTATATAGGATGTGGTACATCGGAGGTTCTGATTGGACGATGGAAGAGGGGAAAATGCTGCCCGTTTATAGGATTAAGTATCTAGAATCAACAAGACATGATAGTTGGCCTAACAGAGGAGAAGCTTGTTGGGATTTTAAAAGTGAGGAGGAGCATGGCTTCGGTAGGCCGTTTGTTATTGAGCGCGAGGGTTATTACCGGATGCTTTATTCGATCAGGATGAGATCCAAGGGATATAGACTTGGCTATGCCGAATCGGATGATGGTGTAGCCTGGAAACGCAAGGATGAGCAAGTGGGAATCGATGTATCGGAAAGAGGTTGGGACTCGGAGATGATGTGCTTTTCGAGTGTCCTCGAGGTGGGCGATAAGACTTACATGTTCTACAACGGGAACAATTTTGGGGAGAGCGGTTTCGGCTATGCGGTCCTTAGAGATAGTTAAATACGAAAATATATATAAGAGCAGTTGGGATGATTTCATTTCTACGTCCAAGAATGGGACCTTCCTGTTCTATAGGGATTACATGGAATATCATTCCGACAGATACCATGATCATTCACTGATGGTATATTCAGACACTGGAAAACTTCTCGCGGTAATGCCTGCAAATATAAGGGGTGATACCCTCCATAGTCATGAAGGTTTGTCCTTTGGGGGGATAATACTCGATCTTCAGATTCGATTAGAGATATTCATGGAATTGTCCTCTGCACTTTTATCATATCTAAGAAACCTGGGTGTAAAAGAGGTCATATACAAGGCGATACCTTATATCTATCACAGGTTGCCCTCAGACGAGGATTTATATGCACTTTTCAATCATAACGCGGTTCTTTATCGCAGGGATGTAAATTCCGTTCTATTTATGGGCAATATGGTTCCATATCAAACGCTGAGAAAAAGGACACTGAGCAAAGCAAAAATGCACGGGATAATTGTTGAGAAGAGCGAAGACTATATGGGTTTCATGGGAATTCTCGAGCAAGTGCTGATGAAGAGGCATGGCTTGGAACCCGTTCATACTTTCGAGGAAATAAGCTTACTGGCACGAAGGTTCCCCGAAAACATAAAGCTATTTACGGCAAGCGGAGAAGGTGGTCTGAAGGCAGGAGTTATAATCTATGAGCACGACCATGTAGCGCATGCTCAATATACAGCGAACTCGGAAGAAGGCATGAAAATAGGAGCCCTGGATCCTATCTTCGACTTTCTTATTAAGGACTACTATAAAGATAAGAGGTATATAAGTTTCGGGGTTTCAAGTGAGAAAGAGGGAAAATACTTGAACAAAGGCCTTGTGGCCTATAAGGAAGGTTTTGGCGCAAGAACATTAGCTCATGATTTCTACAAGATTTGCTTTTAATTCCATTAAATGGAGGTATTTAGCCTATGTCTAGCAAATTAGTGCGTTATTCTAAAAGAATGACAATTCTTTCAGGGAGTTCTGTATAACTTGGAATCAGTTACCAGAAAGCTGTTTGTTCTGGGCGCAACTTCACAATATTTTGCTTATTTTGTAGGCATAGCAACCAGTGTGATAACCGTACCGGTATACCTGCATTTCTTGGGTCAAGATACTTACGGACTCTATGTAACTCTGAGCTCCATCGTTAGTTACTTCATACTATTCGACGTAGGCATAGGCTTTTCAGTGCCAAAGTATGTCGCGGAATATAGTGCTAAGGACGAGAAAGAGAACCTGGAGAGCATGCTCTCCACATTCCTTCTAGCTTACCTTATCATATTTGTTCTGGCTCTTGTCGCTGGCATCGCTATAGCTCCCGGTATCTCAAAACTACTGCGTATGCCTGATGACTTGATACAGGCAGGGCGTCTGGCCCTCATCATACTTGCTGCTAATTTTGGAATTCTGATGGTGGGGGGATTATATACCTCAATTTTCACCGGTATGCGTAGGGTATACATCAGGAACCTATTCTCGGTTGGACAAACGGTGGTTATAGCGGTGTTATCCATCATTGTCCTATGGTTGGGTGGAGGGATGGTCGGTATATGTATTGTCATGGCTTCGGTGAGTCTAATCCAACTGGCGGTAGCTTTCCTGCTTGTAAGGCGGCAATATTCCGATATTAGAATCAAACCTAGACTTGCCGAATGGAGTATGCTTCGTGAGGTAGCCTTCCCTACCCTGAATTACTTCATCATACAAGTCATTTCACTGGTAGTCTTAAGCACCGACAACATTGTCATAGGAGCTTTTATCGGAGTAGGCGCTGTGGCGCCCTACTCGATAGCATTTCGCTTCTGTAGATACTTCACCTCCGCAGTCGGGATACCCACGACCGTACTCTATCCCTTCTTCTCAGATTGGTACGCAAGAGGAAAGCTAGAAGAACTGCGACGAAACCACCGGCGGCTGATGAAGCTAACTACAATTCTAGCGGTATTAATTGCCATCTTCACAGTATTTTTCGGGCCAATGATAATCAAATTATGGGTGGGTAACGAAAATTACGTAGGCAATTCCACCCTCTATATTTTTTGTATAATTATTGTGACTTCTCTAATAGTGCAAGTGAGTGCCACCCTCCTTGCGGGAATAGGGAAGCATGCTCCCATAGCATACTTGGGTCTGCTAGAGGCCGCTATGAATCTCGTTCTTTCAATTATATTTGTGCGTTACTGGGGGGTCTTCGGGGTAGCCTTGGCGACCGTTATCGCCGGACTTCCTACAAATTTATGGTTTGCCCCTTGGTACACTTGCAGAATTCTCGAGGACAGCTTTCTATCACTGGTCGTAAGGGAGATTGCGCCCGCGATAATAAGCGGGTCACTAGCCATTGCAGTGAACTTCCTGCTTGTGACTTATGTACTCCCCGATAGGGTGCCTGCAAATGTTATCACCGGCGTTTTCTGTTGCTGCTTATATCTGGTCGTTGTTAGGCTCTTCTTAAAGAAAGAGGAATTAATGTGGCTTTACGGCATCGTTAAAAGCGCGTTCCGTATGTTCAAGTATAGTAAAGAATCCAAGTGAACCGGCAGCCTGTGGTACTTGCGTTCGCGGCATGACGCTGTAAAAGTTAGATTGGCAGTATATTTTTTATGAGAGCGAGAAAGATAGATGTTTAAGAATCCTACAACCAGAAGGAGCCAGTACTTAAAACAATATATGTTTTTAAGAGAGGCTGCTTTTAGTGAATATAATAGAAAGAATTATGATCTTGCCTTGTTATATGCACGTGTTGCTTCAAATTGTGCATGGAATAATCATTTTGGATTGTGGTTCGATGATGAGATTGAATTATTATTGAAAAATATTGGGAGCGTTCTATGCATGGGTTCACGAGATTCAGATACGGTAGAAGGAGAAGGAGAATATTATGATGGAGAAGCGAACAAAGAAGATAAGGTTAGAGTCGCGTTTGTATTAACTACATGGTTTAAAACCGGTGGACATTCTTCCCTATTGAAGATTTGGATGGAGTTGTTGGAGGACGATTGTGAGCAATATATATATATAACAGGTGGAAAAAGAGGAGAAGCATATTATCAAGATCTAAGAAAAGCTCTGGAGAATAAGGAAACACACATTAGATTATTAAACTTCAGTACTCTTAGTGCAGGAATTCAACAGTTGGTACACGAGATCGAAAAAGATACTCCAAATGTTCTGGTTACTTTTATACATCCCGACGATGTAGTTGCAGTTTCTTCGATTAGCGTATTAAGGGATAAACCTATTGTTATTTTTGTTAACCATGCCGACCATGTATTCTGGCTGGGGAGAGGGATATTAGATTATCTTGTAGATTTTAGAAGCGAAGGTATAAAGATAAGCAGGCTATTAAGGAGAATTGGAAATTCATATAAAATACCTTTAACATATGATGCAGCTGGAAAGGGACTATCGGGGAGTGATTTGCTTACTCCTAAAAAGTCTGCAAGAATTGAATTAGGTATTCCAGAAGGTGCAACACTATCTTTGTCAATAGGTAGTCTATATAAAGTCCTAGGTGCCCCTGATATTGACTATTTCGAAGTAATCCTAGAACTTTTAAAAAGAAACCCTGATCATTATCATATTCTCATTACAACACCCTCTTCAGGAGAAATAATTGAAAAACAGTTTAAGAGATATAGAGAATTGAGGGAAAGGTTAATAGTAAAAGGGCCTATCAATGATCTCCAGCCGTATTTTATACATTCTGATTTTCTAATAGATACATTCCCCTACGGTGGCGGATTAGTCCCCTTGGAAGCAGCAGCCAATAAGGTGCCAATAATTGGCTATTCCAATGCGAGATGCCCTCTTTTTGGGAACGCTGGCTTCCTGCCTGAGGATTATCCGTTTATTGCACGAAGAAAAATAGAAATAATTGAATATTCTGAAATCATGTTGAAGAACAGAGAATTGAGAGATGGGATTGGCGAAATATTATTCAGAAGGTACCAAGCGCAATATTCCCCCGCTGTTGTTAAGAGCCTAATATTGTCTCTGATAAAAGGCGAAGTTGGCGAGAGGGCTGTTCTGCTTGAAGATGTGAATGAAGAATACACGTTGGACTTGGATTATATAAATATCTTGGAAGAAAGATTCTTAGGCAAGAAGAGATTTAGACCAGATCTATATATGCTGAGCTTGTTAATATTAGAAACAACGAAAGGTAACAAATATAGGAGAGGAAAGCATCTTCTTAAGGCATATAGGTACAACGAATTCAGCTCCATAGGAGAAACAGTTAGATATACTATTGCAGCCATTATTGGCAATAGAAGGTTGGCAAATCTTCGGAAACGGATGAGAGAAGTGGCTAGATTTTAGTTGTTGTTACGGATCTTGGATTGTGCGGTTGCACCATTGTACACACTTCTGGGAGGAGAACCCAAGATCTGGATGTTTCTAAAACCGATACGGTAATCGGCAGGGAATATCTATCCAACAGTTCATCCTAATGCCTACTATGACAAACAGTTTTCTGTTCCAGTATCTGCCGTATTATAATGTGCAATTACTTGAACGGGCTCAACAAATCTAATAACCTTTACTTCATATCCATATTCTCGTAAATAATCCTTCCCGATATGGAAGAGACTACTATCATGGAATTCGCATATTATTACTGGATGGTACTTTGATAAAATATTCTTCATACCAGAAAAAACCTCGATTTCATGACCTTCAACGTCGATTTTAACGAGATCGATTGAATTGGTATAATGATTTTCAAAATATTCGTCAAGTGTGATTGAAGCAACTTCAACGGAGGATTCTTTACCGAATGATCTATCTGAAATATAGTTCTTGGCTGATGAATCACTCTCAAACAGCTCAACGCTTCCAGAGATACTAGATACCGCTATTGATACTACTTCTATGTTATCTATTTGGTTTAGCCTCATTGTCTCTTGCAGCATTTCCGAGTTCTGCTGCAATGCCTCAAAAGCGAAGACTCTTCCTTCTGAGCCCACGTTTCGTAAAATAAATAGCGAAAGGTATCCGTGATGTGCTCCAATATCAATTGCTGTCATACCACTACTTAGAATTTCCTCCAAAACTTCTAGCAATTCCAGCTCATATCTTCCAAGCACGTACTGCTCATAGCAATCTAGAAACGTTACTATATTCAATCCCTCTAGAGGGCCTTTTTGAATGGTGAAGGTCTGAGGCTGTCTAAACTTCATTACCCTGTGAAGTAACCAATTGAAGGATTCACCAATCTCAGTCTTCTTTAGGGGTTCCTTTATAGAAGCTGGTAAGGCTGCAACCATAAGTCCAATCATTTTTCCTGCATATATTCTTGCAGCTGACTTTAATTTAAATAATAGGTTCTGGCGAGTTTGGCAACTATCGAGAATCTGCACTTAATCCACTCCTTGGATAATCGCTTTTTATTAGTAGTTATCTGAAATTGATAATATGCGCCTACCAATTCCGATATTAGAGGTGGTCGGGGTTCGTTGGACAGCTTTCTGTGATCCTTAAGTGGCATCCTGCTCATCACTATGCTGCCGCCTCTTCCTTTGGAAGCGTGTCCCAG
>QZIR01000034.1 GCA_003604975.1 Desulforudis sp. | reverse complement strand
ACCAGGAGGCACAGTGCCAACGGACACATCAGCCCGTTGGCCTATGAACACAAAATGATCGCTTAACCAATTGTCCGCTGTTACTGGGCAAGATCACTGGAATGGGAGCGGCAGCACGCTGAGAGCCAAAGAAAGGCATCCGGCCGGGGCAAGGTTTTCAAGGCAAGAAGGTAGCAAGGGCTTTGGACGAAGACCTCTTAGCAAGGTTTGGCAAGCGCCTTGGCGACATGCTGTGCCCAGACCCTTTCACCCCCAACCCTTCCGCCAATGACGTTGACGGCCAGGTCAGGCTTGGAAAAGTAAGGCAGACAGGCGTGCCATTCGGGCTGAACCTCGACGAGCTTGGAGAGCACACGCTTATTACTGGCAGGGCAGGCTCTGGAAAGACAACACTCATCTACCTCATCATCGCCCACTTGTTAAGCTACAAAATCCCTTTCTGGGCTTTTGACTTCAAGCAGGACTACAGGCACCTTGCCAGGTCTAACAAAGTTTTGGTTTTTGACTGGAAGAACTTCCGCTTCAACCCCTTACGGCCGCCAAAAGGGACTGACCCTGAAATATGGATGCAGGCCTTCATCAACGTGTTTTGCCAGTCCTACTGGCTACTGTCCGGGTCTAAAGCTGTAATCTTCGAGCATGTTGACAAGCTTTACAGGGAATACGGCGTTATTGACGGAGGCAAGGTCTTCCCAACAATGCTGGACCTGCTGGAAAGCCTGGAAGGCCACAAGCTTGAAAGGAAGTATGGCCGGGAAGCAGGATTTTTTGAGTCAGCACATAACCGCGTCAGCGAATGCCTCCTTTCCCTAAAAAATTTGCTGGACTGCGACCAAGGTTTTCCAATCGAAGAACTTCTGGAGCAAAATGTTGTTTTCGAGCTTCAAGGCATGCTGGCTGAAAACCAGTCCTTCCTCCTTACCATAATTCTCCGCTACGTTTTCCAATACAGGCTTTCCAATGAGCAGCGCAGCGGGCTCAAGCATGTGTTCCTGTTCGACGAAGCCAAATCAGCATATTCCAAGAAAAGAGAATTTACCAAAGAGCTTGGAGTTGCCGAAATCGCCCAGTTTACATCCATGATAAGGGAGTTCGGAGAAGGCCTGGTAGTTGCCGACCAGATGCCGACTGAATTGGCAGACAGCATCAAGGCAAATGTTTACACAGTCATCTGCATGTCCCAGAGCGGAGGAGCCAACATTCTTGAAATGAGCCGGGCAATGGGATTGAAACAGGAACAGGCAGACATTTGCCGTGCCCTTGAGTCAGACAAGGCCAACCAAGTCTTTGAGGCAATCGTGAAGCTCAATGGACGCTGGCAGGCTCCCTTCGTCATCCAAATAATTCCCGCCCAATTTCATAAGAGCCTGAGCACAAAAGAATTAACAGGATTTATGCAGCCCTTATTAGAAAAGCTGGGCCATAAGCTTATTCCTAGGACAGAATATAAGCTGATAAAGCATGCCCAGCAAAAAGCAGAAGATATGCGTCGCGCGGAAACCAGAGAGGCGAGAAAAGAAGAGACCCAGCGAAAAGAAGCCATCGAAGGCAACATCCTGATTAAGATCCTGACAAATATCCGCGACCATCCATTCATTGACCAAAAAACCAGAATCCAAATGCTAGGTCTGCCCTCTTCCTCCTCAACAACTGACAAGTTTTTCAAAGAGCTTGTAGCCAGAGAGTTTGTCATCATCCACAGGATAGGCCTTGGCAGAGGTAGAAGCACTCGGGTCCTGTACGAAATCACTGACAAAGGCAAAAAATTTGCCTCAATGGACAAAGTCGAAATCAAAGGCAAAGGAAGCTTCAAGCACAAATTCTGGCAGCACACCATCAAAAAATATTACGAGGACCAAGGCTATAAGGCAGAAATTGAAAAACTATACGGCTCCAAAAACGTAGACGTAGGCTTCACACAAGACGGAAAACGGGTAGCCGTTGAGGTCGAGCTAACGCCAGATAATTTGATTGAAAATATTGAGAAGGATTTAGATGTTGGCTGTGATAATATTATTATTGTTGCCCCAAACAGAAAAGCTATCAATAAATACAAAAACCTTATATATCCATTTATTATTTCAGCAACCGCTATAAATATAGAATTTAAAATTCTCACTGGTTTTTTGCCTTGACATAAATCAATTTTTATTTTATATTTTTAGCAAACGTGTCGTTATTATTTCTTTTTATATTAATCATTATTTTGATATGTACTTTGCTAAAATAGAAATTATTTAAAGGTGTTTAATCTATTATATAGAATATTAAACACTTGCTCAAATATCTCCAAATAAAGGAGCCAAGAATGCATCACCAAAATATTATTGAAAACGAATTTTCCGCGATTTGGTCAAAGTTTTCGAACCAGATTAAAAACCATGGTGGGAATATTGACACGACGATTCAAAATACTCATGACGGTTTGAATAGAACTTTAACAACTGTTGTTAGGATTGGCAGTAAATTAAATAATCATTTTTACGAAAGATTAACTAAATTATCCGAACAATTTCCAGAGCATTATTTTTACCCACCTTCTGATATTCATTTTACAATTATAAACTGCACACCTTTTCTTCGCACACCTTCTCTTTTAAATGACGAAGATATTCTTGCTTTATCCGATAAAATTAATTCTTCACTAAATAGGCATGGCCCTATAGAAATAGTCGCAAAGGGTTTGAATGTTTTCCCCACGACAGTATTTGTACAGCTTTTTGATTTTAATGGGGCGATATCCGGCATTAGGAATATTCTTAGAAATAATTTGCGTAAATATGCATATCATCCAAACATTGCAAAAAGAATTATTTTGCCTAAACCTTTTATTGTTTTTGCAAATATTATAAGGTTTACAACAATTGTTAGTGAAAATTTGATCCACCAAATAGAAAAAAGTAGAAAAGATAAATTTGGTAAATTTTATATTGACACGTTTGAGCTGGTTACAACTGACAAATTTTTAAGTAAAGAGGCCACAAATATTTGGCATACATATAATTTATAAATTTAATCACTAACGAGGAAATTCCGATGAATTTTTATTCTCGATATAAAGAGGAGGAGAAAGAATTAGCTACTTCTATGGCCCAAGAATATTTAAAAAGCGTCAAGAAAAGTTTAAATATAAGAGACTTTATTAAATATCTTTATAAAGACAAGCTTAAGCATGTTAAGGCATATGCTTACCGAGAAAGTGGTCGATTAGATATACCAGCTTTTCTTCATAAAAAAACGATAACCGAACTATTCCCGATTCCGGATAAAAATAATTGTGAAAAACTGGTGGGAATTAATATTGACAATTTGATATATCTACTCGACGCAGGCATTGTACAGGTGTCCATTCAAGATCCGGAATTATATAAAGATATTCAATACCTACAACCAATTTTAAAAAGCCGTGACAGACGACCTCCTTCTTATGAAATCAGGGATAGAATATTTTATACTTTCCTATCCAAAGGAGGGTATGATGATTATCTTAAAGAAGCTGCCAAACATCCAGCGATTTCACAAAGAAAATGGCCAATAACTTTGTTAGAGCCGTATGAGAGGTTAGGAAACATCACTCCTGAGCGTTTAGTTTTAAAGAATATTAAGAGATATGCAGCATTGTGCTCAGTAATGGGCCCAGATTTTATGAGAGAAGTTGTAAGATGTAAAAGTAATGATGACAAAACAATTATAGAAACGATGAGACGTTTTTTTTATCTTCATAAGATAATTATTCATCCGATCACACAAGGACTGTTTGGCCATCCTTACAATTTTTTAATGGATTTTCACGCAAACGAACGAAAGACGATAAGAGAATACTCAAATAAAATAGAAGAAGTGTTAATTGACAATTTAAAACTATCAATACCGAATAATATTGATGTTATGCAAATCATGAAATCACATGAAAAAAAAGTGCCTGAGCAGTATGAATATGTACAGCAATCTATTTTGGCAAAGGTAATCGACATTAAAAATACCCGTTTGGTTAAAGATGATGTTAACATAGAGGACATCGTAAATAGTTTGTGTGAAAAATCAAAAAGTTTTACTAATAAAAGTGTGCGCCTAACTCATATCGGATTAAAAGTAAGTACTATTTTGGCTGGAGGTTTTTTGGCATTGATTAATCCAGAACTCGGAATATCTTTGCAAGCTTCAGCAGAAATCATACCAAAATCATTAGCGGAACATACTGCTCACTTGTTAACAGATTTGTTTGGCGTTGACCCACTTCTATTTCACTATTGGAAGCTTGCATCTAAAGTTAAGAGGATCACTCACAGCGCGTAAAATTGTAATGTTTATATCAAAGGTAAAAATTTGTTTAGTTAATATTGAGTCAACTCAATATCCTTTAAGAACCACACCGTTAGGTATTATTTCGCTTGGTGGCTATTTAAAACATATATATAAAAACAAAGTAGTAATAAATTATATTGATACGCAAATTGAACATAATAAAGAAAAAATAATCGATTTAATTAAGCAACAAAAACCCGACCTCATCGGTATTAGCCTCAAACCAGGATCTGAACCGCTTTCTTATGATATTTTAGATATTATATTTCGTACAAATCTCGATTCGGTTGTAATTTTAGGAGGCATCACACCAACTTACGGACATTCAAGTCTTTTAAATAATTATAATAATACTTTTTGTTGTATAGGTCGCGGTGAACACACGTTACAAAGCCTTACGGATATGGTTTTTCGTAATAACATAATGATTGATAAAATACCCAATATAGCCTATGTTAAAAATGGTTATATTCATCTAACAAAGAATCATTTTTTTAATTTAAATGAATGCCCTAAAGCAGACTGGGATGGTTTTTTTTCTTATTACTCGCCTAATAACTATGAGGAGATATGGATTGAACGCAGTTCCGGATGCAGAAGGAAGGGAAAACAAATTGGGTGTTCGTTTTGTTCAATTTTACCCAATGGTGGCTGTTATAGATGGAGTAAAAAGAAGCTTAGTGTTGTATTTTCTGAGATTAATAGTTTGTTAAGTTTTGGTATACGGCACATTCGATTTACAGACGAAGAATTTTTTCATGATAATTCTGATGACTTAATATTATTTGCGCATTCTATGTTGTCATTATCGCAACAACTTAAAAAATGTAATGATAGATTTTCTTTTGACCTTGCTTTGCGCACGGATGATGTGGTATTAAGAAGCGATTATTATAAGTTCAATTATAACCACACTAAATTGAAAGCGCTTAAAATATTAAAACTGGCTGGCCTTGATCAAGTATATATTGGCATTGAATCGGGAAACAATTGCCAACTCAAACGATATAATAAAGGTATTACAGTTAAACAAAATATGAATGCAATACTTGCAATAAGACAAATCGGGATTCAAGTTGCTGCTGGTTGGATTATGTTCGACCCTCTGATGAAAAAGGTTAAAGAAATTGAAGAAAATCTAAATTTCCTTAAGTTAGCGCAACTAATACCAACAAATGTTTATGATGATTTTGTGCCAAACCCGATTTCATGTTTAAAGGTTATAAAAGGAAGTCAGTACCAATTACAATTAGAAAAGTACAATGTTAAGACTGTTAATAAAGATGATTCGATCGAAATAAAATATGAATACATCAATAAGGATATAGGCTTTATTGTTGAAAAACTTACATCAGCTCAAAAAAGTATATGGCCTGTCTATTATTTACTAAAAAATATCGTTGCGCTAGGACGTTTTTATAGCAATAATTTTCAACAGTTGCCCGTTGCGAATGAAATATATTTTCGATTAAAACATAATGATATTTTAATGCTTGACGCTATTTTATATGCAACCAGCGATAGCAACAATATAATAGAGTCAATACAAAGTGACGATTCTATAAAACATATTGATAAATTGAGACAGATTATAATAAATGAAGCACAACGTATAATACGGCAATATGTGTTGATAAACGGCGGAATTAGTATTGTAAACTGCCTTAGTCATTAAAGTCAGCGGCAATGAAATGCTTTCGAATTTTAACTTTTTCGAATTGATTTTACCAAGCACACGTCCCGACTCTCATTTTTTTCCAAATGTAAAATTCCAGTTTATATTCCATCCGGAAATCCAAAATCGAGTAAAGCTTTATATCCATGTAATAAAGCTTTTTTCTGGCGTGGGTGCCATTCTGTCTTACTGTAAATTATTCTTTGTGCGGTTTCGATGCGACTCTTAATTGCTTCAGCTAAGCGAGGCGAAAATACTGATGTAATTTCTGGAATTGACTTCAAAGCTCCTACAGTACCTATGATAAATCCTCCAGTAAACAGTTCAAAAACGCTTGCCAGTTGAAAAATACCTTCCATTTTATCAATTATACTGCTCGCTTTAAGTTCCGAGCTGATTCTCTCTCTTAATATTTTGCCTAGTTTTTCAGAAATGGTACTGATTTCTTCTTGCTTCATTAGTAAGCGTTCCGGATCGTGTATTTCTGCTTGATCTTTTACTTGCCTCATAAGAGAATCAAATGTTGTTGAGAAAGCGTAATCAAATAGGCCCTCTCTTATTTTTAATACATCTTTTATGGATAATGAGTCCAAGCGCGAAGGCGTTAACTTAGCAATCATACTCAAATTTGATATGGCTGCCTCAATAAATAGTTCCCAAAATACTCTGGTATCTGAAAGCAAATAATCATTACCTGCGATGCCTAACTTAACAAGGTTGGACTGTGGAAAGTGGCCCTCTGAGTTAACAACCCTTGCTCCAGACAGACGATATATCAGGTTGGCAAAATTTATCAGATATGCATATATATCATATCCAAATTTTTTAGCGCAAACTTCAATGTCTTCCCTTCGAAGAAATCTTTCATTAGGTATGCGTTGCTTAAGTAACCCTTCTATGCATTGGATAAATGCGTTAACTTGCTCAGAGGGAAGCTGTGTTTGTTTCCGTAATATTGAGTTGTCATCCCGAAGATTATTCACAAAAGTACGGTGGAACCACTTCGTATTTTCGTTTAAATTCCAAGAGACGAACTGTTTGACATGGTTTGAAAAAAAAGATTTAGAATTAGGAGAGTATCCTTCTTGCTGCTTAGATTCAAAAAATCCATCTACCGAATTAAATTGATTGCGAATGGCTGGAACAATTATTCCTCGTTGGAGGCATTTCGTCAGCCCCTCATCCTTCATAAAGAGTGTCAAGCCTATGTTATGAAAAAGGGAGGATGCTGCTATAACAATTTTGTCTTTCGTTAATAATTGAAGTTTTAATTTTCTAAGTACTTCATCCTGATTGTAGCCCTGGTCCTTTGGGTCAAGGTCAGTAAAGTAAGAACGCGGGCCTCTGAGCAGATTTGGCTTTAATTCTTCTGCGGTAGTCATGTGTGCCACAAATGGTCCCCTCCCCTGCCTGATAGTCAAAAAGAGACAACTTCAGCCAATAGATGTGTATATACCACAGGTTTCTTTCTGGCCGATAGCCTACTGTCCACCAGGAACCGAAGTCTTGGCTGCGCCAGCTACCACTATTTTAGGCCAACTTGCTAATTTATAATGCTATTTACATTATGATTGGTTGCCTGTACGGAGCCTGCTTCATTCTTTAAGAATGAAGATTTGTTCTTGTATCCTTGCAAAAGCTAGCGTATGGTTCAGATTGACTTCGAGGCCTGTTGCTGCTAGACTTGCTGTGGACCCTCACCCGTGGTGTGCTCTATGCCCCGTCACGTACTCCTTGTAGAGCCCAAGTACCCTACAAAGTTCCCGCCCTTGGGGCTTATGAAGATTTCTGCTTATCACAAGCTTCTCGGGGACAATGTCCGATTTGTCAAAGGGTATAGCAAGAGTGTCCGATTTGAATTTTGGGATAGGGTCTACATCACCACCCTTTTTACTTACCATTGGCAGCTTACCGTCAGTGATATTTTAGCCTACAAGGACTTGCTACACGGCGACACTTCCAGGCTTTTTGTTGGCGGCATTATGGCCAGCCTTATGGCTGAGGAACTTTGGCGACAGACTGGTATTCGCCCTATCCCTGGCATCTTAAATAAGCCAGCAAGCCTTGATGACGATAATGACTTAATTGTTGATGACCTGATTCCAGACTATGAGCTTTTTAATGGCACCCAAGAGAAGTATACGTTACTTGACAGCTATTTTGGCTATTCTACAAGAGGCTGCGTTAATAAATGTAAATTTTGTGGCGTGCCTAAGCTTGAGCCAAAGTTTGTCGAGTATCGTGGACTGATACCTTATGTAAAAAAAATTGAAGAGCTTTATGGTGAGAAGAAGGATTTGGTCCTGTTCGATAATAACATATTAGCTTCTAAAAAGTTTAAGCAAATAATAACTGATATTTTGGACCTCGGGTTCGAAAAGGGTGCCAAGTTCCAGAATATTCGTTTGCGGCACGTCGATTTTAACCAAGGGACTGATGCCAGGCTGATGAAAGAGTGGCACTTTAAACTCCTTTCCAAGATTTGTATAAATCCTTTAAGAATTGCATTTGACCATATCAAGCTCAAAAACATATACGTAGACAAAGTCCGGCTTGCGGCCAAGTATGGCATCCGGAACCTTTCGAATTACATACTTTACAACTACGAAGACACTCCTGATGACCTTTGGCAACGGCTAAAGATTAATATCGACTTAAACCAAGAGTTCGGCTTAAAGATTTATAGTTTCCCTATGAAATACATCCCTGTCTATTCAAAGGACAGGCTTTACGTTAATGAGCCGAATTGGAACTGGCATTTTATACGCAGCATTCAGAGGATTTTGAATGTAACCAAAGGCATTGTCATGCCCGGCAGCGAATTTTTCTACAGGGCCTTTGGTGAGTCCTCTGAGGAGTTCCACAGAATTCTTCACATGCCCGAGGGCATCCTAATGACCCGTGGCAGGGAGCCTGGCACTGAAGAATTGGAGTGGGTCAGGAAGTTTGAGAGCTTCACTGCAAACGAAAAAGCAGAGCTACTGGCTGTCTTGAATCAGAACCGGACTCGGGCAGCCTTAAAGAAGGCGATCGCCAAGACGAAGAATTCTAAACTTAAAAGGCTGCTTCAATACTATCTTCCTTTTGACTGGGAGACTAAGTCGTTGGCTCTGTTTCGAGCATAGCAGAAAGGTTTTCCTACCATGGCTGGGCAGCCCAGGAAAAGAAGCCGCTTCAAAACTGGGATGTTCCTTTTAGAGAACATCACTTCCGGCATGTATAACGACCCGCTGGCCATCCTCAGGGAGTACATTCAGAACAGTGTCGATTCCATTGACTTGGCCCATCAGGGCTCCATGGCATCCTCTGCCGAAATAAAGATAGACCTGAACCCTTTCGAGAAGCGTATCGTGATCCGGGATAATGGGCAGGGCATTCCCTCTGCCTTTGCCGAAGAAGTGCTCTGCAGCATCGGCAGCAGCAACAAGGCAGGCCATCAGCTGCGGGGATTTAGGGGTATCGGGCGGCTTGGAGGGATCGCCTTCAGTGACAGGGCTGTATTCAGGACCAAGGCCGAGGGTGAAGCTATCGAATCCGTGCAGGAGTGGGACTGCATCAGCCTGCGGAAGATAATTGGCGAGCGACAAAAAAAAAGATTCTCACTCTCTCAAGTCCTTGGCCGCATTACTTCTTTTAGCAGTGAGAATAAAAAGGAGAAAAAGGGCAGCTACTTTGAGGTGACGCTGGAAGGCGTCTCAAGCTTCCGCGACTACCTTTTTGATATCACGAGAGTGGAGCGGTTTTTAAGCCAAGCCGCTCCTGTACCTTTTGACCCTGACCTGTTCAGGTTTGCCGATGCTGTCGAAAAACACCTTGAAAACAACTTGTCCCATTATCGCCGCTATAATCTTCTCCTTAACGGCAAGCCTATCTTTAAGCCATATAAAGATTACGTGCGCGTAACCAAAGGAGGGCTGGACCGGCTAGTTGGCATCCAATTCTTTGATATTAAAGAACCAAAAGGCGAGATTATAGGGGTGGGCTGGTTTGGTAAAAGGGAAGAGCTTTTAGGAAGCATCACCAGGGGAGACGACTGTTCTGGGATAAGGGTGAGGTCCGGAAACATCATGATAGGTGATAACCATCTGCTTGATGGTTGCTTCAGAGAGGCTAGGTTTAACAGTTACATCCCTGGAGAGATTCACATTGAATCATCAGAACTGATCCCTAACAGCAGAAGGGATGACTTCGTTGACAATAAGTTTAAGAGCTATTTCTATAACGGCGTAGAAAAGGAAATAGGCCTGCAGATTTCAAAGGAAATTAGGCTGAGCTCTCGGAAACAGTCTCAGCTTAGAATTGTAACGCCTGACAGTAAGTCTAAAAGAGAAGCAAGCGTTAATAATGCCAAGGATGCTCATGCAGGCGACGTGCTGCAAAAGCTCCTTATACACTGCAAGGAGTGCCCAAAACTCCAATCAATTATCAAAAGTTTTCCCGACGACTAACGAGTTTCTAATTGTTTTTTAGGCCCTTATCCGCCTTAGGGCGAAGGGCGTACTGTCCCTTTGCACTTGCATCATTGCAAAAATCCCATGGCATATGCGATGATCCCCGTGTTGGCAGCTATCTTGGCTGGGTAACAGGCCGGCGCATCACGCCGTTCATAATATCTCGCTTACCCTGCCGTATAGGGGGGATTACTATGCCACTAACTCCGACGCCAGCTTATGGGCTTCTTCCGATAGACGGCTTAAAGCTTGACTACCGGAACCCGCGCATAGCCCGCCTGATTGAAATACATGGCAAGGACGTGCCAGCTGAACAAATCGCCTTGGCGCTCGGCAGCGGGGACAGCAGCGGCGAGGGGGAGAACTACACCACTTACTTCAGCCTGAAATCCTCCATAAAGACCCAGGGAGGGCTTATAACTCCTATCATTGTCAACCGGGAAAAGAACGGCGATTTAGTTGTAATCGAGGGCAACACGAGAGCCCAGATTTTCAGGGAATTGAGGGAAGCTGGCGTCCCTGGAAACTGGGATTCCATACCTGCAATCCTATACGATGACCTCCCAGACGAGGAGATACATTCTATAAGGCTTCAGGCTCACCTGGTTGGCCCTCGCCCATGGGAGCCCTATTCCAAGGCTAAGTACCTCAACCATTTGTATCATGAAAGATATCTTACTATTGAGCAGATAATAGAGTATTGCGGAGGAAAGCAGCAGGAGGTCCATAGGTACATCTCTGCCTATCAGGATATGGAGAAATATTACCGGCCCATACTGGACAGTGATGACGAGTTTGACCCTTCCCGGTTCAGCGGCTTTGTGGAGCTCCAAAAAAGCAATATTACAAAGGCGATTCTCGACGCTGGCTTTGATAAAACCGATTTTTCTAACTGGATCAAGGATGACCTAATTTACCCCTTGTGGACTGCACGAAAGCTGCCTCCAATACTAAGGGATGACCAGGCTAGGGAAATTTTTCTAAGAGAGGGCGCACAGGAAGCATTAAAAGTTCTTGATGCTCCAGATACTGAACAGGCTTTGTCAAGTGCTTCAATTGTTCAGCTTGCCCGAGAGCTAGCCAGAAAGATTGGCTCCCTGCCCTATGATGACCTTATGCGCCTTCGCGGCGCTACTGCGGAAGATGACAGGGCTGACCTTTATGACGCGAAGGAGCACCTGGAATCTCTCCTGGGCGACTTAGAAGACTAATGAGTGAGTCCAGGCAGCATTGTAACCTGGCGGATAAAATAGTTGAATGGGCGAAAATTAAATGTGGCTTCAGCTTGGGACCGTTTATTTTTATTCACAGGGCTAATGACGTCAGCGGCAAGGTAGAAGTTCCCCAGCAGATAAATGGCTCAATACCTGATGTATTTATAAAAAACACAGATAAATATGAGCAGGTTATCGGCGAAGCCAAGACTCCAAAAGATTTAGAACGCCCACATACAAAAGAGCAATTGGTGAACTACTTAGCCTATTGCAACGAGACCCCTTCCGCAGTCTTTGTCCTTGCTGTACCCTGGCCCTATATTGCAAGGGCTAGAAACCTTATCAATCTCACCGCTTCTAAGCATGGTTTTACTTCTGCCAAATCTGTTGTTGTCGATGACTTAGGGGAATGTTTTGTGCTATGAGTAAAAGCAAGATTAAACTGCTTAAGGAGCCTGTTCTGCTAGCGAAACACAGTGCTTTTGATTTTCAGGCTAAAGCACTTGATGAAATACGCAACCTCGAATATGCAGCAATTTTTCATGAGCAAGGCTTAGGCAAGACCAAGATTGCAATAGACCTATTTCTGTATTGGCTTGAGCAGAAAATTGTTGATACTGTCTTGGTGGTGGCGAAAAAAAGCCTGGTTCCCAACTGGAGACTTGAAGTAGAGAACCATACTTATTTAAAGCCACACCTGCTGGCACAAGACAGAAAAAAGAACTATTTTGTTTTTAACAGCGCCGCCCGACTCATCCTGACATCATATGAGGTTATCAAATCCGAGCTTAAGAGATTTGAGCTGTTCCTTAAGACCCGCCCTGTCGGTGTCATCCTCGATGAGTCTACAAAAATAAAGAATCCTGATAGCGCCTTGAGCAAAGCCTTCTATGAGCTCGCCCCCTTGTTTGAAAGAAGAGTGATCCTCACCGGAACACCTTCATCTAACCGCCCTTATGACATGTGGGGTCAAATTTATTTCCTAGACCTTGGAAAAGCGCTTGGAAAAGACTTCAAGGCATTTAAGAAAAATACAGACCTATCCGCAGACGTTGCTGAAAATTTGGATTCTAGAGAAAGCTTTGAATCAAGCGTATCCGGCATATATAAGAAAGTTAGAGGCTTCTCTGTTCGTGAAACCAAAGATAGTGGAGTGATTGAGCTTCCAGCCAAAAAATATTCTTATATTCTTACAGACTGGGAACCCCGGCAATTTGACATCTATCGCCGCATAAGAGAAGAATACAAGGCTGTTTTTTTAAAAGATGGCAGCCTAATAGAGGATATTTCGGAAAGCGTTCTGAAGCGGCTCACCCGCCTGGTCCAAGCCGCTTCAAACCCTTTCTTGTTCGACCTTTCTTATACCTTAATTCCTGGCAAATACGAGCCGCTTCAGGATTTGCTTTCTGATATTGCCAGGCGCAAAGAAAAATGCATAATTTGGACATCTTTCATTGCTAATGTTGAATGGCTTGTCAAAAACCTTAAGGATTTTCACCCCAAAAAAATCCACGGGAAAATGCCTATCGAGGCTAGATACAGGTCTATAGCCAATTTCCTCAAGCTGGATGAATGCCCACTATTGATTGCCACACCAGCCTCTGCGAAAGAAGGGCTAACACTTACAGCTGCCAACAATATAATCTACTTCGATAGAAGCCTTAGCCTTGATGACTATTTGCAGTCCCAGGATAGAATTCACAGGATCTCTCAAGAAAGAGAATGCAACGTCAACCTCCTTATGATGAAGGATTCAATAGATGAATGGGTTGACGTGCTTCTCAAGGAAAAACACCTTTCGGCGCAGCTCGCCCAAGGGGATATTTCGCTCGACTATTTCAGGTCTCAGATGACCTATTCCTATAAACAGATTCTAGACGGAATTCTTAACCTATAACCCGCAAGTGTCGAGGGACAAACAATGCCCGCCGCACATACCATAACAATTAGGGGCAAAGAGATCGAAGTAGAGCGCTGCTGGAAAAATATCAGCGACATCAGATACTATTCTGAGAACCCGCGCATCTACTCGATGGTATACACAGGGGATTCGCGCCCCACCCAAGCCGAGATCGAAGATAGGCTGCTGAGAATGGACCATGTAAGGCAGCTTATCCAGTCTATTAAGGCCAATGGAGGAATAACTGACCCCATCATCGTACATGGCGGCACTAGTGAGGTCCTTGAGGGCAACAGCCGCCTTGCTGCCTACCGGGCACTTGCTAGGAAAGACGGCACCAAATGGGCAAAAATTAAATGCGATGTCCTCCCGCCTGAAGTAGAAGAGTCAGTGGTCTTTGCTCTTCTTGGCGAATACCACATTATCGGCCGGAAAGACTGGGCTCCCTTCGAGCAAGCTGGATATCTCTGGCGAAGAAATAAAGTCCACAGCATAGACTCTTCTCAAATGGCAGCAGAGCTAGGCCTCACGCCCAAGAGGGTAAATTATCTCATCCGCGTCTACGATTTTATGGTCAAAAAGGATGATAAGGATATTTCGCATTGGAGCTACTACGATGAATACCTAAAATCAAACCCCATTAAGAAAGCACGTGCTGAACACCCAGATCTAGATGAATTAATTGTGAAAGATATAAAACGCGGAAAACTTGCAAAGGCTGCTGATATCAGAGATAAACTTACCGTAATTGCCAGAGACAAGAAGAAGGCCTTACCAAATTTTGTTAACGGCCAGAAAAGCTTTGAAGAGGCCTATGAAATCGCTGTAGCAAAAGGCGCGGACAATAGGCTTTTAAGAAGAGTGTCAGATTTTCAAAAGTTCATTACCGACCCGGAAATCAATGATGAAATCGCTAGCATGAATAAAACCCAAAAAGATAAATGCAAGTATTATATAACCAAAATACATACTCGATGCAACCAGTTGCTCAAGCGGCTACCTTGATTTTATTTATCACTTACCCGCATACATATTAAATAAAAATACATGTACTGTAATCTCTTTGTTATCATCATCTTGGCTTCTGAAAATGTAACGCCATTCACCTTGGTATTGGCAGGATATTTCCCGCTTATATAGTTTATGTCTTTGAAGCGCTGCAGGCAGCTTTACTTGAATGTCTGAGAAATTTGCTACATTCTTGTTGAACATGATTAGTGCTGACTTACAGTCTCGCCAGGTGGTATAGCTCAGTAGCTGGTCTATTGCTTCTCCTGCTCTTTTACTCCCTGTCCAGACTTTGCCTTCTGCAACGAATGCTGACCTGTCTTTTGCTTCAATTTTTATGTCCGTCTTCCCTGCCGCCCTGAAGGCTTCGCTGTTTGCTTCCCCTTGATAGATGCTGTTGAGATTTGCAAGCATTATGTTTCGTAGTTCCTCTTCATCATGTATTGCGTACGTTTTTGGTGCCTGTTCGAAAGACCTTCCCTGGTGCCTTATTAGGCTTAAGATGTCTTCATATTGTTGTTCGGTAATTCCTGGCTCTGGTTGGGAACCTTTTCTTGATGGCTTTGGAAGTGGCTTAATTATGTTTCTTTCCAATTTTATTTTTTCTATGTCCGGAACACCATTTTTTCTTCTTAAAGGGATACCTATTACTTTTGTAAGACCGCTGTGCCTTTCAATTCTTTCTCTCCTCGCTTTTACGGCATTTTCTATTTTTTGCTTTAATTGGTAATTAAATGGATCAATTTCTTGCTTTTGGTTTTCTAGATATTTTTTAATGAGGTCCATATTTCTATCAAACTCTTCTTTAAAAGATCCTTTGTTCGCATCATGTGGCTTCACTATTGTGATTATCAACTGGTTTTCTTCTGCGTAGCCTGTCGGCAAGACCATAAAATGTGAGCTAGGCCTTGTATGCCATAATTTTTTATCTCCGGTGTAAGGAATGTATATTTTAACTTCTCTGCCTGGAATATAAAATGGCCCATGTTCCCTTATGTAGCGCTGTCGGTCTCCGGCCACGTCTACTTTTGTTTCATAGTCTTCCATCGTCGCCTTGTCTTCGTATAACGTTATAGGCTCGATTCTCAGCCTGCTTTCAAGATGCTCTACGATTTGCTCATCGGAGGCTTCGAGAAATTGGCCCTCTGGTATTGTATCCACTTCTTGTGGAATCCCAGTTTCGATATTCCTGAGGGATTCCCCCAATTCGTACTTTTCAAATAAATATTCTTGCATATACCGATTCATTTTGTTTTGCCCTCCTTTTAGTTTTTGTCGGCTTCAACATGTTACCATTATATTAGGTTGTATATCCATGACTTGGCTTTTTGCTTTTTGCATTATCGCATCCTATCGTAATTAGTAGCCGATTTTTTAACTTTTTTGGTTACACTGCCTTTAGGCTCAACCCTCTTCCCTTGGTGGAGAGGGTTTCACATTTGAGATGAAGCTCTCAGGAGGTTTGTAACATGAAAAATTTGGAAAGGGATTTGTTGATTTTGTCTCATTTGAGGCGGGATGCAAGGGTTAAGCTGACCAAGTTGAGCAGGGCGACGAGGATTCCTGTGAGCACCTTGTTTGACAAGATTAAGGCTTATCAGGTGCAGGGCGTTCTGAAGAAGAATGCTTCTCTGGTGGATTTCGGCTTGCTTGGCTATCAGGCAAGGGCTTTGATTTTGCTGTCTGCCCATAAGAAGGACCGGGCTAAGCTGGGAGAAGTCTTGCGTAAGAGCAAGAGCGTGAACTCCCTGTTCAAGGTGAACAACGGCTGGGATTTCAGCGTTGAGGTAGTTTTTCCTGGGATGAAAGAGGTTGAGGAATTTATTGAAGGGGTTGAGGAGCAGGTGAGTCTGAAGGGCAAGAGTGTTTTTTATGTGATTGAGGAATTGAAGCGGGAAGCCTTCCTGAGCAACCCTGCCCTAGTAGGAATATGAAAGCCAGAGAAAGAAGGGTGTTAAATGAGCTTCGCAAGGACTCCAGGGCTTCTTTCACCGCCATAGCCGCAAATACCGGTATTCCGCTTTCTACTGTTTTCAAGATAGCGGCAAAGCTTGAGCGGTCAAATCCGGTGAGGTATGCCTGCTTGGTGGATTTTGAGAAGGTCGGCTACCCGTTCAGAATAGGAGTTTTCATAAGAGCGGACAAGAGGCATGAAGCAATCGAGTTTTTGCAGTCCAGTCCCAGCCTAAACACCCTGCTCAGGCTCTCAGGTGATTGCGGTTTGTATGCAGAGCTCTTGTTCAAGAACATGCCGGTCTGCCAAGATTTCTTGGAAATGCTCCGGGAAGTAAGTGGCGTTAGAAATGCCAGCGTCCATTTTCTCTCAGTAGTGAAGCAGGAAGATTTTGATATCAGCCTGAATGATTAGCGGCAATGCCAGCATAGGCAAACCAGACTCGAACATTTTTTGCTTTTAATATTCTGTTTTCATTTCCTTTTGCCCTTCCTTTCTTGGTTTTTTTCTTCGTACCCCGCAGTTTCGCTTCAAAAATCTTTCGAAAAAATTTCTGAAAGCTTTTTTGACTCTCCTGCTTGAAGTGGCAGCTTCAGGTACAAAAAAACCAATTAGGAGGTATTTGAAGAAAATGAAAAAGCAAGAATTTAAGCAGCCGAAAGAAAAGGTCAGGTTTGGGAAGATTGGCCTTGCCTTGTGGGAAAACACTAATAGGGATGGCAAGTGCTTTAACAGCTTTTCCCTGAACAAGACAATAGTGAAGCAGGATGAAAATGACAAGTCCAGGTTTTGCGGCCAAAGGGTCAGCATTAACGGGCTTACCTGGGCTGACCTGAGAAATATCGTCCAGGCAGTTTCAGAGATGGAACTAAAAACAGTTGGTATTGATGAGCTGGCGGAGAGTGGCTGAAAATGTCATTCCCGCTCTGCTCCCAGCATTTATCATTTGACGACTTAGAGTCACATATAGAGGATTTGGTTTACCAGAAATACTTGCTGCAGGATATTGGCAGGATTACCAATAACAAGGTTGACTTCGGAGACATAATAGAAGCTTACAGCCTTATTGTTTTGGAAATTGAAAGGCTGCAGCAAGAGCTGAAGCTTAGTAAGCTGGATGTTTCAAAGGTTCCAAGGGAAGAAGAGGTTTTTGAGGAAGAGGAGGAAGAAGTAGAGCCCTCCTCTTCTAAATATTTATTGGAGCATGTGGTGACTGATGAAGAAGGCATTACAAGGCGTGTTACAGATGAAGACTTGTGCCTTGATAAGAATGATTATGTCAGGAATGCGTTCAAGGTGTTTTATGAGTGGCAGAAGGCTTACAAGCCAACAAAGATGGAAGGCTTGAGGAGGCTAGACAATGGGCCAGGAAGATATAATAAGATTTCTAAAGGGTAATCAACCTAAATGGTTTAATGCCAAGGAGATTGCTAAGGCTGTTCAGGCGTCGAATACTAGTGTTAACCGCTGCCTTGGTAGTTTGAGGAAACACCGGGAAGTTCTTTGCAGGGATATAAAGGTGGAATTTTTGAATCATTCGAAATATGTTCCTTTTTATTCTTATAAGGGGTAATGTATTTTTTTGTGTTTGGTGTGTTGGTATTTGTTTGGTTTAAGCCACTGTTTTCTGTTTTTATTATTTAATATTTTGTCGGTCACCCTCCTATTGGTTTCACAAGGTTGCCCTGTGAAAAACCAATAGGAGGTCTAATTAAAATGTTAAGATTTAATTCAAGTAAAGTGGCTTCGTCAGTTAGAAGCTTAAATTACAATGACTTGGCTGAAATACTACGGCAGGAAGGAATAGTCCTTGGAAACGTTGTTATGAGTTGGCCTCGTTTTATTATGAAGTGTCATCTGCTGGGTTTTGACCCTGTTAAGGCTGGAAGATTATTTCTCTAAAGGTTTTATTTTTTTATTTTTTGGGTTAAGTGTTTGTTTTTATGATTTTTAATGGCTTTTTGCTAAGAATGGCCTTCGGCTTTAAAGGTTCTATGATTTGGGTTTTAATATTGGGGAATAAGGCCAGAATTCGAAAGTCGAAAACCTTTCCGCGCCTTCCCGGCAGGTATGCTAGACTAAAGCCATGAAAGAACAGCTTGCCAAGGCTTACGGCTACGCCCGCGTATCATCCGAGTCCCAAGCAGAGAAGGGAACTAGCATTCCTTCCCAGCTAGAGCTTATACGCTCTTACGCCAAAAACCATAATATCCGCATTGTAAAAGAATTCGTAGACGAGGCCGAATCTGCCACTACAGACCAGCGCCCCCAATTCCAGGAAATGATAAGCCTATGCAAAGGCAATCCTCACGGCATAAATTCTATCCTGGTATGGAAATTAAGCAGATTCGCACGCAACAGGGTTGACAGCGTAGTATATAAAAAACTTTTATCCAAACAGGGCATCAGGGTAATAAGCATATCAGAGCCAATTGAAGACAGCCCGGAAGGCAGAATTTTGGAGGGGATGATAGAGCTTATAGACAGCTATTATTCTGAAATACTCAGCAAAGAAAGCATGCGCGGGCTTAAGCAAACAGCACAGCAAGGCTTCCATTGCGGAGGCAAACCGCCATACGGGTATAAAGTAGTATCAACGCCGGCCGGAAATACAATTAAAAAGGTTTGGGAGATAGAGCCCAGGGAGGCTGAAGCAGTAAAATTAATCTATAAAATGCACGTAGAAGGCTACACCTACGGCGAAATCATAAGCAAGCTGGAAAAGCAGGGGCATAAGCCAAGAATAAAAGATAAATGGGGTAAAAGCAGCATATCAGAAATACTTCGTAAGCACTGCTATTCAGGAACCCATTACTTCAACACCCGCAAGAGAAAAGAGCTTGGAAAACGAGTCCACATCAGGGAGGAAAAAGACAAATCAGAATGGGTCAGCGTAAAGGTCCCCCAAATCGTGGACGATGAAACATTTAACTTTGTAAAAGGGAAAATGTCTAAAAGGAAGTTCAAATCCCCCAGGAAACATACTAACCAAATCCTTACAGGCCTGCTTTTTTGCGGGAAATGCGGCCAACCATATGTCATAGGAGACTACTACAGGGGCAAATATCCCTATTACCGCTGCAGCACCAAGATGAAACAAGGCAAGGCAGCCTGCAGCAGCCGAAACCTGCGAGGCGACACCTTAGACGATGCCATCTTGAAAGCAACCACTGGCCAAATATTTTCGAAAGCCAACCTTGAAAAATACAAGGTGCTCATAGACGAAAGTATCAAAGACGAGAAAAAACACCTACAGGCCTTAGCCAACCGCCTGGCAAAGGAGCAAAAAGAACTAGACCAGAAAAAGACCATCTACTACCAAGGCCTGGAATCCGGAAAGCTAAATATGGGCCTGGTAGCGGAAAGGCTCGAAGAGCTGAAACAGCAGGAGGAGCAAACCATCAAGCAACGCCTCGAAGCAGAGGACAGGCTTTTCAGGCTACCCGACACCCAACAATACCACCTATCAAAGAAAGAATACGCCAACCTGAAGCAAAGCCTGGCAACCTTCGTCGCAGAAGCGCCTGCCCGGCAAAAACATCAATTCCTCTCCTGCTTCATCAAAGCCATCACCGTCCACCCCGACAAGCTAACCATCCAATACCATCCACCCGTCTTCACCAAAAAGAAAAGCCCCGGCACCACCA
Organism: Desulforudis sp.; assembly: GCA_003604975.1. GTDB lineage: Bacteria > Bacillota > Desulfotomaculia > Desulfotomaculales > Desulforudaceae > SURF-60. The sequence continues at coordinate 8,197 of QZIR01000034.1, read as the reverse complement.
AAAACAGCGGCCGAGGACTTTCCGTAATACGTCTGGCGTCCCCAACGGGATTTGAACCCGTGTCGCCGGCGTGAAAGGCCGGTGTCCTGGACCTGGCTAGACGATGGGGACGTTATTTATCCGTGGTGGGCCGTGCGTGACTCGAACACGCGACTCTCTGCTTAAAAGGCAGATACTCTACCATCTGAGTTAACGGCCCGCTACGACGGAGGTTGGTTTTTACCACGCCCCCTGGGGGGTGTCAAGAAACGGCCCCGGAGTTGGCAGTCCAAGAAAAAACCCTTATCTGTCGCCCGCATGTATGAGTTCATTGTATATTATTTACAGGCCTCCCACCAAGCCCGCCGACCAGCGGCCGGCCCCTGAGAACAACCGTGCCGGGCGGCGGCGGAGCCCAGGAGATGCGGCCCGTGGCCAAGCGCAAGAAAGACCCTGCCCTTGCCCGGGACCGGGCGGCTCTTGCCCCGGCCCAGGATAAGGTCAGCTTCTACCCGGCCTGGTGCAAGCGTTGCGGCAACTGCGAGGCCTTCTGCCCCCGGCAGGCCATCGGCCGCGACCAGTGGGGCTACCCCTTTCTGGCCCAGCCCGAACGCTGCACCCAGTGCGGCCTGTGCGAAATGCTCTGCCCGGACTTCGCCCTGAGCGTGGGCGAGGCCGCGGTGTTGGAGAGCAAGCGCCGGCCCCAGCCCGCGGCCCAGGCCGGCGATCAGGGCGCCTTGACCAGCTCGCCCGAGCGCCTGGCCCCCTCCCCGCGCAGCGACGAAGACGGCTAGGCGGGCCGCCCCCGGCCCAGCCATCGCCCCACGGCCCAGGCCCCCCACAAATGCATTGACCCGCCTGGGAGGCGCTGGTACATAATCCCCACCACCAAACAAAAACAGGCAGTTTGCCTTTGGCGTCCCGGGCTTTCGCCGCCGGGCCATAAGGGGATTTCATGAGCGACGAGCGCCCCCAGTTGCAACTGGAAGACGACTTTACCTTTGCCTGCCACAAGGGCCTGCGATGCTACACCTCCTGCTGCCGGGACGTGAACATCATGCTCACGCCTTACGACGTGCTGCGCATGAAAAAGGCCCTGGGTCTGACCTCCAGCGAGTTTCTGGACAAGTACACCTCCCTGGTGCAGGTGCCGCGCAAGGCTCTGCCCCTGGTGCAGTTCCGGATGGACGATGAGCACGACAAGAAGTGCTTTTTCGTGGGGCCGGGCGGCTGCGCCATCTACCCCCACCGCCCCTGGGCCTGCCGCATGTTCCCCCTGGACGAGCACGCCCTGGGCGGCTTCCAGGTGGCGGTCACCGGCCAGCGCTGCCACGGCCTGGTCCAGGGCCAGCCCTGGAAGGTGCGCGAGTGGCTCATGGACCAGGGCGCCACCCAGTCCAAGGAGATGGACGGCTCCTATGAATCCCTGGTGAGCCACGAGTGGATGCAGAACCTGGGCGAAATGGACAACCCCAAGGTCCAGCAGATGATCCTGCTGGCCCTTTACGACCTGGACCGCTTCCGCGACTTCGTGCTCAACTCCAGCTTCCTGGAGCGCTTCGACCTGGACGAGGACACCATCTTCGCGGCCAAGACCGACGACCTGGCCCTGCTGGACCTAGGCTTCGCCTGGGTGCGTTTCGGCCTGTTCGGCCAGAAGACCATGAAGCTCAAACAGCCCCCGGAAGCGCCCGCGGAAGCCCGTTAGTGCTGCCCTCCCCGGACGACGCGCGCTTCCAGGAGCTGGGGCCAAAGGGCTTTTGCTTCGCCTGCCACCCCGGCGTGCCCTGCTTCAACCAGTGCTGCCGCCGCCTGAACCTAGTGCTCACCCCCTACGACGTGCTGCGCCTGAAGGCTCGCCTGGGCCTGGAGTCCGGCGATTTCATCGAGCGCTACACGGTGGTGGCCAGCGGCCAGAACGGCTGGCCCCTGCCCCGCCTGGCCATGCGCGAGGACGCCGAAGGCACCTGCCCTTTTCTCGCGGACCAGGGCTGCGGGGTGTATGCGGACCGCCCGGGGGCCTGCCGCACCTACCCCCTGGGCCGGGCCACCAAGGGCGGCAGCGCCGCCGGCGTGCAGGAGGAGGGCTGGTTCCTGGTGCGCGAGGCCCACTGCCGCGGCTTCGAGCAGGGCCCCTGCTGGACCCCCGCGGCCTGGACCCAGGACCAGGGGCTGGCGGCCTACAACGCGGCCAATGACCTGTTCCTGCCCCTGGTCACCCGCCAGGCCCCGGCCGCGGACGCGGCCCAGGCCCAGAAGAAGATGCAGATGTTCTTCATGGCCTGCTACAACCTGGACCAGTTCAAGCAGTTCGTTACGGGCAGCCGCCTGACCCGGCTCATAGACCTGGACCCCGCCCGCCTGGAGCTGATCCAGAGCAACGACCTGCAGTTGCTCAAGTTCGCCTTTGACTGGCTGCGCTTTTCCCTGTTCGGCGAGCCGACGCTCAGCCTGCGGCAGGCCTGAGGCCTCCGGCCCGCCTCCCGGGGCCACCCCGCCCGCTTGACCGGCCGCCTTCGGGCCGCTACCATACGGCAGATCAACCAGGCGGCCCCTGCACACCGCGCCGCATCCCGGATTCTGCATCAAGCTTTTACCCTGCCCCCAGCAACCGCCGGCCGCCGTCACCCATTTCCGGGAGGCTTAAAGACATGAGCAAGACCTTTGCCGCTGTGATCGGCGCCCTGTTGCTGGCCGCCATCTGGGCCGGGCCCGCGGCCGCCGCGCCCCTGGACGCCAAGCTGGGCCTGGTCTCGGACTCGGCCAAGGGCGACCTGCGCTATCTGGTGATTGTGGTGGACTTCCCGGACGTGAAGCCCCGCTTCACCTTGGAGCAACTCCGGGCCCGGGCCATCGAGAAGACGGCGCGCTGGTATGAGGCCGCTTCCTACGGCCAGACCCGGCTGCAAGGCACCATCAGCGGCCCCTTCACCCTGCCCGAGCCGGTGGAGGCCTACCGGGTGGCCCCCTACAACTTCGAGGTGAGCTCCGAGCGGGTGTACAAGCTGGTCCGCGACGCCCTCTCCTTGGCAGAGGAGAAAGGGGTGCCCATATTGCAGCAGGACGTGGTGGCCGTGGTGCACCGGGCCTTCACCCGGCCCGGCCAGGGCTACGGCATGATCTGCTACTGCGCCAACCCGGGCATGATCAGCAAGGTGCGCCAGGGCCGCGCCCGCTACGCGGGGATAGAGACCAAGCGGGGCAGCGTCTTCAACAAGGGCGTGGTGGTCATGGCCGAGAACTTCCAGGTGGGCTTCATGACCCACGACCTGGCCCACGCGATCGGCGGGGTGAGCCGGGGCACCCGGCTGGCCCAGGACCTGTACGACTTCGAGCTGCAGAGCACGCCCCGCCAGAAGTTCCAGATACACGACGCCGCGGTGTACATGGGCCCTTGGGACATCATGAGCCAGCACTTCCTGGAGCCTCGCAAGCCCTCGCCGGGCTTCTCCCTGTTCAGCATGATCCGCCTGGGCTACATCCGGCCGGAGCAGGTGCAGGCCGCGCCCAAGGGCCGGACCACCCTGGCCCGCCTGGCGCCGCTGGCCCTGGGCGGCCAGACCGTGGGGATCAAGATCCCCCTCAGCGAGTCGCGCTACCTGCTGGTGGAGAACCGCCAGCCCTTCAAGCTGGACCGGGTGCTGCCCGCCTCCGGGGTGATGATCTACCAGGTGGACCTGGAGCGCGAGGAGGGCGCCGGCCAGGTGCGAGCCATGAACGCCGACCCCAAGGCCTTCAACTTCTCCCGGGCGCCCTTCGGCGTGGAGGACCAGGCCGCGGCGGTGTTCGAGGACAGCGAGGACGGCCTGGTGATCGCCGCCCTGGCCAAGCTGGGCAAGGATTACCTGGTGCTGGTGGCCGCCGGCGAGCAGGCCGGACTGGTGCGCCAGATAGCCGGCGGCCTCCAGAAGCTGCGCGGCACGCCGCAATACCAATCGCGTCTGCAACGGGTCACCGGGCTGATCAACCAGGGCGCCCTGTCCGAGGCGGCCAAGAGCGCCCAGCCCTAAGGGTCCGGTCCGCTGCGCAGCCGCCGCCGGGGCTCTTGAAGACCGCCCGCCCAGGCTGTATCTTGGGATGACCGATTAAGCGCCGGGCCGGGGCTGTCTCTCGGCCTTCGTGTCGCGCAAGGCCGAAGCAACAAGGAGGTGGCGGGTGCCCAAGAAAGCAACGGACGCGCAGGCCTGGGTGCGGGGGATCATCGCCAGCTTCCTGGCCGACTCGCCGGCCAACAACATGCGCAACCCGGCCCAGGACCGGGCCTGGGACGACGCCCTGGTGGGCTTCGCCGCCGGCGCGGACCCCATCTGGCAGCAGTACAAGGAGTACGTGGGCCCCTTCCACTGGACGCCCTGGGAGGTGTACAACCAGCACCAGCCGGGCGCGCCGGCCCCGGCCTCGGAGCTGACGGTCATCTCCTGGGTGCTGCCCCAGCGGGAGATGGTGCGCAAGGCCAACCGCCAGGCCAAGAAGTACCCGGCCGAGGAGTGGGCCCGCATCAGAGTCTACGGCGAGGAATGCAACGCGGCCCTGCGCCGGCACCTGGTGCAGAGCCTGGAGCAGGCCGGCCACCCGGCGGTGGCGCCCATGCTGGCGCCCAACTGGGCCATCGTCAAGTCCCAGCGCTTCTCCTACGCCTCCTCCTGGTCCGAGCGCCACGCGGCCCACGCCGCCGGCCTGGGCACCTTCGGGCTCTGCGACGGGCTGATCACCGCCCGGGGCAAGGCCATGCGCGCCGGCTCGGTGGTGGCCCGCATAAGCATCCCGCCCACGCCCCGGCCCTACGCCGACCACCGGGCCTACTGCCTGTGGTTCGCCGAGGGCACCTGCGGCAAGTGCATAGACCGCTGCCCGGTGCGGGCCCTGTCCCCGGCCGGCCACGACAAGGAAAAGTGCCGCCTGCACCTGGCGGCCAGCCGGGAGTACGTGGCCAAGACCTACGACTTCACGGGCTATGGCTGCGGCCTGTGCCAGGTGGGAGTGCCCTGCGAAGCGGGCATCCCGGTCAAGGCCGCGCGCGAGGCCTATGAGCGCGGCGAGCTGCCGCCCCCGCCGCCGCCGTTGGCCTGAGCGGTGCGCCATAGAGACAAGACCGGCCCCAACCGCGGGGCCGGTTTTGGGGCGGTGTTTTATCTTGGTTTTCGTAGGGGCGGGGTTTACCCCCGCCCGCCTTTCCTACGGGCGCAAGGCCGAAGGGCGGGGATAAACCCCGCCCCTACACCCGCGCGACGAGGCAGAGTGTCGTTGCGAGGAGCGGCCTCAGCCGCGACGAAGCAATCTCTGCCCCGGCCAGGCCGGCGCAAAACAATAAAAGCCTAAAGCATAGCTGTCATCGCGAGGCGCGGCGGGAAAGGCCGCAGTGCCGCAGCGGACCGCTGAGGCCGCCGCGCCTCGCGATGACAGCTATGCTTTAGATTAATCAAGATATAAGGGAGGGGTTCATCCCCTCCCGTTGATTTGCCGCCGCCAGAAAAAGGGCGGGGATAACCCCGCCCCTGCGCCGAAGGCCGAATTGCCTTTTCGCGGCCTATCTTCCCGCGTACCCTGCCCGGCCCTTGATGCGGGCGTTGATCTCTTCCTTGGCCTCCTGCAGCAGGCGCATGGTCTTCTCGGCCGCGGCCACCAGCTCCGCGCCGTTGCCCGCCGCGATGAGCCGGCCGGGCAGCAGCATGCGCCGCCGGGCCAGGAAGGCCACGATCTCGTCCTCGGCGTCCAGCTCCACCTGGAAGCGCTCGGCCAGCTCCAAGAGCTGGTCGCCGAACTCCTGGGAGTGCTCCAACAGCTCCACCGGCACCCGGGACTCCTGGGCCATCTGCCCGGCCCGGCCCGGCGGCAAAGAGGAACCGCCCACCAAGTCCGCGGCGTGGGCCAACTGGTGCAGGATGGTGGAGTCGTCCGCGTCCGGGCTGAGCGCCAGGTACAGGTGCTCCGGGTCCAAGACCCGGGTCTTCTGCGGGTTGATCAGCACGCCGCCGCGGGCGGCCCGCGGGGCGTCCTGGGCCCCGGCCTGCAGGCCGGCGTAGGCGGCCAGGTCCACCAGCTTGATGCTCAGTTGCTTGCCCGCCGGCGAGGTGAGGTTCAGGGCCGCGGCCAGGCTGGCGGCGCGGGGGTGGTCGCAGGCGGGCAGGCGGGTGATGGCCAGGGCCACTTGGGCCGGGTCCTGGGTGAGCTTGTCCGGGATCAGGTCTTTTTCCCGCCCCAGGTGGCAGCGCTTGAACTTCTTGCCGCTGCCGCAGGGGCAGGGGTCGTTGCGTCCGATGTTGCTCAGGTCCATGTAGGCTCCGCCCTGGCCGCCGGGGTTATTCCGATACGATGCAGTCCCGGCCGGCGGTGGGGGTGTTCACCGGGAAGGGTCCGCACTGGCCGGTGTGGGGGTCGTAGCGGTGCCGGTAGCTGGCCTTGATGCCGATCTTCTTGAAGGTGTGGTCCCAGCCCCGCTGGTAATAGCCGCACTCGTCGTTGAAGCAGATATACAGACAGTCCCCGCCCCAGGACTCCACGGCCGGGGAAACCCACTTTTCCATCTTCTGTCCACAGTGCGGGCAGGTGGTCTTGGTCTGGTCGAAGTTGCTCATTGCTCGCCTCCTTTGGGGAGCTTGCGTGTGCTCTAAACAGCCCGCGCCCGGGGCGCAACCCCCAGGCGCGGGCAAACGTCCTACGCCCTATAAGATAATCACGCGGCGGAGGGCTGCAACACGCTCTTGGGCGAGACGATGTTCCGGTCCAGGGCGGCCTCTTTGCCGTACTGGCAGCCAAAGGCCAGGGCCATGAGCTGGGTGATGAATACTATGGGCATGCCGTATTCGGTGTGCAGTATCTTGTTCACCCGGCTCTGGTATATCTCCAGGTTCATCTGGCACATGGGGCAGGCGGTGCTGATCAACTGGGCCCCGCCGGCCTCGGCCGCGCCCAGGATGTCGCCCACCAGGCGGGCGCAGGTCTCCATCTCGGTGAAGAAGATGCCCGAGCCGCAGCACTTGACGCCCTTGTCAAAGGGCACCACCTCGGCGCCCAGGGCCTCCAGTATCTGGTCCATGGTGCTGGGGGCCTCCACCGAGTCGTACTCGCCGTAGGGGCGCGTGGTCTGGCAGCCGTAGTAGGCGGCCACCTTCAGGCCGGTGAGGGGGTTGGTCACCGCCTGGCGGATGCGCTCCAGGCCCACGTCGTTGAACAGCACGTCCAGCACGTGGCGCACCTTGACCCCGCCTCTGTAGCTCAGGCCGGCCTCGGCCAGGATTTGGTTGAGCTGGGCGGCCAGCTTGGGGTCCTCCTCGAACTCGTGGGCGGTCTTGATCATCTGGATGTAGCAGGAGGAGCAGGGGGCGATGATGTCGTGCCCGCCCTGCTGCTGGGCCAGGGCCAGGTTGCGGGCGTTGAGGGCCTTGGTCTGCAGCTCGCTGCCGCCCACGTAGTGGATGGAGGCGCCGCAGCAGTTCCAGTCCTTGATCTCCGTCAGGTTCAGGCCCAGGGCCTTGGCCACGGCCTCCACGCTGACCAGGTAGTGGCTGCCGCCGCCCTCCAGGGAGCATCCGGGATACAGCAAGTAGTCCATCTCAGCTCTCCTTTCCCGGGCTCAGGGCCGCGGCCTTTTTGAGCATCTTCTTGAGGCCCCGGATGCCCTTGATCTTCTTGGCCGGAGGGATGCCGGGGCCCAGCTTGAACTTCATGCGCTTGTGGGACAAGAGCGCCCGGCCGATGTCCATCATCTCCAAGGCGTTGAAGAGGCCATGGATGGGCCCGGCGGTCAGGCTGTAGCGCATGGGCACGTCGGTCTCGTCTATGCGGCCGGTCTTGGCGATGCAGTCCCAGAAGACCTTGCCGAACTTGGCGGTCTCCTTGCGGGGCACGATGCCCTGCTGCAGGGCGTAGCGGGCCAGGCCGTGCATCACGTCAATGACCTTGACCCCGCGCGGACAGCGCACCTTGCAGGCGTAGCAGGAGGTGCAGAGCATGATGTCGGGGCTGTTCATCACCTCCTCGCGCTTGCCGGCCCGGATAAGGGACCAAATCTGGCGGGGCCCGTAGGTCATCTCGTCCCGCAGGGGGCAGGTGATGCCGCAGACTCCGCACTGCATACAGAGCTTTATCTCTTCCCCGGAGTCCACTTTCTCGTAGACTTCTTCGCGGAAGCTTTTGTCGTAGGCCTTGCTGGCCATGGGCATCCTCACTTAGAAAACGGTTACACGGTATATGGCGCGCCCCTTGCCGGCGGGAGGGG